>NZ_JAETXM010000011.1 GCF_024494465.1 Bacillus sp. V3B | reverse complement strand
CAGGGGAGTATACCTGCTTACATCTATCCTTTTTGTACAACATATGACCTCATTTACTACTACAATACCAAAGTGTTTACCGCAACAAATTATCATTTGTTTTTTATACAGATAGGTAAGGGTTTGAAGTTATCGCTCCCTTTTGTCGGGTAGGTTAGAGATATTACTATCTCCTTCCCCCCTAAGAACCGTACGTGAGACTTTCACCTCATACGACGTTCCAACTAATCTAATTCAATTTAATCATTAACACTTTATATGCCTCAATTCTTCCGTTTCAATAAGTCGGTGCCTCCCGTGGGGAAGTGAACCTCTATTAGTCTTACAAGAACCTTATTAACCGATAAAGACTTGCCTTACATGATTAAATGATTCTTCATTAGTCTAGTGGCTATCCCTCCACGTTCATTACACGCTTCGTCCGTACTGTGCCACCACTTTCACTGATATAAAGAGAAGTTATACAATCGCTATTCTCACGAATGTTTTCCTTTTCAACGCTTCATCGAGAGTAAGCTCTCAACGTTATCAGCTTACAACGTTGAGTTATATCTATTGTTGAGTTATATCTATTATGGAACAAACTTAGTTGCTTCCTATAAGCCTGTTAGCATTGCGTGTGCCTATAACACAAGATGGATTTTTATAGCGTGCTCTGCTTCAATCTCCATACTTAACTCAGGAAATTGTTTCTTAAAAGACTTTACTATCTTTGTAGTTTTACTAAATGCATACCTTTCTACTTCGCCATAAGGAATCCATATTTCTCTGCTCTGAATCTGTTCATATAGAGACGAAATAATTGCATCGCGATGGTCAGGAGAGAGTTTCTTTGTCGTACGTCTTTCTTTCATTTTATTATGATAAAGTTTATACAGTTCTGTTGCGATCCAATCCTTTTGACTTTGTTTCAATTGTGAAAAACGTTTGTTTGTTTGAAAAAGCTTTCCATTAACGTTTATATGATTTTTCATTAAAAACCATCCTTTAAATCTTCCTTGACTTATTTATTAATTTTAACGTATGCCTCAGTTTTCTAAAAGAGGAACAAGCACTTACACCGATTTAAAAATGCCCCATTACTTTCATCAGGATGCCATCCAAAGCTCTCAACTGTTAAACTAATCCAAAACTTCCCATTGGACAAAGAAACGTACCAAATACCGTTTTCAATAAATTTAGCACCTCAATTCATAAATGTTTAATAGTATTTAGATGAAATAAGAAGAATAAGCCAAGATTGGTTATGAAAGACTTATAAAGTCAAGCTTGAATCTGATATAATTTTAGAAAAGGTGGTGTTCAATATGTTAGAAGAACAAAACAGTGAACCCAAAAGAAAATATGCTTGGGTCGGCAAGTGGGCAAAGGTGACTGGTGATCGAGCTAGAATTGATGCAAAGGTTAACAACACATATATCATATATGAAAAAAATGGAAAACTGGTAAAGGAATTTCCAAACGGAGACATCATTCCATTTAATAAAGACGATGAATCTTAATGCATACACACCAACCAATATTTTTTGTATTTGCCGGTAATAACGGAAGTGGAAAAAGCACCTTCCGTAACTTAATAATAGATAAAATGGGTGTTGAGATAAATATTGACCTAGATGCAATCGCTCGAAGAATAGATTCGGAAAATCCAGAAAGTAAAAGGTTGCTGCAGGTAAAGAAGTTATTAAATCAGTTAAGAGATACATTGAAGAAGGTGAAAATTTCTCAATTGAGGCAACTCTTGCTGGAAAAAATGCCATTAGACAAATACAAAAAGCAAAAGAGATGGGGTATGAAGTGACTATGTTTTACGTTGCTCTCCGTAATGTAAAACAAAACATCGAAAGAGTTGCAATGAGAGTCAAAAATGGTGGTCACGATATTCCGACTGAAGATATCATCAGAAGAAATACTACTTCTTTCAAACACCTTTACGAGTATGCTCATATGATTGATAACCTTATTTTGATTGATAATAGTGAAGATAATGGAGAAATTGTTTTAGAAATAAATGATGGTGTTATCACCTTTGAAGCATGTAACCTTCCATAATGGGCGCTTCCTGTTGCGGAACAATTCAAGAAAATCTAGCTACAGAAGCTATATATCTAAGTTAGACTCAATTCAGCATAGTGTTGGGATAATATAATCGTGATAAGTATTAATCCATAAAACCAGTTTCTTAAAAGTCTGAGAAATTGGTTTTTTGTTTAATTTGCTCTACTACCTTCGCTATTAACTGATTAAAGTCCATTTTTCCAATTTCCCACCCTATTACAGAATAACCAAAAATAATCTTTTGAGCTATAATCCTAAAACTTTAACCGTAACAATAAGAAATAAAATGAAAATATTTAGCCATACAAAAAATTTAATCATTAAGTTAGCCCATAACTTCCTACGCAATGCAAAATAGAAAATAATGGAATAAACCAAAAGACTTATATTCGATACATTGAAACTTTTTCTATTCCCAAGTCGAATAGATCAATGAATGTATTTATTAGTACAGTATATAGAGAAGAAAACCTCTAACAGAAACCGATTCAAGTACTGTCGCAATTTTATTTTGATCCTAGTATAGATTATGAACACACCGAATGGAGAAGTTTATAGTAAGTATATTAAATCAGAGGAGTTCGCCCATAATGGACAGACGTTTTTCAAAGCGAAACGAATGGAATCGGAATTCCTATGAGTTTTTTTTAGGGATCAGTGATCAGCTGAGATGATATCTTTCTTCTTCAATTTCCTTCGTATCACTGCAATAAGTAGGAGCAAAATTGGGATTGCTACATTGAACCAAGACGCATACAAAGGCGAGATTGTCCTCATAAACTTTGCCACTTCAACGAAGTTTGGTATGCCCCAAAAACTAAACAGCACGATAAGTAAACCAATAGGGAAAACGATAAATCGGCTATCAGAAAGTCCTAATAGCTGAGCTGTCGCCAACACAGTAACATAGTACATTACGCTTACTTTAATAAAGGTCCCTGCCACCCAAAGCGCCATTACGATTGTCTCAAGATTTTCCAATAAATCAGCAACACTGATATACCTTGCAGCGCTCAAGACCGGATAAACGAAATTGCCTGTAGTTCCACCTAACACAAAAATAGTGGTAATATTTAACATTACCAGCGTCGCCATGACAGCACACACAGAAATCATGCTCCATTTCATTCCTTTTTCTTCATCCGTTAAGTAGGGAAGGAGGTAGGCAATGTTAAAGAATAGAGAAAACATTGCCAGCGGTGAAATTGCTCCCTTAATAGAGGGTATTAGTCCGTTCTCCATGATCGGGAAAATATGGCTAGGATTGAATTCGGGAATAAGAAGTGCGATTATGATAACCAGGGAAAATATATAAAGAGGAATGAACAACTCCGCTGATCTTCCCACGACTTCCAAACCACCTCGAACAGCAAAACCACAAACTAAGACCAAAGAAGCAGTGACTACGAACATAGGGGTCTGAGGGAGAAAGACCCCTACTACGACTTCCGTGTATTGCCTAATAATTAACCCATCTGTTACTAATAAATTTACTATTATTAAAATAAATCCAAGGGATTTTCCCAAAATCTTACCCAGAATACGTTCACTGTATTGGATCACGGTTTGCTTTGGATAAAGCTTATGCAATTTATGGGCAATATAAACCGCTAGAAAACCTCCGAGGGAAGCCCATATTGGGGAAAGCCACATATCATTCTTGGCATATTGCACTGTACCGCTTGGAGCTGACAGAATAGCAGTAGCAATGATTGTCGGATAAAGCATAATTCCCATTTGCATAGACGAAATTTTCCCTTTTTCAATCATATAAATGATTTCTCCCTTTTTTAACATTACTATTCAAACACCATTTTTTTATAGCGTTCATTTATGTAAGGAAATTTATACCTAAAGAAAGTAATTCCAATTAGAAGACCACTAACATTTAGCCATCTACACTAAGTCGGGTCACGGACGCTGGTATCCCCTTAATTCTGTTCCTAATTATCATCGCATTTTCATTTGTTCTAACAGGCTGTAACAATTATGAACAAGTGATAGTAAATATCTTTAAAATAAAAAACACTCTGGATTCGAATACCCAGAGTATTTTACACTATTAATATATATTTTTTATTTAACGGCTTCTTTTAATTCTTTTCCTGGTTTAAAAGCTGGAACTTTAGAAGCAGCAATCTCTATTTCTTCACCGGTTTGTGGATTACGACCTTTTCGAGCTGCACGTTCACGTACTTCAAACGTTCCAAATCCAATTAATTGGAGCTTTTCTCCTTCAGCAAGTGTGTTAGAAATCGTATCAAATAACGCATCAACCGCCTTTGCAGCGTCCTTCTGTGTCAATTCAGATTGTTCTGATACAGCTTTTACTAATTCTGTTTTGTTCATTTTTATACACCTCTATTCTTAGATTACTATGTATAAACTAAAATATAGCATATATTCCCTTCGTATTCTAATTCAATTAAGTAACGAAACTACGTATCTAAGTGAAATATGGAAATACCTTATAAGAAATGGCCATTCTTTATATTATCTTTACTCGACCAAAACATACGTGTGATCATTTTATCTTCTGACTGATTTGGAACATTATCATAAAATTGATGGTTCTTGTTCAAAATGTCTAAAAATATCTTCTTGATACCTCTGATTTATTTCCTTTTCAGTCAAATTCATTACCATTCTACACCTCCACCTTTCTATCCTTCTAAATAAATAAAAACTTTTTGCTATTTGCTAGTAACTGCTGCAATTATTTGTGCAGAACCATTAATTTGTGTTTTGGCTTCATCTATCATACTTTCAAATAGTTCTTTAACACTTGGAATGGATGTGATGAGCCCAGCAATCTGACCGCTATTAATGAAACCATTTTCCATGTCTCCTAATAATGCACCTTTTATATGTTGATCTTCTGAAGTCAATTCATTAAATTCGTCAAAACTCATTCCATCATTTTCAGCTTGAAGTAACTTTTGTGCATATGATGTATTTAATATTCTTCTAACACGTCCAACAGAACGCCCAACAATCCTCGTGTCTGTACCGCTTGCCTGCAGTAAGTTCGCTTTATACAAATCATGAAATGGTGCTTCTTTTGTAGCGATTAAACGAGTCCCCATTTGTACACCACTTGCTCCGAGCATGAATGCCGCAGCCAAACCTTTTCCATCACCAATTCCCCCAGCTGCGGCAACTGGAATGGAAACAGATTTTGTAATTTGCGGAATCAATGTAAAGGTTGTTAATTCAAGATTAGAATTAATTCCAGCTGCTTCATATCCTTCCGCTACCAATAGATCTGCCCCTGCTGCTTCAGCTTTTTGCGCATGTTTGACAGAAGCAACAACTGCAACGACTTTAATACCATGTTGATGTAACACCGGTATAATAGGGGCAGGGTTTCCTGCAGATAAAGATACAACAGGTATTTTATGTTTAATCGCTAATTGGACTAAATCTGATACATATGGATTAACAGATAGCGCAATATTTAGAGCAAATGGATGATAGGTTCTTCTTTGCGTTTCCAAAATAATGGTTTCGATTTCTTCAAGTCTCATTGTTCCGCACCCAATCGTTCCAAGTCCACCAGCTTCTGAAACAGCAGCCGTTAGCACTGCATTGCTGATATTTCCCATCCCACCTTGAATAATGGGATACTTGATCGATAATAGTTCACAAATGGATTTCATTATTCTTTCCCACCTTATTCATAATAGTATGGTATAATATACCGAAAATTGAAATAATAATTCGGAGGTTTTTTCGTTGCTTATTCCTTTTAATGAAAAAAAACCAGGTATTCACGAAACTGTTTTCATTGCTCCTGGTGCCTATTTAATAGGCGATGTCAAAGTTGGTAAAGAGAGTACGATTTGGTTCAATGCCGTCATACGCGCTGATGAAGATGCTGTAGTAATAGGAGAAAGATGCAGTATTCAAGATAATGCAACGATCCATTTATCCGAAGGTTTTCCCGTCATTGTCGAAGACGAGGTAACAGTCGGCCATCATGTTAATCTTCATGGATGTAAAGTGAAAAAAAGATCAATCATTGGAATGGGCTCTACAATCTTAGATGGTGCAGAAATCGGTGAAGAATGTATAGTTGGTGCAAATACACTTATTCCACCTGGAAAAATAATCCCTCCCCGATCACTCGTAGTAGGTTCCCCTGGAAAAGTTGTTCGTGAGTTAACTGAAAAGGATTTAAATCTTATTCAATTGTCCATTGAAACCTATGTTGATAAGGGGTACAAATATAATGAAATTCTCAATAAATCCCGGGACTAGTTTCCAGGGATTTTATTTATGTTCTTATTAAATGATCGTACTGAAAAATGTTATGATTTGTCTTTTATACTTAATTCATTATCCCCCTGAAGTACCTCTTCAAAGAAGCGATTGGCAGGGCCAGCAAGCATTTGATAATATTGATTAAATAATAATGCTGCATGATTGCCATTCCAGCGCTCAGGCAATAATTCCTTTGGTAACCCCGGATCTACAAATAAAAATTTCCTATATTCATGAACTAGGTTGGCTCTTTCTACAAAACATTCATCATCTGTTACTCGACCACTTTGAATAATACTTTGGCGAATAATAAATTCTTTACTATAAGTATCAATAAATTGCTCATACTTTTCCTCGATTTCATGTAAAGGCCAACATTTCTCTACTAATGCTAAATTCGATTGAGGCCCTACATATTCAGAGAGAAAGAGGTGAACATATTCTTCAATTTTATATTTACTAATTAATAGATTGATTTCTTTCTTAAAGTTATTTGGCGATACCCAGCATCCGTTAGATAAACTTCCAAAACCGATCCACATTAGTTCCTTTCTTAACTCATCACGGAGTTGTCTTTTTTCCTCTGGAATGTTGTACATAATGACTCTCCACTTTTTATCCCATTCATGTGAAGTTAATTTATAAATGCGCCTTGCTGCTTCATCCACCCGGCTGACTCCACGTGGCGTTAATGAATAATAACTTTTGTTCCCTTTTTTCTCGGACTGTAGCAATCCGTTCTTCATCATACGGGAAACGGACACTCGAACAGCTTGTTCATTATGACCAAACTCTTTTAGTAGCCGAATTAAACTCCCGACCCAAATTTTATTTCCATTTGGACGAATATAATCACCGAAGATGGTTAAAATCATAGATTGTGTGTTACTCATTTATTCTTCTCTCTCTTTCTACTTGCACCTTCTTAAAGAAGAGCAAAGAATTTATTTTACCCCCTTTATTAATATATAGTAGACAATAAACCTATATTATTGGAAGTTTCCTCTATCATATCTAATTATTCATAGTAATCGCAACCATTACCTTCCGTTAAAAACCGGGGCCCTCTTTTCACTGAAAGCTTTTAACGCTTCTATGCGATCTTCGGTTGGAATCGTTATTTCATAAGCTTTTGACTCAATAGCTAAACCCGTCTGCAAATCTGCATTCATTCCTTGGTTAATCGCAAATTTGGCCTGTCTTAATGCAATCGGACCATTCTTAAGCATTTCATTCGCAAATGCTGTACACTCCTTCATCAACTCTTCTTTCTTTACTGCCTTTGTCAATATTCCCCATTCCAAAGCAAGGGAAGCCGATATTTTTCTCGCTGTAAAAATTAATTCTTTTGCTTTTGCCTCACCAATTAATCGAGGGAGTCGTTGTGTACCTCCTGCCCCTGGAATAATACCCCAACTCGTTTCTGTAAGCCCTAGCTTTACATCCTCTGCAGCAATTGCAAAATCACATGCAAGTACTAGTTCGAACCCGCCTCCCAAAGCATATCCATTGATAGCTGCAACGGTAGGTTGTGGAAGCATTGCTATACTATTAAAAACATCTCGTATTGCCTTCACGTTTCTTCTCACTTCTTTTTCCGATAAGGTTTTACGTTCTTTTAGATCTGCTCCTGCACTAAAAGCCTTCTCTCCTGCACCGGTAAAAATGGCTACTCTTACTTCAGGATCCATTTCAATTAAGTTTACTACTTCGCTTAACTGTTGCAGTGTTTCATAATCAAAACAATTCAACACATCAGGGCGATTTATTACTACATATGCGATATTTTCTTCTACTCTATATAAAACTTTTGACATTTTCTTCACTCCTCGAAATTTTAGATAAAAAATAAATAGACTTCCTTAGATATGCTGGATTAGACGAAGTAATAGAAAGAATTCCTCAAGAAAACACCTATCACTTCAAAATACTTTTATTTTCCTACTAAAGAGCCCTTACTCGGTATAAAGCCAAATAAGGGAGTTTTTTCTATTACTTACTATTTTCTACGATGGCAGAAATCCCCTGACCAACTCCTATACACATCGTAGCAAGACCGTATTGAACATCTCTTTTTTTCATTTCATAAATTAACGTTGTTAGAATACGTGCCCCACTAGCACCAAGAGGATGACCAAAGGCAATGGCTCCCCCATTGACATTTACCTTTTCTTTATCTAATTCTAGCTGACGAATGCATTCTAATGATTGAGAAGCAAATGCTTCATTTAACTCAACCAATCCAAGGTCATCTGCAGTTAAATTGGCTCGTTGCAGTGCTTTTCTTGAAGCGAATATTGGACCAAGACCCATTATTTCAGGTTCTAATCCAGCTGTAGCGCCTACTACATATTTGACTAAAGGTTTTAGTCCCAATTCTTTTGCTTTATCCGCACTCATAACCAATAAAGCCGCTGCGCCATCATTGACACCTGAAGCATTTCCAGCAGTAACTGTTCCTTCTGGAAAAATAGACTTTAGTTTCCCTAGCGTTTCTAATGTTGTTTCGGGACGTGGATGCTCATCCGTATCGACAACAACCTCATTCCCTTTTCTGTCTTTAAATACGACAGGGACAATTTCTTCTGCAAAGCGATTTTCTTCCATGGCTCTTTTCGCCTTCTGCTGACTATTGAAAGCAAACTGATCTTGATCGCTACGTGATACATGGAAACGCTGAGCAACATTTTCAGCCGTTTGAGGCATACTATCTGCACCGTACATTTCTTTTAATTTCTTATTCGTAAAACGCCATCCAATCGTTGTATCTTGTAACTCCATGTTGCCTCTAGGAAACTCACTTGCAGGTTTAGCCATTACCAAAGGTGCGCGCGTCATACTTTCCGTACCGCCTGCAATATATATATCACCTTCACCAACTGCAATAGCTCTTGCTGCATACATAACAGCATCAAGCCCTGATCCACATAAACGGTTAATTGTTGTTCCACCTACCTGAATAGGAAGACCGGCAAGCAAGGCAGACATTCTTGCCACATTTCGATTGTCTTCTCCAGCTTGGTTCGCATTTCCGAACACAACTTCCTCAATTTGATCTGCAGGAAGTTGTGGGTTGCGATCGACTAGTGCTTTGATAACAATGGCTCCTAAATCATCAGGACGAACCGTTTTTAAAGCTCCTTTATATCTTCCAATTGGTGTTCTTACAGCATCGACAATCACAACTTCCTTCATTTCGCTACCACCTCTTTATCCTTTATCGTGTAATCATAAACCCCTTTACCTGACTTTCTTCCTAAACGACCCGCTTTTACGTATTGCTCTAATAATGGAGCAGGACGATATTTTTCACCTAACTTTTCGTGTAAATATTTTAAATTATTTAACCTAGCATCTAAGCCGACTAGATCAACAAGTTCAAATGGACCCATCGGATAGTTCAATCCTAGTTTAATGGCTTTATCAATTTCTTCAGGAGTACCAAGGCCTTCTTGCAACATATAGAAAGCTTCATTCCCTACAAGAGCACTAATTCGACTTGTCACAAACCCTGGGAATTCATTAATAACAACGGTTTCTTTCCCCATTTGTTCGGCTACTGCTCTTATTTGCTGTGCCGTCTCATCACTTGTTTCTAATCCACGAACGATCTCTACAAGCGGCATTTTATGTACCGGATTGAAAAAATGCATCGCAATGGTTTTTTCTGGGCGCTTTCCGTAAGAACCAATTTCCGTGGGGCTCATTGTGGATGTATTGGTGGCAAAAAGACAGTTTTCCGGAGCATTTTCTTCAAGTGTTTCAAACACAGACCTTTTAATTTCTGCTTTCTCTGGCACTGCTTCAATCACAAGATCTGCATGACTTACAGCATCTGCTAAATCACATGAATATTGGAGGTTACTCTTCGCTTCTTCAACCTTGTCTACTGAGATTTTGCCACGTGATAATCCTTTTTCAAATATTTGATTCAGTTCATTTTTTGCATTTTGTAAGGCAGCATCATTTGAGTCATTAAGCGTAACAGCAAAACCGCCCAATGCACTAACATAAGCAATTCCTCTTCCCATGACACCTGACCCTACCACAACTATGTTTTTAATCATTTCTCCTCTCCCCTTTATCAATTATTATGTATAGGAGTACGAATTCAGCTCATTCTAGAGTGAATTCGCACTCATACGTTGATTTATTACACACCAAGTGGATTTAATGGACGGCTTCCGTAATAGGAAACAATACTTTTCGTTTCCGTATATAAATCAAGGGTTTCAATACAAAGCTCTCGCCCGAAGCCGGATTGCTTATACCCTCCAAACGGAGTGCCGGGGAATGCTGAGAACGGACAATTTACCATTACAATACCTGCTTGAATTTGATTCGCAACACGAGTCGCTCTAGCTCCATCCTTCGACCAAATCGCGGATCCTAATCCAAATTCTGTATCATTTGCTAGTTTAATTGCCTCTTTTTCATCTTTAAACTTCATAATCACAACAACCGGACCAAAAATCTCTTCTTTTACCACTGTCATATCATGATTCACATTCGCAATAACGGTTGGTTCGTACCAGTAACCATTTTCATACCCTTCTACAACAGCCGCTTTTCCTCCAGCTAAAATATCGGCGCCTTCTTTGATAGCTGATTGAACATATCCATCAATGACATCCAATTGATTTTGATCAATAATCGCTCCGATATTTGTTTCTTTGTCAAAAGGATTTCCGAGTTTCAATTTATTCGTCTTTTCTACAAATTTAGCTACAAATTCATCATAAATATCCTCATGTACGTATAGACGAGAACGTGCTTCACAAGATTGGCCCGTATTATAGAAAATTCCAAATAGTGAACCGTATACGGCTGCTTCAATATCACTGTCTTCAAATACTAGATTAGGAGATTTTCCACCTAACTCTAATGTGACACGTTTCAACGTCTGGGAAGCTCTTGCCATAATATCTTTTCCAATTGGTGTAGACCCAGTAAAAGCTACTTTGTCGACCTGCTTATGTTCAACGAGATAGTTTCCAACCTCTGAACCTGATCCAGGAATGATATTTACAACTCCTGCCGGTACACCTGCTTCCAGACAAATTTCGCCTAAAATAATCGCTGTAAGTGGTGTTAATGATGCTGGCTTAACAATAACTGAACATCCAACGGCAATGGCTGGTGCAATTTTCCAGGCCGCCATCATTAAAGGATAGTTCCATGGAATAATTTGAGCACAAACTCCAACCGGCTCTTTTTCTGTATAGTTATGAAATTGGCCTGGGATAGGATTTACTCTACCACCATGTCCAACGATAGCCCCTGCATAAAATTCAAAATCCTCAATAGCTTGAGAAATTTGACCTTGAGCTGTACCTACTGATTTTCCAGTATCTAAAACCTCTAATTCTACCAATTCATTGAAGCGTGAACGCATAATAGAAGCAATTTTATTTAATGTCCGGGAACGTTTATTTATAGGGTATTTTTTCCACTTTCCATGATCAAATGCTTCACGGGCTGCTTGAACTGCTTTTTCTGCATCTTCCTTCGTTGCTTTTGCCACCTCTGCAATTAATTCACCAGTAGCTGGATTATAGGTTTTAATGGTTCCGCCATTGCTGCTTTCTACCTTTTCTCCATTGATAATTAAATGATAGAAATCACGTTTAATCGTAGATTTTTCCTCTGTAGTTTGCTGAATTGTTGACATATTTCTACACTCCTTTTTAGTTACCTATGAATATAGGTTTTCTTTTTTCAACAAATGCTTGAACACCTTCTTGGTGATCATTCGTTAAGCCTGCAATCCGTTGACCTTCCGCTTCTTTTTCCAAATAAGAGTCGAAGGAAAGATTATTGGCTAATTTCAAATTACGCTTAATTAAACCGATTGCTTTTGTTGGTAAATTAGCTAAATATTCCGAAAACTGATTCACTTCTGATTCCCATGTTTCAGTTGATATCACTTTTGTTACAAGTCCTAATTGAAAGGCCTTTTCTGCAGAAATTTTTTCTCCTAAGATAGAAAGCTCGGCTGCTTTTGCATAACCAACTAAATTTTGTAAGAAATAAAGATTTCCAGAGTCAGGAATTAATCCAATGTTGATAAAAGCATTTAAAAAATTGGCTTTTTCAGAGGCTAATCGAAAATCACACGCAAGTGCAAGACTAAAGCCTGCCCCTGCAGCAATACCGTTAACAGCTGCCACAATTGGCTTTTCAAAGCTCATTAATTGTTTCATCATCGGACCATACTGTTCTCTTAATACTTGTCCATGATCCATATTTTCATCAACATCTGCTAAATCCTGTCCAGAACAGAATCCACGACCTGCCCCAGTAAAAACGAGACAGCGTACTTGTTTATCTTTTGACGCTTCTTTCACGGCCGTTATGATTTCGCAGATCATTTGTGAATTAAATGCGTTCAGTTTATCAGGACGGGACAGTTCTAACGTTGCTACCCCATTTTGAACGGTGTATTGAATGGTTTCATACATCATAGGCCACCTCCTTATTCCCCTTTGAATTGTGGCTTTCTTTTTTCTATAAACGCTTGCATTCCTTCTTTTTGATCCTGAGAAGAAAACAAGAGATAAAAATTTTTACGTTCATATTGCATACCTTCATATAAGGAGTAATCAACCGCTTTATTAACCGAATCCTTTATAAGCCTTAAGGCTAAAGGAGGTTGCTTGGCTAGCTTTATCGCAAATTTCATCGCTTCTTCCGTTAATAATTCTTCTGAAACAATTCGATTCACGATTCCCACAGCTAAAGCCTCTTCAACCAGAATGCGATCACCGGTCCATATCCACTCTAAGGCTTTCGCTCGCCCGACAAGTTTGGTCAGACGCTGTGTACCACCCGCTCCCGGCATGACACCAAGATTGACTTCTGGAAAAGAGAATTGTGTCCCACTTGCAGCAATTAAAATATCACAACAAAGGGCTAATTCAAATCCGCCACCAAAAACAAATCCTTTCACAGCACCGATTATTGGCTTCTTGATTAAGGCAAGACGATCCCAATCTGCAAATTGATTTAATAACTCTAGTTGAATCGAGTTATTATTAGACATTTCATCGATATCTGCCCCTGCGGAAAAAGCTCGGCCCTTCCCAGTAATTAAGATAGAAATGACTTCATCATTTTGATCAAAACGCTCCATTGCGGTAACAATTTCACTAACTAGCTTCCGATTTAGTGCATTTAATTGGTTCGGGCGATTTAGTATAATGACGCCTACTCCATCTCTCGAATATACCTCAATGAATTCAAATGGTTCACTCATTTTCCTCACCAATCATAAAACTAACTAGATTACCTGCAAATCCCATTACATCCTTACTGGAAGCTTTTCCTTCTTCAGAGCGAAGACCTGCCTTCAATGCCTCAGGACTGTCATAATACATTTCACAAATCAAGTAATATTTGGCTTCGCCGCCCATAGGAGAACCTGTTCCTTTTGTCACTTTCATTTTACGAAGACCAGGAATTTTCTCTGTAATAGGAACATGTACATTAAAGTAATGTTCATCAAATGCCTCTTTGTTCTCAGGGTGTTTATAAAACGCAATCAATTTAACCATTATTTCATCCTCATTTCACATCGTATTCGAAATTAATTTCATCGCTTCAAACGGATTCTTACAACTTTTACAATACAAAATACTACGACAGGCAGTTGGACCAAAGATATTATCTAGTGTGACATAAGTTGATCCACAAAACGGGCAGTCAATATGCCAAGAGCTATCCTCTTTGAAGTGTTTAGGAGGAGGAGCAATTCCAAACTCTTTTAGCCCTAAATATCCTTTTTGGGTGATTCGATCTGAGGTCCAAGGAGGAGAATTGATAAAGTTCACAAGAGTCTCCTCAACACCTTCGATTATATTTACAGCCTTTATGATATTGTTTCGAATAATCTCTAAAGCAGGACAACCTACAAAGGTTGGTAATATATCAATCAGAACGGTTTTATTTTGAATGAAAACTTTTTCAACCATACCTAAATCAATGATACTCACCGTATCGATTTCAGGATCTTTCACACTCTCTAATACACGCAACACATCTTCCTGTGTCAGTTGTAAGGGTGCTATCATTCGTTCACACCTCTTCTCTTTTCAATTTACCAAGCAGCAGCAGTATCCTGGTGGTACACTTCCCCTAGTATTTCAAGAGCTTCCTCTAGTTCTACTGAATGTTCCCCGTTTCTCCCATTTTCACTTTCGACACCTGTAGTTTGTGGGATGGTTATCTGAGCCGTTTCCAATACCTGTGCTAAAGCAGCGATCCAGCGTTCTTTTAAAACGATTTCTTCTTCAATTAAACCGTATGAATGAATTCGTTGTGCTCCATCTCCGAAAGAAAAGACATCAGGAAAATCATTCATTACTTTTTCAATAGCCTGTATCATACGTTTTTTAGCATCTTCTGTTGAACTTAACAATTGGACAAACCATGTTTTCCAATGTAATAAATGATAGTGTATTTCCATATCAACCTTTACAGCCACATCCGCAAGTGGTTGATAGTCACTTTGTTTTAAAGACTGAACTTTTATTTTCTTAGCAAGTGTATAGAAATAGTTTCTAACAACTGCATATGCCCAGTCATACCGTGCATCTTCCATATAGTTTCCTGGTCCATTCACTCTTTCTACTAAAATACAATTCTTTCTTTCATTAGCAGGACGTGCATGTGCTAATGCATCCGCATTACCTGCTCCTAATTCTTCAAGTAATTTATAAAATATGGCAGCATGCCCCATACTATCTTGACTAATAGAAGAGGAAGCCACATCTTCTTCAATATGCGGTGCTAATCCAAGCCATTCTGAACCACGATATGCAAATAAAAAGTCATCATCAGCTAGTTGAAATAAGAGTTCAATTAGTGCTTTCTTATATTCTGGACTTAAAGTTAAGGTAGCTTGACTCATTTACCTTGCTCCTTTCCCCATGACAGGATTTCTTTTTCATCAAACATTTTTTGCTCGTAATGACGCCATTTTTTCTTTAAATACCCGTAGCCTTTTGTATTTCGGTAATCCTTATTATCGATACGATTGAGGATTTGTTTCTCCTCTTGATCTAGTCCGCGAATGTTTACTCGATTGACCACCCAAATATCCTCAACTGGTTCCCGCCTCATAAAGTTCTCTTGTGCCATTACCAAGGCCATTTCTGCGTTTGGTGCAAGCAAGCTGAATTGATGTTGGAATGCCGAGCTAGGAGTTCGTTTACTAAACACTTCAAATTCTTGATAAAATGTGCTGTTATCGTTTACCATTTCTTCATTACTCCTTTCCGTTTATTAGTTAATTCTTGCGCTTAACGCTTCTCGTACCCACGCATTACTTTCGTAGGAAGTTCTGCGCAGATTGAGTCGAGCTTGAGAACGAGGACCTTGGTTTTTAATAATTTTCTTAAATTCGTTCCAATCCGGCTGTTGATAGATCCACGTTTGCTGTTCCTCATCAAAATGAATCGTTGAATCTGGTATCGTCAATCCTAGTGATAAAATACGCGGAATATATTTTGTAAAAAAGCTCTGCCTCAGCTGTTCATTTGTTTTCGTACGAATTTTATATTTGATCGTTGCATCTTGTTTCGATGCTCCTGTCGTATCTTTACTAGCAGGACCAAAAAACATGAGAAGTGCTGGCCACCAACGACTTAATGCATCCTGTACCATCTCTTTTTGCTCTTCCGTTCCTTCTGCAAGTGCCATTATAATCGCTTCACCATGCTGGGCATGGAACACCTCTTCGGCACAAATACGTTGTAATGCTCTTGCATATGGACCGTATGAAGCCCCTAACATATCTGTTTGCGTAATAATCGCAGCACCATCAACAAGCCAGCCAATTAATCCTGCATCTCCCCAAGTTTCTGTTGCCATATGAAAGACGTTGTGGAACTTAAGGTCTCCCTTAAATAAATCATTCATTAAATCGCCTCTGTCTTTTCCGTATGGCTTTAGTAAGTCTTCGGCTACTCGTAACAATAATTGACCGTGTCCCATTTCATCTTGTACTTTTGCCATAATTCCTAGTTTTCTGTAAAGTGATGGAGCTTTAGGAACCCACTCCTTTTCAGGAAGTGCTCCCATTATTTCGCTTATTCCATGCATTGAAATTAATTTAATTAATACTGTCCGATATTCTTCAGGCATCCAATCGTCTGCTTCAATTTTTTCTCCTTGTTCAATCCGTTGAATAAAAGTTTCTATTTGTTCAGCTTCCTTATCTAATGCAACAACATTGGACATTTTATAATCCCCCTTTTTATATAACGATTATATAACGCAATTGTATTTTATTGTTATATAAAAATCAACTGTTTTTTTAAAATTCTTTATTTTATAATAATACTGGTTGACTTCTTTGATCTATTACCCGAATGGCCTTTCCTTCTGACCTTGGAATACTTCTTGGAGCTAACACCTTTACCTTCATACTTACTAAACAATGATTTTTCATCGAATGTTGAACTGTTTTCATAATAGTTGAAATATATTCATGTTTCATATCGCTGTTTACTTTTTGATAGGTTTCATCATTAATTTCCACATGAAGTTCTACTATATCTAGAGTGCCTTCTCGATGTAGAAGGACTTGGTAATGAGGGGATAGCCCTTCTATTTGAATTAAATAATGCTCAATTTCAGAAGGAAATACGTTAACACCACGAACAATCAGCATATCATCAATACGCCCCTTAACACGGGACATCCTTGTTGTAGTGCGGCCACATTTACATTTTTCTCTTGTAATAGAAGCAATGTCCCCTGTTCGATATCGTATAACAGGAAAAGCTTCTTTCGTGAGACTAGTGAAAACCAATTCCCCTTCTTCACCATCCATTACTGGTTCAAGAGTATCTGGATTAATCACTTCAACAATAAAATGATCGTCTGCAATATGTAAACCATCTTGTGCTTCATGACATTCCATCGCTACACCAGGACCCATGACCTCACTCAATCCATAAATATCACAGGCTTTTATAGCAAATGATTCTTCTAATAATTTACGCATTTCCTCTGACCATGGCTCTGCACCAAAAATCCCAAACTTCAATGAACTTTCACGCGGATTCTTTCCTAGTTGACCCATTTCCTCCGCTATTTTTAATACGTAGGATGGTGTACCTGCAATAACGGTTGGTTGGAAATCTTCAATAACGGTTATTTGTCGATCGGTGTTTCCACCTGACACTGGAACCGTTGCCATTCCAAGCCGTTCAGCACCATAATGAACACCTAAGCCTCCAGTAAATAGTCCGTACCCATATGCATTATGGAATATACCACTTGGTTCTCCGCCTGCAATGGAGATCGCACGCGCTACCATGTCAGACCAGTTACGGATATCATTTTCTGTGTAGGCGACAACTGTCGGCTTGCCACTTGTCCCTGAAGAAGCATGAATCCGAACAATATCCTTCATATCAACCGCAAATAAATTATAAGGATAATGATCCCTAAGGTCTTTTTTCTTCGTGAACGGAAGTTTTTTCAAATCTTCTAGCGATTGGATTCCTGCTGGTTTAATATTTCGTTCTTCAAACTGGTTTTGATAGAATGGTACTTTGTTATAAACCCTCTCTACAGTTTCCTTTAAACGCATTAGTTGAAGCGTTTCCATTTCTTTACGTGAATATAATTCTTCCCCATGAATAATCACTTGTTTCCCTCTCCTCTCATAAATGAACGTCTAGGTAAATCATCTAGAGCTAACCATTAAGTATAACAACAATAAACAATTTCGTTTAATTGTTGTTATACTTTGTGTTTATAAGGTACCACATGTTTTGACGGTTGTAAATATATTATGAATTTTCAGAATTATAGTAAAACATTCACATACTATTTTTTTTATATAAAGATTTTTTATAAAATTATTTGATTTTATTAAGGATGGTAACCTATTAAATAAATGCTACCATAATAATTTAATATATTATTACGATGTTAAACTTGTAAATATAAAAAAATATTTATTTTATATAGGTGCCGCTTGTTAAATCGACATAGAAAATGATCAGTTGTCCTGCTTGAACGAGCCTTTATGTAACAAAGTACATAACAATGAAGTGAAAGTAGGTCGACTGACCAGTAATGTTTATATCGAAAAATTAAGTGTGATCTATATAATTAATTGGTTCTGGTGCAAAAACTTCAACACCATTGCAATTAATCTCTAAATCTTGGACATACTGAATCCACCAACAATTAATTTAGCTCCATCGTTAATATCACTTATTGAGTCTTCAAATAACTCAAATATTTTCCCAGTATTCATCTGCATAGTCCTTTCGGAAGAATATTTAATATTGGTTAATTCTTCAAGAAGTAGTTAGTCAGTCATGATCAAGATAGACGAAACGATACTTGCCGCTTTTTACCATTTTGATGTAAATCAGCAAGTACATATGCGATGTTCCTTCCCATCCTTTCAACCCTGGCTTCGACTTCTACATCTCCCTGCATGACTGGTCTATGAAATGTTGTATGCAAATCAATTGATGCAAATGTTTGATTAGAAGTGAGTTTAGAAGAAAGAGCATAAACCATCATCGTTTCTGCTGCAGATGCCACAAATCCACCCATTGTAACACCGTTTTCGTTATTTTACCTTTCCATTTTCACTCTATTGGCAAACAGTAAGGTCAGGGTTATTTTCAATAACAATATCAATTTCCCTGTTCTTTTCCAATGTTAGAGGATCAAAATCTTTAGCGATTTCAGTTAGCGAAATAGCATCAACTTGTTTAATTTTAGTGTTTTCCTCATTCCTTTTATATTGTCCTACCATCATTTCCTATTCGGTTCTGGTGCAAATACTAAGACAAGTAGAAAAAAGTTGTAGGTCCACTTTCAGATAACCCCTTAGGTGATTATCCCGAACAGTCTATGTATGAATTCCACCTCATTTTGAGCAGATTTCAACCCTAACATAGAACGAACACGCTTCTTGATAAAACGATGATCCTGTTCTAGGATATTATTTAAATACTTCTTTTGTCTGAGTTTCATGCCTAATGGCATGTTTTTTCCTTTTCTCAATTCTTCAACTGCTATAGGTTAAGCCGGGTTTTTATCCACTGTTATGACACAATGCCTTACAACATGAAAAGACCGCAAAGCTTTTTTGAAGAAGCACTTTGCGGCTTTTTTGTCTCTTGTTTTACTGAGACTTCGGAATCGACTGCACGATACAGATACATCCATTGACCTTTTACTTTGATATATGTTTCATCGACTTTATTGAAGTTTTTTCACCAGAACCCTTAATGTTAATCATGGGATAAAAGAATTAAGTCCTATTGCATCTGGTAATTTCCCCTTTTTGTTGGAGCAACTAAAACCTTTCTATTTTTTACATCATATAAACCACTTGGAGTCAATCTAATAAATGGTAAATGAGTCGCAGAGAAGAATAATAAGGTGAAGGCAGGGTCGTTATATTTATAGCCTCTTTCTTTTAATAACTCTATCATTTTTTTCTCATCTTTAATTAAAAATCCCATATCTAGATCAGACATGATTCCCGTTAAAGGTAAAGGAATTTCGTGTAGGATATGATTTTCTTCCGCCAAAACTATACCACCACCTATTGCTTGCATTCGTTCAAAAGCGATTAGCATATCTGTTTTTCTTTTTCCTATGATTAAGATGTCTCCTGTACCCGAATAAGAACTTGCAAATCCACCTAAATGTTGAGCAAACCCTTTCATTACTGTATTTATTCTCCATGATCCGTCTCGCCCAACCATCATAAGGAAACATTCATCATGCTCAAGTGATAATTCATCCCTACTTAAATCGATACTACTTTCATACGGTTTGGTAATGACATTATTTATTAAGTTAATGCCAATTGAGGTTGAAAAGCTCAAATCCTCTTCTTGTAAAGTCCATTTTAAATGAAGAGGAGATATTTGATACTTGCTCCAATCGATGGAGGATGAATCATCGTTATCTTTTCCATCTCTCTTAATCCATTTCCCTTTTGCTAATACACTGATAGGTGTTGCGTTACTTTTGCTCTCTAAAATATTGATATTTGCTATTCTCCCTGTAGCAATGGATCCATGTAAATGTTCCAAATTATAATAGCGGGCAATATTATAACTTGCCATACTATAAGCATCCATTAATGGTATCCCATGATTAATGGCCATTTTTATTAGTTCGTCTGTCATTCCGTTTTCATAAAAGGATGGATGTGACCCGTCAGTGGTAAAGAAAAATCGATCAAATTTTTGGACACCTAACCCTATTAATTCTTTTAAAAGAATTTCTAAATCAGGCCGAATAGACGAATGTCTAAGAGATACTGTATAGCCCTGATTTAGACGTGTAAGTGCTTCTTGACCTGTCATGGCTTCATGATCACAATCTGTGCCCATTAACATGAATTTTGCTAAAGTCCGTTCGGAAGCTCCTGGAAAATGCCCTTCTACTTTTTTATGTAATCTCCTTGTCTCTTGTAACCAGGATAGCATTCGGTTATCTCCATTTAATAATTTCGGCCACCCTGTTAGCTCTCCGCCTTGCAGCACTGATTCATGTTGGAGCCAAGAAATCACATCTTCATTATTAAAAATATCATCATGATTTGATAACTCGGTATTTCCATCAAAACGACACCACCAGTATATGCTTGATGGAAGGTTTTTAAATTCATTTAATAATTGAAAGGCTACCTTAGTAGGGAGCTCAAGGAAAAAGAATATATTATCACTAATGAAAGTCGTTGTGCCGAATCCCCCCGCATGTTTTGCTAACGTAAGAGGATTGTATAACTGATAAGGGTGAGTATGCGGTTCAATATATCCAGGTACTAAATATTGCCCCTGACAATCAATAACCTCGTATCCATTACAGTTTTCAGGAAGATTGTCTCCTACATAAACAATACGATCTTCATATATCCAAATATTCGCAACTACCCATTGCTGCAAATAGGTATTTAAATAGGTCGCGTTTTTTAGGATAATATGAGGATTTATGACTCCATCGAGTACCTCTACATGATTTCTTATTTGATTGTTGCTCCATCTATACCTTCTATTATCCATCCTGTAACCCCCAAATGGCTTCGTTAAAATTCAGTAGCTTTTGAATAAAGATTGATTAAAAGTATGCGACAAGCACTGATTCTACGCTATATCTCGCATTTACTTTTATAAAAAAGGTTGATCAAAATATCGACTAAATCTTTTTGCATCGGCATTTTTATGCAATTTAATATTCTATTTCATCGTGACTCTATTTCAAAGTCACTTTATTAGCATGATTTTCAATAATTCTTATAACTTGCTCCATCGTTAATTTTTTTATAATCTCGTCACTATATCCTAATTCTTTCAAAATTGCCTTGGAATGCTCCCCCAGCAAATGAAGAATAGGCTGAAGCTGTACTTTAGATCGTGAATAATGAACGGGTGTTTGAATGAGAGGGAATTTACCTAATTTAGGGTGTTTAACATCGACAACGATATTGTGATCTTTAATTAAATCACTGTTAATAAGCTCGTGTATTCCCCAAATCGGACCCTATAGAATATTCTTTCCTTCAAATATTTTGCACCAGTCATCCCTTGTATTTTTAAAAAACACCTCAGGTTATGAAGAATTTATGCATCAATTAATTGAAATTCAACAACGATTATACCGTTTGGAAGAAGAAATCCAAAGGCAAGCTATAGAAGGTATGCACGCACCAATGATTCAAGCCCTTCAGACACTATGAGAATAACAAAAAATGGAAACCGTCATGTCCGGAGGTTGTTAATCTTCTGGATTGTACATTGTTTTAGTCCCTCTCATTTATCTTATAACGAAATGAAAACGAAAATAAAAATCCTCGTAATGTTTTTTCAGATTAATACAACACTTATACGTTGTCAATATCGGAAAATAAAATATTTTTATAATATTTTATGTTTACTTAATTTTCTGATTATGGTAATTTTAAAACGAGAGAAACATATATCACTTTATGCCACTCTCGTTTTAAAAATGTATTATTTAAGGGGAGGTTATTATGGAAAAACCAGTAAAAAAAAGCTATTTTGCCGAAGAACATGTCGAGAAGAAGCTCTATCATCAATTGGTTGAAACCGAAGATTTTAAGGATTTGCTCCAAAAGAAAAAAGCATTCATTGTTCCAGTCACTATTTTCTTCCTTACTTTTTATTTTGTTCTACCTATTTTAGCTGCTTCTACAGATGTATTAAAAGGGGAAGCTTTTCTCGGTATAACATGGGCATGGGTGTACGCACTTCTTCAATTTGTTGTCGTTTGGATCGGTGGAATTGTCTACCTTAAGAAATCAGAGAAGTATGACAAGATGGCCCAAAATATTTTAACTAAATATCAGAAGGAGCTGGGCCAATGAGCACGTTATCTCTTACGCTTTTTTTAGGAATTATATTGTTGACGCTTACAATTACGTATTACTCTTCTAAGAAAACGAAAAACGCAAGCGATTTTTATACAGCTGGCGGTGGTTTGACTGCATGGCAAAATGGATTGGCCGTTGCTGGTGACTTTATGTCCGCTGCTTCTTTTCTCGGGATTACAGGGGCAATTGCGCTGATCGGTTTCGATGGCTTTTATATGAGCATTGGCAATCTTATCGCGTTTCTCGTCTTATTATACCTTGTTTCGGAGCCGCTTCGTAATCTTGGAAAATATACACTAGCCGATATGATCTCTGCACGTTTTAAGTCAAAAAAGGTGCGTGGGATCGCCGCAGCAAACACTCTTGTCATTTCTATTTTTTATATGATTGCTCAGCTTGTCGGTGCGGGTGGATTGATTAAACTGCTACTTGGCATCGATTACGGTCTTTCCGTTCTTCTCGTTGGTGTATTAATGACCATTTATGTTATTTTCGGTGGAATGAGAGCGACAAGCTGGGTACAAATCACGAAAGCTGCTCTTTTGCTGGGCGGTTCTACTGTATTGACGTTTATCGTATTTTCCCGATTTAACTTTAACATCGCAGAAATGTTCCACCATGTTCAGACAGCAACACCGCTCGGAAAAGACTTTTTAAATCCAGGTAATAAATACACTGATGGACTTGATATGATTTCATTTAATATGTCACTTGTCCTCGGCGCAGCAGGACTTCCGCATTTGCTTGTCCGCTTCTTTACTGTAAAAGATGCTGCGACGGCAAGAAAATCTGTTGTATATTCAACATGGTTTATTGGCGCATTTTTTATTATGACGATTTTCCTAGGATTCGGTGCTGCTTCTTTCGTCGGTTTTGACCGCATTGTTGAGGCTAATTCTGCCGGAAACATGGCCGCGCCGCTTCTCGCATTAACGGTGGGCGGTGAATTTTTGTTCGCATTCGTCTCAGCTGTCGCATTTGCCACTATTCTAGCGGTAGTATCCGGTCTTGTTTTAACGTCGGCATCCGCTTTTGCTCATGACATTTATGGAGAAATTATTAAAGACGGAAAAATGACCGAAAAGCAGCAAGTTCTTGTAGCACGTATCGCGTCAGTTAGTGTAGCGGCTATTTCAATGGTGCTCGCATTGTTCGCACAGTCGCTGAACGTTGCTTTCCTTTCTGTACTTGCATTAGGTATCGCAGCAAGTGCCAACTTGCCAGTAATTCTTTGCACAATTTACTGGAAACGATTTAATGCAACCGGCGCGATCACTGGCATGTTGTTTGGGTTAGTCAGCTCTCTTGTATTAGTTTTGCTTAGCCCTAATGTATGGAATCCGCAACCTGGAATGGGCATTTTCACAGGAGACCCTCTCTTCACAATGAGCAACCCGACCATTTTTACCGTACCTCTTGGCTTTATAGGTGCATATTTAGGTACAGTATTGTCTAAAGAAAAAGAAGACAAAAATGAATTTGCGGAAGTACTGTTCAAATCAAACACTGGATATGGCATAAGCTCAGCAAAAAATCATTAAGCAAAGGAGAATTACATGACTATTCAATTAAATGATCAGGCAATTCACGATTTACATTACGATGAAATTAAGCAAATTCTAAAAGACGAACCATTCGCATCTTTTCTTGGCATGAAGCTGACAAAACTCGGACCTGGTACAGCGGAAGCTGAATTAACTCCGGACGACCGCATGCTTAATTCACACGGAACGGTTCACGGGGCAATTATCTTTTCACTTGCAGATTACGTATTCGCCGCTGCGAGCAACTCATATGGCAAAACAGCAGTGGGCGTAACAACCAATGTTAACTTTATATCAGCTGGCAAACGTGGTGGTACTTTAACTGCAAATGCGAAAGAAGTAAAGAAAAATCACAAACTTGCTTGGTACAAAATCGATGTTCAAAGTGAAAATGAACTAATCGCAACAATGGAAGCAATGGTTTACCGAAAGAGTCATTATTTTGTTAAACAGGATAAATAAAGCTTTTTATAAACTGGACAAATCAATAGATTTGTCCGGTTGTTTTTTCAAACTAGCGAATGAGAATATCCAGATTTTTCGCTGTATATGCAAGGCTTTTGGTATTAAGATTTTGGATTTTAGGATTTTGATCTTTTATAGGTCTTCAGCTGGTTCTGGTGCAAAAAGAATCAGATAGACAAACCATTATGAATATTACCTACTTTATGGCAATTTTACTCGGAATAAAAAAATTAATAACGAATTTTCGTGATATAAAAACCAGAAATGTTCGGTATTAACCTTATATTTCTGGTTATATTTTGATAAAATTCGAGGTTTGCACCAGAACCAAGAAAAGAGTAGCCGCTATTTATATAGGAAAGATCTATTTATTGATAAACCAATGAAGACAATTATTAAGCATTTAACCCAAAACTTTGAAAAAGGGTCGTTTTAATCTGACAACTCCCATGGCTAAAGCCAGTGGGGTTCTAAGGTACTAATACACTTCTCAAGAGTACCCTTATCTTTCTTTGCAGAAAGAGTTTCTACTGTGTAAAATATTTCACTAAACGGTTAGAGATCAGGAGAGTTTGGATAAACGTTTTATATAAAAGTTATAAGGAGAGACTATATTACATGGAAGCTGCAGATTTATTTAAGGTTAATAATGATAGTATTAGAAATTTACATTCTACGTGGGTTACCTTTTTTGTATCTTTCTTTACTTGGTTCAACATAACACCTCTTTCTATGGATCTTATAGAGATAGATGAATTAGAGGACAGAATCCATCAATTGAAAAAGGAATTAATCCAGGTTGCGCTAACAACTGGATTAAATAGCCATGACACCCTTTGTTGCAGTCAGAAATTAGACGAACTCATCACGATTTATCAAAAACTAACGATTGATAATAGCCAAAAGTTTGACCAAAAGTCCTGTATTGAAATATAGAATTTTGATCAAACTTTTGGCCTTCTTATTGAACTATCTACGTTAGTTGGAATAAAAAATTTAAATGATGAAACTTTCCTTTTAGGCCCAGTGACAGGGTTTCTGCTATTAACCGCAAAGCAGTTTACTTTATATGGAAAATTGATAAGTGTTTAACTAACGATATTTACAAAAAACATCAAGTTTTTGTAATGACATCATAAAAATTTAATGGTTATTGATACGATCAGCTTTGAAGTTTACCAAAAAACATTTCCAAAACGATTACCAAATCTCTTTACAAGAATGTTTGATCTTAGCAGGCTCTATTTTTTCCCTTCTAGTAGTTACGAATCTTTTTACTACTATTTATTGATTGACTTTTTCAAGGTCCTCAATGATCAACTTACCACGTTTACCAAAACCAGGCTTCGGAGTTCCTCCCCATTCGTCAAGTGTATCTAAACTTGGCTCTAAGCGACGTGGTTCCCTTGCTCCTTCCTCAGGGAATTCCTCCATCCCTTGGCTATATTCAAGCGTTAAGCCATCAGGATCAGCAAAGTAAAGGAAAATACTACCAGATGGATGGTGTCTTCCTGGTCCGAAAAGAATTGGAACATTTTCATTGTTCAATTTATTCACTTGAATACCAACATCATCAACTCTTTCAGCTTGGTAAGCAAGATGATTCAATTTATTTTCTGGACCTTTCGTAATGGCAAAATCATGGTGATATGGCGAAGGGAACGCTCTTAACCATGCCCATGCAGTTTCTCTACCTGAGATATCTGATACTCTGAAGTTTAATGTGTTAGTAAAAAAGTCTAATAGCTCATCAAATTTATTTGTTTCATATACAACATGTAAGAATCTTGTAATTTTTGCTTTTTTAGGAACAAATGGCAACCCCATTTGCATCATTTCAACATAAAATTCATAGGTTACACCTAAATGCGGATCTTTAAATCGCAATGTTCTACCTTGAGCCAAACTTTGTGTTTCTTTTGCGCTCAATTCTACCGGATCTAAGCCTTGTTCTGTTAAATAGTCAAAAACACCTTGAAATTGATCAGCTTTTTCAAGTTCATAAGCAACTCTTTTCAAACCTGCTGCCTCTGCTTGTTCAAGAATCAAATTGTGATGGTCTCTACTACTTCTTAAGAATGCGATTTCACTTTCGCGTTCAACAAACTGCAGTCCAACAACATTTTCATAAAAATCAACTGATTTATCAAGATCTGTTACACTTAATACAACATAACCTAATTTTTTATAACGAATCATTTAAACCTCTCCTTTTCTAATTAGGAATCATTTGTTTAATTATGCTTTAGACGATTACAATACCACCTAAATAAATACTCCTTACAATAAGATTGAATGGGCTTAAAGTTAGTAAGAAGTGCAAATGATTGCTCCTTCTAAAGATAATTTACATTATATAAATAGTGTAAACAATTCCGATTACTGTATAATTAATTCCGATATAGAATAAATAGGAGTGGATCTAAATTATGAATCTTGAACAATTAAAATATGTGATGGCAATTGTAAAACATCAGCATTTAACGAATGCATCTTATGAAGTTTCTATCTCACAGTCTTCACTATCCAAATACTTAAAAAAGATGGAAAAAGAATTGGGCGGGGTTCAACTATTTGATCGCACTACGCGAAACGTTAAACTAACGGCTGCTGGTCAAGAATTTTCAAAATATGCCAGCCGTATCATTGCCGAATATGAAAACATGATGTCTGCAATGAAGGAATTTACCTTAATTGAACGTGGGGGTCTTTCAGTAGGTACCATTCCTGTTTATAGCAGTAGGGGACTCATTTCACTTTTTGCGTCTTTTCAAAGAAAATATCCTGGGATTCAGTTAGAAGTCAAAGAGGAACTGACAAATGAACTGATTGATCTTCTCAAGAAATCAGAATTAGATATGGCTATTATCGCTCTTCCTGTTGACATGAATCCTTTAAATACTTTTACAACTTATCCGATGATTGAGGATGAAGTGGTTTTAATTACCCACAAATCTCACCCGTTTGCAAAGAGACGCTCTATTAACCTATCTGAGGCTGCAGATCAAAATTTTATCTTAATAAATCACGCTAGTACCCTGTATCAAATTTGTATCGATGCCTGTAAAGAAGCAGGCTTTACACCAAAAATTACATATGAAAGCAGTCAAATTGATATCGTTGCGGGACTAGTTGAAGAGGGATTAGGCGTTTCTTTAATAACATTGAGAGAAGCTGAATTTTCTGTTCAATCCAATATTGCCATAGTACGACTAGAGACAACGATTAAGCATACAACTGCTCTTGCAATCCGTAGCCGATTAAATCATTCAAATGAAATGAAGGCATTCGTCAAACACTCTCTAGAATGGAGTGAAACTAGGAAATGACCTTTTCTTTAAGGGGTCCTGTCGCATGTCCATCAAGCTAAGAGTTTATATTCCCCCAAGAACGATATTTGGGATTTTCTTTGTAACAAAAGAAGCTTATTTTATCGTTTTGGGGTTGATCTGTTTTCTTAACTTGATGGGTATGGGGTCCTGTCGACATTTCGCGGGTATTATACGTTTTGACGTCGGGACCCCATAATGAGCTTTTTGAGAATAATCAGCAATTTTTTTGGACAAAAGTAAGTAATTATCTGGAATACTTTCATCTATTGATAGACGTTCACATAATTTCAAAAAGACCAATCTGTTTTTCGCTTGGCTTCTTTTTCTGTAGCTTTTTCATTTCGCTCTCTGTACTTTTTTCAACTCGATAGGTGTTGGAACATACTTGCCTTTAACCCATATTGTGTCTTCAGATTTGCTTACTTTTTTTATTTTATAGTGACCCACTATTCTTTTTTATTTGGACATACCCCCCCTTTAGGTGCCTAAGGGGGGGTATGTTTATGTATGGTTTTATACATTCGTTGATACATCTGCGTTTTCGTCTTCTCAAGAACCCTTTTAACCGCATAAAAAAACAAATAAAAAAGGCTATTTTCTTTAAGCCCTCTTCCTGGTATCGGCCCCACCTACGCCAAATACTATGACAGCCACGCGTGCCATCCAACCCATTATCATTATAATAGAAAACGCTTACATTTACAAAGGTTAATAGAATACAAGTTTCGACATAAAAATGGCAATGATCTGTATAACCATTGCCATTTGGGGTGTTAGATTAATCGAGTTAAATGGACTTTTTCATTCCACATTTTATACATTCCCGAATAAACACTAAGTTCTGTACTGTACTCTTAAAATGAGATTGACCACAATTATCACAACGACCGGCATTAATATCTGGCTGCTCATTGTAATCATAAATAATAGTTGTGTCATATCTGTTATTGTTACTTGTGGCATTTTCAGACAAAGTGCATTGCGATCTATAAAGTAGACAATATAAATTCGGATGCATGTTTAATGCCTAAAAAAGCCGCAATCCAAAAAAGCGAAAGTGAATCACATAACTAAAATAGTTAACAATGTTATTTAGAGTATTTACAATGAAAGCAGATCTGGAATATCTCGGATATGCTTTGTTATTTTTCATATATTTCAGTTTCATATAATTCATCTCTGAATAGATGCCGAAGCTTATAAACAACTTTATTATTCGTGAACCTGAAGGTAAAACTTGTAACTCAGCTCTTTCACCTTCATCCTCATTTTATCTTTTTTGAATTAATATATGTACGACCTTCCTTAACTAAATGGCAGATATATACAGTATCGTCGAAAAAAATGAGGTTCTATCGAACCTCATTCATTGTTTACATGTTATCAAAGATACGATTTATATTAATCGATTTCATTATAGATTGCTGCCCAATCTACCTTTAATTGTTCTTTCAATCTCTTGTTTTCTTCTTCTAGAAGCTTATTTCTTTTTCGAAGTGATTCAATTATCACATCCTTAGAATGTTCTGTCATGTTTCGTTTAACTTGCTTTGGCGTATCTAAGTTTTCTTCCTGCTTTCTTAATGTTTCAATTCTAGCCCTGATTTCGCTATATTTATATAGAAATGGTTTTGATACTCCTGATCTTGCTGATACGGAGTTAAAGTTTATCTTTACTTGCTGTTTAATCATTTCTTTAATAGTGTTTTCTACCTTTTGCTTTGTCATTTGCGTTTTATCTTCAATACTTCGAAGTAAAGCTTCTGTATTCGGATTCTTATTAGCCATTATATTTCATCTCATTCCATATTCAGTTTCTTAATTCTCTTCTTGGTTTAGGAAGCCCATAAATCCCACCGTTTCTTACAATTCCATCTCTAATTTCTTTGTATTTTTTCAACTTGGGTTCAATAATCTCAACTGAACGATTTCTCCCAGACTTTTGATAAATCTTTATATCAGACTCCATTTTTATGATTTGTTCATTATAGAAATCTAAAAATGTCTGATCTACATGGAAACTGCGACAGTTGTTTTTAATACAGGGTGGCTCTAATGTCTGCTCTAGATAATCACAATTGTTTTTTGGACTTTTAATACAAAATCCATGATCTAATCGAATAGAATCTAAGTTGTGACGAATCCATTCAAGCTCTAAGCCGTTTTCATCAGCTTGTTGTTCTAGTGTAGTGGGGATTAACTTGCCGCCTTGTTGTAGCTTCACGGCTCCATTATTTGAAGCTTTTTCCCATTCTTTACGAAGAGTTGTATCATGAATCTGGGCATATATTAGTGTCATCTCTGGGCTCGCATGAGCCATGAGCTTTTGTACATGTAAAATATTCATTCCGTTATTGATAAGATTAACTCCAAATCGGTGCCTGAATGCGTGTGGTTTACATCGATAAATATCGCCTTTTTCATCGACTATATTATTATCTGCAGCTAATTTATTTAGATTATTTACTACATTTTCCCTTGAAATAGGTTGACCTTTCCTTGTCCCACCATACGTAGGAAATAAGTAATTAAAAGGGTTTGTTTCTGATGTTGAATTCCTTCTTGTTATCTCTTTTTGTGAAAGAACGACTTTTGCTATTTCTTCAGAAATAGGTACCCGATGCGTTTTGTCCTTTACTTTTCGCTGTTCACCCGTAATCCACCATCCATCTTCTCTATGAATCAGACAATCTATCTTCAATGCACAAGTATCGGAGATTCTGAATCCTGTTGCCTCCAATAATAATACAATTTGTCTTATATCTTCAGGTAGCTTTTCCATATGATTTATGATTTGTTCCCACACATAATCGGATATGTATTTAACCTTGTCCACCGACTTAGGAGGTAACTTCGGCTTGTCCTCTGGGAAGAATAGTAGTCTAACAGACTTTATTGGTGCTTCGTTCCATTCAAACCTTTGTATATATTCAATAAATGTTTCTAAAAAGGAGATAGAACGATTAATATAATTTCCCGAAGGAGCTTGCCCCTTATGAACGCTATGTCCACCCATAGGGGTTTTCCGTAAATGGTGGATAAAATCCTCAATATCTCTTCTACTTAGTTGTTCTAAGCCATCCCATTTTGGATACTTTGTGTGAACGAAATGGAAGAAGACTGGTAGCTTTGCTATATGTTGAATTGCGGATCCCCAGCTAAGGGATTCTTGTATCAGGACACGATTTTTAATATATCTTTTTATTAATTCCCTAAATGGGGGAGGAACAGAATTGAAATTTAGTGTGCAATCGGTAGCCGAACTTTTATTATAATCAATCCCCAACTTACGCACATTCCAGATGTCTTTTTCAGTTTCATTCCGTTCATCATACCAGTCAAGAAAAAAAGCATAAATTCGATTGTATAGCTGAACATAACCTTTAACTGTTAACTTGTTACAACCTTGTTCAAAAAGGTGAGATTTATAGTGAAATAAAAATCTCTCATATGAGATATCTAGAATTGAATTTATGTCTGAATAAAAGTTTAAAATGAATCCTTGTAGTCTATTTAACGCAGAGGACCTTCTCCATACTGTCTCCATCTTCAATACCGATTCAGTCAGGCATCTGAAGAAATAATATTTGAACTCATTTGTGATTCTTGAATTTAAAGTATTGTTGAACTTAATGACTTGTTTATTTATTTTTGTTTCTTTAGTGTAGAATGGGCATTCTAGTGGATCCCATCGATCATTTTTCCAATACCCACATAACTCTTCTTCAATTTGTTTGTACCGTAGAATTATTCTGGATTCCTGTTTATTAGCTTGATTTAATTTCACTTTAATTTCTCACCGTTCCTATTCTCTTGTGCTTTCTGCCACTCTGTTCTAATTGTTTCATCCGAAGGATGGACGTATGTTTGTATAGTTGTTTGGACCTGTGCGTGGCCTAATAACTTTTGTATTATTGATACCTCTACGCCTTGTTCATGAAGCTCAGTGGCATAAGTGTGCCTCAACATATGGGGTGTAACATCAATCTGAGTTTTCCTTCTTATACGCTCTATCACATCGATAGCTGCTCGATAATTTAACGGTTCACCTTTATTAGGACCAGATAAATTAATAAAAACAAAATTTGTATCTACATCGTGAATATCAATAAGATAATCTTTGAAAAACATTCATAGTATCGGCAGATACATACACTTTGCGTCCTTCACCACTTACAGTTTTTGATTTCCGTACTCGAATGGTAGTGGAGCCAATATCAAAATCCTCAATCCACAAAGATAAAGCCTCTCCAATCCTAAGACCACCTTCATATAAAACCCGAATCAGTAAAGCGTCTCGGATGTTACTACACGCATCGTGAACAGCTTGCACCTGAGCCTTAGAGAGTGTTAAAACTTCTCTTCGGGGTTCTTTTATTTTTAATATGTTTTTGTTAAATGGTTTTCCCTTTGAGATATGATGTAAAAAGGGCTTAAAAGATCGCTGATTCCCAATCACCTGCTTTTTTGTTTTTTCGGATAGATCCTTTTCATAATCTTCAACTCGCATCAAGTAATCGTAGAAACTTTGAACGCAAGTCACCATAGTATTAACTGTTCGCTCTGATCTCCTTGCTTTTGTTGGTTGAATTTGAACTACTTTAGTAGATTGATATGGACTTCTTAGCCAAGATATATACTCCGCTAGAAGGTCAAGATCCACTTCCTTGTACTCTTTTTCTTTTTCGTTTAAAAATTGAAAGTAAAACTTTAAATAATGACAGTATGACTTTAATGTATTTTCTGCTTTTCCAATGTTATCTAGATATTTAAGAAACTTTAAAACGGGGACGATAGGTTTGTTATCGCCATCAATAAGCAGATATCTCTTTTTGTCATTAATTAAAACCTCTTGCACTTTCATTAACATCACCTCCGAAATCAATAGTGATGTATTTTTGTCCACCTTTCTATGAAAACTATATTTACTATATTTTTTTACTGAATATATGTAGTAAATATAGAAACAAAAAAGGCGTAGTATTTAACGTTGTTAACGTTAAATACTACGCCTTGATATACTGTATATAAGGGGCAGTTTAGTCATAATGAACGAAACGGCTCCCATCGCTTAACGTAGGTTGCACTTGGTCATAATGTTACTATCCAAAATAAAAAACCAAGTGTAGAGCTACACACGAAAAGGAGCCGATATTATGAAGGATGTACAAAAATTTGTTGGTTTAGACGTATCTAAAGATACTATTGCCGTTGCGATTGCTGATTCAGGTCGTGGAGAGCCTAGATTTCATAGTACCATTCAAAATAAGCCAGAAAACATTCGTAAATTAATGAAAATGTTAGGTAATCCTGAAAATCTACTTGTTTGTTATGAAGCTGGATCTACTGGATACGGAATCTATCGATTACTTTTATCTATGGACATTGAATGTATGGTTGTTGCGCCTACTCTTATCCCAAAGCGTTCTGGCGATCGTGTCAAAACAGATAAGAGAGATTCTATTAGATTAGCCCAACTACTTCGTGCTGGCGAGCTTACTTCTGTATGGGTTCCAGACGAAGACCATGAAGCATTGAGAGACTTAGTTCGTGCTCGTCATGATGCTCGTGAAGATTTACAAAGCTCTCGTCAGAGACTTGTACACTTTTTACTTCGTCATGAAATACGACCACCTCAAGGAATGCGTAACTGGACTGTAAAACATCGTGAATGGTTAAATAAATTAACCTTTGAAAGATCCTCACAACGAGTTGTTTTTCAAGAGTACCTTCATGCTATCTATGAGGTTGAGGAGCGTATGAAACGTATTGAAGCTCAAATACACGAAGAAGCACTTCAAAGTGAACATTCTCCAGTCATTCAGGCTCTTCAAACATTAAGAGGAGTCGCAGAAGTTACCGCCGTTACCTTAGTGGCTGAAATTGGGCAATTTTCTCGTTTTGCTAATCCAAGGCAACTAATGTCCTATGCTGGTCTTGTTCCTAAAGAATATTCGAGTGGTGCGAACCGTTGGCAAGGTTCCATTACGAAAACAGGAAACTCCCAAATTCGTCGTTCCATAGTAGAAGTTTGTTGGTCTTATCGTCATCGTCCATCTCTTAAAGGTGAATTACTTAAGCGTCAAGAAGGTCAAGATCCAGAGGCAAAACGCATTGCTTGGAAAGCACAACACCGTCTCCATATGAAATATCATCGTATTTCAGCTAAAGGAAAAGGTGGTAAAGTAGCTGTGGTGGCTGTTGCTAGAGAATTACTTGGTTTTATTTGGGCTATCGGTTGTGCTATCGAAAAAAAGCATCTAAATGAAAAGGTTGCTTAAGTTAATCAAGATCATACCATGTAAGTTGTGATTTTTTGAACTCGAATTTTGGGCTTATAGGATTCATTGAAGATTTGGCTCGGAGGCAAATCCCCGTGAAGGAGAACCCTCATGTTCAACTATGTACTAGGCTTGAAAAACCGAACGTGCGCGTTTAGTCCGAGGTAGCTCCGTGACGGATGGAATGAAATGTGGTACCCAACCCACGCATATCAGATTGTATACCACCGTCAGTGTTTTTGCCTTCGTGCCAAGTTTTCAAGGTTATCCTTTTCAACTTTTAGGATTGTATCCATTGCGGATTTAGCTCATCAAGGGAAAGTACGCCCTTGACAAGCTAAATCCGCAAGGATATTTGGCTGCTAAGTTGAACAAGGAATAACTCTATTCATTTCTGAATGAAACCCCATTTAAAACCATTTGGGTGTGGTGGGTTGACAGTTTCGTTCATATCAGTTGAATAAAGATTAGTACATTTGTGTCTAATAATGGGGGAAAGTTATACTAGTAATTACTTTTCTTAAAGGAGAACATTTTTTATGTTTTTTGAAATTATTGCTGGATTACTCGGAAGTATTGGACAAGATGATTCCTTAGACACAAAGAAGATAGACAAACACATTGAAGAATTAAGAAAGTATAAATGGTTTAATGAGTTATATAGTGATGAAAAGTATCATCGGTTGTTTTTTGTGAATAGGAAAGTAAGGAAGTTTTTGCAAAGTAGAATTTTAACGAAAAGGCTAATAAATAACTCCAATACTCAAAAGACATTTAAATCATTATTGGATAAACAATTAAGTAAATAATCTTTTATTGCACTAACGGATGCGAATATTGAATAAGGAGTTGCCGCAGCGACAACTCCTATTTCTTCTTCAAGTAAAGTGGCAGTTTAATGTAATAAGGCGTATTTTATTCATAAAAAAAGCACCAAAAAGGGTGCTAATTCAATTAGTTTTCTTCTTTTGTTGGCTTATTGTGCTGAAAATTTAAAAGTTCAACATTAACTGCTGCTATACTTTTCTTATTCAAATCTTTATTCTCAATTGTTGGTGATACTCCAAATGTGATTGTATCAGTTCCTATCGGCTTTTTATCATCGTAAGATAAAACGGTAAATTTAATAACAAAGGGATGACTTAACTTTCTGCCTTTTTCACTTTGAGACACTTCAACAACATCATACCCTTTATCAAACCAATTATAATTTATTCTTACTGACTCCTTTTTGTAAAAGTTTTCTACTGCTTTGTTAATTTCATCATTAAATTGTGAAACCATAAGATTATCAAAAGCCTGTTCCATACCAACTGAGTCGTGATTATGTTCATTTTCTGCACTAACAGTAATACTGACTAAACTTGTACAAAAAATAAAAATCGCTAAAATCAAGAATTTCTTCATCCTATTACCTCCTTTTCCGTTATCATTTGAAAATGCACCAAATTTATACAGGGTTTAATATGTAATGATACTTTTTCACTAACGGATGCTTTAGTTTAATAAGGTAATAAAATTGGACCACACATATTAGATATGTCTAATATGCGTGGTCCCTTTAGTGTCAACTGTTTTGCTTTCCTAACCTAAATATAACTAATGTAAATGCCCAATATTCACGGTCCCCATATCCAATGTCAACGACGACGTTAGGTTCACGATATCCAGACAAATCACCACCATCAACTTCAATAAGTTTGTATCCTGAAAACAGTTCATTATTTGGTTGGGTTGGTGTTTCCTCCGCAACCGGGACACTCGGCGTTTCCTCTACTACTGGTTCATCAACAACCGTAGTGACAGTTTCTTCTTTTTCATTATTTTTATTTGTTTCAACTGCGGTTACTTCTTGTGAATCTGTTTCTACATCTGTATTGGATGTATCTTCTACGTTGGTACAACCAACCATAAAGATGATCGTTAAAAGTAAGATTAAATAGTTCATTTTCTTTTTCATTTTAGGACTCTCCTATAATAGTTTCATGCTGTTCATTTTAAAACGATGACTTTCAACTTATTCCCCTCATAACTTATCTTATCTTATTCTATAATCTTACCATAAAAGACTAATATCCTATTGAATTATCCTGTCCTTTAACTGATTAAAGATCCGATCAAGAAAAATGGACTGCTTAAACAGTCCATCATTGCTCAATTCTTGCGCCCGATTCTTGAAAAACTAATACCTAATTAAAGCGAATTGGAAATCTATTTAGTTCCGACATATAAATCTTTTTTCTTAATTGTTTTATGACCTCTTCCTTATACGGCATGTCGCAACTGATCCTAAACGTTACTTTCTAATCACGTTCAGAGAGAACACCCCTATTTCATCCATCTGTGCTTTAGTTGTAACGCTGTACGTCCTATATAAATGATGGAAACTATGACAGGATGAGCAGATCAATTCTAACCCTTTCAATTCACATATACCGTTAATAAAGTCGTATTCCTCTATCTCATGAACGTGAAGTTTTTTCTTTCGCATTCTTCTGGTTCAAAACCGCATAACTATTAGTTTATATTTTTGTATTCATATGAAATGACCCGTCAAACGAATCATTTTATTTAATCGATTTAAATGACTTTCTGCCTTCTCATCCATTGAGTAGCTATCCACTTTTCTCCTTTTACTACAGGAGTTCCTGCGTGTAGTGTTAACTCGTTAAATATTGGATCATTATAAAAATATTCAAAGTAAACTGCCATGCCCTTTTGCGGACAAACAGTTAAATTAAGTTTCGGGAAAAAGGTTGTGCCTCCCTCTTCTACATCATTTAAGTATAATACAAGCGTGCTGATACGATTGTTCTTCGCCGCTTTGCTTGTAGGAGCGAAATAATCTAAATGTTCTTTGTACTCTTGACCAGGTTTGTAGTTCAGAATGTGTAGTCCTTCCCCATGCTCTATAGGAATTCCCATAATGGCCGACACCCTTTTTTCTACCCTCGCAAGAATATTACTTTTGACGTCTGTTAAAAATGCGCCGCTACTTGTTCGTATATCACTGACTTCTTTTGTACTTCCGATTTTTGAACGCTGAAGGAGGTCTTTTGACAACTGAATAAGTGCCTCACATTCCTCATCATCCAGTACTGAGCCTAAAACTACAACTAACGGTTCTTCAAATCTAGCAATGATTTTAATTTCTCTGTCTTCTGTTTTAATTATATTACCATTATGGCTAAATATAGTTACTTCCCTTACTTCTGCATCTTTAACAAACATCTTCCATTCATCAGCCCCTGTTTCTATTGAAATACTTTTTTATTATACTACCAACAGGTTATTAAACCCTTTAGATTTTTTGCTAATCAAAAAAAAATTTTATGAAGTTCTTAATTTGCCTTTTCTACATTTCTACCTCCATTTGTTATATTGAGTTTATTCATTTCTACTTATATATCCGTGATAAAAATAAGGGCTAAAGAAAAGATTGATAAAAGGTTAAGGAGAAACTTCACCTAAATATCAATTACTTTCTCTCTTCCAACAGACCCGTTTTCTTTAATTGTTCCTCAGCAATATGGCCCGATTATGGAACAAAAAAAATCCTGTAACACAGGATTTTTGATCAAACTTTATTCAAAATCTGCACCCTTTCCTTTCTTACAGTCTCAATTGTTGTCACCCAAGAAGGTTCTGAAAAGGTTCTGAAGTTTATTGTTTTGACCTTTAGTTCACTAAATCTTTATTCCTAAAGGAAATTGCAGCCTAAAGGCTACTAAATAAAAAATGGAAACAGCTAAGCGAAAAACTAAGTGAAAGTTAAAACATAACTTTGCGCTACTCGTTTTATATATAAAGAACATTTGATCCTTTGTGCTGACCCTCGCATAGCCAAATTTCATATAATCTCCATCCTACACTTTGAACAAGGCTGTTTGAACATATTGATAGCTTGATATCATCGCATTTTCATTTTATTCTAACAGGGTGTAACAATTATGAACAAGTGATAGTAAATATCTTTAAAATAAAAAACACTCTGGATTCGAATACCCAGAGTATTTCACACTATTAATATCTATTTTTTATTTAACGGATTCTTTTAATTCTTTCCCTAGTTTAAAAGCTGAAACTTTAGAAGCAGTAATCTCTATTTCTTTACCGGTTTGTGGATTACGCCCTTTTCTAGCTGAACGTTTGAAGTACTTGAAAATTATTCTCTACTTTGCTTCCTTTTCCACTTTAATATCAATAGCTGTTCCATCCTTTGCAATCTTCGTCCAACTATTTCCATTATCTTTTGTTATATAAATGTGCTTCTCAAATGTTGTGAAAACAATTTCTGAATTGTTTTGAGGACTTACAGCAATATATGTTATTGCATCTTCATTACTTATTTTCGGAATAGAAATCTTTGTCCTCTCATTCATATCTAAATTAATTTCATACATTACGGGCTCATCCTCTAGACCGCCCACCACTAATTTGTTTTCTTTTGTAAAATGGATGGCTGATGTTGGCACCTCTGGTAATATTCTTTCAAAGTTATTGCCAAAATCAGTTGAAAGAAATACACCTTGATTTGTACCTATTGCCATGATTTTCTCATCTGATGGGTGCACTGCGAGTGATGCAGGTTGACCATCTAATCCTTTCACATCACTTTTCGTCCATGTTTTCGTTTCATCTAATGTATAATAAAGGCCCGTGTCTTCCATCCTACTATTCGGTTGGGGATTTAGAACATAAATTGCATGTGAATAATAGCCTGCAGCCATTCCGTGAAAATCCACCTCTTTATAAAGATCTAATACTTCTAACGATTTTCCTAAATCATTACTTTTTACGACTCCAAAAGGATTTTCCAATTTTGAGCCTGGGCCAGGATGACCGCTACTGTAAAATCCATCATCTACCATAGAAAATCCCATATAGTCGTGTTTCTCCCCTTCAGGAATACTCCACTCACCGTTTGAATAGACCCTTAAGCCGTCATGAGCCGGTATATAAAAACTATTTCCATCACTTGTGTACCCAAGCCCATGTATATGTTGAAATCCAGTAGTACTTTCCTGTTCAGCATTAGTATTTTTCATGGTCATAAATCCAAAAAGAACTGAACTTAATAACGTTGCTACACTAATCCATTTTAGGGTTGTAGAACTTCTTTTTAATTGATTTCTTTTTTTCTGACCCTGTTGGGACTTAACATTTATTGATTTTGCTTTCTTTGAAATCACTATGATACCGACAACTGATACCACTAATAAAAGAACTGAAACCAGTAGGCCTCCATCAATTAGCTTGTCATACATTAAACCCTCCTTTTGATGCTCTTCTTCTGTACCATGGGCAAATACATCAATCGGTAAAGCCACCATTAAAAAATATATTAATGTAAAAAGTCTTAATTTCATCATCTTTTCCCCCTTTTTTTATAATTATGAAGTAAATTACGCTAACCACAACAATAGAAATTCCTAACCAGAAATACAACTGTAAAAAAGTCATACTGTAGGCACCTATACCGGCACCCATAAGATAAGATCCTGACATTGTAAGACAAGCTATACCTATAATCACGAGTAGACCAGCAATCACATATTCAATTCGTTTCATCCTAATTCTCCTGACTATAGTCTACTACAGGGAATGCCAATACAAAGCTTGTTCCTTTTCCAACTTCACTTTTGACATGAATTTCACCTTGTTGAAGTTCAACTAATGATTTTACAATGGATAGTCCGGTTCTGGTGCAAAAACTTCAAGATAAATGCAATTAATCTTTAAATCTAGGACATACTGATACTACTACTCTAAAAAAGGTATGTGATCAGTATGGAAGAGCAAAATGTATTCAAGTGGAAGCATTATCAGCCTGACATTATTTTGTTAACGGTAAGATGGCACCTACGGTATAACCTCAGTTTTCGTGATTTAGTGGAAGTGATGGAAGAATGGGGCTTATTCATTGCTCATACAACGATCATGCGTTGGGTTCATCAGTATGGTCCTGAATTAGACAAACGAATCCATCGTCATCTCAAACAAACCAATGACTAGTGGAGAGTGGATGAAACATATATATAAGTAAAAGGTCAATGGATGTACCTATATCGTGCAGTGGATTCCGAAGGAAACACAATCGATTTTTACCTAAGCAAAACAAGAGATCAAAAGGCTGCAAAGCGCTTCTTCAAGAAAGCTTTGCGGTCTTTTCATGTTTCAAATCCTCGTGTCATCACAGTGGATAAAAATCCGACTTACCCTATGGAAGTGGAAGAATTAAGAAAAGAAAAAAATATGCCATCAGGCATGCAACTCAGACAAAAGAAGTATTTAAATAATATCGTAGAACAGGATCATCGTTTTATCAAGAAGCGTGTTCGTTCTATGTTAGGGTTGAAATCTTTTCGTACAGCTACTTACATACTGAGTGTTATAGAAGCGATGCATATGATTAAAAAGAAGCAGGTTCATCAAGGGGTGAAGTCTGCCCAAAATGAAGTGGAATTCATACATAGACTATTCAGGATAACCACCTAAGGGGTTATCTGAAAGTGGATCTACAACTCTTTTCAATTTGTCTTGGTATTTGCACCAGAACCCTTTTTGGAAGTCAAAACCCTGATTTTTCTACGCTAAGCGGAAAAATCAGGGTTATTTTTATATCCTAAGTGGACGGAGTGAATGTATGGAGTTCGAAATCTCCGTTTTAAACGAATATTCTCCTAGAAAGTTTATATGTTCCCATTCTAACGGATATATCTGGGGAAGCAGTTCCTCCTGATATTTCCCTATAGCCATCCATGAAGCGCAAAATCAGCGCTTCACCACAGAGAATGAAAATATAGTGAACTGTCCATACTGATTCTTAATCCAGTCAATCCAATCCATAGATCAATGAATTGTGGCTCTCTCCATTTTTTTAACGAATGAGAAGGGTCTTCTTTGGTATTGTCTTTTTTCGAAGTTACAGAAGTTTATTTTCATGGTAGTTTTAAAATGTTCAATGGGCTAGTATATCATCATAGACCTTATGATCAATCAAACAGGTGGAACTATAAAAAGCAGCCATGATTATTTAAAAAAACGCTTAGCTATTTTTGTATCTTTCGTTTCATATCCATTAAGAAACAAGCCAACCTTGCACGAGATCCTCCTTATGAGATCAACTCACGTAAATACAATGGTTTTATTCCCATGAACAAGTACTTTATCTTCAACATGCCAGGAAACAGCTTCGGCAAGAACCCTTCTTTCCACATGACGTCCAGCCATCTTTAATTCCTCTGCTGTATATCGATGATTAATCCGCTGTACATCTTGTTCAATAATAGGTCCTTCATCAAGATCATTGGTTACATAATGTGCAGTAGCTCCAATTAACTTCACTCCTCGGTTAAACGCTCTCACATAAGGATTTGCTCCAACAAATGCTGGTAAGAAAGAGTGATGGATGTTAATGATTCGGTTTGAATACTTAGAAATAAAATTGGGAGAAAGGATTTGCATATATCTTGCTAGAACAATAAAGTCTACTTTACCTTTTAATAGTTCTAATGTTTTCTGTTCGGCTTCTTCCTTCGTTTCTTTAGATATTGGAATATGATAAAAAGGGATTCCATAACTCTCTACTACTTCCTTTAAATCAGCATGATTACTGATCACCAAAGGAATATCGACTTGAATTTCATTAGATTTCCACCGCCAAATAAGCTCCAGAAGACAGTGATCTGCTTTTGAAACAAATATGGCCATACGCTTTCTTTTTTCGCTACTGCTCAACTGCCAGTCTAGAGCATAATCTCGCCCCAGTATATCTAGGTACTGTTCAAATTTTTCAAACGAAGAATAGGTGTTTTCTAAATCAAACTCAATCCGCATAAAAAATATACCAGCTTTTGGATCCGTTGTATGTTGGTCAAAATGGACAATATTTGCTTTGTGTGCTATTAAAAAGTTCGTTACAGTCGAGATAATACCTGGCTTTTCTGGACAGGAAATTAATAATTTTGCACGGTTATTTTTAATGATTGTATGCAATGTTCTTCCTCCATCCTTTAGGTTGTACTTAAAATTTATAAATAAGGAGAGATTTATTATCCGCTTTCAAGATAATAGAATAGATAGTACCAATATCAGTGCACGCTAAGTCTAGTATGATATCGAACGGTATTGATTGCTTATCAATACCGTATTCCAACATTCTAGAATCTTTCTCCTAAGCATGAATCTCCTTGCCATCTACTGCTAGTGCAGCTTCACCAATGGCTTCAGATAATGCTGGATGAGGGTGAATAGTATGAGCAATATCCATGGCGGTTGCACTTAGTACTCGGGCAAGAGCAGCTTCTGTAATCATATCGGTTACATGCGGTCCAACCATATGCGCTCCTAACAGCTTATTAGACTCTTCTTCAACTACAAGTTTGACAAAACCGTCTGATGCACCAAAAACAAGAGCCTTTCCTATCCCACGAAATGAGAATTTACCTATTTTCACTTGATAGCCTTTCTCCTTTGCCTCATCTTCCGTTAAACCAACACTCGCTACTTCTGGGCTGCTGTATACACACTTTGAAACAAGAGTCGAATCAAGTGGTGAAGGATTTTCACCTGCCATATGTTCAATGGCAATTAGTCCTTCATGTGAAGCAACATGAGCAAGTTGCAATCCGCCAATCACATCACCAATTGCGTAAATGTTCGGTTCATTTGTTTCGTAGTACTCATTTGTTTGAATAAAACCACGCTCTATTTCAATCCTAGTATTTTTGAGTCCAATCCCTTCCACATTTGGCAATCGCCCGACGGATACTAACATTTTATCTGCAGAAAATGGCATTTCCTTCCCTTTATGCTCCGCCTTAATCGAAACACCTTCACCTTTTTCTAATGTTTCTGGAAGCACCTTTGCCCCTGTTACGATTTTTACACCTTTTTTCTTCATTAAACGCTGTACTTCCTTCGAAACATCTCTATCTTCTGTCGGTAAAATGCGATCGGCATATTCAATCACAGTTACTTCTAATCCGAAGTCAACGAGCATCGATGCCCATTCGATTCCAATGACACCCCCGCCAACAATAATGATAGAATCTGGCAGCTCTTCCATTTGCAGAGCTTCATCTGATGTCATCACATATTGCCCATCCACTTCTAGACCGGGGAGTGTTCTTGGACGAGACCCTGTTGCAATTAAAATATTTCTGGAGTTTAGTAAGATTTCCTGTTCCCCATTGTTCAATTCCACTAAAACATCTCTTGACTCTAAAATACTCCCTTTCCCCTCGTAAACATCAATTTTTCCTTTTTTCATTAAATGTTGAATGCCTTTAAATAATCGAGTCTTCGTTTCTTCTTTCCGGGCCTGTACTTTTGAGAAATCCAGTCCAACTTCAGGGGCAATAACACCAAACTCTTCTGCATTTTTTGTGTTAGCATATACTTCTGCACTTCTTAATAATGCTTTGCTTGGAATACAACCAGCATGAAGGCATGTTCCACCAAGTTTTCCTTTTTCAACTATTGCAGCTTTTAAACCTAATTGAGATGCACGAATAGCAGCAACGTATCCTCCTGGCCCGCCACCAACGATGACAACATCATATTCTTTTATCATTTGATATCTCTCCTTTGTGTTTAATTTGAAAAGCTTACAATACAGAAAAAAGGACAGAAAGAGATATTATAAAATTTGAGATGGTCTCCTCCGTCCTTTTGCTTAAAAGATAACGTTAAGCTAAGTATCTTTCTTTTTCTTTCTACCATTTATCCAATTTTGTTAATCTAGCAAACCTAAATACCTATTTTCTAATACTCTAATAATTAGAAGTCAATACTTTTCTTAAACACAGCTTTTCAAAAAGAAAATTAGTATAACTAATAATAACAATAGGAAAACTTGGGTATAAAAATTGGTAATTACATTCTTCTACTCTTCTAAGTTCATTTATGTAACTTAATATTGAATTTTTGCTTATTAATCTATTTCAATTGCACATGCACTTGAAGCAAAGCTCTCTCCAACGAGAAAGCCATGTTCATCGGTATAATCAATTTGCGTTACTTCATCTAAATAACGTTTGGTAAAACGATCTATTCGAATTTGAATTCCACTATATTCGATAACTATATCGTTTCGGCGCAGTTCATCAAAAACAAGCGTAAATTTGACAGACACCCCACATCCACCAGCTACATTAGCGTCAATCCGAGGAGATTGTTCTTCCCGCAACTCTATTTCTCCTAGCTTATCTAATGCTGCCTCAGTTAATTCAATAATCACCTGAATCCTCTCCTCCTCGCCACATCATGATTACAGATTCGCTTTTGCTGCCTGGACCTGTTCATCAGCATGATAGGAAGAGCGTACAAGCGGTCCTGCTTCACAATGGCTAAACCCTTTTGATAAGGCAATTTCTTTTAATTCATTAAATTCCTCTGGACTCCAATATTTTTGTACTTTCAAATGACGTTTCGTAGGCTGCAAATATTGACCAATTGTGATAATATCAACATCGTTAGCACGAAGATCATCCATCGTTTCCATGATTTCTTCCTTTGTTTCCCCAAGACCAATCATAATGCTTGATTTCGTAGGAATATTGGAATTTATTTGTTTTGAACGTCTTAACAACTCAAGTGAACGTTCATAGGTTGCACGAGCACGAACTGTCAACGATAAACGTCTCACCGTTTCAATATTGTGATTTAAAATGTCAGGTCTCGCATCCATTAATGTTTTTAAGTTGTCATATTTTCCACCCATATCGGATGGAAGGACTTCAATGCTACAAAACGGATTGCGACGCCTTATTGCCCGTACCGTCTCCGAAAACACCCCAGCTCCTCCGTCTTTTAGATCATCACGTGCAACAGCTGTAATCACGGTGTGCTTTAAGCCCATTTGTTCGACTGATTCTGCCACACGTCCTGGCTCTTTCCAATCAATCTCTGTTGGAAGGCCTGTTTGAACCGCACAGAATCGGCAAGAGCGTGTACATACACTTCCTAAAATCATAAAAGTTGCCGTTTTACGTACAGCCCAGCATTCATGAATGTTCGGGCATTTCGCTTCTTCACAGACTGTATGAAGCTTTTTTTCGCGCATCATTTTCTTTAAACCCGTATATTCTTCATTCGTATTTAATTTAATTTTGAGCCATTCTGGTTTACGAACATAATCGATGGTCATATCATTCCCTCCTAAACGCAACATAAATTGATTAAAATAACACATACTTAGGGATCCGTTTATTCAGTATTTATTTGGAATATATGAAACTACCAGGAATGGGAAAGAAAAAATGATTTTCTCTTACCCTTTATTCTCGGTAGTGCATGTACAACTTTCAATTTAATACTCCCGCATTAACGAACGGTACGTTTCCTTCTCAAGGCTTTAGAAAATCAAAGAATAACCTGAATATGAATACACCTATCTAAAGATCTAATGAATCACTCATTCTCTATGGGAAACGTGAGCACCACAACGAATGGATAGTGGGGGATGCACCCCCACTATGAGGAAATTTCATTTTAAGCTTTTACGGTTTCTTTCCCCTGCTCTGCTACTGCTTCTTCTTTTGTATAACGTAAAATTGGTTGTCTTGCTGCTTTGACCTCATCTAATCGTCCAATAATAGTTGTATGCGGCGCATCAAGAACGACTCCTGGATTTTCTTCTACTTCTTTCGTAATTTTGATCATTACTTCTGCAAAAGCATCCATCGTTTCTTTAGACTCTGTTTCTGTCGGTTCAATCATCAGACATTCTTCCACATTTAATGGGAAATAGATGGTAGGCGGATGATAGCCAAAGTCTAACAGACGTTTTGCCATATCAAGCGTACGAACACCGAGTTTTTTCTGTCTTGAACCAGATAAGACAAATTCGTGCTTACAAATTTGTGGATATGGTGATTCAAAATATGGCTCTAATCTTTTGCGTAGGTAGTTCGCATGAAGAACAGCTCCTTCAGAAACTTCACGCAATCCAACATTTCCCATTGTACGAATATAAGCGTAGGCACGAACATTAATACCAAAGTTTCCATAATACCCTTTAACACGGCCAATAGATAATGGGTAATTTGAATTTAGTACAAATTTGTCGCCATCTTTTTCAATACGTGGTACCGGTAAATGAGGAATTAAAATTCCCTTAACTCCAACTGGGCCTGAACCTGGGCCTCCACCACCATGTGGCCCTGTGAATGTTTTATGAAGGTTTAAATGCACAACATCAAAGCCCATGTCTCCTGGAGTTGTCTTTCCTAAAATCGCATTGGAGTTTGCTCCATCATAGTAAAGTAATCCGCCTGCTTCATGAACTACTTCAGCGATTTCTTTAATTTCCTTTTCAAACAACCCAAGTGTATTCGGATTTGTTAACATTAATGCAGCTGTATCACTGTCTACATGTTTCTTTAATTCATCTAAGTCAACTAATCCATCTTTGTTTGATGGAATGGTAACTGTATCATAACCAGCAACACTTGCACTGGCAGGGTTTGTTCCATGCGCAGAGTCTGGTACAAGTACTTTTGTTCTTGTTTCTCCTTTTTGCTCATGGTAAGCTTTGACCATCATTAACCCAGTCCACTCCCCTTGAGCACCTGCAGAAGGTTGTAGTGTGACTGCATCCATACCAGTGATAACAGCTAGTTCTTCTTGTAGATTATATAATAATTCTAAAGCGCCCTGTACTGTTTCAGTTGGTTGATATGGATGAATGCGGCTAAATCCTGGAATACGTGCCACAACTTCGTTCACTTTTGGATTGTATTTCATTGTACAAGATCCAAGTGGATAGAATCCATTATCGATCCCGTGGTTTTTATTTGAAAGTGCTGTATAGTGACGAACAAGGTCAAGTTCAGCTACTTCAGGAAGCTCTGCTGCTTCATCACGAATTAAATGTTTTGGAAATTTATCTTCTAAGTTAATGCTATCAACGTCACTTTTCGGTAGGCTATAACTTACACGACCCTGACGACTGATTTCAAAAATTAAATCATTATACTCAACCATTTACAACCGCCTCCAATGCTTCTACAAATTGGTCAATCTCTTCTTTTGTACGTTGTTCTGTTACCGCAACCAGCATTTGATTTTCAAATCCATAATCAATTCCTAAGTCATATCCGCCAATAAAACCAGATTCTAAAAGTTTAGTATTAACTTCTTTGACCGGGCGTGGAAGTTCCACAACGAATTCATTAAAGAATGCTGATTTGTTTAAGACATTAAAGCCTTTCTTTTGAAGAGACTTTGCCATGTAGTCTGCTTTCTCAATATTTTGCTGTGCCATTTGACGAACTCCTTGCTTTCCAAGTGCTGACATACAAATAGAAGAAGCAAGGGCATTTAATGCCTGGTTCGAACAAATATTAGATGTTGCTTTATCACGACGAATATGCTGTTCACGCGCTTGTAGTGTTAAAACAAATCCCCGTTTTCCTTGATCATCATGCGATTGTCCAACAATACGCCCTGGTATTTTACGCATATATTTTTGTTTAACGGCAAAGTATCCGCAGTGTGGACCACCAAAGGACATTGGTATACCTAACGGTTGCATATCACCGACTACAATATCTGCTCCTAATTTACCTGGAGATTGTAGAAGTGCTAGAGCAAGCGGATTGGAACTTACAATGAAAAGTGCACCGTTTTCTTCTGCCATTTTCTTAATTTCTGCTAAATCTTCAACAGAACCAAAGAAGTTTGGATATTGAACAATAACCGCTGCTGAATCTTTATCGATTTTTGATTTTAATTGTTCTAAGTCTGTCACTTCTGAGGCAAGGCTTACTTCTTCAACTGAATAGCTTTGACCTTTTGCTACTGTTTTTAAAACAGCACGAGATTCAGGGTGAACAGCTTTTGAAACAAGTACTTTTGAACGTTTTTTAGATGCAACTGCTAGTGACGCAGCTTCAGCAAGAGATGTAAATCCGTCATACATAGATGAGTTGGCAACATCCATTCCAGTTAATTCACTAACCATCGTTTGAAATTCAAAAATCGCTTGTAATTCACCTTGGCTGATTTCTGGTTGATATGGTGTATAAGCTGTATAAAACTCAGAACGAGAGATCATATGATCAACAACGCTCGGAATATAGTGATCATATGTACCTGCACCTAAAAATGTAGCATATTGATCAGCATTTAAATTCTTCGCTGCAAGCTTATTCATTTTTTTCAAAAGAACTGGCTCTGAGTCCGCTTCCGGAATATTTAACTCGCCTTTTAAACGTAGTTCAGATGGAATATCTGCAAATAATTCTTCAATAGAAGACATGTTTAAGAAATCAAGCATTTCCTTTTTATCTTGTTCCGTATCGGGAAGATATCTATAAGTATTGGTCATCTTATTCCTCTCCTTCATGAATAAATGCTTGGTACTCATCCTCATTTAATAGTAATTTCAATTCTTCCAGGTCAGATAATTCCACTTCTATTAACCAACCTGCTTCATATGCTTGTTCATTAATCAATTGTGGAGAATCTTCTAATTCTTCGTTCACAAGAACAACTGCACCTGATACAGGTGAGTATAAATCAGAAACAGCTTTTACTGATTCGATAGATCCCATTACTTCATTTACTGTTATTTCTTCACCTTCTGCAGGATTTTCAACAAATACGATGTCTCCTAATGAGTTTTGTGCATAATCAGAGATTCCAATACGCACTCGATTTCCTTCTAATGGTAATACCCATTCATGTTCCTTGCTATATAGTAAATTTGCTGTTGCATTTGTCATGGTTTTTTCTTCCTTCCACTTGTAATTTTTATATTTTTTCGTCATTCAAAAAAATATTAGAGGGGTTTTTCCTATCACATGCTTGTCCATTGCCCGTTTGCGTGTAAGGTGATCGGAAATCCCTTCATTTTAAAGAATCTTACACGATGACTCTATTAACAAACGCTTAATGCGCCCAGATCGTCAATAAGAATAAGGTCAGTACTGAAGCACTTTTTCCTTTAGAAACACCCCAGCTAGACCGAGAGTCTATATACCCGGAACTATACATGGCTACTGTTCTATAAAAGAGAGACTTTCTTATTCTTTTAAACTTTCATTAGCCTTTTTTATAGAACGGTGTTTTGACAACAACGGCGTCAACCAGTTTATTACGGATTTCAACTTTTAGCGTTGTCCCCACTTTGGCATGTTCTGCAGATACGAGAGCAAGACCCAAGCTTTTCTTTAAAGACGGAGACTGGGTTCCGGATGTAACAAAGCCAATTTCCTCTTCACCTGCTGAAAATACTTTGTAACCGTGACGAGGAATGCCTCTTCCTGTTACTTCAATTCCAACAATTTTACGTTGTAAACCTTCTTCTCTTTGTTTTTTAAGAACGTCTTTACCGATGAAATCACTTTCTTTGTTTGTTTTAACAGCAAAACCGATTCCGCCTTCAAGTGGGCCGATTTCGCTTGAAAGCTCTTGACCATAAAGATCTAGACGTGCTTCAAAGCGAAGTGTGTCACGCGCACCAAGTCCACATGGTTTTAAGCCATCTTCCTTACCTGCTTCCAAAAGCTTATCCCAAAGTGCTTCTACTTTATCAGCCGCTAAGTAAAGTTCAAAGCCGTCTTCCCCTGTGTAACCTGTACGGGATACAAGAACTTCTGTAATCCCATCCACATTTACATTTTGAGCAAAGCAGAAGAAACCAATTTGGCTTAGGTCAGTTTCCGTTAACTTTTGTAAAATGCTTTCTGCCTTTGGACCTTGGATGGCAAGCTGTGCAACGTTACCTGAAATATTTTGAAGCGTCACTTCTCCTTTTACGTGTTGCTCCATCCACTCACAATCTTTTTCAATGTTTGAAGCGTTTATGACAAGCAGGTACTTTTCATCTGCTAATTTGTAAACAAGTAAGTCATCGACTGTGCCACCGTCTGGGTAACACATCGCTGTATATTGTGCTTGATTTATACGAACTTTTGTTACATCGTTTGTGACAAGGTAGTTAATATAGCTTTCTGCATCTTTTCCTTCAACGAGCACTTCGCCCATATGAGAGACATCAAAGAGTCCTGCTTCTTTCCGGACAGCCTCATGCTCTTCTAAAATGCTTGAAAACTGTACCGGAAGTTCCCAACCTCCAAAATCAATGACCTTTGCACCGTATTTTTTATATGCTTCAAAAAGCGGTGTTCGCTTTAACGTTGTTTCTATACTCATTGTTACACCTCCGATTAAGATTTCCTACAAAATAATTCTTCTTTCACCTTTTTACCTGTTTCGGTCATCGCAAGACCTCCAAGTGCAGTTTCCCTAAGTGTTCGCGGCATTTCTTTTCCAACCTTATACATGGCTTCAATGACTTCATCACATGGAATGCGGCTTTCCACCCCAGCAAGAGATAAATCCGCAGCGGAAAAGGCAATTGATGTTCCAATGACATTTCGCTTAATGCAAGGTACTTCAACTAGGCCGGCAACCGGATCACACACTAGACCTAATAGTGATTTCATAGCAATAGCTGTCGCATTCACGGCTTGCTTTGGTGTACCTCCTTTTAATTCTACAATTGTCCCAGCAGCCATAGCCGTTGCAGATCCTACTTCTGCTTGACATCCCCCTGCTGCTCCTGAAATAAAGGAACGATTGGCAATGATGTAGCCTAGCATACTTGCCGTAAACAAGCCCATCACTAAATCTTTATACGAATAGCTGTCATTTTTATAAAGCGAAAACAGTACACCGGGCAAGATACCAGCTGCTCCGGCGGTTGGGGTAGCGACAATGACCCCCATTCGTGCATTGCTTTCAGATGTAGCTAATGAAAATGTCATGGCATCGCTAATATAATTTCCTGAAAGTGCTTTACCCTGTTTAACGTAGTCATACAATTTCACGGCGTCACCGCCGGAAATACCACTTGGTGCAGTTGAATCATCTTTTATACCGTTATCAACGGCCTCTTTCATTTTGATCAATCGCTCTTCCATCATACTGATAATGGTTTCTTCATCTTTTCCTGACTTTTTCGCTTCCATCATCAGCATGATTTCACCAATCGTTTTTTGTTCACGCTCACAGGCATCAATTAGCTCTTCCATGGACAGAATTTCCATTACATTACCTCCGCAAGGAATTTCATTCTTAGCTGATACTGTTTGACAAGGGCTGTAAAGTCATCACCTGAACTTAAACGAATATCTACCATCTCTTCATCAATCATAAAAATTTTCGATAGTCCACCACCAAGTGATACACCGCCAATCTTTACTATGTTCTCACCACGTTTGACTGTCACGATCGTTATATTTGGATGGTTAAAATAGACGCAGTTGTCTTCAAACTCCAAATGATACTGCATTCCATACTCTTTTACCCATTCCAAGGATTGTTTAATTCGGGTGTCATCTGTGTCCATTCCTAGCAACCCGCCAATCAAAGCTTTATCTGTTCCATGTCCTTGATAAGTTTCGGCAAAGGAATCATAAAATACAATTTGAGCCTTTTCTGGACATCCGCCTAACCATTCATGAATGAACTTGCCAATCGATACAACTCCAGCTGTATGAGAACTTGATGGGCCAACCATGACAGGACCGATAATGTCAAAACAACTTTGAAATTCCATGCTTTTGCCCCTTTCTTATACAGTAATTGGCTGTTGGAATAATGGAAATACATCACAAATTGCTTTCGTTGTTTCTTTCGCTCTCTCCAGAACTTCCTTGTTCCCATTGCTCTTTAGAACGGCTGCGATCACTTCCGCGATTTTCACCATTTCATCCTGCTTCATTCCACGAGTGGTTAAGGCCGCTGTTCCCATACGGATTCCGCTTGTGACAAATGGGCTTTCCGGATCATATGGAATCGTGTTTTTATTGACGGTAATCCCTGCTTCTTCTAATAATTTCTCTGCTACTTTTCCGGTTAGGTTCCATGGACGCAGATCTAAAAGGACAATATGATTATCCGTGCCCCCAGAGACAAGCGTTGCGCCTTCTTTCTTTAACGTTTCGCCAAGTGTGGCTGCATTTTCAATGATTTGTTGGGCATAAGCCTTAAAACTCGGCTGCAATGCTTCATTGAAGGAAACCGCCTTGGCTGCAATGATGTGCATCAATGGTCCGCCTTGAATTCCTGGGAACACGGCTTTATTAATCGCTTTTATGATCTCTTCATCGTTTGTTAACACGATTCCGCCACGCGGTCCTCTTAATGTTTTATGCGTCGTACTTGTCACGACATCTGCATACGGGATTGGTGATGGATGAAGACCCGCTGCAACAAGTCCAGCAATATGCGCCATATCTACCATGAATTTTGCCCCTACTTGATCTGCAATTTTTCTAAAGCGTGCGAAATCAATGGTTCTTGGGTAGGCACTTGCCCCAGCAATAATCAATTTTGGTTTCTCTTTTTTCGCGATGGCTTCCAGCTCATCGTAATCAATCAATTGAGTATCTTCTCTTACTCCATAGGACACAATCTCAAACCATTTACCTGAAATGCTGACAGGGCTTCCATGGGTTAAGTGACCGCCATGTGAAAGGTTCATCCCCATCACTTTATCACCAGGCTGAAGTAATGCGTAAAAAACGGCAAGGTTTGCTTGTGCACCCGAGTGTGGCTGAACATTGGCATATTTGGCACCAAACAGATTCGTTAGGCGCTCAATAGCTGCTTGTTCTGCTACATCGACAAGCTCACACCCGCCATAGTAACGCTTCCCTGGATAGCCTTCTGCATATTTATTTGTCATCACACTTCCCATTGCTTCTAGAACATCTTCGCTTACGAAGTTTTCTGAGGCAATCAACTCCAATGTTGTATGCTGGCGATTTTTTTCCTTCTCAATTGCTTCAAAAATAGTTGAATCATTTTGTTGCAAACCCATTTTTATTCCTCCTTGAAATTTTGTTCAGGATCCCTTTGGCTGTACCAAACAATAACCTGAAGATATTATTAGAGTTAGAGACACTAACATCTCTTTCTTGCTACTGACCTACTTTTCTATGAAAAACCGTTTAAAACAGAATGCTTGACTACCCTTTTTGTACGCAAAAAAGGACAGAAAAGGGTAGCCGTAGCGTTCTTTACCCTTCTCTGTCCTTTTTACCTGAGAGTTTAACTCTATTGTTCATAGAGTCTTCCCCTTTGGTGGCGTACTACTGTATACGCGCTCTCCAGAGGTGCGTCCTGTTGTAGTTCCATCTACCTGAGAGATTTGTTCCAAGGGTATTTTTGGAACTTGCTCCTTCGGTGGCTTTTTGCTTTGCACTCTCCCACAACCATCATCCGCTCATATTTAATTTTTATATTTTTAGAATAATTGTTAAATAATTAAATGTCAATCTATTCTTATTATTCAAACTATTTTTTCTAAAACTACTATTTTACGAATGCTATATTATGGTCATCCATACAAATACAATTTCCATATATACATAGTTTCAATTAATGCAGCACTAGTGAGTATGAATAATTACTCATTTATGAAAGCGTTTTCTATTTTTTATTGACATGATGGGCCTTTGAGATTATTCTAAAAATATAGAAAATATAGAAAATATAGGTGGATGAAAGTTGCAGGAGAGCGTTTATGATAAGCCGCCGAAGGAGCAAACTCCAACAAAGACCCTTGGAGCGAATCTCTCAGGTAGAAAAAACTGCAACTGGACACGCCTCTGGAGAGAACGTATGAATAGATACGTCACCGACGGGGAACAGCTCCATTGAGCTAAACTCTCAGGTAAAAGGACAGAGAAGGGCAGAGAAAACACATTGTGCTTTCTCTGCCCTTCTCTGTCCTTTTTGTTGTGCCTAAAATTACGTCACTGGAGAGTTACACACGTTAAATGGAAAATTTGATAAAAGGGGGTGGACGGGTAGTGTGAAGCGATTTTTCATTTAATCCGCCTAAGGTCTTTCAGCACATTCATTAGTTTTTTTTCGACAATCTGTTCAGATGTCTTTTTAAATTTTTGAAAATTGCAAAGTTTATATGCATGCAACATTTTCATGGGAATTTCGATATGACAAGCATTTTGCAAGAGATTAGTTAATGATTTTATCTTGTGTCGCAAAGTAAAGAAGTATTTTATACAAGCCCAAACTAATGGTTAAATAGGATGAAAACAAAAATTATCATTTGAATTCACTTTTTTGAAAGGGCTCTCTTTTCTTTGGTGAATTGAATTTACCCCAAAATTTAATTGTAGGAGGAATATTTGATGGATGTATTGATTGGTACCCTTTCACTTTTAGTCATTTTAGCGTTGTTCTCTTTATTTACGTTTAAGGCACCGTATGGATCTAAAGCTATGAATGCTTTGGCAGGTGCTGCGGTAGCTAGTTTCTTGATTGAGGCCTTAATCGGTTCTGTTTTAGGGGATATGTTGGGAATTGCTGTCTTTCAAGAGATTGGTAATTTAGCAGGAAGTTTATCCGGTATTGCAGCAGGTACGCTGGTTGCTATGGCATTAAAAGTTCAACCAGGCTATGCATTAATGATATCGCTTCCACTGGCTAATATGGGGATTTTACCAGGTTTCATTGCCGGATATTTTGCTTCATTCCTTGTAAAATGGCTCCAAGATAGAGTCCCTAATGGAATCAATTTAATAGCTATTGTTTTTATTGCAACGCCATTAACTTATTTCATTGCCGCTCTGATTGCTCCGCCAGTTAACGGAATACTGTTGAATGTAGGAAGTATCCTGGAAAGTGCGCAATCTCAATCAGCTATTGTAATGGGAATTATCATAGGTGGAGTACTGACTGTTACTTCTACAGCTCCGCTTAGTTCAATGGCTTTAACTGCGATTATGGGTCTTACTGGCCAACCAATGGCTATCGCTGCAATGGCGATTTTCGGTTCTGGGTTCTTGAATTACACATTCTTCCGTAAAATGGGATTAACTACACCACAAGAAACTATTTCAGTAGCGATTGAAGCTTTAACAAAAGCTCATGTTATTGCAGCCAATCCAATCCCAGTATACGTTACAAACTTTATTTATGGGGGAATAGCAGGTGTTGTAATAGCTTTATCAGGTTTGGTAAATGATTCTCCAGGTACAGCTGCGGTTGTTCCAGGATTTGCATCTACATTTGCTTGGAACCCGCCTGTACAAGTCCTCCTATATGGCTTAATTGTCGCCGTACTAGGAGTCACAGTTGGATGGATTTGCTCATTTATATTTAAAAATTACCCAATTAAAACCGAAGAAGAGCTGTTAACTAGGGATGATGAGGAATTAGAAGAAAAAAATGAAGAAGCAAGAGTAAAGGAATCTAACCTGAAACCTGAAAGTATGAATGCATAGCAGGACATGGGGACAGGTACCTTGTCCGGTTACCATTTTTGTGGACGAGTGGGGCGGATGTCGCTTGGGTACGGTGCTCACCGGACTGGATTTACATTGATCTTCGATTCAATCTAAAACTGTCCTATAGATTAGAAAAGGGAGAGCATGGACATTACATGCTCTCTCTTTTTGATGTTCAGTACCCTGCTGGTGAGGATTGTATAGCCAGATTAATCTTCGCCGCTGCAAAGGACATAGGGACAGGTACCTTGTCCGGGTAGGAGGGTTGATTATTATTTTTTCTTACGTCAATCATATTTACACAAAATATGATATGGTAAAAATATCAAATCAACTTGTCTCTTTTTTGGGAGGCAATTAATATGTACAATGTATCCAATGATAAGGCGATAAAAATTGGTGCAACTACTTTTGCAGAGCTTAATTACAAAGAAAGTGATATCGAAGAATTGCTTAGAAAATCGATATGATATGTGATGAGGAAGAATCGATGCTCATTGTCGGCAAGCAAGTTAGAAACGCCCAGCATGGAATTAGTGATCTTACGATAGAAGAAACACGTCTTTTTAGCTCATCACCATGAAGCGGTGGTGGGCTTTTTTATTTGCCTCATTTATAAATACATCTATCCCCCATACTATCTATTCTTGCAGAAACAACATTATATAAAGATAAAAAAGATGAATTAGATACAAAATCTAGTGTTTCAGTGTTGGTCATAATCCTATATCTAGTTTTTTATCTTTTTCGAATCATGGGGTTTTGTTTCTTGATGAAATAGCGGAGTTTCCAAAGAAGACATTGGATATGTTAAGACAACCGCTTGAAACGGGGAAGATCACAATTAGTCGAGTACATTCTACTGTTAAGTATCCTGCTGCTTTTATTCTCATTTCTGCAATGAATCCATGCCCTTGTGGGTTTCTTGGTTCCAATACTCATTACTGTACTTGTACTCCAAAACAAATCCAATCGTATAGAAATAGAATTTCAGGGCCGATCCATGATCGAATCGATATTCTGCTTTCTTTAAAATCAGTTAATCTTGATCAATCCTCTCAATCACGGCCATCATCCGCTGAAATCCGCAATAGGGTAGAAGGAGCAAGGAAAAGACAATATGAACGATATCAAGAACAAATTTGCAATGCTAAGGTTTCATTTGAAAAATTGTCAGCAACAAGTCCCTTGAAGGAAAACCAGCGAAATATGATCAGGCAAATCTCGTCCAAACAGCAATGGAGTAATCGTGTTGAAATTAAAATGATACGTCTTGCAAGGACCATATCTGATTTATCGGACTGTGAAGAGATCACGGATGAATCGATTTGGAAAGCGATCACATTAAGGCGTGAGAATCATAACAAAGAACAGATGAAGGTAGGGAAAGGATAAGAATCAAATGTAAGATGGATATGTTGTCTGGCTACGACCTTCTACTTTTATATTTAGAGAAGACAGAGCACATTTGCCCTCTGCCTTACCTTCGTACTTTATCGCTTTAAACTTTAACTGAGTTGGGGTCTGACCACGAACTTTATGGAATGCTTACGGAGATTATTGGTTTACAGAACTGGTTGGAACTTAATTAACTATATTAGGAGTGGTAGATAAAATAAACCCCTTTTATTTAACTAAGGGGTTTATTTTTATTTCGAAAAATATATTTTAATTTGTACTGGAATAGAGTTTATCTTTTAGAATTGCTATAGCAATTTCTGCGCAATCGTTACAATAACTCTTGCTGGCCGCAAAGGTTACAATAAATGATGTAGTGGCTGAAATACCTTGACCTATTAGTGGTATCCTTTTTCCAATCTGTTTTAATGTTGTTTTGACTGCTTGTTTCTCAAGTTGGTCTTTAGCAACTTTTTCGAGTGATTTAGTGATTGCTGTCTTAGTAGAATATTTTAAGACATTATTTGCAATAGAAAGTAACCTTTCATTATACAAAGGTTTATTATCTTCAATAATTTCTTTACTTAAACCAAAAGATTTTCTTATGCGATCAAAGATTCCTGTAAGTATAGAGAGATCCACAGTGACATCGACCACTGGTATAGGGTTTATTCCATTTGCAGCAGCAAGAGATGAGCCTAAATAAATAAACTTATAACAATTCGGTGCCTGTGACCACCCGATCAGCGTGGTCACCGTGGAAGATATAAGATGTAGAAAGTGAATAAACTAGGTATTGTTGATTTTTCCTGCTTAGATTTAGTCCAAATGCAGGAACTTCCCATCTCTCACATTGACTATTATTTAGTCTATCTTTAATTCACCCTATTTTAAAAAGTATACTTTTCTAGGACACAAAAATCTAATCTTTTATATACTTAAATAAGCGTTTAAAAATATTTAAAATTACTTAATAAACGTTTATTAATAGGTATATAGTTTTTTAAACGTATCTTTGGTAAAATGGAAAAAATTGGATAGGAGTGAGTGCAAAAATGCCGAGTAAAAAATTCGGATATGAACGAGTTAGTACCAAAGATCAAAATGAAGCTCGTCAAAGAGAATCTTTGTTACAAATGGGTATAGATGAACGTGATATTTATACAGATAAACAATCGGGGAAAAATTTTGACCGTCCTCGCTACCAGTTATTGAAAGAAATATTACGTGAAGGAGATATTTTATATGTCCATTCGTTAGATCGCTTCGGCAGAAATAAAGAGGAGATTTTAAGCGAATGGCGAGAGCTGACCAAAGAGAAAGGCGTTGATATTGTTGTACTCGATATGCCTTTATTAGATACCACAAAAAATAAAGATAATTTAGGTTCTTTAATCGCTGATCTTGTCTTGCAAATCTTATCATGGATGGCCGAAGAAGAACGTGAGAAGATTCGTACTCGCCAAAGAGAAGGAATTGATATTGCTTTAAAAAAGGGAGTAAAATTTGGGCGACCTAAAAATCCAATACCCGAAAATTTTGGAGAAGTATATGCTGCATGGAAAAATGGTGAAATCACCGCAACAAAGGCTATGAAACAACTGAATATTAAAAAGAATGCTTTTTATAAATTTGTGAAAGAATATGAGAAAGACAATATAATAGAAAAAAGTCGGTTAGAAAATGTACAGTGATGTTAATTTATAGATCCAAGAATCAGTGTTATTTAATAAATATTAATTTTATAGAGGTTGTGTTGAAGTTTTTGCACCAAAATCCATGTATCCAAATTTCATATGTATCCTCTCCCCCGTAACATATATTGTATCAAAAATATCCCTTTACAAGTATTGTTACAAATGATATTGTTACATACTTTTGTTACGTCAGTTATGAGAGATTGCTAGCTTGTCACTTTACATTTTATTTTGCGTATTTTTGACAAGGTAATTTGCACATAACTTTACAAACTAGATTTTAGAACGGTCCAAATGCTTTTTCGATTACTATCAATAGAGTGTACCCTATTGATAATGTAATGATTTATTGATTTTCAAGGTTTAAAGCTTCTCAAATACACTTCTCAAAATTGATTAAATGGTATTTACCCCCATAGTGGCCCCTGAAATCCAGAATCGTTTCCATACCCCTAGAAGAAAAAAGAACGGATAGGGAAACTCGACATCTAGGACAAATTGTTTCTAATAAAGTTCGCAACAATCCATCCGTAAAAACAGTAAAACGAACGTACCAAATTGGACAAAATACAGGCGAAGCTTTAAGTAGAAATATCGCTAACTATCGCAAAAAACATAGAAAAGAATAATAAAAAACAAACAAAAAAAGAGAAGGGGACTTTGGTTTCTCTCTTCTCTTTTTTTATCAAAAATAATGAAAAACAGGTGAGCACAATCAGCCCACCTAGGGAGGTGAAGGGGACATTTTAGGTCTAAAGATCGAACCACAAAGGGGACACTCAGGACTAATTCAGTGACCACGAAGGGAGCATTTAGAGAGTTTTCATAATATCGTAAAAACACTAGGCTTTGCCTAGTATATCACCCTCGGTGATATCAGTTTTTCCCTATGCTCTTTTCTCTTTTTAGATAGTGGTAAGCCCGAAATTGTTTTTTGTTCAAAAGGAGAGATAAATCATGGACATATTTTTAAAAAACATAGACCCAATTGCAGTGAAAAAATGGCACATGAAAAAGAAATAACTGAAAGAAGAATGCGACTGGAAATGATCATTGCAAAAAACATTTAAGCTATGGAAAAAATGACAGATAGAGTTGAACGATTGGAAAATTTGTTAACTGATTTGATGGAGGAATGAGTGTGAGGTAGGTCACACCGTTTCAGCTTTGACGGGTGGCGTGAGCGTGCTAGAGTTGTTCATGTCAGCAGGGGAAAGCCCCCCAAGACAAGAATGAAAGGAACCCACATGAGTAAGAAGGACGGCAAGTCGGAGCCGAACGACATCGGGTCTAACATAAAGATCAAGATCTCGAAGGAGACGCAGAAGAAGATCGAGCAGAGCCAGAACAACAAGGACAACAAGAAGAAGTAAGTAAAATAAATTACCTTGTGCGATGTGGGACTTGATAGAAAAATACGATATCAAACATGGGTCAAAACATTTTATTGCCAAATTTAAAGTCTTTCGTTTCCACAAGAAGAGATATGGCTATCCCAAAAACGAGAGCCCAAAAAGACGCACCGATGGAAAACAGCTGGATACCAGATGCTGCGATTAAGAAAGCAAATAACCCACCTAATTGATGTGTTTCACCGCCCACAGCTGTCCCGATGGCAGAAGCTAGCACTTTTGCTAAAGCAAGCCCTGCAATAATAGCAACAAAATACGGTGGTGTTGCTCCGAAAATTGCGATGATCCCACTATAAAAAACAGCACTTGACACAAAAATGATACCAACGATAACCGCAGCGACCCATCTCTTATCTCTATCCCCTGCATCGCGAGAGGCACAAATACCCGTCATTGGTGCTGCAATACATGTACTATGAAGGGTGAAGAATGCGGAAACCATCGTTGCGAACCCATTGATAGCTGTGATCCCATTTGCTGGAACCTCTTTGTATCCACCTGATTTAACCAAACCAACGCCTGCTGGAGTTTCCACACCTATTAAAATAATTGTTAACGGCAGACCATAAGCAAGGAAAGCATAGAGCGAAAATTCTGGTAAGACAAACCTTGGATAATCTATGGCAAATTCGACATCTGCAAAGCTAACACCAATCACCAAAAGATAGATAATACCGGCAATTAAAGCACCAAGTACTGCTGGAAATTTAGGAAGAAATTTCATCGTCAACGCAAATGCTCCAATCATAATGATCGCTGGTACTATTGCACTCTCAAACGGTTCCACTAAATTTAAACCAAATTTCAAAAGCACTCCGCCAATCATACCCATGACAATCGGTGCCGGGGTAAAACGCATAACATGTTTCATTGCACCAGAAAGTCCAACTAGAAATGATAGAAATCCTGCAATTAAGGTTGCCCCTAACGCTGGTCCAACCCCTACGACTGGAATAATCGCCACAAATAAAAGGGCACCGGGGATTGAATTAGCCATTGGTATCGGTAGTCTGTAATAAGCTGGCACAAGTATTCCAAATAATCCATTGATTAAATAAAAGCTAGTGACCCAAATCATAATGAAATCGGTTCCCAGACCACCAGCGGTACCTGCACTCAGAAAAATAGCCCCTGCACTTAAACCGAAGATACCCGCTACAAGCCCTGCGCCAAAGTTCTGAAGATTCATATCCCTAAAAAAATCTGAAAATACATGTTTAAATCCAATACCCTTTTCAACCTTCATACCTTCACCTCAATCCTTTATTTTTTCATGTTTCTTGTAATCGACAAGTGATCATGGATTATCATACTCCCATTCCTTTTTTGCAACTATGTATGATAAGTCTGTTGAGTCACGTCGACCAACCTCATTTGTCATATTGTTTACCATTTGGAGTACATTATGAGAAAATATTTTGGTTCTGGTGCAAATACTTGAAGAAAACATAAAAAAGCGAAAGATTTCTAGTGACCCCTGGTCCTATGCAACTAGTCCAAACAGTTGATGGATGAATTCTTTTTGATTTTGGACAGACTTCTCCCTTTGGGGAATCTGTCCTTTTTTGATCATGTGCATAGCCTCTATCCCCTCAATAATTCGTTTGGCAGACCGTAAGGATTTTAATCCAAGTATCGGGCGAATTCGTTTTTTAATAAAGCGATGATCCGGCTCCACGATATTGTTTAGATATTTAACTTGCCTTAGTTGAATGCCTTCAGGCATCTGCTTTTCTTCTCTTAACTCTTGGATAGCGATGGGATAAGCCGGGTTCTTGTCTACCGTTATCTCACGAGGCTTAGAAACGTGCGAAAAAGCCAAGGTTTTCTTAAAAAGGCGCTTGGCTGCTTGTTTATTTCTTACTTTACTTAAATAAAAATCAATGGTATTCCCTTCTGAATCAACGGCACGATACAGATACATCCATTGATCTTTGACTTTCACATAGGTTTCATCGACTCTCCAGGAATCATTGGTTTTCTTAAGATAACGTCGTACTCGTTCATCTAATTCAGGTCCATATTGATGCGCCCAACGCATAATGGTTATATGAGCCATCGATAAGCCACGTTCTTCCATCATTTCGACTAAATCACGAAAACTGAGGTTGTACCGCAGTTACCATCTTACGGTTAATAAAATAAGATCAGGTTGATCATGTTTCCATTTGAATAGATTTTGCTTTTCCATACTAATCACGTCCTTTTTTAGAGTACTAGTATCAGTATTCAGTATGTCCAAGATTCAAAGATTACTTACAAGTGGTTTGAAATTTTTGCACCAGAACCCTATTATATAAGGCTTTCTGAAATGGGTTTTGAGCTGCGGCAGCCATTAGTTTTTCTGCCTGACTGTTTGCCCATTGTTGTGAACGACTTTTACAAAACTCTTTTATTTTGTTAGCAATGGTTTCTTCGCCTGCTTCCAAGATTTCTTCTGAAGTAGGAAATGCTTGTAAAGTCAGTAAAGAAACATCCGAATATAAGGCTCCAAAAACTCCACAGTATTCAGGAAATACTTGATCCAGAACTGCCTGAAATTGCAGTTTGATTTGTACAAACATGCCTGTAATATTTTCGTGTTGTCTTGTAAGATTACGAAGGTTTAAAAGTTGGATTCCTCGTTGTTTGTAAGGCTCTAAGTCCTCTTTATAATACAAATCACAGAGGTGATGAGCGTCAATAATATCAGTCTTTACCTTACGTAAACTAGAACTCTTAGCCCGATATGATATGAGAGGGTTCACGATAATCAGTAAGTACCCTCTGTCCTCGAAATATTGCACAATAGGTGTGTGATAATGTCCAGTTGATTCTAATATTATGGGAGGCCGTCCTCCTGATACATCTTCTACTTCTCTAATAAAATCTAAAAGACAATTTAACCCTTCAAGAGTATGTGCTACTTTGAAGCTCTTTTTGTACGGCTGCTTTTTGCTTGAACCTGACTTTCACCTTTTGCCACATCCAGACCTATGACTGGATTCATCATTTATCCCCTCCTGAAAATCTATTAACCGTTAACCCCTATTCCTCCATGTAGTATCATAGCTTCGCTTGTTATACGAGATCATTGTCCCGACCAGCCTCAATCATGTTTCTACAAGTAGGGGGTGAACTGTTTAACGGACGGGATCGAGTCCCAAGGGCCATTACGTTCTACCCCAGCTACCGTAATCATATATCGATATAAAAAATGGTCAACCAGAAATTTTTTCTTTTCTGATTGACCTTATAATATGAAAGGACCATTTAGTTGAAGAAGAACTCAAACATAATTTGGATATTTATGTTAAAATTATTGTAAGTTGCTATAAAGGATTGAGGTGAAAAACATGATATATCCTCAATGGAATGAAACAGGAATATCAAAACGTTTTATTAGTGTATTACAAAGCTATTGCTTGAAGAAGGATCACATAGATAAAATTTTATTATTTGGCTCAAGAGCAAGAGGTGATTACCATAGATCCTCTGATATTGATTTAGCTGTTTTTACAAAAGAAAGTTCTCATACTCAGCAAAACTTAATAGAACAAGCTATTAATGAAATGCCCACTCCGTTAAAAATTGATGTTGTTTTTATGGATCGTCTAAATAAGGAGAAACTAATTTCCAATATTAGGAAAGAAGGGATAGTTATATATGAACAAGGAAAGGCTCTACGAGAAGCTTAACGATTACAAACGTGCGAGTACTAGACTGAATGAAGCAACAAAAATTCAAATAGAATCTGATATTGTTTTCGATGGTGTTATCCAGCGATTTGAGTTCACGTTTGAATTAAGTTGGAAGTTGATGAAAATGTTCTTAGAATATACAGGGATTACTGAAATTAAAAGTCCTAGGGCAACGATAAGAGAAGCATTTACATACGGCTTAATTGAAGACGGGGAACAATGGATTGATATGATGGTAGATCGTAATAAAACCTCTCATCTTTATGATGAGGAAGAAGCTAAACTAATTTATGAGAAAGTTAAGAGTCAATATAGCCAGCTTTTATCCAACTTGTACGATAAATTGGAGGAAGAAATATCAAAGATAATGTAGTTTGGTTTGTACAAACATGCCTGTAATATTATCGTGCTGTCTCGTAAGATGACGTAAGTTCATAAGAAGGAGAGATTATATTACATGGAAGCTGCAGATTTATTTAAGGTTAATAATGATAGTATTAGAACTTTACATTCTACGTCGTTTGCCTTTTTTGTATCTTTCTTTACTTGGTTCAATATGACGCCTCTTTCTATGTTTTCTATAGAGATAGATGAATTAGAGGACAGAATCAATCAATTGAAAAAGGAATTAATCCAGGTTGCGCTAACAACTGGATTAAATAGCCATGACACCCTTTGTTGCAGTCAGAAATTAGACGAACTCATCACGATTTATCAAAAACTTTCTTACGAAAAACCCAAAAATAGGAACATGTTGTTAAATGACAATAAAGCTGTTTAGGAATTAACAATTCAAACAACTTATTTTGTATTTACTCTAAATATGGAAGAAACTCAAAAATCAACTATCCACCACTAAATCGATATATTATTAGATAAAGACCTTAGAATCATTCTAAAGTCTTTATCTCCTCTAAATATGGTTTAAATGCTAAATGCCTCATTGGCTTCCATGAAATCAGCAGCATCAATTATTCTATCAGAGAATTTCTCCACTGTATCAATATCAACTTCTACCCCAATTAAAACTGAAAGACATTCAAACTTCTTCTTATCCTTTGTACGCCTAAATTCTTCCATGAAATCAGCTGGAAGATTTGCTTGGCCATCCGTCACAAATACAATATCAGCCTGTTTAAAACGGCTTTCTTCAATAAGTGACAATGATTTTTTTAAAGGTTCATAAAAGTTTGTTCCACCACCTAAAAAGTCTCCAACTAATTGGATTACGTCATCCGTGGTGCTTTTCCCCTTTGGAAATACTTTAACTTCTGCACTTGTAGAAAATGTGATCAATGCAAAATCCCTTTTTTGTTTTCTAGCTATAGCCAACAAAGCAAGAGCGAACCCTTTACTTTGGGTATCTAATTTCTTCATAGACCCCGATTGATCCAGACACAGAATAATGGGGCCCTTTCTCAATGTATCCTTGCCTTTTTTGTCGTAAATCATGGTCTGACCCTCTGCAAAACGCCTAATAAAATCAGCTTTTGCTTGTGAGATTGCCAGATTGAAAAGCTCCATTGGAAGTAGACGATCTACTTCATTTCCGATTGTTACACCACTGCGTTCGATAGATTCATGATGTAAATGCTTCTGCTTGGCATGGGCAATCTGCTTGAATCGTCCCGCCCAATCAGCAATCTCCTTCAGATTTGGATTTTTTTGTAACATTTCTGCTAATTCAAATTGTTCCTTTACAGGGACTTTTTCAATTTCACTTTTACCATTGCCTTGTCCCATTCCACTAATAAGCTTTTCCATCTTATCCTTACTGTCTTTTGCTTCAATCATTGAACTTTTTAACATAGACTGTAGTTGATGGCCTGAACCATCCAGTTTATGTTGAAGTTTTTCAGTTAACTGCTGCATACTTTGTTTCATTTGCTGTTCAGCCTTTTCCTGCTCTTTTTTTTGTTGGTCTGATAGGTTTTGATCAAACGGTCGTTCGATTTGTTTCTGTTGTTGTTGAGCTTTCAGAGCCTGTTGAATAGCTTTGTTAAACTCCCTGTCCTCAAATTGTTTTTTTGAATCCATTCCAATACCTTATTACCAAATGAAATAGTTGAAAGGGCAGCAGAAACTTCATCAAACTTCGTATTTTTCCGGTAATCCTCAAACTCTTCATCTTTCATGATTGTTTGTATATAGGCTTGGTTAGAAGCCAACTCTTCTGGTATTTCTGCTAACAATTGTGGCTTATTTTTATAAAATGAGCTCCAAATATCCCCCATTAATTGAGAATACATAGGAAATACAATGTCTCCTTTCCCCTTTAATTCTTGCAGTCCTTTAGATTTATTCAGTAAACTATTAAACTGCCTTTTATCAAACGAATCCGCATTGACTGTCGGATTCTTATAAACTCTCTCTCTTCGATTTAAGTTCTTGACACTTCTACGATCCATCGATTATCTTTCCCTTCTAAATTTATTTTGAAAAAAACAACCAAAGAAAAAATCTGATCTCTGGCTGTTTTATCTGTCTTTTTTAGACGTTTAGAATATTGTTGGCTATTTCATCTGCAAATCTCTGAATGTCAGAGCTTAATTCCGGAATCATCGGATGTTTCTGCTGTTTATAGATTTCATCCAACTCATTTTGAATGATTAACAGTTTATTTCGAACCTCTATCCTTTCTTCTACTGAAGAATCTCTATTTATGGAAACTTGTAATTCATTCGCTTCCTGCTTTCTTTCTTCTATCAATTTTTGAAATTTATCCTGTGCGTTTTCTCTCACGACTTGTGCCGTTACTTCTTTTTGTTCAATCGTTTCCCATAACGTGTTTTGTAACAACATAATATCGCTGCGTGTCACTTGTTGCCTTCCTTCCATAAAAGCTTTCGCTTTCAAGAGTGACAAACTTTGCTTAAATCGACGATCAGAAGGCCTGATACCTTCACCTTCGAGATCCATACGAATTTCAGCTAAAGTCTGATAAACCTCGTCCGGAATATACATCATGTCGGTCATAAATTGGTATTCTAGCAATTCATTCATGGACATAGAAGGAATCTCTATATGATCGATGTTTCCTTGCAGCATAGAAATGAAATTTTGAGTATCATTCACATACTCTACTTCAAAACGCAGCAAGAATCGGTCAAACAATGCTTCTAAACCTTCCCCTTCCTCTGGATATTCATTTGAAGAGCCAACAATAGACATCAAAGGCACTTTTACAGGCATTTCACCGTTATAGAATAAACGCTCATTTACTAACGTTAGTAAACTATTCAGAATGGCCGAATTTGCCTTGAAAATTTCATCCAAAAAAACAAAGTGAGCTTCTGGCAGTTTACTAGTTGTATTGCGTTTATACATGCCTTTTTCCAATTCGCTAAGGCTCAACACACCGAATAATTCTTCTGGAGTGGAAAAACGAGTGAGGAGCCATTGGAAGTAGTTACAATCCTTAATAATCTTGGAAAACTCGGCTGAAAGAGCTGACTTACCTGTTCCAGCTGGGCCGATTAAAAGCACATGTTGACGTGAAAGAATGGCCGTCAGAATGGCTTCAATTTCGCTTTCTCTTTCAAAGTATTTTTGGTTCAATGCTTTCTTAATTTCTTGAATTTTATTCATAAACTATCGCTCCCTTTTGTTTTTAACAGCTTTCCGAAAGAATTCCCCTTCCTCAATCGTGTGAAGGGCGCAGCCCAACAATAGGGAGGGGATGAATTTCGGTTAGGCGTTAGCCTAAAGTGTGAACACTATAATAAAGTGTTCCTCCTTTATAGGAGTAGTTACCCTTCGCCAATGTTGGTAAGGTCTTGTGACAAAATCACCAAAAATCAGGTTGACCGTTCTTACCCATTCAGAACTATTACAGAGCCTGCACAGTGCAACGGACTAGAGTATCATCCGGAGGTGTGATAACCAAACCAACGTAGTTCTCGAAGAACTTAGGCTAGACAACTAAGGGCTTTTTCAAGCCTCCACTTCAAATTTCGTTGAAAATTAAGTGGTGGGTAGTTGACTGAATCTCTTTGTAATAAAAAAAGGAAAGAAATCACATTGGCATACAAAATACCCAAGTGTTCTCTTTCCCGTGACTTTTAATTAAAAATGACTTTCTATTTTTTTATTTTGTCTTTTGTATAACGGCTATCGATAAGTTTTTTAATTCCACTAAACTATCACTCAATAATTCAAAATCAAGATTAACCACACTTTGGTATTCATTAAATGTTTTTACCACCCGCCTGGCTTCATTAAGGGTATCCGTAACTTGAGATTTTCTCAGTCCTGAAAAGTGGACGATAGATTTACATTTAGAAATGGCAGAAATCATATCATCACGGATCTTTTTGTTCACCATTCCTCTGTTACTTTTTGTATCAAATAAAGGAACAGAAAAAGCCTCTGAACTATCAAGACGATTCACCAAGTCCACTACAGCATCTAAGCTATCTTGGTGATTTCGTGGAACGAAATAGACACCACCACTGGGACGGACTGCTGTGGGCGACATGGAATCAAGGATGTTTTTGACCATGATCCGCAGTGTTTGAGCATCATAGTTTTTGGAATACGTATTAAAAAGCTCTTTGGATTCATAAGCTAAACTTTTTGCCTTTTGTTCTCCTTCATCTCTACTACCGTTTGTAGTAATAGAGATTGTACCATCATCTTTGTTAAATTCAATGATTGTAGCTGTGGAGTTATATTCCAATGACTTCCCTTTTTTATCAACCTTTTCAATAACAATGTTCCGTTGAACCCTTTTATGATCGTAGTAGACCTCTCTAATCAAAAAGTTCAGGAAAGTTGTTGGATCGTTGGTTGGCACCCTCTTTTGTTTTTTCTGGATTTCTCCTGTAGCTCTCCTAAATGCGTCAGAAATGCGAATTGGATTTGGCAGCCATTTGTGATCCATGTTGGCATCATCAAATTTTCGCTTTAAATCCTCACGAGAAATCAATTGATTGCCGATGGAATACCAGAAAAGATCCCCTAGCTTATTCTCTCCTCCTTGCTTTGAAGCAACAATATTTTGTTGTTTTAGTCCATCCATTACACTTGTCATTTAAAATCTCTCTCCTTTTAGGTTTTTATATATAAAAAAAGACGACTGTACCCCTATAAGGGAAAACAATCGTCTTTTGATATCTCAATCTTAAATTTTTTAATAGATCACAGGAAAAATTAGACATACTTCACCTAAGGAAAAGTCGTGCTAAAATCATGTCTCATAGTGGATATACCACTGCAATTGCTGAAAATCAACAAGAGCATTAAAGGGTTTTTAAGCCGAATATTTTCAGACGTATAGAAACGAATGAAATCTGACGGTGACTTCTAAAAATAAGAAGTATAGATAAGTTTATAAGGATATATTTCATTATAGCATAATGAAATATTTTACCTCAACAACACTTCCAATACTTAGCATTATTCTGGATAACTGAGAATTTTTCAATACACTGATAGGTCTAATAACCCTCTTTTCCCTCCATATCTTATAGGCGGCAATACTCCCTCCCTGAGGAATGAGGAGGGCGTAGCCCAATAAAAATAGATGGGAGATGAATCTCCTCCGGACACAAAATAGCTACTTGCCATCTTGATTGTCCGACCATTCGATAATTCTGTTGATTTAAAGACTGTTCATCAACATACTAGTTTTATATATAGTCTATACTCGTTTTATATTAACGCTATTTAATATATTATTTATATGTAAATTGTATATTTTGAATTTTGCAGGTATTTGTATTTTTCAGTATATTAATTCACCCATTCTTGTCTAATTTTGTATTTATTATACACAAATTCTATTTTGTTTTCCTTTTATTACGAAAGATAACTACCTATATTACTGAAAAAGGTATTTTTTTACTATATTAATAATCCGACTAACTTCCCTTTTAACGATTCTAACCTTCCATTTTAGGGAAGTCCTCTTGTGCGTTTATTAAATTGGCGCAAATTCGAGAGGAAAGTCGTTCACAAAGAAACACATGCATATCAAGAACGCCTTCAAGAAGAAATTAATCAAGACCGTGAAGAACATGAAAAAAGCCATTCCCACCGGATAAGTTCGGTAAGGAGTAATCAAAAGAAATCAAAGAAAACACAACCGACCCAGAGAGTAGTTATTACGTCAAAGACGAACGTACAAAACAGTTCGCCTATTCCTTCCATGTGGCCGCAGACCGAAATGGCTTTGTACTTGGCATCATCGTAACACCAGGTAACACACATGACAGTCATATCTTAGAGCCATTAGTTGAAAAAGTGATTAAAAGGGTTCGAAAATCAGAAGCTATTTATCGATTTTGCTCAATAAGTTTATTACTTCCCGCTTTATCAGATAAAATCAAGTATGATATAGTTATATGAAAATTCAAACATAATAGGAGGTTCTGTATTTTGCTTATCCCTTATCAAGAAAAAAAACCAACCGTACACAACACTGCATTCCTAGCTCCTGGTTCCTATTTAATTGGTGATGTTAAGGTTGGTAAAGAAACCTCAATTTGGTTTAATGCTGTATTACGTGGTGATGAAGATGCCATTATAATTGGAGAGAGATGTAGTATTCAAGATAATGCCACGATCCATTTATTTGAAGGTTCTCCAGTTATTGTTGAGGACGAAGTAACAGTAGGACATAATGTTGTGCTTCATGGATGCACAGTTAAGAAAAGATCGATTATTGGAATGGGTTCTACTATTTTAGATGGTGCAGTTATTGGAGAAGAATGTATCGTTGGGGCCAATACCCTCATTTCATCTGGAAAAATCATTCCTCCTCGTTCACTTGTTTTAGGATCACCAGGAGAAGTGGTACGCGAACTAACAAATAAGGATTTTGAACTTATACAATTATCGATTGATTCCTACGTTGAAAAAACCTACATATATAATCAAATACTCAAATCCTAGGACATTTTGTCCCAGGATTTTCTTTGTGCGGCGGTTAGTTGTCCTTTTACAGTAACGCTGCAAGATATAACTTATATAGGTTGGGGCACGTTACTTTGGTAAAACGGCTTCCGAATCCTGGAAGGTTATTTCTCTCGGAGGTGAAAGTCCTCCCCTAGAAGTACCGGCACAGCCTATAAAGTCTAATCTAGGGTATTATTATAATGTAGTGTCTGAAGGAGATGCGGGATATCGAGAGACCAGTAGATAGCTTACTAAACCCAAATGCGAAAACGTGAAGAACGTACGAAGATAATGGGAAATCCAGACTGCTAAATAAGATGTTCTTTAATCTTTGGTCCAGTCGATTAAAGGACTTCATTCTGTTTTAAAATGACTTTATTGTAAATTAAATAATTTTATTGTCATTTAACAAGTAAAGGCATGATTTCTGTTCAATACCGAACTTAATGCCTAATATATTCGTATTTACTTTTAGGTCCAGATCATTATAAAGTCACCCCATTGAATTAAATATGATTTAAATTTCATTAACACCATAACGTAAAGATATTTAAAACTTCGACATGGTATCAACTGTATCGGCCAAATCGCTATAAGAATCCTTCAAATAGGCCTAGTGACAGGGTTCTTGTCATAGACCGCAAAGTGAATTCCATTAGAAGGGAAAAATAAAGCCTGTTAAGACCAAACATTCTTGTAAAGAGATTTGGTAATCGTTTTGGGAATGTTTTTTGGTAAACTTCAAAGTTGATCGTATCAATAACTATTAAAGTTTTACGATGTCATTACAAAAACTGATGTTTTTGGTAAATATCATTAATTAAATACTTATCAATTTTCCATATAAGGTGAACTACTTTGCAGTTCATAGCAGAAACCCTGTCACTGGACCCGTTAGGGAGCGTTCCCCATGCTTCAATCAACCTCAATTCTGTCCCCAATGCTTACCCTTCCAGGTTTCACTACGGAAGCATAAACTCCAAAGCTTCCGGCGTTATTTCTCACAATAGATCTTAGTACATTTGGATCTTTTGGAAGATCGCCTTGGGCCAATGTTGTCATTACACACCTCTTTGTTTCTTGAGAAATCTTGAGTTGTACACTGCCAATTGTTAAGGTTTTACCTACCCAATTATTTTCTATAAAGGCTTCCGAATTCGGAACTTCAATAATAATATTAGGCCTGAACCGCCGTGCCTCAATTCTGCTTTCTGGTGCCAGTTTCCTTAAGTAATTAATCGTTGAGGTTGTAATAATATGCACCATATCAATATCAAAAAACGTGTCTTTAGGTGAAGTTCTTGTAAAAATCGAGCCTTTGTTGTCAAGTTCCTCGATTTCTTCAGGAATATATCCTTCAAACTGTACATCCATTGAGGATGGGGTTGACAAATGAACATTTCGATTAAAGCTGGTTGAAAGCAATTTATTTTTTTCGTCGTCTGTGCTAATAATCGAACGACCGTCCGGAAAAGTGATTCTTACCGGCGGAATAGCAGCATCCTTCTGCGGGGGATCAATAAAATTTGCCCGATACTGAAACATGTTGGGCCATTTGTGTGGATTTTTAGCATTAGCAAGTTTATCAGTTTCATTGTCAATTACTCCATAAGCTCTATCTCCTAATAACCCCTTTTCCGTAATCTCGCATGCGTTTAATTCCTCTCCGATCATTGACTTAACGGGGTATCTCCAAATTGAAGCAACCTTTGAGGATGTCATACAAATCACCCTTCCTATATTTAATGAAATACATTCTATCTTATTTGTAAGTATATTGTTTTACACAAAATTTGCAAAAGAAAAAGGTATGAATATTCAAAAAACTATCAACGAGTGAGAACACTCTTTTTTCACATTCTCATGGAAACAAAGACAAGTAATTACCACCATTAGAACTTATCATCTTTTATAACAACCAAATAATTTCCATACTGCTAATTATATGGTTTTTTATCGAGAGTTATTTTCAACTTGTTTTAACTCATTTTTATCATATATATCTTTTAACAAACGTTTTCCTCGAAAAAATCTATTTTTAACATAAGAAATAAAGCATAAGGCATAGAGCATAAAAAAATAATCTTCGGTCATGCTACAACCGAGGTGGTACATGTGGTTCGTAAAATATTGCTTTCATCAGTTCCTATATTTTTCCTATTTAATCTATTTCTCGTAAGTGCACAAAGCATTACGAATATTGAACTTCTTGATATTGAAAAAAGTAAGATAATAAAAACAACCCCAACAAATCCTAAGATACAATCAGAAGCTGAAAAAATCATTAAAGAAATTGATAATATTGTTAAAAAATTCAACCCTATTCCAGACAAAGGTTATATGGTCAAAATCCCCTTAGAGCCATCTCTTCAATTAGAAAATAAATGGATGAGTGCTCTGATTGATGAAGTTATCATTATTATTCCAGAAGATGAAAAGCCATATTTACTCATATTTGATGATGAAAATAAGTCTTATTTTTTTACCTTTGAAACAAAAATTGATAAGTTACTAAACACTTTAGATTTTTCCCTTTAAAAAACCACTTATTGGTCCTTTTATTATATACTTCTTCAACTCTTGTGCTTCGTTAATTGAACAAGGGTGCAGTCACTAATTTAAGGAACGCACCCCTTTATTTTAAGTGGAATATTTTACATTATTTTAATAGAACGTCTTTTTGCACCCTAAACTTAAAGAATAAATAAAGAAACAAATCCAAAAATAAGCCCGATTATCAAATAAGAACATAACATCCACCACAGTATTAGACTGATAGGATTTTTTAAATTCATTACCTCTTGCCAAGATGCTTTGTAAGACCATTCGTTCAATTTGTAACGCTTGATTTGAATATACTGATACATATTAAGAATTACAGATAAAATCAGCAATATAATTAGAAACCATAAAAAAAGACCGTCGATGACGATCGTTTCTTAATCAATTACAGCAACAAGTTGTTGAACATACTAGATCTCCTTTGAAAATATTGTTTTCCTTATTTTACTAAATCCCTTGATTGCACTAACCTGACCGCTAATTGAAGATGATTAGACAATAATAATAGAAAAGCCCTTAGTTAAAAGTACACTATTCAGTCCACCTATTACCATAATTCTGTTAAATACATAAAACACACATAAACAAAGAGCCAACCCCATAAATATGGGGATTGACTCTTTGTTAGTTAAGATAAAAATTTGGAACCCTTTTTTGTTATACTCCTAATGAACGCCTTTCTTCTTTTTCTTCCTTTTCCTTTTGAATGCGTTCCCTGTATATTTCTCCTTCCCGTTCGATGATTTCCATCTCCTGCTGAATTATTTTATAAAAGGACTGCCTTAGCAACTTAACAGGTGTTCTACGAAGCAATTAGAGTGGAGCTTTGATCCAGATACCAAGAAAGTAGTAATATGAAATAGAATCACTGGAAATGCTTGTTATTATGAAATCTATCTATACGGAGGTCAATTTTTGTTAGAACTACTTACAATTTTTAAAGATATTATTTTACCTATTTTTATGGTGATGTCAATTGGCTTTATCTTGCAGAAAAAGTTTGCGATGGACATCTCTACTTTGTCCAAGTTAAATATTTATTTTGTTGTTCCCGCTTTTATATTTGTGAAATTATATAGTACACAGTTTTCCGCTAGCTTATTTGGGCATGTTCTATTGTTTTTCATATTATTGGTCATTATTTTATATGTTTTTTCTACTCTTTTTGCTAAAGTTTTAGGGTTAAATCGAGGGGAGAAAACTACTTTTTCAAATAGTACCATTTTCTTTAATTCTGGAAATTATGGGGTGCCCGTTAATGAGTTGGTATTTAAAGGTGATCCTTTTGCGATGTCTATTCAGGTAATTGTACTAACGCTGCAAAATATACTCACCTTTTCCTATGGGATTTTTGCATTACAATCGGTGAATACGAGTAAGTGGAAAGCGATGATTGGTTATTTTAAGATGCCAGTCTTGTATGCGATGATGGCTGGATTATTATGTAATGCATTAAATATTCCAATTCCATCGGTTATTTTGGTACCAGCTAATATTATTGCAGATGCGATGATAGGTCTTGCATTACTTACACTAGGTGCCCAAGTAGCACGTATCCAATTTAAAACAGCACTTTCTGCTGTTTACTCAAGCCTTACGGTTAGGCTAATCATTAGTCCAATCATTGCGCTGTTAATTATTTGGCTATTTCGAGTTGATGGAGTTACTGCCCAGGCCTTACTGATTGCATCCGCTATGCCGACTTCTGTAAATAGTGCTGTAATTGCAGAGGAGTACAAGAACTACCCTGAATTTGCTGCCCAGGTGGTTTTATTTTCAACGATTATTAGTGCTTTTACTGTTTCTTTAGTTATTTATTTAGCAGGTATTTTATTCTAAGTGATAATGGCATTATTCTGTTCATTAACAAGAAAAACTTGGCACATACCTTTTGCTTGAAATTATTTCAACTGAATATTTTTTCAAATACATAGGATATTGAACTTTTGCGATTCTATATCCTATTTGTATTGCTAATTCTATCTTACTGTTTTATATCTCCTGTTAATTATTTATCATTGTCTAAATCACTATCAAGAAATGATTTCTTATTGTCTTTGACTCCATACTTTTTTTCGATATATTGACTAACCACTGACTTGTTAATACCGTCCTTGACTGCTGTTGAAATTACTATATACAGAATAAATAGACCAACAATCAAAAGAATAATATTAATAACAAGAACTAAAACTGGTACACCTATATTTGATAACATTTTTCCACCCCCATTATTAATGTTAGCCTATTATTACTATCAGTGAACAAAGAGAATTGAAAATTATGGTAAAATTTTATTCAACTATAGTTAAGTATAAATCTTCACAATCTCTTAGTGGCTGAACATACATATCCAAAGCTCTTTCAAGACCTTGTTCAAGAATTTTCTCCTAAATTTTCACTAACCTCCCTCTATAAAGAAAGGAATAACTCTGGATTCCTCGCTACCCGTGAGACCTAGATCCCGTCAGCTAAACAGTTTGCCCCTACTTGTATAAAGATGATTGAGGCTGGTTAGGACATAGATCTCGTATAACAAGCGAAGCTGTGACACTACAAGAAGGATAAGGCGTACCGACAAATAAAAGATTAGGAAATGATGGAGGATGAATCCAGTCATTAATCTGGATATTTCAAAAGGGGAAAGTCAAGTTCAAGCTTTTGTAGATAAAGGCAAACCTTTTCGTAAGAGCTTTAAAGTATCTCATACTCTTGAGGGGCTTAGTTTACTTGTAGAGTTCTTAGATCATGTGCAGAAAGAAACAGGTCAGAAACCTCCTACAAATAAACTTTCTGCTGTATTATCTGAATTACAACTAACAAAACATTTACGTAAGGCAGGTATTCGAAAAACCTTTGGCTTTTCATGCACGTATTTGTTTCAGCTTGTGTTCTGTCTAACCTTTCATCAAAAAAATTGGTTTACCCTTGTCACATCTAGAAAGAACGATTCCTTTACAGGAAAATTTTGGTATAGCCCTTTTAAATACTGATAACTTCCTTCCCACCAAAGAAAACATTACCATCATCCCCAATAATAATTCCGCCTAGAATCAGATCATGCTCTCACTCCATATATAAACACAAATAGTTAAAAACCTTGATATAAAACTATTTTATTACATTAACTTTAAAAATTCTTAAAAACCTAGCACTCACCCCAGTATGTGTAATTAACACATTGAACTAATTACACATAGATGCATAATAAATAAACCGAACGCCCCATATTTTTTTATAAATCTAGTTAAACTACTCCTCCATAAATAAAGCTAAATACAGAGCCCGTACCTAAGAAATACAAAACAACAAAAGAATAAAAACAACCAAAGGATAATATAGATATGTATTGGCAGACTGGCTTATTAATTTTCAACTAGTCAACCGATCTGGTGGGGATCCTTTCATCCGGTACAATAAATCGATTTCATAAAGTAGTAATTGCGCTTCTAAGGATGGCACCTCTAGTGTACGAAAAGGTGCATTTAGCTCTGGTAACAGCTCTGCCAATGTTAATTGCGCTTGCTTAATCTGATTTTTACGTAAGAGTAGCAACCTTTTAAACAGCATGGATCTACTAGCCAATTTTGTAACAGCTGCACGTCCTTTACCAATAGTTCGCTTTATAACTTTATTTGAACGTTTCAAAACCTCTTTTAGCGATGATACTGCCATTCCAAATGTTTCAGCCAACATACTTAAAGAACCCTCTAAAAAGGGCGTTTCTTGGTTTGTATGTACTGCTAAATAGGCAAGAATATCTTCTTCCCGTTCTGTATAATGAGAGCGTTTTCGTTCTTCACGAGGTTTTTTAAACTTGTACCATCCTTCTCTTCCAGAAAATCGAGCTTGTCCATCCGTCCAAATCTCCAGTAATCCTTCAACATAAGATCGTTTTACACCCTTATATTTACCGGAATAAGCACTATTCAACGTTCGCTCAAACTCATTCTTATTCAACGGACGAGCCAAATTACTGTTAAATTGATCTAGTTCATCATATGCATCCTCAATGGGACGTTCACTTGCGTAATTAGCAAGTGCTAATGTCATTAAAGCATTATTTCGGCTAGCACTATGATGACCTCTGTCAATGTCTGTAGCACAAATAAGTGCACGATACCAATCTGATGACGTTTGATCGATCGCTGCACTGTTCTTATTGTAAACAACACGTAGAAAGGTTCTTTTTTCTTGTTTATCATAGCTCTTAGACCAAGACAGAAGCTCCCTTGTATTAGCCGGTTCATCATAAAAATCCAGAACATTATCCTCTCTTGGAATCCGATAAAACCCGAATGGTGCACAATTTGTATCTACTGGGACATATGTAGATAATGCTTTACGAACATTAGCAGCTAAACGTTCTGCTACTCTTAAAGACTTATAATCTTGATTTTTATGTATAAAAAAAGGTGTTCCTAGTACATAGAAAAACTGAAATCCTCTAGGAGTTTCCAATAATAAATTTGGACGTGGCAACCCTAATTCTTCGCAACCCAAATAAAGGGCATACAGGTCAATTTCCTTCGTGTCAATGTCAAACCCGATTACATTGATTTGTTTTAGATTATCACGCGTGTGTCCTTTTATGATTCTTTTTTGAAAATTATAATATGTACCACCTCGAAAAGTATTTGGGGTCCAATGAGATAAAGATTGTCTTTTTTCATGGAGCGTTTCATAGGAAGTAACGACATATCCCTTCCCTTCAACAAGATCATCCTTAGAAGGTGTAACAAAGACTACGCCCTTACGGTATGGATTATGTTTTTCTTTTGCCTCATAAGCTGTGAATCTATCATGTGAGATACGAGATCCTTTTTTCTTGTATAAAAGTAAACTATTGTGTGTCATAAACTGCATGATTTCAACTGCTGATACGACATTACGTGATACATTTTTAATTACTGTCACTATTTAGTTCACCTTCTTTCTTAATAAAACTTCCTTTTTCGACCAATATTTATTAAAAGAAATTATAACAAACTCGATTTTTGCAAATTGGTGCTCTCTAAGAGAAAATGCACCAAAAAAAAAAAGCCCTTAAAGCCAAGCGCCTCAAGGGTTTTAAAAAAAAGTTGAAATTTTTTTACTACACGGTTTGGACGAGGAAATGCACCAAAAATGTAAAAATGCACCATTTTTTCCGTATAAGTCTATTTTAAATATGTACTCAAAAATGTTTATTTATCTAAGTTTTTGCTTACTAATTATATTTTTTTACTACACGGTTTGGACGAAGCAGTGAAGACGGATGGTGCACTTTTAATACACGGTTTGGACGAGGTGGTGCAAATTCGTGGTGCATTTTTATGATATTTATTTTAAATACCTTTTCAAAACATTGATATATAGGGTTTATTCTGACACACGGTTTGGACGAAATTATATTAATATTCATTTTAAGTGGTGCAAAACTACGTTTTCCCACACGATTTGGACGAGAAAAGTTACAATAGTGCATTTTAAATGATTTTGGGGCACGGTTTGGACGAGGTGGTGCAAATTCGTGGTGCATTTTTATGATATTTATTTTAAACGTCTTTTCAAAACGTTGATAGATCATACTTTATTCTGACACTCGGTTTGGAGAAAACTAAATTAATGGCCATTTCCATTGATTAACACCTTCTTTTTCCACACGGTCTGGATGTACAAGGTTACAGTGGTGCATTTAAAATGATTTTGGAGCACAAGTTGGACGCAGTGGTGCAAATTCGTGGTGCATTTTAATTTTAAATAGATTACTATAATTTTATATACGTACTGTTTCACTTTGCAAATTCATTTGTGCATTAGCCAAAGCTAAAGAATCCACTTCTTTCAAGAATGGAAATTCATCTTTATATTTAGCAGCGATTGGAAATTTTTGTTGTTTAAAGGTTTCTTTATCTCTCTTGTATTTCTCATAAGTTTCTTTTCGTTCTTCTAGCATCTTATTATAGGTAAATCGGACACAACCAAATGTTTTGCGAATCAAAATACCTTGTACTTTTGTTGGAATTAATCGGAATTTATAAGATTTGTTATGCTTGGTCATATCATTTCACCTCACCTTGTACGGGATAACATCGTATGAATTGATTTTATCGTAAAAATACCGTACAATCATGCGAGAGGTGATAAATAATGAAAGATGATAAAGAACGTGTAGAAATCCGTATGCCTAAAGCAATTATAGAAAAATTAGACCAATACCAAAAAGAAAATGGGATTGCGACAAGAACAGCAACTATTCTCGAATTATTGAGAAAAGGTCTCCAAAAATAACTTTGGCTATCGTCAACCGAAATTCATCTCCCCCTTATCGTTAGGGTTCACCCTTCATACGATTGAAGAGGAACATGTTAAAAACTAGAACAAGAATAGAAAATACTCTAGATACCAGGTTACTAGAAAAGCTAAAAGAGCTTTCTAATATTCCCCGTACTTCTATGTATCATTTGTTAGACGAAGCGCTATAGAGGATTTAATTCAAAAACATAAAACTATAACCCCTTCTAGCCATTAAGAAGAACATAGTCAATCGTTAGAGGAGGTCTATTTTTGATTACGACCAATTATTCGGAAATTGAAGATCAGTTAATTTTACCGTATCAATTATTAAAGATTGCTATATTCGAAGAAACAAAACGTCTTTTTGAAGACCGGCCAAGTATTACAGAAAAATGGTGCAAAGAAGCCTATCAAATGACTGAGGATGAGGTCAGGAATCAATATCCTCCTATCGGAATGAGTCCGAGTTTTAAGGCATTATATTTTTTCCTCACAGAAAGCTTATATTTTCAAAAGCACATTACAAAAGGTATGATAAAAGAAGCTGTTCTGAGACATTCGGGAATCATTCACGCTACCCTTTCGAGTTTTTTATACAATGAATTTCTTGAAGAGGTCAATCTAAGTTTGAACGAAAAAACGATTGACCAAACCATGGAACAGGATTATCTATATACCAGTATGGATAATGACTACCATATGATACGGAATATTGTCGCAAAAAAGAAAGAATTTAAAAAAAGGGGTGCGGGGCAATTGGCTGCTGATCTAATTGATAACAAAGGCAATTTTAGAGGAATGGCCGAACTCCGTCCCACTCAAACAACGCGCATTGCATTGAAGGAAGATCAAGAAGATCTTTGGATGAAGTTGGTAGATTCAGCTTATAATTCTTTGGATGAATGGACAGCTGATTTATTTGATTTGATCACCTATCTATGGCTAGTCACTTCTAAAAACAACGAAGGATATATTGAATTTCATAGTAATGATGCTTTGCGATTAAGGCAAATACTGGACTCTGAGAAAAACGCAAAAGAGTTGGTAATTCGAGAACGAGATCGTTTTAATATTATGAAAAGAGTTGTCGCTTTATCAAGCATGTGGGTGTCACTGAGTGAAGGGAAGATCATCACTCAAGAAGATAAACAATATGATTTTCAAGATTTTAAGCGAATGTTTGATATTGGAGCCATACGTGTGGCCTATGATAAGAATACTGGAGAAGCACAAGGGATCTATGCGCTACAAATTAAACCAACAGCCCTACTCACTCCTTTAATTAGTGCCTCTAGCCAAATGATTGGGTTATTACATCTTAAAGTTTTTCAATATAGCCATCAAACACAAAAAGAGCATAAACGGCTGCTACGATACATTGATCGACAATGGAAGATGAGAATCAGACTGAAATCAAAATTGACTCAACCTTTTAAAATATCAACATTATTAAAAGAGATGGATATACCTATACGGTATAACTGGAGTGATAAAAAAGACAAGTTAGAGAATGTGTTGGATGATTTTAAAGCTGATGGAGTCATAAAGGATTGGGAGTATAAAGAATCCTTTGATGAATCTGTAGTAGGAAAAAAGGGCTGGTATAAGAACTGGATCAACTATAGTATTATTATTTATCCAACAGACGATTTGCTCGAAGGATACAAAAAGAATGTGGAACTGTCCTCTCAAGCAATACTAGATCAAACCATTTTAGAAAAGATACATCCACTAAGTCAAGGAAATACCCCGTTAAGAACAGAAGAAGAAAAATTTTCCAGTAGTTCAAAGTCTGCAATAAGAGAAGCTGCTTCAACTGTAGAAGCAGAAGTTATTGAAAAAACACCACAGAAAAACTACCATAAAGATAATGACCGACTGGGAACTGGAGAATTTAAACAACAAGCTTTTGATCTTGATGTAAAAGAGGAAATTAAATTATCACCCGAGTCCATGAGTGAGATGATTAATCATTTAAATATGAGTATTAGACAAGCGGCTAAGGAGATTGGCATTGCTCATACTACCCTCTCTCGGTATTTAAAAAAACAGAATAAACGTCAAAACAATAAAAACGATGAAAAAATGCTTAACTGGCTGAAGGAAAAAACTTTGATTAATGTATAAGGAACAAATCATACAACACCTAAAAGTTCCAGCAATTACAGAAAAAACAGACGTTAGTAAGATTCTTGAAAAGTTAATTCAAGATCATCTCGCAAGACAGCCTTAGGCTACCGACATTCATCTTCCACCTACTCATTGGGCTACGGTGAAAGATGAATATCGGGAAATGATAAATGCTCTTGTAGAACACTTATAGTTTGTGGTCTACAAATGGTTCACCGGTGAATAGTGTTTAGTCCTTTTTCAAAAACTTGGATATTCCCTTTTCAAAATCTCTAATAATTGATTACTTAATTTAATTATACTCCTCTAAATTATGCATTTTTCGTTTTGATTTGTAGAGCAAATTGTAGGCTATAAATGGACAACACACTGTAAGTAGACTATAAATCTCATGAATGAATTAAGGATTGACTTCTCTCGCTGCTAAAGCCACAAGCCTCCCACCCTATTGTATTTCTGTGGAATTCTTTGAAAAAAGTTTGGGCAATCCATTATTATAGAATCCGTTTCCCCATCATAATACACGATATTCACACAGTTTTGTATGCAGTTTGCATACAAAGCACATACAAATCACATAAACATTTGACTTTTGCATACAAATTGCATACAATTAAAATGAAAATTTATAAAACTAATGAAAAACAAGGAGGAATATGATAAATATGACAAGATCAGTCTCAATTGATATTGGTAATGACGCACTAAAAGGATTTTTAGGTGAATTAGACAACCAGATACATATTCCAAATGTAATAGCGCAAGTACGAGACCGTGAAATTGTTGAAATGGAGAAAAATCCATTAAATGGGCTTCATGTAGAAATCGTTTCCTCTGCATTAAAAAGTAAACATGGAAAGTTTGCTGTTGGAAAATTAGCAGCAAAATATCCGGATAATGATGAACTAACACCAGAAATGGATAAATCTGATAGCGATCAACCCGTGATTCTGCTGTTAACAGCCCTTGCATATGATGCAGTTAATCACTTCCCTGAAGAAGAAGGTGTAATTGAAGCTTCTTATTACCTTTCAACAGGATTACCACTCGATGAGACAAAAAGTGGAAAAACGAAAGACTTTAGGAAGAAACTAAAAACAACGCAACATGAAATCAGGTTTTTAAAAACTCCTTCTCTTGAAGGAAAAATCGTACGAATTAAATTCGAACAAGTCCTTGTTAATACAGAAGGATTTGCTGCATTTGTTGACTTAACTACAAATGATAATGGATCCACTAAAAATGAAGAGTTAATCGGAAAAACCATATTAATTAATGATATTGGTGGACTATCTACTGATTCAGCCATCATTACAGCTGAGGCCGAAGTAGATAATGAATTTAGCAATGGAATTAAAAGAGGTGTGTCTACTTATTTAGATAACATTATTCGAAAAGTATACTCAAAACACAAATACACCATTAAAAGTCGCCAAACATTAGTTGATATTATTACTCATAAAGAACCAGAAGAACAGTATCATATCTGGGTTGGCGGAACTCGTGTATCAATTAAAAATATCATTGATGAAGAACTATCAACCTTAGCTAAAGAAGAATATAAACTGATTAAAGATATGTGGCGAAATGTACCGGATATCCGCATGGCCTATCAGATTGGTGGAGGCTCTCTTGTTTTAAAGCCATATCTAACTGAAATTAACCAAGCTGATAAAAACTACCCTCTTCGCTTTGTATCAGAAAGTGATAGCATCTGGATGATTGCTAGAGCATATTTCAAGATTCTATTAATGTACTTACAAACTAAAGGGATTGCTGCACAAAGTGTAGCACCAACTAAAGAGTGACATAAGAATGGATCATTTCGAGCCTGGAAAAACAATATCATTTCGATTACCACATGATACCCCTTTATATGTGCTTGAAGATCTAACAAAACGAAAAAAGGCTCTAGGTAGAAAATTCAGCAGTGACATATCTTCTATCTTTGTTGACGCTCTTTCTCAAAAAGCTCTGGATAATGAAAAACATGAGCAGGTGATTATCCCCCTTCCTACCGGTTTAACATCCGAACAAAAGGAATGGATCAATCACCCTCATACGAAATCATTATTAAGTCAAATGCTCTACCAGGTCGTCAATAAACCAAATATACCTTTTGATTTTACTGAACCAGTAAATAAAAAGGTTTCCGAGGAACCAAAAACATTCCAAGCCAATCAAGCCATTCAAAACTTCGCACAAAAAACGTTCTTGAACTTTGATGATGATGACGATTGACCCCCATTTTGGGGGTTTCTTTAATATTCCAAAAGGGATATCTAGAAAGAATTGCTACATCTGCCGAGAAATGATTCATAACCACTCTCTTGTAAACCATTTGTAGTCTACAAATGGTTTACAAACTTCAGTTAACATAATAACAGGTCGCTATTACCAGAGAACCACTGATATTCTAAAACTTTCTCTATGTAATCAAAATTGGCCTGCTAACCGGCCTGGCCATCATAATACTTTCCCTACTATTACACAGACTTTTTGACATGAATGCACTGCAAGTACACTATATATTCTCCTTAATATGTAGAACACTTATAGATTATAGTCTATATGTCGGCAATAACAAAATTTATTTGATTTTATATTTGTAGAGCACTTGTAGTTTATAGATGATTTGTATACTACAGATTAAGTTTACATAACATCTTTATTGAAATTCATTTTATTCACTGAACTATTGCTATTTAACTTCTATTCTACATTCTATAAGTCTTCTCTAATATCACTTATTATCTTTCCTATATGTGTACTACTTGTAGTTTGTAGTACACATATAGTCTACAAATCCTCCTATATAATCGGATTGTATATATCTAATCATCATGACTAGCACAGTTCTCTATAGATCAGACAATTTACCAAACCCATTAATAAATCATTCAGTCTCTATGAAACTATGAATTCTCTAAACCAGCTGGTATTAACAATCCACTTACATTAATTCCTCTTATCTCTTGATAGAATTTCTTAAGCCATATGTTTTCTTTTCCTATGCCTTTTTGAACCTTTGGCCCAAAAAGGCTGCTCTAGAACGCTGTATGGCAACCATTAGGCGATCCCCGTCTGTCCAACGGTTAGAAGACGTTTCCCTTCTTGGAGAATCTGTAATTCGATATATTTATAGAGCACTTGTAGTTTGTAGTCTACAAATCATCCATAACTGTAGTTTACATAATAAAACCATTTACAAATAATTACTAGCTCATATTCTGTTAGCCATAAACATTCCGAGATCAAACTTATTAATCCATACTGATTGTAGACCACTTGTAGTTTGTAGCGCGAATATAGACAACATGTATCTTAAAATCTAGTTTACATAACACCTGGTAAAAATCCACTTTTAAAAGTTTTTCACTTATAACCAACACTCCACAAAAGACTTTCAAAAGAATTTATTGATTCCTCGTATTTGTGGACTACAAACCATAAATAATCTAAAATAATATGTATCAAGCACTCGTGTTTTTTGTAGACCACTTGTAGTTTATAGTCTACGAGTGGTCTACAAAGTATTTATCCTTAACACAATGAACAATAAAGAGGGGGGATTAGTAATGGAGAACGGAAACTTTTGGAAAATTGGAGATTTTGTTGATGAGCTAAACTTGACTCTTGATCAAAAATTACATACCAATACCATAAATGGATGGTTTAAGCGCTTAGAAAATAATCGTATTCACTACGTTAACCGCGAAGAACAGACTAACGAAAAAGTTTACGATGAACTAGATTTTAAAATTGCTTTATTTATAAAGAAGAAAAGAGAAGAAAAGTGGGCTTTATCAGCCATAGAAAGGGATCTACCAAACCATTTTGAATTAAGACCATTTCCAATTGAAGAAGAAAAATTCAATGCACCAGCAGACAATATAGACTTAATCAAGAAACAGTTAACAGAAGAAATAAAAAAGGTGTTTGAAGAAATGGCTGCCACCAAAATTGAAGAAGTTAAAAGTCAGTATCAAACACTATTGAATAATTTACCGAAACCAATATCCGAAGAAGAAAAGAAAGAACAGAGATTTCAAACAATGATAATCCACAGAAGAATTGAAAGTAAACTTCAAGAAGAGGCTAACCAGGAATGGTTAAAACTACCGGATTCTGAACGGTTGAAGAAGGTTGGATTATTTAGAAAAGATGTTGATATTGAGAAAAAGAATGAATTTATTAGAAATTATGTTAATAGGTATTTCGAGGAATGCTTGAAAAAGGAAATGGGATTAGATCAATAAGTGTATTAGAAATTAGTAGACTAAAAGATAGATATGAACTGAAGGAAAATGGAAAAACACCCAATAATTATTGCAATAAGAGAGGGGAGTGACTCATATTTCGGAAGGTCCTGATAACGTTCGATGCGGAACGAAAAGCACACAAGAAGTCTTTTAGGCTGGCTTGGTGAAGTGCCTGGCTATACGCCATACGTCCGTTCAGGTTCTTTGAGAATATACGTCAGTGTTTCAGTAGAAACTCTTTCTGCATAGAAAGATAAGGGTACTGTTAAGAAGCCTATTAGTATCTTAAAACCTCACTGCTTTAGCGGTGAGAATTATCAGAATCTAATCTCAATGGAATAACATAACAGAGGTTTTCCAATTTGAACCTCCCACACCACAACTAAAGTCACAGGATTCTAGCGTCCTTACGAACGTTAAAACCCTTTTAAAGACTACCAAGCTGGTGGGATTCCTGCTTCATTGAGAACTGCGTCCCAGTACAGAACGTCTTACACTCTCTCCATTACTCGATGAAGCTGAGCAAACAGCATCTTTCGTGCTGACAGGCACACTCCGCAGTTCCTGCGGTAAATAAATTGATTAAATGAAAACGAATTGTTCTTGAAGGAGGCGGATGCCTTCTTCTTTAATATTTTTTGCAGCATTTATGTCACGATCATGTTTTGTTCCACATCTTGGACAAACCCATTCACGATCCGAGAGGGATAACATTTGGTTTTTCTCTTTACACCCACTGCATTGCTTCGAAGAGGCAAAAAAACGGTCAATAAAAACCACTTTTTTATTCGCCCAATCTGATTTGTAAGAAATGAACGTTTTAAACATAGACCAACTGACATCTGCAATACTCCGTGCTAATTTTTTATTTTTAATCATACCCTTAACATTTAAATCTTCTAAAATAATGACTTGGTTTTCGTTCACTAATTTATGAGATTCTTTGTGCAAAAAGTCTTTACGAGTATTGGCGATATGAAGGTGAAGTTTACTTATTTTTTGCTGTAATTTTTTATAATTAGCACTGCCGATCTTTTTATTTTTCAACTGACGTTGCAGTTTGGCTAACTTTTTTAAATGAACTTTTAAAAATTTAGGGTTTTCTACTTTTTTACCCATTGAATCGATATAAAAGTGATTCAATCCTAAATCAATCCCAATAATTTGATGATTTAGAGTTTGAGAAAAATCTATTTTTTCATGTAAAGGAACGATTTCTTCCATTTTCAAAGATACATAATATTGGCCACTACTACGATATTTAATGGTTGCGGTTTTAATTTTGCCATTAAAACAACTCTCTTGAAACATCTGACGGTGTTTCTTGGAAAGACGAACTTTTACTCTGCCTAATTTCGGCAATTGAACGGTTTGCTTTTCAATATCCAACTTAATATTTCCGTTGGTTTCTTTCATTGTATAGCCTTGTTCAGATTTTCGTTTGGATTTAAATCTTGGAAATTGATTTTGACCATTGAAAAAGCGTGTAAATGCATCATCTACAGCTTCCAACGCACTTTCTAATGCGAATTTATCCGCTTTCTTTAACCAAGCAAACATCGGATGTTCTTTTAATCCATTAAATGATTTTTTGAATTCATTTGAGCTTAATGATTCTTGGGTCAATTTATAAACTTCCTTTTTCTCGCCTAAAAAGAAGTTAAACGTAAATCGAGCACAACCCGACGTTTGGTGAATTTGTTCTGTTTGTTTTTCGTTTGGTTCCATTCGAAGGTGAAGCCCATAATGGCGGAGGATTTTTCCTTCTTTAGCTAATTCTTCGTTCCGTTGTTTGGTTGTCTTCCTTTTTGCCATTAGGTTCACCTCCGATTTTATTATTTAGGTCTTCCACGTTCTCGTAGTTTTGTCTGTTGTTCTTGAATATACTTCTTGATTTGTTCTTCTGTTCGATCACTGACTGTACAAATAAAATAGGATGGGTTCCAAAGATGTTCTTCCCATAAATGTCTTTTTAGAGAAGGAAATTCTTTGAAGAGAAAACGAACTAAATTCCCTTTTAAAGCTTTTACTATATTTGGAATATAATGTTGAGGGGAGCATTCAATTAACATATGTATATTATCTAAGTCAGTTTCTAACTCTATGATCGTAAAACGATGACTTATTGCCTGTTCTTTTACTATTTCTTTCAATCTTTTGTCTAATTCACCAGATAAAATCTTTTTACGATACTTTACACACCAAACTAGATGGTATTGAATTCCGTAAACAGAGCCTCTTCCTTTTCTTATTTCCATATTTTTCACCTAAATATATTTTAACATATGTATTTAATATTATACACACGTACGTTCTGTTTTTTAAAAAAATATGCCCGCACACTCACGACTGAAGTCACGAGTGTGCGGACATTAATCATCAAATTTTAATTAAAATCCACACATAAAAGTCGTGATATTCGTTCTTCCTTTAGAAATGATTCTCAAAGTTCACTAAAATGGTTTTCATCACTTGAGTAGAATTCCCTTTTTCTTTAACGCTTTGTAAAAAGTCCAGAAACAAGATGACTAAAAGATCTTCTACTGTAAGCTCTTCATCCATTAAGTATGGAGAGCTATCATGAAGAAATATCTCTCCTCGGTAAATTTCAGATTCTTTGACCCGCAGTGTGATCTCAGCTTTTTTTTCTTGTGACGTCACTTCTATTTCTTCTTCCCTTTGTTCAAAAGAAAGCAAATGAGGGGTCACTTGTTTTAGCACTCTTTTTTGAACAGTTGGTTGGTCAAGATATTTTTTCTTGGAAGAAATCAAGAAAGGGCAAAGTTGCTCATATTTAGTCCCTTTTTTCACTTGTCCTAAAAAGTCAAAATATAGAAGGACTATCAGATGATAAAGAGTCAGATCTTGTGCCTCTTCAAATAAGTCCTTAATATCTTCAACGAATACCTCTCCTCTTAAATATTCATAATAGGGGATCTCAATTTTAAGATACCTATACTGTGGCATTAGATAATCCAAAAAACCCTTTTTTGTCTTGGTCCCATAAAGTAGCCTGTTCTTTAAAAGACTAAATTGACTATAGGATTTCTTCAATAGACTCCCCTCTTTCTAGCCAGGAAACAGCATAACAGATCATACTATAAACAATTCTACGATCAGACAGATCCTGGGAGATAGAGAGATCACGCAATCCTCCCCGTTGACTGTATTCTGTTTCCAATAGATGCGTATGCATATATTCCTTCGTATCCTTGTAGGCTATTGAAAAATCCACGTCCTTCCACCGACCCATACTAAACCGCAGCAACAGCGTATTTAGGTTGGTTTGCGTCAAAGGCTTCCCTGACTTTTTCTTGTATGTAGGATTCCATGTTTTACAAATTGTTCGGAGCTTCACCTTCATGGCATAATCTACAGGAAATTTAATGTCATGCTGCTTGTCTTTTCTGACCTTTCTTATGGAAGATAGATATGAAGGATCTGTTAAAGATGCTTTTTCAATAATTTTCGATTTGGATTTTTCTCTGTTTAACTCTTCAAAAAAAGGGTTCAAAGATGACATACCCTCTCTCCTCTCTGCTCTTAATCTTTAAAAATGAGAAAATATCATATGGTCACTAGGTCAGTTTTCCACTTTATTACTAATATAGTGGGGGAGGGGAGACTTTAGAACTCGAGAAGGTATGAACAGCCATTTTAATGTCGATACTATATAGCAAGAATATTAACTTGCGAGGGACAACAATAATGAAAAAGAAAAAGAAGGATATAGAAACAAAGAGACAATTTGCGAAGCTCTTAGAACAGGCAGGGAAGAAAGCTGGGGGCAAAATTGTTAAAGTAAAGATCACCAAGTAAAAACTTCTCAAATACTGGTAATTCATCTACATTTTCATGCTTTCTAAATAAGTGTTTTAAATTAACTCCGAGAATTGAAACGTTATATTCAAGGTAAGCTTTTGGGATTTTTCAATGTCAAATACCCCGTAAGAAAATCCCTTCTTATCGCAATTTTAAGAAGGGATCTTTAAATATTAATTAATACTAAAAATAATACCACCTTGGTTCTTGAACTTGATTGGTTGAGAAGGGATGACCTTTGACTGTTGCACAATCTGTTCGGAACCCTCTAAAATTCTAATGGAATCAGCAGAAGGTTCGAAACCCTTAACTATTTCTCCATTCTTGACCTTGACGTCATTTATTTCTCCATCTAATCGTTTTAATTCTGGACATTGCTCCAACCAGAAACACTGCTGTTCCAGCTTCCATAAAGGAGAGGGGAGAGGGACGTCTTTTTTTTTGTATGGTTCTAATAGGTTCCGAAATTCTTTTGAATGAGCAGCAGTAAAGAGAGCAGCTCTTATAATTTGGTTACGATCTAAGTTAGTGGCATGAAAAAGTGTATCTACATATTCTCGAAAAATATCGTCGTATCGAACAGTCGGTCTATACATGACGTCATCACTCCTTATATTGTTGAAATTCCATCCACTAGTAAACTTAGTAATGTTGCTATTCCAGTCTAAAACAAAATCATTACTAAACTCTAAATCTTCTTTCTCCTCTAATTCTACTTTACTTCTCCTTTTCTCCAGTTAATTATCCTGTGAATTGAACTCCCTGACGTCTTTAACATAGGAATCTTCTCGCCTTAAATGATAATTTGAACTGGTTGACGTCTTGATAAATGATATAGCAAAAGCTTGTCCAATATTCCCAAATTGTTGGGATTAAGTTGAATACTTTTAGGATTTTTAGTCAAGAATGTTGCTAACAAAGATTTGGAAGGGAGTTATATCGATGTGGGGAATTGGTAAACCACGTAGCAAACTCGGAAAATGGATGGATAAAAGAGGACTGGATCAGCAGGACCTTGCTAAAGCTGCAAGAGTAAGTAAAAATACCATTTCAAAAGCTTGTAATGAAAAAGATTATATTCCTCGTCAGGACGTCATAAAAAAACTGTTAACCGCCATTAGAAAAATAGATTCTAACGCCAAAATGAGTGATTTTTGGGATATGTAGGAGGTTGGAACAGCTTAATTAAGCTATCGAAAAAGGAAGAAGATATTATACGGAGACACAGTATCGAGAATATTTGGGGATTTCAAAGGAAAATAAAGTAGGTAAAACGATCATTTACGCTAGAGTATCTAATCAAGGGCAAAAAGATGATTTAGTGAATCAAGTTGAATTTCTAAAACAGTTTGCTAATGCAAGGGGGATCATTGTAGACGAAGTTCTAACCGATATCGGTAGTGGATTAAACTACAAACGCAAAAAAGGGAAGTAAAAATGATTATGATTGCACACAAGGATCGTTTTATTCTTTTTGGTTATGAGTGGTTTGAAGGCTTTTTACAGAAGTGTGGGGTTGAATTACTTGTTGTTCATAATGAATCACTGTCTCCACAAGAGGAACTCGTTCAAGATTTAGTTTCTATTATTCAGGTGTTTTCATGTCGGATTGATGGATTGAGAAAATACAAGAAAAAGCTGAAAGATGATGACGAACTATGAAAAAAGCCTATAAGACTGAGATGATCCTAAGAGAAAAGCAATGTCAAAAAGTACATCAAACCATTGGTGTTTGTCGTTATGTGTATAATTTGTATCTTGCTACTTCACATGAACATTATAAAGAAACAGGCAAACATTTGTCAGGTTATGATTTTTCTAAGTGGTTGAACAATGTTCATATGAAACAAACCGATTTTTGGATGAAAGAGGTTTCCAGTAAAGCAGTTAAACAATCTATTATGAATCGAGATCGAGCTTTTAAAAACTTTTTTGAAGGTAGAGCGAAGTTTCCATAATTCAAAAAAAGAAACATCAAGGTGTGAAGGCTTACTTTCCAAAGAACAATCCTAAAGATTTAGTAGTCGAGCGTCATCGAATAAAGATTCCTACTCTTGGTTGGGTGAAATTAAAAGAATATGGGTATATTCCTTTAAATGTGAAAGCTTCAAGTTGTACCGTTTCACAAAAAGCAGGTCGTTATTATGTATCTGTTTTATGTGAGGTTAAATCAGGTGAGAATACTCAAATCAACATCCATGATGGGATTGGTGTTGATCTTGGACTGAAAGATTTTGCTACTTGCAGCCATCATAAGACATTTGGAAATATCAATAAAACATCAAAGGTAAGGAAACTTGAAAAAAAGTTAAAACGACAACAAAGAAAATTAAGTAGGAGTTACGAACAAAACCATTATAGAAAGAGAGGTGAGTTCTGCTCTAAAAACAGGCAGAAACAACTTGTAAAGGTTCAAAAACTGCACGCTAGACTAGCCAATATCCGTACAGAATATGTTCGATCTGTGGTGAATCAGTTGGTAAAAACCAAGCCAACCCATATCACCATCGAAGATTTAAACGTGAAAGGCATGGTATCCATCTTCTAAACGATGCTCTTGTTGTGGTCATAAGAAAGGAAAACTCAGTCTTTCAGAATAGAGTGGGCTACATCCGAATTTAAGCCTGTGGAGAGCTATACCAACGATAGTAGTGAGCATTTGGCGAGGTCGGGTTCTTGGAAGCAGGAAATTGTCTAGCGTAGTCAAATAATTATATTTGATTATGTTTTTAGTAGCAGGCATTCACATGTTTATTGATACAGTCATTCCTCATTGTCATGTTTGTATGGAAGAACTTAAAATGGGGGAACTAGTCGTTGTGGATGGATTACTAAAAAGAATTATGCATGCTAACTGCAATTATCTAGCCGATCAAAAAAATCGGACCAAGGGAAATACGAACGATCAAGTTAGTTAAAGAATGTTGGAGCTGATCGAATCGAATTTATGTAAAATGAGTTAAATATATATTTTTAGAAAATTCAATAACACGATAGATTAATTGATTAAACGGCATGGGATAATTGTAGAGGAGAAGTTTCTAATCTAAAAGTTAAAGTTTTAGATAGTCTGAGACACCTTATCATTTTAGATTTTTTATCCCTTATAACATATCTAAAAGATAGTCTAAAATTAATATCCAATAAGTTATATATATTTTAGACAGTAGCATTTACCTTAAGGTCATTAACATAATCATTCTTATCGGCAATAACAAAAGGATCTTCTAATCGAAGATCCTTTTAGCTGCTTATTGGATTAAAGCACTCGTTTGCTTATAGAAACGTACTTTTACAAACGGGTATGAAGAGAAATTTGATATTTAAGCAATATCGTAGGGCAAGATCATCAATTTATCAAAAGGTGTATCAACACCATGATCTTCTGTTTCTTTACACAATTCTATACAAATTGTTTTAATTTCATCGAAATCAGCACAGGACATATTTTCCTCCTCTTATAATTGATTTGAATATTCTGATATTATTATCCAACTTTTATTGAATGGTGTAAATAACTAAAATTTACACATCTAATTCTAGTCAACATAAGCGATGTTATCGGCACTGAAACAGGATCTTCGGCTGGAAGATCCTTTTAGCTGCTTGTTTAATTAAAACGCCCTTTAATAGTATAACATGTTGACGTTTTTAACACCCTTGTTTGTAATGAAGCCTTATTATTGTCATTAAACATTTACGACATTTATTCGAGATAACCTTATGTTTTTGTTAATTTAACTTCTAATTATTGAAATAAATAATCCCCTGCAACATTTATTGTATTACAGGGGAAAGTAAGTATGTTTATTCTGACTGTGAGGCTAAAAATGCACTTTGCGATTGACTAACTGCTGTTTGAGCTTGTCCGATTTCCATCGCAGCTTGTTTGATTGCTTCTTGTGCTAAAGTTGGGTCTGAAGATGATTTCTCAATTGCTTGATTTAATAGGTTTTGTGTAAGAGTCACATTTGCTTTAGCTTGGTTTAATTGATTTACGTCAATTTGTTGTTGGTTTTGAGGCATTAGTATCTCTCCTTTGATTTTTTAATTACCTCTATTATATTGAGCTAAAATCGCATTATTATAATTGGGAAAATATACAAAAATATTGAATGTAACTAGTTTAATTTGTTTGTTTCTAAAGTGATAGAGATGTTCTATAGATACTTCACTAATTGTAAAAAAATATCTTCCTTGGACTGTTTTAATTCTAACTTTATAAGCTCTCGAATACGGATTCCATAATTTATAATGTAATTTACTTTTTTTACCAAACTAACCTTGGTACTTAATGTTGATCACTGTAAGTACCGGTTAATAATGTACTATCGACATTGACGGACATTGTTGGAAATGGACTCTTAAAGGGATTGGTGTTTGTTCAATCTTTATCGTTTATATATATATATATATCGGTGGCAAATCAAAATTTTCCTCTCTTCAGAGGGCTATTAACTGCATAAAAAGGGGGTGTTTATGCAATTCTTCTTCAAGTGGTACAGACAACATTTTTACTTAAAGGGGTCCCACCAACAAAAAGCGCAAAACATACGCTAAGCAAATTTCGACATAAAAAAAGCCGATTTTTCCTACGCTAAGGAATCATCGGCTTTTAATATTATAGGATAAGAGGTTATTATATTTTGGCAAACTTCCATTTTTTAAGTCTAACATTCTGTGCGCCAAGGGGAAGGATTAACCCAAAGGCCAATATAATCCCATGAAGTAATGCTGCTAACAAAATGTCCCCCTCGCTTTCTAACTTGTTATCTCTGATTTTTTACCTCTAGTTTGAATTTCGAAGTCAAGGTCTTTAAGGAAAAAAGTGATTATGACACCACCTGCAAGAATTATGGCACCAGTCCAAAAGGCATATTGATAATCCCCTGTAATGGTACGAAGATATCCTCCTAAAAAAACACCACAAGCAGCGAAAATTTGGTGAATTAACCAAGCAGACCCTAAAATACTACCCATTGCGTTTTTCCAAATCGGTCGCCAATAATACCGGTAACTAATGGAATAATTGGCATTGATGAAATTCCATACACAAGAGCAAATATATAAAGTTGCCAAGTACTAGTGGAAAGAGCAATCCAAACAAATGCAACCATCCGTATCATATATAATCCGATTAGAAGGTTTCGTTTTCCATATGTACGTGATAATTGCCCAGTTAACCACATTGAGATTGCACTTGCTAGAGCAGCAATACCAAGTAACTGACCACCAAGAGCTGTTCCTCCTCCAAGGTCAACTGCATATTTTGGCAGATGCATAGTTACCAAATAAAGAGTATAACCACACGAAACAAAACCTATTGTTGCAATCCAGAATTCTTTACTTAGTAATGCTTCTGACAATAAAGTACTCCGAGGTGAAGAAACTATGGAAGAAGTGTCTCCATCGGGAACCTGATTAACATCCTGTGGGTTATTTTTTGTCAAGAATAATACCACAGGGACAATGATGAATAGCATAATCAACCCAAGTACAAAAAAAGCAGTTCGAAACCCGGTACTAGCGATCAAGATGCCCGTTAAGGGTAAAAGCACCAACTGGCCGATATTCATTCCCATTGAACTTCTAGCAAGCATAACGGCTCTTCTTTTTACATACCAACGGGAAACTAAAACGGAATTCGCCATCGAACCACACCCAGCAAAACCGATTGCCGTCAAAACACCATAGTAAAGAAAGAATTGCCATATATGTGTAATTGTTGCCGATAGCAAAAAAGCATTACCCATTAACGCTGCACTTCCGGCAATTACCGGTTTTGGACCAAAACGATCAATCAGTTTTCCCATCACAGGTTGAAAAACCCCCCAAGTAATCATATTTAACGAAACACCCAAACTAAGCGTAGTTAAACTCCAGCCATATGTTTCGTTAAGAGGGGTAAAAAACTGACCCACAGCAAGATTTAAACCAAATGCACCCATAAGCGTAAGAAACGTGACAAAAACAATTCTTGAACCTAAAAACGATTGTGGCATTTTAATCTCCTCCTAAACTAACCTTCAAACATCAATCTTAGTGGTTATTATATTCCGATTTTACTAACCTGTCAATTGTGTTATAATAGGTTAATAATTAATCCGAAGGGGTAATAATTATGGCTATTGAACAAGAATCTTTTCCACTCATATCTGGTCATCTTTCCTTTGACCTTGTTAACACAGAAGTTGTACGGCATGGAATCCGACATAACCTGCTTGAAACTGAACAGGATGTCGAAGCTTGGGTCAATACCTTACTGGCTCAAACTATTATATATACTGAGCAATTGTCAGAAGACGTGACAAGTTGGGCTAGGGAAGCTTTACCTATCCTGCATAAACTCAGGTCACTACTTCGCGAAGGATTCGAGAGGATTGCCGATGGCGGTAATCTCCCTAATGGATGGACAAGTCAACTTGAATCGCATATTACAAATGCACCGTTTTCTTACAAAATTAATAAAGGTAAGTTAATGCCCGTTCCATTAGGAAAACCTGTATACGCACTTACTTCTTTAATTTCTTTGGATGCACTTGAACTTTTAGCAACTGGAGAATTGACCAAAACTCATCGCTGTGCGAATCCTGATTGCGTTCTATTATTTATGGATACCAGTGGAAGACGTAAGTGGTGTTCAATGAAAATATGCGGGAATCGAAAGAAGGTTGCTCGTTTCCAGAAGAGACATCAGAAAAAATAGGAGTCAAAAAATAATGGTCTGGTATGGCTTAGCTGTGGTGAAGTAGTTGTGGATTAAAAATAAAGTCATATCATTTTTATAAAAGTTTAACCGTTTATTTTGACAATTTTTATTTGGGGAATATTATAAAATTAAGATTAATATAAAAAATTGGAGGTAATAATATTGGCAACAATTGAGGACTTTTTGAAGTTGGATATTCGTATTGGTACCGTGATTAAAGCAGAGCCATTTCCAGAAGCACGAAAACCGGCAATAAAATTAGAGATTGATTTTGGTGAGATTGGTATTAAACAATCTTCAGCACAAATTACACGAAGATATGAGCCAGAACAACTTATTGGAGGTCAAGTGGTTGCAGTAGTAAACTTCCCTCCTAGGCGTATCGCAGGTTTTAAATCTGAGGTATTGGTAATTGGCGGTGTTCCAGAAGATGGTGACGTGGTACTCTTAAAACCGGACAAACCTGTTAAAAATGGTACACCAGTCGCCTAGATCACTAAAAAAGGATAAATTTTTATTGGATCTCATCAACAAAACGACCGGAAAACGCTAAGCAAATTTCGATATGAATAAAGCCAATTTTTCCTACACTAAGGAATCATTGGCTTTTACTATTATTAGGGTAATGTTGAGAAAATACGATTATCTTAACCAGTCATAACAGACGACTTTATATATTTGGGACGGTGTTATATGTGTCCATAATTGGTTTAAAAATTTCATATTCCGTAAAAATACATCTTTTAGGATTAACAATTATATCCATTCGTAATGTACATAAACTCATGAGTTTCTAAACAACTTATCATTAAAGACTTTATAAAGATTTTCTTCCCTTTTTGATGTTCAATAACTCATCCCTTTATCTATGTTCAGTTAATATGAAAAAGATAAGTTTTGTTACACCAATGATAGTCTTAGAGTATAGAATACTTATCTTTTCTATGTCGAAATTTGCTTAGCGTATGTTTTCCGCGTTTTGTTACCGGGACCCCATATAGTGAAGGAGGGGTAAATTTGAAGTTTAAATATTTTAGTATTCTGTTTATACTGTCGGTATTGCTTTCTGCTTGCAATACTGGAATAGAGCCAAAGGAATATTTAGGAGAAATATATAGTGTTGCATTGAACTCAATAATGGAACAGGATGAAGCATTAAGTAGTGATATGGAATATATAGCTATTGATATGAGTAACTTTGAGGAAGTAGATGAAAGTGATAAAGATGAAATTTTAAGCTACTTCAAGGAAAAATATAAAGTTGAAGTAATGGATGCTACCCTTGAACAACTGAAAGAAAAGGGATTATATAATCCAGATACGATGGTTTTGGATGGCGTACTTCTTAGAATAGAAAAAGTTGATTTTAAGTTCAACAATAAAGTCTTTTTTGAGGGTTCCAAATATCGTTCAGGTTTAGGGGCAGTTGGAGTAGAAGTTACAGTTCATTATAAAGATAATAAATGGAAATCCAAAGAAGCGAAAGTGACTTGGATTAGTTAATTATTATTGTGCTAACGGGGGCGTTTCTGAAAGATGATAGGAACCTTTTCTAAAGTGGTAGGTTAATTTAATAAAAGTAGGGAGGTCAAATGAAGAAATGAAGAGTTTTTTCAAAGGAATTATTTTTAGTCTATTATTGTTGGCTGTTTTTCTATTATTAAGAAACGGAATTGAGTTACTGATTGCCTTCGGATTATCATTACTCATTTCCACAATTGTATTTGTTCTTTACGTTAACAAAAAAAAGCTTTTATTCAAGGAATTAGTATGGATTTCAATAGGAACTGGATTCTTTTACATAATCTTCGCGTCAATCGGAATTACTTTATTCCCAGTAGAAGAAATAAGGGATTTAGGAGATATAGTAATGCCGTATGTGAATGCGTTTATTTTTGGTTTGTTTACAGTTTTCGTTTTTATCTTTTTCGGATTTAAGTATTCAAAGCAAAAACAATCACTTTCTTCTTAAACAAATAGATAGCGTTATTCTATAAAATTAGCTTTTTTATACGATTAACTATGAGTTTGTGAAGGGAAATACTTAAATTAACGGGTAGCAAGAGTTGAACAAGGAGTTGTCTATACGGCAACTCCTATTGTGCTAAAGGTGTAGTTTTGTTGAACAAAGGTTTCTGATATTCAGGTAACATCAGGGAACAATAATCTCTAATATTAGTTAAACAAAGGGGATTATTGATGAAAAAAATTATATTATTTACCATATTGGCATCAGTCATTTTAAATCTTTCACCAATTTTTACTCGCGCTGAAGAAAAATTAAATAAAGACCTAATGAAAATTATCAATGAGTTTGTAGCACCAAACTCATTACTAGTAAGTCCTGAAGAACCTAAATCAACTAAACCATTTCAGTTTTATGACTTTAACCAAGATGGACAAGAAGAGATTATTATTACTTTTGAAATAAAGGCAAAAGAACAACCTAATCCTTCACAATATGGCGTAATAGTATTAAGAAAAGAAAATGAAAGATGGAAAAAGACTTGGGAAACACAAATACAGGGGGTAGGATTAGATTATTCAGGTGTTGCTGATATTACTGGTGATGGTATTAAAGAGTATCTCTTTGGTGTCACAATTGGTGCTTCAGCAGGAAATAAACTAGAGATTTTTAAGTGGAATAATAATTCTTTAAAGATGATAGCAGAAGTACCATATCATATGATGGAGCTATTAAGTAATAAGAAAGTTGGAATAGCCATTTGGCAAAGGTACATTGCAGATACCTATTTTGTAGATGTTCTAAAATGGAATGGAAAAAAATTAGTTCTAGATGAAGAACTATACTCTAGTTATTATCCTGCAATTGAAAAATTTTATAACGGTAAAATATCAAAAATGGATACGTGGTTCTATTGGTATACACTTGCAGATGCTCAAATAAAGGCAAATTTATTTGAAAAAGCTAGGAGTTCTATACAGAAAGGAGCTACATTAGCAAAGCAATTATCATTACCTGATGAGATAGAAAACTTTAAAAAATTAAGTGTTAAGCTGGAAAAAAGAAAAAATCTTATTAAGCTACCATGTAAGAACGATATTTTCTTACATTTTCTGTGGTGAAGCATGGCTTCATGGATGGCTAACGGGTAGCGATTGCGGAACAAGGCAGTCGCTTCTTGTGCTAACGGGTTAGTGAAAGGAGTCCATATGCGGAAATATACCTACTCTCCCCCGAAAATTAAGGATTCAACTAAATTAATTGATGTGGTTGATGAACAAGGTAATGTGATATGTAAATTTAAAAGAACTTACAAAAATTTTATAGTAAGATTGGTAAATTATTTGAGAAGTTTTGATTGGTATGCTCAAATTGATGTTTATTCCGTTGATGGAGAACTTGTATATAAGTGTAAAAAGACAACTAAGTGGGTTGGGCATCCATATTATCAAGTTTTCAACTGTAAAACTAATGAGGTGTTTCAAATAACCTATAAAAATTGGCAAAAAATTGCACCTGAATTCCTCATTACAAGTCAATCAAATGAATTTACAATGGAAAAAGAAGTAATGGATTGGGTAAGGTTCTATCATCAAGGTAAAGAAGTGGCAAGGTGGAAAATGAAAACTACTGAATGGTTTAAGACTTATTTAGAAATTGAAGAAGACTGTCCTATCCAAAATCCAGAATTTTTTATTTGTCTTTTTCAATGTATTTTTTATGTTGGCGACTAAATATGCACTATTTGGTTGTAAAGATATATAAAATAATAGCTACAATATCTATCAATATTAGTGGATAACAAGTTTAATTATGAAAGATATTCATATGAATAGTAGGTCAGTCTTTTCTTTTTCATTAAAGATTGTGAATGATTGTACTTAAAGTAAAGGGTGGCTTATCTACAATAAGGATTGGGCCCCTTTTTCTTGTACTAAAGCACTTTTATATATAGTATTCGATCCGAAACATTGATATGGTGCCCCCTTTATCATCGTTTCCATGTAACCATAGATAAGCGTTTAAGAACTTGACGTGGAGCCTCTGTGGGCATGATTGGTCTTGAAAGCCTGAAGCCGTTGTTTCATCAGGCATCCAAGCCTATCATACTCACCTCTCCACGTAAAGTTCTATGTTTGTTAACGTTAATAACTATAATTACTTACTATATATAATGCTTCTACAAAGATACAAATTTGGCATTTCTCGTATCTTTACTTACGTTCAATACGGTGGAAAATCATACTACATATAAGACGCATTTAGTTGAAGAGTATTTGATCTTTGTTCAGCAATCGGGCCATATTGTTTAGTAAGTTTTACGGAAAAAATTAAAGTCAGGAATGTAAATGTTAGATATAATCTCTGTTAGAGAGTAAATGAAAATAAGCAGGACAAAGGTCAGTTGGAGGGAATGGAATAGTGAGAAAATTATTATTAATGCTCGTTATACTAATTGTGTTTTTAACATTAAGTGGTTGTAATAATAATTCTGTAAAAAAAATTAAAGCAGATTATTTTGATATTGGCTTCGGACAGAGTTTGTACGAAGGATATAATAAAGTAGACCAAGAAACTGTTCAGTCACTTGTAGATGCTTACAATCAAATCAAATATATTGGACAAACAAACCAACAAATTAATTATGAAAAGGCGATAACGATAACATTTATCGATAATGATCAAATTTCAGGTACTTTAACGATAGATGATAAGGGAATTTTTCATCTAAGCGATGGTTCTGAAAATTATCAAATCGAGCCAAATAATGATATTTATGAACAAGCAATAGAAATATATAACGATGTAAAGGAACAATATTAAATTGATAAAAACAACAATCAAGTTAAGCAGATCCAAATTAAAAGAAATTAAAGTTTAATAAACAATAGAGCGCATTTCCTGAATTAAAGTGTACCCTTTGTAAAGGACATTTTAAATCGACTTTTAATTTATTTTATATAACTAATTCAAAATATGTAAATTCACATCAAATACATTTAAAAAGAAAATGATAACGATAATTGATAATCCCCAAGCTAATAAGGGACGTTTATAATGAATATACAGCATAACAAAGAGAATGATATCGAACAAAAGTGACCACCACATATTCCAGCCGTTGAAGTGATCTATAAAATTGAAAACATGAAGGCCAAAAATCTCTGCAATTACATATAGAATCACCCAAAATATAATATAAAAGATTTGTTTCCTCTTCTTTTTAGGAAAGTGAAACAAGTATATCATAACCGTTGCAGGATACACCGTTATCATAATCCATAAATTCGCTAATGTATGATTCGGGAATATCCAAGTTTTGTTATAACTCCACGTTGGATCACTATATATAAAAATGTTATATAGTAAATCACCAATAATCAAGAATAGAATAGTTGGATAATATTTTTCTATTTTTCTCCAATCCCCTAATTTCCATCCAAGAAGTAAGCTCGTTATTCCAACAGCAACCATTATCATCAAGACCTTTTCAATTTTATATAATCACTCCAAGCTTTGATTAATTATACTAAAATTTTATATAATTGGTAACATTTTAAATATTCTTTACAAAAAAATATCATTTATAAGCAACTTTCATTTTGTAATTTTCTCCTTTTGCAAATCTATTTAATAGACACCTTAATCATACACTCAAGACCTAATCTTAACAATTGGAGTTAGTATAGTTTTATGGACACGGTTTAGTTAACTCTCTATGATAAAAATAAGAGGGGAAGTGTTCGGTATGAAATCGAGAAACAAGCGTAAATATAACGATGATTTTAAGAAAATGGTGGTGGAACTTTATCACACTGGTAGCTCGGTGAGTACGTTAAGTAGCGAATATGGCGTATCTGAAGTCACAATTTATAAATGGATTAAAGCCCTAACTCCAGTGAACGGTGAGGAAAATAGTCTAACGCCACAGGACATAACTGAAATCCAAAAAGAGAACCTTCGAATGAAACAAGAAATTGAAATCTTAAAAAAGGCTATGGCCATATTCGCCAGAAAGTAACCGATACCGGGCTAAAAAACTTGATTCACAATCAAAAAGAAGTGTTTCCCGTCCGGGTCATGTGTGAAGTACTAGACATGCCAAGAAGTACTTATTACCAGTCCTTAGTGAAAACAGAATCAGTACGTGATCGGGAAAATCGATTGCTTCTTGAACATATTCAGTTAATCCATACCGAGAGTAAGGGCCGATATGGAGCACCTAAGATTCATTTCCTTCTATTAAAAGCAGGGTTTTCAGTTAGTCTTAAACGGGTTCAACGGATCATGAGAAAGGCGGAAATCTATTCGATTACGATTAAAAAATTCCGTCCACAATCAAACAGAAAACAATTGAGGCCCGTGAAAATGTATTACAACAGGATTTTTCTACTTCTAAATTGAACGAAAAATGGGTGGCCGATATCACCTATATCCACACTTTGCGAGATGGCTGGTGTTATTTAGCCACGGTTTTAGATCTGTATTCTAAAAAAATCATCGGATATTCCTTCTCTCGTTCCATGACGACTGAACTTGTTTTACATGCTTTAGACAATGCCGTTTCTGTCCAACAGCCGGATCCTGGCGTCATTTTACATACGGATCTTGGCTCTCAATACACCAGTGAAGATTTTAGCCAAGCGCTTAAAGAACAGGAAATCATTCCATCTTTTAGTCGAAAAGGCTGCCCATACGATAACGCATGTATTGAGTCTTTTCATGCCATTTTAAAGAAGGAAGAAGTCTATCACGTAATCTATTTAAATTTCGAATCAGCGAATACAGCCTTGTTTCAGTTTATTGAAGGTTGGTATAATCGCCGACGCATTCACGGCCAATTAAACTTTCAGACGCCGCAAGAAGTGGAAGATCAGTTTCATCAATCAGCATGAAAAGTTAACTTATTTGTGTCCAAGATATTGACTCAAGTCCAAGGGGAGAAAACGATGTATAGAGAAAGTGAATTAAAGTTTTCAGATTTTGCTTATAATGATCGGTTTGAACTAAACTCTTACCTTTCCTATATGTTCCATTAATTTTATGATAATGTTCCAAATCAGCCAGAAGATAAAATGATCACACGTATGTTTTGGTCGAGTAAAGATAATATAAAGAATGGCCATTTCTTATAAGGTATTTCCATATTTCACTTAGCTACGTAGTTTCGTTACTTAATTGAAGTAGAATACGAAGGGAATATATGCTATATTTTAGTTTATACATAGTAATCTAAGAATAGAGGTGTATAAAAATGAACAAAACAGAATTAGTAAAAGCTGTATCAGAACAATCTGAATTGACACAGAAGGACGCTGCAAAGGCGGTTGACGCGTTATTTGATACGATTTCTAACACACTTGCTGAAGGAGAAAAGCTCCAATTAATTGGATTTGGAACATTTGAAGTACGTGAACGTGCAGCTCGAAAAGGTCGTAATCCACAAACCGGTGAAGAAATAGAGATTGCTGCTTCTAAAGTTCCAGCTTTTAAACCAGGAAAAGAATTAAAAGAAGCCGTTAAATAAAATATATATCTTAATAGTGTAAAATACTCTGGGTAGTCGAATCCAGAGTGTTTTTTATTTTAAAGATATTTACTATCACTTGTTCATAATTGTTACACCCTGTTAGAACAAAATGAAAATGCGATGATATCAAGCTATCAATATGTTCAAACAGCCTTGTTCAAAGTATAGGATGGAGATTATATGAAATTTGGCTATGCGAGGGTCAGCACAAAGGATCAAATGTTCTTTATATATATAAAATGAGTAGCGCAAAGTTATGTTTTAACTTTCACTTAGGTTTTCGCTTAGCTGTTTCCATTTTTAATTAGTAGCCTTTAGGCTGCGATTTCCTTTAGGAATAAAGATTTAGTGAACTAAAGGTCAAAACAATGAACTTCAGAACCTTTCAGAATCTTCTTGGGTGACAACAATCGAGACTGTAAGAAAGGAAAGTGTGCGGGTTTTGAATAAAGTTTGATCAAAAATTCTGTGTTACAGGATTTTTTTGTTCCAGAATCTGGCCATTTAATTGAACAACACTTAGCAGTTAATTTGGATATTTATGTTAAAATTAATTAGAGATTATGAAGGTTTGTCCTTCAAGTAAACTGGCAGTTTTCTTGAAGTAGTAACTATAATTTATGAATTAGAAAGCAAGGTGATTTAGTTGGATAACAACGCTTTTATAGCAATTTTCTCGGCTTTTATGGGTGCATTTGTATGTATTGTTGCAGCTATTAAAATTAGGAGAAAAAAGAATAATGATAAAAATACATAAGCCTTATAGATGTTTATCGTTATTTAAGAATAAGAGTACATTTCTGCAATAACAGAGCAGCACAGCTTCAATATAATGATATTCATCAAACGGGCGCTTAAATGGAGTAAGATAATTATTTATAGACTGATCGGTTTTTACCGTTCAGTCTATTTTTATCAATAAGGTATACTCATTTGATAACTCTAAAGAAACAATAAATATTAAGCAAAACCCCGTCTATAGTTAATGTTTTAGATGTGGCCCCTCATTCCTCGAATCGTTTCCTTACCCCTAATAAAGAGGTAATTACCTTTTTTGCAGAGTATATTTTGCACCTGATTCATTAAGTAATTTTGAAATTCCTTCTGGATGATACGGCATTAATCGGTCTGCTTCCTCTAAATCCACCCATTCAACTTTTATGATATTTTCTTCTTGTGGAATTTCTTTAGGTCGTTTTGTAATTTGCCCATGATAAGTAATAAAATAAACATGATTCTTGTCTATAAAAGCCTCGTTCAAAGCAACAATATTGCCAACCTTAATATCATATCCTGTTTCTTCCTTAACTTCTCTTATAGTTGCTTCTTGCAAAGTTTCTCCTACTTCTACTGCACCTCCTGGTAAAGACCATGTACCATTCTTGTTGAATACCATTAGGATTTTGTTTGTGTTTTCATTAAATAATAGTGCATATATAACATCAACTCTCTGAAAATCCATTTCTTCATCCCCTTGTAAACCCAATTTATCTTATTATAAAACTAAATTTATGGTGACAGTGGAAATTATTTCCTTAATAATCCTGCCAGTTAGCTGAACAAGAAAAGCGATACTCTATTAAAGCATCGCGTCCATTTGTTTGATAAGAAAGGTGAACTCTCTTATTTAAAAAAATTCTCACCGTTAGCTAAATAAAAAATGGAAAAGAAGCCATTTCAACCCCTAAGCTATTGTCTCATTATTAGTTCCAAAGCATAAATAACTTACTTCGTTCCACCAAATACCGCAAGTTCCATCCATTTGAAATAACAATCCGCATGATTAAATCCGATTTCTCGAAGCCAGTTAACTTGAACATCCACTCGTTCAAGAATATTATCCTCCTTGTCGGGGCGGTTGTAATATTCGTGGGCAACTTCCTTTCGGTTCCTTTTATTGTGAAAAGCAATGTGCTCTATGAAAAGTTCATCGTGCAATTTTTCAATTTCAGGGGTTGCAGAAGCTGTATGTTCAACATTGATGAAAATACCACCCGGTGCCAAAACGTGGTAAATTTCTTGATACAATTCTTTCTTCTTTTCATGAGGAAGATGGTGAATGGCATAACCGGAAACAATGCAGTCCACTGATCCCAGTTCTGCATATTGCTGAATAGAATGACTGAAATCACCATGAATAATCTTACAACGGTTCATATAGTCTTTCATATGAATACGTGCATTTTCAACCATCGGCTCAGAATGGTCTAATAACACAGCAGAAGCTTCTGGATAAGATTTAAGCAAAATCTCAGCCAAAAACCCATTTCCACACCCCAAATCCATAATTCTTTTCGGACTAGGGGTAAAATGATTGACTACTTGAAGCATAATTTTGGTCTGTTCAGCTCCGAAAGGAATAGCTCCTCTCACTTGTTCAAGATAATGCTGCGTCACATCTTGCCGTTGCCAGTTTGTAGTTGACATTTGCATTTTATTGCCCTCCTATTAGTAAAAATAAAGATTATAAAATACAAAAACCTATCGTCTACTAAGAGACGATAGGTTTTGCCTACGTGGTACCACTCTTTTTGATTCGTTTGATTATATATAACGAACCCACTTTAGGACCGAATTACGGCAGTCAACCGTTAAGACCTACATATCAGTCTAACCACTCATGAGCGAGTTGGGGAATTTTATTGACTGTCTTTCACCAACCGACAGCTCTCTGAACAATTATGAATCCTTAATACTCCCAATCATTGTGTTTATAGTATTTGTGAAATTTTTCTTATTTTATTCTATATTTTGAAATCAGTCAATCCATATTTTACTTGTTCTTGTTCAACTATATGGCCCTTAACCTAAAGAAAGAGCACAATTCTTGCTGGAATTGTGCCCATTTGCGGAAAATCAAAATTAAATACTAATATTCTCTTGCCACAGCTCCTAAAGATATTGTTCTAATATGTTTTTCCTCTTTTAGTTTTAATAGCTCTTCTTTAGTTCCGGTTACCACAACCCCAAGGATTAACCCTTCTTTCATGTTTTGCTTCGCACTTTCTAAAAGCTGGTCTACTATAAAGTCATAATTTCCTGTGCTTTTTAACTCTCTTAATGTAGAAAGAAAATCCTCTTCATCTTGAAGTACAACGTCTCCTTCACCTTTAAGTGTAGTAACATTAAAACCATAAACATATGATGCAGTCGTACCTGAACTATGAAGACCTTGCAATTGTTTTTTAGCATTATGGTTATAATCATTTATCCAGTACCAGGTTATTTTATTTTTCAAATTAAAAAACTCTTGTATTTCACTAACTGAATAGGATTGGTCAAAAGAGATGGCTGCTTCCATAACTGCATCATCTGGAGCATTTTCAATTAAGTCTAAATCGTTTTGAATAGCTGTATATTCAAACCACGGATGATAAAACAGGATTGTTCTTTGCCCGTTTGTAGTGTTATAATATCGAAACTCTTCTTCGGTTTCTCCTGCCCCAACCTCATCGTATACTGCTATTGCTGACGCCTTATTATTATGCCCCATTGCATTAAACGTTTGTGTTTCTTGACCCCAAGGGATTATTCTATCTTCAATTATTTTGTACTTATGGTAGGTGTAGCTTCCTGATAGAATCCCGTAATCAAATTTCCCTCCTCCAATTTGAATATTCGGTTGCGAAATTTTATACAATAATCTATTTGCTTCAACTGCTTTTGAATGAGCATTGCCTACTATCTGACCATTAATAACTATAAATAGTGTCCCTACAAAGAGTAGGGTAATAGTTGAGATGATTATATTTCGAATAACACTTTTTCTTTTTGCTTTTTTAACTATTCCTTCAATATAATTAGACTGGAATGGTTCATTTTTCATTATTATCCCTCCTAAAAAGTTTTGTAAGCTTCTTCCTAGCACGATATAAATAGGTCTTAACGTTACTTTCTTTCAAATTAAGATACTCAGAAATTTCTTTATACGAAAATTCATCTTCATATTTCATTTTTATTAATTTTTGTTCAAGTGGTTTTAATTTGTGTAATACCTGTTCATACTCTTCTTTTGTTTCTTGTTTAATCAAGGTATCTTCCACATGATTTTCTTCCGATTCCAATAGATAATCCTCAAACTCCATTATTGAACTGCGGTTATTTTTTCTACACAAATCGTAATATTGGTTGATGGCAACCTTGTAAAGCCATGACTTAAATGCCTTAGAATTAATACCATCGATATTTAAAAATCCACGATATAGGGATTCTTGAACAATTTCTTTTGCATCTTCTGGATTAGCCCCCATCGAGCAAAGCTTTTGATATATATCGTTAGTTAATCTAGTTATTTCTTCATTTGAGGGCTTACTCACTTCTTCATCTCCTTTCACAACTACTAAAACGAATTAAAGGTAATTATGTATACAAAAAAATTTAAGTTTTTTTAGCAGGCATCTTGAATATAAATAAGCTTTACTTCCTACTTGGAGTAAAGCTTATAGGTATGAGAAATTTCATTATTATTTTTACAAGAATCATATCTTTTCCTTCTTCAACATTACTGCCCCATCATTTAAAGTACAATCCTCCACAATCTCATCTATACCTTAACATAATTAACCAATTTTTCTTTGAGATTGATCTTCAAGAATATCGCCCGATTGTCGAATAGAATAACTGTAGCTTTTAATTTTATTACTTTTTATAAAGTAGAATTTTTAATGCTATCACCGCAACAAAAATGACCGTTTTTGTTACAACAATCCAAGGGCTGATGACCAGTTTTGTCACTTTACATTTTATTTTGCGTGTTTTTAACAAGATAATTTGCACATAATTTTCAAACTAGATTTTAGAACGGTCCAAATGCTTTTTCGATTACTATCAATAGGGTATACTTAATTGATAGATTGAGTGAGTATTGATTTTACTGTACAATCAAACTATCATATACACTTGTCTTTTGAATGGAGATGTTGGAGGGGATTTTAATGATTTTTGGATATGCACGTGTTTCTTCTTTTGATCAAAACTTAGATTCTCAAATCGAACAATTGAGGAATGCAAAAGTAGATCAAATTGTTCATGAAAAAATATCTGGAGTACTAGAACAAAAAGAAAAATTAGACCATTTACTGAATCAACTCGTTAAAGGAGATACGTTGGTTGTAACTAGAATGGACCGACTAGGGAGGAATACAAAACAATTACTGGAACTAACAGAAGAATTAGAAAAACGTGGCATTCATTTAGTGATATTGAATTTAGGGATTGATACGAGAACGCCTTCAGGAAAGTTTATTTTGACAGTCATGTCAGCTTTTAGTGAGTTAGATCGGACGATGATCAAAGAAAAGCAACAAGCAGGAATTTCAATTGCTAAAAGAAAAGGTATATATAAAGGAAGAAAGCAAAAATTCAATCTAAAGCATGATGGAGTTAGTCATGCAATGGAATTACATGAAACTACAAATAAGACAGTGAAAGAAATATGTAAAATTACGAATATAAGTGAAGCAACATTTTATCGCAGATGGAGAGAGTATAAAAATAATGTGGGGAGTTAACTGTATTTAGAAAAAATGTGTCCCTCTGAGGTGATATAGTGAGTACCAATAATAATAACGAGCTTGCTTTTCATTCTGAAGAATCGCGAAAGCAAGCTATGAAAAAGTTCGAAATGATAAGGCCGATTTTAATGGAACAGGCAAGGTTGAGTGAAACTGCGAAAGAGACAGGTGTTCCTATTCGAACATTGCAATCGTGGATTCAAAAGTATTCTAAATTCGGTTTAAAAGGACTAATAAGAAAAAAACGTTCTGACATAAATTCGTATCGGATAAATCAGAGTGTATTAGAAGAAATAGAACGGCTAGCCCTCTCTTTTCGTTCGGCTTCTATTACTTCTATTCATAGAAAAGTTTGTAAATACTGCCATTCTTTAAATTTAACCTCTCCTTCCTATAAGCAAGTTTATTCTGTAGTCAAAAATATGCCCACTTCTCTAAAGACGCTCGCTTTTGAAGGAAAAAAAGAATACCAGAATCAGTTTGACCTTATTTATTCAAGAGAAGCGAACTATCCGAATCAAATATGGCAAGCAGATCATACACTCTTGGATATTATTGTATTAAATGAAAAAGAAAAACCAGAAAGACCTTGGCTAACCATTATTATGGACGACTACAGTAGAGCCATTACTGGTTTTTCTTTGAGTTTCCAAGATCCTTCAGCGATTCAAACTGCACTTACCTTACATCGTGCAATATGGAAAAAAGGGAATAAGAATTGGCCTATGTGTGGCATTCCAGAAAACTTTTATACGGATCACGGGAGTGATTTTACTTCTACACATCTTGAACAAGTAGCTGTTGATCTTAAAATGATTTTGTTGTTTTCTACGATAGGAGTCCCTAGGGGACGAGGAAAAATAGAACGCTTTTTTCTTAGTATTAACCAATTATTCTTACAAGATTTACCTGGATATACAAAAGAAAAATCAACAGATAGACTTATCACTTTTAAAGAATTGGAAAACCAACTGACTCATTTCATCTTGGAAGATTATCACAATCGAATACATGGGACGACAAAAATGACTCCTTCATTTATGTGGAATGAATCTGGATTTTTACCTAATCTACCGGAAAGTTTGGAAACACTAGATTTATTACTATTGAATGTAGCAAAACCAAGAAAAGTTCGCTCTGATGGCATTCACTTTCAAGGATTTCGTTATATGAACGTTAATTTGGCAGCCTATGTAGGAGAACTTGTCATCATTCGCTATGATCCAAGAGATATGGCTGAAATACGAGTGTTTTATCAAGAAAAGTATCTTTGTACAGCGATTTGTGCGGAGCTTTCTGAGTTCACTGTGGACGTTAAAGAAATTGTTGCTGCTCGTAATAAGCGACGCAGGGAATTACAGAAACAGATAGCCCCCACAAGAACTATATCAGAAGAAATCAAGATAAGTAAGCAAGCAGATTTAGCTGACAAAGAAACTGTAACAGACCATAAGAAGACGAAATTAAAAAGGTATTTCAATGAATAGTCATTTGAGTTTTATAGAAACGAAAGAATATAAACGTTTTATGGAATTTTGTGAAGCCTGTATTAAATATAAATATATTGGTATTTGTTATGGACTTCCTGGAGTTGGTAAAACACTATCGTCTAGATATTTTTCTAAATGGGATTATGTTGAACAGTTCACCCAATATAATTTTAAAGAAATACAAAATAAACCGATAGAAAAGAAAATTTTACAGTGTAAAACACTTTTTTATACTGCCCCAGCAATTAAAGCTTCTAAAATGACAAGTGATTTGCAATCGTTAGACATAAGTTTAAATCTAGCAAAATCCACTTATGAGTTTCAACAAACGGGAAAGGGAAATTTCTATGTGCCAAGCTTTCATGGAGTAGAACTTCTTATTATTGACGAGATAGATCGGTTGAAGTTACAATCACTTGAACAATTAAGAGATATCTATGATCAAAATAATTTCGGTATGATTCTTGTAGGTATGCCTGGTATTGAAAAAAGACTATCTAGATATCCTCAACTTTATTCCAGGATTGGATTTGCTCATGAATTTGCTAAGCTGAGCAGGGAAGAAATACATCATATACTAGAATATAAGTGGAAAGAACTTGGACTGTCTATTAAACTAGAAGATTTTTCTGATTACGAAGCTATCACAACGATAATCAAGATTACAGGAGGAAATTTTCGATTAATCCAACGTTTATTCAGTCAAATTGAGCGAATTATGGAAATTAATCAATTAAGAACAATTACCACAGAAGTAGTCGAAGCAGCCCGTGATCATTTAGTGATTGGAATCGAATAGCAAAGAGTGTCGCTTTGAAATAAAGTCTGATCAAAAATAACTCAGAAGCCCATATTTTAAGATAAATAAAAAGAATCCATTTTGAAAAAAGGTTGATCAAAATGGATTCTTCTCCAGCAGGTTTAGGTTTGGCTTTTATAAAAAAGGATTGGTCATTTTCTATCTATGTTGCTCCACAATCGCGCTCTGATTGTGGAATAACAACTTACCTTTAATTAGGTCGTATTGTTAAACGGGAAACAATAGTTCAATAAAACAGCGGCAGTCTAGGACTTTATCTTCCCTAGGCTGCCGATTTTGTAATTCTAAAAACCGCGTGAGATCAGCAACCCCAATCTAAAACATTATTTTCAATAAGGTTGGCTTATGATATTTTATTATTGCGATTAATTTCTTCCGATTGTTGTTTTCTTTTTATGGTAGTGGCGACAGTCTGCACGACCATCATCGCTAAGACAATTACAATCAGCCCCACTATTGCTGTTGAGAAGCTATCCGTCGCATCGTAAATCCAGCCAAGAATAAGGGGGCCGGTTGCCCCGATCACATAGCCGGCTGATTGAGTCATGGCCGACCAAGCAGCCGCCTCTTGCGGATTGTCGGTAGCGTCCAAAGGCAGTAGTAGATTGAGAGAAAACAATGCACCAGCGCCTACACCAATAAAGATCGTGGCAACCCACGGTTCAATGGAGGACGCAAGCATCACAAGCCCGACAAGTTCCAACAGCGCTGCAACCGTTAGCCAAAGGCGACGGGAAGGGAATTTGCGAAGCAAGATCGGCAGAACAAGGCTTACCGGAATCTGAACAGCGACGAAAATCGTAAGCGCGCTTGCAGCGTAGGACTTACTATAGCCCATCCCTTGAATAATCTGTGGCAACCAAGCTGTGAATGAATAGAATAGCATGGCCATCAAGCCGAACGTCAGTGTAAGTAGCCACGCTTTCTTATCTGTCCATGGCATTCTCGTCTTCGTGCCGGTTGAAGTGGGATGATCTTGCGGTCTAATATGCCGTATAACGAACAACCACCAAAACAGCACGGCGACGAATGCGATTACCGCCCATATCCCGAGCGCGCTCTGCCAAGAGTTCATACTATTCTGCATCGACACGGTCAAGCTCGAGCTTAGTGCTGCTCCCAAAGTAAGCGCAACTGTGTATATCGCAATCATCGAGGGCACATGCTTAGGAAAGTGGCGCTTAATAAATCCGGGAAGAAGCGGTCCTGCAAATGCAATCCCTATACCCGCGATAAAAGCGGTAATAAGCAAAAGTGAGACCGAATTCGTGAAGAACCTAAGAATCGTACCGACTCCGATGACAAGCAGCGACCATCCCAATACCCGCTCAATACCCCATTTTCCGCTGAACTTTACGGCTACAGGAGCGAAGAGTCCCATGCAAAGAACCGGAATCGAGGTCAGCAAACTCGCTACGGAGGCGTTCATTCCTAAGCTGGTTCTAATCGTTTCGAGCAATGGTGCAATCGAGTTGATTGACGGACGCAAGTTCAATGATGCAATAAATAAAGCTATTATCATTAGAATATATTTTTTTTTCATAAAAATTTCATACTCTCCTTTAGGATGTTATTATAAATTTCAATTTAAAATTTACTATCTCTATATTGACCGTAAATTAATAAGAAATTGGGCTTTTTCATTACTTCATTAAAGCGCCCTATTCTGGAATCTTAACTTTTTAATTTATTTGTTTTTTATTTCTCGTCTTACTAGTGGCATTACTTTAGTAGCTAATAATTCAATCGCACTTGCAACTTGGGAGAACGGCTGACAAATATCAAGCTGCATAATAAAGCGATCATGACCAAATAATTCGTGCTGATAGAGAATTTTTTCAACGATTTCTTCAGGACCTCCAACAGCAAGTGCATCGTTTTTAGAAACAGCTGCTGCCACTTGCTCTTTAGGAATATTTCTTCTCATCATCGTTCTAATATAATTTGAATAATATGGATGAAATTCATTAACAGCTTGTTCTGCAGTCTTGCCAATATAGCCATGGCTTGTGATCGCAATTTTTAGATCCTCTTCTGCGTGACCTGCCGAAATCCCAGCTTGACGATAGGCTTCTACTAAAGGTTTTACATAAAGAGGATTACCTCCTAAAATAGCAAGTGCCATTCCAAACCCAGCCTGTCCAGCCCGCACTGCACTTGCATCGGTTCCTCCTACTCCTCTCCAAATAGGAATCTTATTTTGTTTCGGTCTAGGTGCAATTTCGCTATTATTTAATGGCGAACGAAATTTCCCTTTCCATGTAACCCGTTCATTGTTATTTAATTCTTGTAACAGTTGTAATTTCTCTTCAAAAAGCTCGTGATAATCATGCAAGTCATAGCCAAAAAGAGGGAAAGATTCGATAAATGCTCCTCTACCTGCCATGATTTCAGCACGCCCGCCTGAAATTAAATCTACTGTCGAAAAGTCTTCAAATACTCTTACAGGATCTGCTGTACCTAATACGGTTGTAGCGCTGGCTAGTCGAATATTTTTCGTTGCTTGTGCAATCGCTGCTAATACAACAGGTGTAGATGAAACCGCAAAATCCAAACGATGATGTTCCCCTAAACCAAAAATATCCAATCCTACTTCATCAGCCAGCTTCGCTGTCTCGATGATATTTTGAATACGCTCTTCTGCAGAAATCATTTTTCCAGTAATGGGATCTGGAATTATTTCTCCAAAAGTATAGATACCAAATTCAAACTTCTCTTGATTTGCAATGCTCATAAGGCAACCCTCTTTCATTCATATAATGATCTTCCCTTAAAATAAAGTAGCATCCAGTGAATATTGCCCTGCACCCGTAAGAGCTATAGCAATTGCTACAACTAATGTAGCAAGACAGTATTCATATCCACCTTTTTGTCCTCCCCTTTCATTCTCTTTATCTAAAATGTTTTTAAATTTCCTTTGAATAATGTTATTATTGCTCATAATAATCATTTTAAAAAGTACGCACTTAAAAGTGGTATAGTATATAAAAAGATACTAAGGGGGTAATTAGGATGAATATAGAACCAGAATTCTGTGGTGTAGCAGATTCTTTAAGCATATTAGTCGGGAAATGGAAACCAATTATCTTATTGCATTTATTGAAGAACGGTACTCAAAGATTCAGTGAATTAAAACGAAGAATGCCTGGAATCACGCAAAAAATGCTGACTAATCAATTACGCGAGTTGGAAAACGAGGATATTATTCAGCGTGTTGTCTACCCACAGGTTCCTCCTAAAGTGGAATATTCGATTACTGAATATGGCAGGAGCTTGGAACCAATCTTACACGCAATGCATGAATGGGAAACAAAGCATACATTGCATAAAAGACAAAAAAATGAACGAAAGAGTGAGTAAATAAAAAGCTGCCAATTAAGGCAGCTTGTTTTAATTAAATATCCAGTTTTCTTTAAAGGTATTGCTCAATTAAATGACCCTTTCTGGAATAACTATACAAAAATAACCCGTTCGAAAAAGTTCATTTTTCGAACGGGTTATTCAGTTTCTTCATACGCTAAGGAACTTAATTTACGTTTCTTTGACCATTTATCAAAAGGAATACTATAATCAATTAATAATTAAACCTCTGCTTTTTTTTAAAGGAACACTGTAACAATCATCGCAAACTCCATTATTATCATGGTATTCCTATTCATCCATTATTTCTTTATTACATTTAGAACATTTCAATGACTGATTCGCTATTGATACTTCAATGCGATCCATAGTTTCATCTCCTTTTTACCATTTATAATTCGATAAAAGGAGATTATTCCCTGCTTAAAAAGCACATCTGAATAAACAGCTACTCAGTTATTTCGTACCCTTCTGAATAAAAAACAACTTCGACCGTATGTGTAACATTAATGCTTTACATTCTCCATTTTTATTGTGATATGCTTCGTCCCCCACTCATGCATTGCTTCCAAAATAGGCTTCAATGTTATTCCATACTCAGTTATTGAATACTCAACTTTTGGTGGGACTTGAGGATATACTTCCCGACTTATGAGCCCTTCTTCTTCTAATTCTCGTAATTGACTTGTTAGCATTTTAGGTGTAATACCTACTAGTGCTTTTTTTAATTCCCCGTATCGCATTGTACCCTCCGACATTAGATACAATAAGATAATTGGCTTCCATTTTCCAACTAGAATTGAAAGAGGACCTTGTACTTTACAGTATTTAGGTTGTATTTTCATGTTAACCTCCTTTAGTATCCTTTTGTATACTATACCACTATAAAGTGCATACTTACATAATTAATTTCAATGATTTATTATGATTCTAATAGCTAAAAAAGGAGATGGAAATATGAAACTTCGTGAAATAAAAAAAATATGGACGGTAAACGAACAAAAAATCAGTCCTATTCATACCGCTGGACCCGTTCTTGCACCTGGAAATTGGGTGGATTATGACCCGTTTTTATTATTAATGGAAGATAAATTTGAAAAAGGAACATTTGATGTGCATCCTCATCGTGGTATAGAGACCCTAACATATATCATCGATGGAAGACTTCAACATTATGACAATGCTACTGGTGCGGGGGGAATTCTAGAAAAGGGAGACTTGCAATTTATGACTGCTGGTAGAGGGGTTCTTCATAACGAATCACCACTTGATGGTGAAAAAGTTCATCTCCTTCAACTTTGGGTTAACTTACCTCGTAAATATAAAATGGTAAAACCCCGTTATCAAAATATGCATTCAAAAGACATGCCTGTTCGTGAGGAGAATGGTGCTTTAATTAGGGTATTTTCAGGTTCGTCAGGAGATATTGTATCGAATACACTGAATTACGCACCTGTTACATTTGTAGAAATAGTTTTAGAAAAAGGATCATACGCTATTCAAGATCTTCCTGGTACTTATAATGGCTATATTTATGTATTAGAAGGAAGTGGCACATTCGGAGAAAATAAAGTCGAAGCGAAAAAAGGGCAAGCGATGTGGCTAGGTTCCACAGATGAAGAGATTAGAAGTGGTATCCATGTTTCTGCAAACGAAAACTTACGACTTGTTCTGTTTGCAGGTGAGCCTATCAAAGAACCTGTAGTAGCATATGGACCTTTCGTAATGAATACAGAAGAAGAAATACGACAGGCTTATCAGGATTATCGTGAGGGTAAATTCGAAACTTTAGAAGATTAAGGAGTTTACGGAAATAGTTATTCTGAATTTGATTAACTCATTGAGATTGTTGTAATTTGCTCGTGTCATTATCCTTAAAGTCAGGAGTTTGTCTTTTTTTATTCTATTTTCTAAAACAAAAAGGTTGGAGCATAAAACAGAATTTCTTCTGCTATATGCTCCAACCTCTTTCTTTACCTTCAGCCAGAGAACATTTAATCTTCTTTGCAGAAGAACCGAAATGATCTCACGCTTGATATTTCTTAATCAAATTAACAAACGTGTCGACGAATGATTGTAAGAATTGAACAGTTCCTTCATTCTTAACTTTGCCACTTTCATCCAATAAATCTGTGGTATTACCAATATAAGCTTCTGGTTGTTGAACCACTGGCATATTTAAGCATGTAATAATCTGACGCAAATGGTGGTTTGCGCCAAATCCACCCAAATTACCGGGAGATTGACTGATAATAGCCGCCGGTTTGCCATTCCATACACTTGCTCCATAAGGACGGGAACCTACATCCAGTGCGTTACTTAATACAGCAGGTACAGAACGGTTATATTCAGGCGTTACAAATAAAACAGCGTCAATTTCCTTTATTCTATTACGGAAAGTAGTATATTCTGCCCGAACATTGTTTTCATTATCATAATCTTGATTATAGAAAGGTAAATTTTCGATTTCGATAAATTCACTTTCATATCCTTCAGGGAATAAAGCCGCAACATTGGCTGCAATTTTTTTAGAAAAAGATTCTTTCCGCAGACTACCAACTAAAATACCGATTTTTGTCACTTTATATCAGCCTTTCTCTTCAAAACGTATTCTTCTTTTACCTTACGAAAACTCATATACGTTCTGTTAATACTATCTTTTTATTTTTAACTTACAATATTATTATTACTCACATATATCATTTTAAAAAGTACGCACTTTTAAGTGATATAGTATATAAAAGGATACTATGTATGGTGGTAGAAATGGTAAGTGTTCTTAATTTATGGTTATCCCTTTAATTGTTTTAAACCTCAATTTATGATGGTAGTTGTTCAATAATATGGCCCTTATCTACAGTATGTTTTCCTATCGTATTCAACGTATCTTATGATATCAAAAATGGTAGTTTTCTATCTTTGTGGAAGCATTATCTACAGTAATTATTTATAGTATTCAACGTACACAAAGATAGGACTTTATTTGGAGAGATGGGTATGATAGGCTCGTTGCCTGATGAAACAACCGCTTCAGACTTTCAAGACAAATCGTACCCATAGAGGCTCCAAGTCAAGTCCTTAAACGCTTATCTATGACTACATGTACACAATGATAAAAGCTGCATTCTATCAACCCTTTTTCACTGATACTGTAGATAAGGGCCATTTAACAGAACAACTCTATTGTCACTCAACAGTTCCATAAACCACCTTTCAACTCAGGTATTCTTTCCTTTTTCACTATAAAACCCCCCCCTTTAGATAACCATATCCAAAGGGGTAAAACCGGTACAACTTTTTTATAAACAGTACGACTTTCTTTCAAAGCCACAGAAAGAACCCACTTTCTGCTATTTCTTTTACACCAAATGCGCAAAATACCTTGTCAAAAACATGCAAAATAAAATGTAAAGTGACACCAGTTTAGCAAACTAGCAAAATAGGTGTAACAAAAATATGTAACATTATTATTTGTAACAATACTAACTTTTTATGATTTTTGATACAATATCATAAAAGGAGAGGATGACAATGAAGTTTGGTTACATGCGCGTTTCTACCATTGACCAAAATCTGGACCGCCAGAAAAGACAACTTGAAGAATTTGGATGCGAGCGTATCTTTTTCGAGAAGGTAACAGGAACCAAACGAGATCGGCCAGAATTAAATCGTATGCTGGAGTTTCTTCGATCAGAAGATACGGTTGTTGTCACCGACCTGACTCGTCTATCACGTTCCACGAAAGATCTTATTGAAATTACAGAACTGATTTCCCAAAAAGGAGCTCATCTAAAAAGTTTAAAGGAATCCTGGTTGGATACAACAACGGCACACGGTAAAATGCTTTTTACCATTTTTGCCGGAATTGCTCAGTTTGAAAGAGACTTAACTTCAGAACGGACAAAGGAAGGGATTCAGGCTGCAAGGAAAAGAGGAAAATATCCGGGAAGACCGAAAACCGATGAAGAAAAAGTTAATTATGCTTTATACCTTATAGACCAAGGGCTGAGTCGTACGGATGCTGCAGTGAAGGCCGGGATCTCGAGAATGACATTGTACCGAAAACTAAAAGAAAATGAATCCTCTCAGTAATCATGGGGGCAAGGGAACTTGAGCAATGTTCACAGTCACATCATCAAAATTACTGGTGGAGCTAGTTCAACGTTCGTTTTTAGAAATTGAATGAATTAAGGGAATAAATAGACTAAAAGGATAACAATAGAAGCGATCGAAACAGCAGGGGACATTTAAGTTATTGGATCTAACGACTAAACAAAATGGGTAGTCAGTACAAAATCTGACTATCCATTTTGAATGCAATTTAGCGTTTAAAAAGTGTGTAATTTATCTCTTAAAGTCACAGAGAAAATAGTGACTGTCATTACAAAAGAAACTGGAGTTATAAAAAAAACGGTACAATACTGGATTCTTGACAAGGAAATGGAAAAAGATATGTTATAAAAAACTGATGATTTTTTCATATGTGGCCCCTCATTCCTCTGAATGATCTTGGTTCCTTTTTGTATAAAGAAGAGCTGTCTTAATAGACATATATTATAGAAGAAATATATATAATAGAACTTCTGTTTAAAAAGGCATGTGTTTTTTTAACAAAAGGGATACGTATTGGTCTATCATTAAACTAATAATCTTTGGTGTTTGTTAAAATATTAATTAAACAATGCTCCTACAGAAATATATTTAGTAAGGAATGTGCTATATGACAACAACTATACCAGAACACATTAGATGGTTTGCAAATACAGGTAAAAGTATTACAACCCCTGAAGGTGAAAATATTGAAGTTTTGGAATTTAAACATGAATCTGATGAAGAAGTCTTATCTTTTTGGGCCGAGCACTTTCGACAGCACTATTGTTTGGATGATGAAATTGATTACTTTAGAAAAGGTTATGGTTACACAAAAACTGAATTCCTAAATAAAATTAAATTCCCTGATCCATCTCGTGCTCCAGGTCCTAGTACACGAGCAGGGGATTTTAGTGAGATATTAGTTGCTGATTATCTTGAGTTTATACTAGATTACTGGGTACCTCGTACTCGTTATGGTGCAAAAACAGTTAGTAATGAATCAACTAAAGGTTGCGACACCCTAGCTTTTAAAATTATTAAAGATGGAGAAGATAAACTAGAGGATACACTAGCAATCTTTGAAGCTAAAGCGCAATTCTCTGGAAAAAAACCTAAGGCGAGGCTTCAAGATGCAATTAATGATTCAGTTAAGGACCAAGCTAGAAAAGCTGAATCTCTCAATGCAATTAAGCAACAACTATTTTTTAAGAACAAGATGCAAGAAGCTACTAGGATAGACAGGTTTCAAAATCCTATTGATCGTCCGTATAATGAAGTTTCTGGAGCTGTTGCTTTATTTTCTTCAAACTTATTTGATCCTACGATAATTTCTAATACATCTGCTAATGATCATCCAAATCAAAATAATCTGAAGTTAGTAGTAATTCATGGTAAAGATATGATGGATCTTGTTCATGAGTTGTATAGGAGGGCAGCAGATGAAGCCTGAGAGACAATCAAGACAACTATTAGGTGCTACTCGATCAAAAGCAAAGATGAATGAATACGGCGTTGAAGAGGAATATCATATAAACCTTAGCAAAGATCCATCAACTCTTTTTACATTAGCAATAGGTTTACTGGGTGATTTATCTGCCCATTTGAATTCCGAGAATACAAATGAGGAATACGTGAAGGAATTACGTGATAATCTCCAATTTTCCGCACACTTTTTTGATGCATATTTACAAACTAATCTTAGAGCTGATTTAGATAATTACGTTTTATTGTTAGGTTCGGCTTCTTATTATTTATGTGACTTACCAGGAAGCTCCTTAGTTCTAGTGAATCGTGTTAATAAAGATAATCTTAACTTAGAATGTTCTAATTTAGATACATTATTAGTTTGGCTTCTTATTGGGGATTTCTCAACCTACTTAAAGGTAATAGAAGGAACCTATAAAATTGAAATTCAGGAAACTTCAAAGTTGCTGAGTAATTTTTATGATTCAGGTTATGCTGAGCCAGAAATTTATAAAGCTATTTACTTTCTTAGGAATAAAGCATATCAGTATGGTACACCAAGAGAATTACTTTTTGCTGATGTAATAAGCGCAGTAGTAAAAAAAAGAATTGAAAATTCTAGCCGGAAATGTTTACCTAGATATTCTGGTTTAAACGTTGAAGATTGGGGAGTTACTTTAAGGAATAAAAATTTTATACAAGAGTTCTGGCCTGCTCAGCATCTCCTTGGGAGAAATGGGATTTTCAGAGGGGAATCGGCTGTAGTCCAATTGCCGACCAGTGCAGGAAAGACTAAAGCAACAGAAGTAATAATACGTAGTGCTTTTCTATCAAATAGGACCTCTTTAGCTGTAATTGTAGCTCCTTTTAAAGCTTTATGTCATGAAATCAGTGACAGTCTTAATAAGTCTTTTCAAAATGAATCTATTAATATAGATGAATTGTCTGATATACCTCAAATTGATTTCAAACTTGCGTCAATACTTAGGGATGAACTAATCCTGGTGGTCACTCCAGAAAAGCTGATTTACATGTTACGTCATTTTCCAGAGTTAGCTGAAAGAATAGGGCTATTGATTTATGATGAGGGTCATCAGTTTGATAGTGGAACACGTGGAATTAATTATGAATTACTACTAACATCATTAAAAGGGATGGTCCCAGAAAATGTACAAAAAGTATTAATATCAGCTGTAATAAGCAATGCTGAAATCGTCAGCTCCTGGCTTAATGGAGAAGAAAGTAAAGTAGTTTCAGGAATCAATCTTTCTCCTACTTATCGTACTGTAGCATTAGCAAGTTGGCTTGATCGTCTTGGAAGGCTTGAATTTGTAAATATAGAAAATCCGGATGAAGGCGAGTTTTATGTACCAAGGATAATTGAACAACAACAACTGCAGCTAAAAGGACGGGAAAAAAACGAACGATTATTTCCTAAAAAAAACGATGGGAATACTATTTCGTTATTTTTAGGATTAAAGCTTATTTCAAATGGAAGTGTAGCCATATTTTGTGGGAAGAAAAACAGTGTATCAAGTCTTTGTGAAAAAATTGTTGATGCTTATGATCGTGGATTATCTCTAAAAAGACCCTATGATTTTTCAGAAAAAAGTGAAATAAAAAAACTGCATTTTCTATATAAATGTCATCTCGGTTCAAGGGAGCCAGTTACTAAAAGTGCAGAACTAGGAATTTTAACACATCATGGAAATATTCCTTCTGGTATTCGTCTTGCTGTTGAACATTCTATGAAAGAAGGTTTAGCAAAGTTTGTAATATGTACGTCAACCTTAGCACAAGGTGTTAACCTTCCAATTAGGTATCTTATTGTAACAAGTGTTTATCAAGGATCTGAAAAGATAAAAGTTCGCGATTTTCATAATTTAATTGGCCGTGTCGGTCGGTCTGGTATGCACACAGAGGGTAGTATAATTTTTGCAGACCCAAGTGCTTATGATAAACGAAACAATAGAAGAGAAAAGTGGCGTTGGAAGCAAGTAAAGGAATTATTAGATCCAGATAACTCGGAACCTGTTGGAAGCTCACTATTAAAAATATTTAACCCCTTATATAGTGCTGATAAAAAATATGAATATGAAATTGATTATCTGAAGTTCTTTAAAGCCTACATAGAGGATCCAGATAAAATTTTCATAGGTTTAGAAAAAATCGCAACATTATATGCTAAAGAAGGATTTACATCGGATGGATTAAGGCGACAAGTTATATCTAAGATAGATGCTATCTCATCTATTGAGAGTTATTTGATGGCTAATTGGGAAGATATTACTCCAGAAATAGATGAAGTTAAAATAAGCACTCTTGCTAAAGAAACACTAGCGTATACCTTAGCCAGTGAAGAGTTAAAAGAACAAATTATCTCCCTTTTTGAATTACTTGCTCAGAATATTACTACAAAGATTCCCGAAAACTCAAAAAGGAAACTGTTTGGAAAGATGCTGTATGGTGTAAAAGTCGCTATGATAATTGAAGAATGGACCACAACGCATTTAGAAGAGCTAAAGGATTGTAACACTATTGAGGAACTATTAGATGTTCTGTGGCCACTTTTATCAGCGAATATTAATAACAGTATTTTTAATAAATGTGAAAAACCAGAAGTCTTAAGGGATATAGCTTTAGGGTGGATTAATGGAAAATCATACTTTGAGTTACTTAATATCCTTAAAGAAAAGGATATTAGAATCAGCACTAAAAAGCAGAGAAGAGTGTTTAAAATAGATCATGTTGTAGAAATTTGCGAAAGTGCATTTTCATATGAAGGTATGTTGCTTATTGGTGCAGTAGCAGAACTAACTGGATCTCTAATAGGTATTCAAAATGAAAATATTGTTGATAACCTTAAGATATTGCAAAAACGCTTAAAGTATGGTTTGCCTGATTCATTAAGTGTAATGACTTATGAATTAGGTTTCGCTGATCGAATTATTTCTTTAGATTTATGTTTAGTTTTAAAACAATCAGGTGTACCAAAAAGTAAGGGGATCCTAAAAAAGATGATTAAGAGTAAAGAAAGAGAAATTCGTGAAAAGCTTTCACAATACCCGTCATATTTTACCCTTGTTCTGGATAATATCGTGAATTGAGGAATTTATCTAAATTGGTAATAGGGTGTGTTAAATTTCTTTGTTATCTTCAATTTAATACTATTTATAAACATTCAAAAACAACTGTTTATGATAGTTTGATTTTGGAATAAGTTTTGACGGAAAAATAAACATAAACAGGGGTGACTTTCACCTCTGTTTTATTTCCCTTAAAAACCATGGTTTTTGAAATGAATCAAGATAAATTCCAATGAGCAGATTTTAGATAAGGACGAAGCTAGGATCATTATTAATTTATAAAGGGTGTTTTTACAATACACATGATAAAATTAGATAATTATAAGAGATAAAGAATGAATATATTGAACTTCTAATATTTGAATAGGATGAAATAAAGTAGTCAAATATAAAGCTTAATGTGGAAGGTGATAATATTATAATGAATTTGAAGTCGGAGTCAATGATAGAATCTATCAATAAGGTATCTAATTCTTTAAGATCTGAAGATATAAGAGGTAAATACTTAGAATTATATGCCGGTGACATACTAGGGCAAGTACATAGTATAAGAAATCAAATAATCTATGGAAGGAGGGGTACTGGGAAAACTCATTTATTAAAAGCATTAGAGGAGCTATTTAATGAAACAAGACATGAAAATAAAGTTTATCCAATTTATATAGATTTAAGAAATATAGCTACTATTAAGGCTGATACAATATATGATAACCAGTTGCAAGCGTTTATTTATTTTAAGAACATAATTGAGAATATGGTTGAAAATATTAATAATAACTTAGAGTTTATTGTTAATCCTATATTGCAATTATCTCCTTATGATGTAAAAGAAATCCAGAATAATTGGCATACAGCTTTAAAAAAGTTAACTGCAATATTTCAAGGAAGTCAAATACAAAAACCTGGTGATTTTATAGTAGATTCCGAAACTACTAGTGGAGCGAATGCACAAGTAGGTTGGAAAAACGTTTTTGTAAATATGAATAAACAGAAAAAGCAGCAAGAAAAAATAGAGGGTTATAGTTACATCAACTTTGGTGCTATTTCATTATTAATGAATGAAATTATAGAATTATTGAATCAGCAAAACGTTGTACTTCTTTTAGATGAATGGTCTGAAGTTGATATTAAAACTCAACCTTATCTTGCGGATCTCCTAAAATTAGCTTTTGTAGCGAGTAACGTCAAATTAAAGATAGGAGCTATAAAGTATAGAACAAAGCTTCTCAAAGAAATTGACAGCTTAACGTACGGATTAGAAGACGGTGGAGATATATTTGGTTTCGACCTTGATAATAAATATGTTTACGAAACTAATAAAGTTAACACTAGAGCTTATTTCTCAGAGCTTTTATATAGACATTTATATAGGTATCATGAACATTTAAAAGTTTATTGGGATGAAGGAGCTCGAAGTGTGTCTGAAGACTTTTTAAACATTATATTTACACCTCAAGCTTTAAAGGAATTACTAATTGGTAGTGCAGGGGTATCACGAGACTTTTTAAACATCTTTATTAATGCACATCAAGAATACTTAAATAGTAATGATCAAAGAATAACAGTTAATCAAATTAGAAGAGCCACTCAATCTTGGTATAGGATGGATAAGCAAAATAGAATAGATAGTTCACCTGATGCAAAGAATCTTCTTGATAAGATAGTAGATTATGTGATTCGAGAAAAGAAAATAACACATTTTTTGATTCCACAAATTTGTTTTAGCAATGAACATCTTCAAAAATTAGTAGACTTAAGAGTTATCCATTTGAGGAAGAGGGGCTACTCGCATCAAGATATACCGGATGTAGTTTATGATGTATATTCAGTTGATTATGGATGTTACACAAGCTCAAATGTTACAGCTAATGAATTAGATATAACTAATCTGGCGGAAATTGGAGTTATAGATAATTTTCGAACGGTTCGGCGAGTGGCTCTAGATGAGGAATTCTTTCTAAAGCATCGTCTTGAAGTTGGTGAAGGAATTAAATGTACAGTATGTAAAGGGATTGTTGATACAACTCATCCTGCATTCGTAAAAAAAGGTTTATGTACAGTTTGTTGGGAACCGTATGATGCTGGAGCTGAAGCGCTAATAGACACTTTAAATAATTAAATATATTTCTATATAAAATCAAGGTAACTAGAGTCTTAAATTACTTTATTAGAAGATATTACAATTTAAGTAATATCTTCTTTGCATTTTTAACAAAAAATTAAACAACTTTATTGGTCGAAATAGGCTATGAATTTTTCTACTTCAATTTAATAAATTATGTTTAGTCTTTGCATTTTTCATTATAGGTTCAAACAGCCTAATATAACTCATCACATAATATCCCATTATATGCTGAATATATCCTTTTATATATGATATATTCAGCATATAAGTGAAGGGAGTGAAAAGATGTTTTACGACTATATTTCCTACCTAGAAGAAAAAGGAATGGCTCAAAATACGATCATTTCTTATAAGGGTGATTTGAATGTTTTTTTTAATGAAACAAATATCAAAGCCGATGACTATGTCACTGCAGCAGACATTCGTAAATGGATTCATGAAATGTTAAATCCAACCGATCTAAAACCACTAGCGACTTCAAGTATTAATCGACGCCTCAATTCTTTACGGAGTTTTTACTCTTGGGCAACAAAAAATAAAAGATTACAGCATAACCCAATGCAGGATATTCAGGATTTAAAATCTGCCGATGAGGATTCCGAAAAAATTATGTGGCTAACGGAAGATGAATTTGAGGAATTGCTTAATAAATTAAGAAAGAAACCAGTCAAGAGTCGAGGAGTAGATCCAGAAGAAAAGTATCGTCGTGATCGGGCTATCATCTATTTATTTACATATGCCGGTCTACGTGTACATGAACTATCCAATTTAAAATTAATGGATATCGATTTAGATTTGAAACGCGTTCGAATCGTAGGGAAAGGCAAGAAAATTAGAACGATTCCGATTTCTGATACACTACTTGTAGAAATCCAAGATTGGTTGACATTCCGAGCAGATAGGGCTAAAAAGAAACCACATGTGGACCAATCTCCATATGTGTTCTATAGTCAGCGATCACCCAAGTTTACTGTTCGGGGGATCCAGACTATGATTGAGGGTTACAGCTTACAAAATAAGAAATTAACGCCTCATATGTTTCGCCATACGTTTTGCAAATGGATGTTAAAAGCTACAAATAATGATATTGAAAAGGTAAGAAGACTGGCTGGCCATAGCAATATTGCGACTACAAGCAGGTACTTAAAGGATTCATACCGTGATTTAGCAGAAGCTGTGGATGCCATGCCAAAATTTTAAGTGAGACATATTATTGCAGGATTTAAATGGTCACTATAAGATTCTGGAAGTGATTTATATAAGATTGGTAATGTTAATAACGGAATACCGGCAAGCCAAACAACTGCGCGCCAGTCAGCGATCGGTAATAACGCTAAAGTACCCAGTGATGCAACAATTGCCCCCATTACATGGCCACTAAACATGATAGCAACAAGAGTATTGCGAAGCTTCTTTTAGAGCATACATATTAGGTTACTAATACAATAAGATTCGGCATGACTCCCCCTAAACTAATGCCGGCGATAAAACGTTGTAGGCTAAAGTTGGATGGACCTTACTTGGTACTATAATCCTTGTCGGATTTTTACAGTTCTTTCCTCAAGATACAGATCATAAGGCGAGTCAACAGTTACTAGCCGTAGCAAAAGAAGTTTCAAGTATTTTTGGGTATAACGAAAA
>NZ_JAETXM010000103.1 GCF_024494465.1 Bacillus sp. V3B | reverse complement strand
GCTTGGCGACGTCCTACTCTCACAGGGGGAGAACCCCCAACTACCATCGGCGCTGAGAAGCTTAACTTCCGTGTTCGGTATGGGAACGGGTGTGACCTTCTCGCTATCGTCACCAAGCCTACGACATTGAATAAATTTCCTTGCTGACTTGCGATGAGCTAAGAAATTATCCCTTTGAATATACTACAGCTCAGGAGCAAACATTCAATATGTCATGACTTATTTATATTATGTAGAAACAAACTTCTCTAAGCGTTTGTTCCCTCAAAACTAGATAATGCAGAAGAAGAAAGAGATACC
>NZ_JAETXM010000102.1 GCF_024494465.1 Bacillus sp. V3B | reverse complement strand
ATTGTATAAGAATAAAAAGAAAGGAGGAAACGAAGTGGATTATGTTTATAAAGGATATAAATTTCGTTTATACCCAACCAAAGATCAAGCGACGATGATGAATAAAACAATCGGTTCTTGCCGTTATGTGTTTAATCAGGCACTCCGTCAACAGAACCATCAAAATATCTATTGGTCTATCACTCAAGAAATGGTGCAAAACGGTCAATTGACAGAAAATCAGTGGAAATCCGAGTATTTTAATGCGGTCAAAGCGCAAAAAGAAATGACTTTTCTAAAAAAAGAAATCAAGTGGTTGAGTGAAGTGG
>NZ_JAETXM010000101.1 GCF_024494465.1 Bacillus sp. V3B | reverse complement strand
TGAACAAAAACTGGAGAGAGAAAACGAGCTTCTTCGTTTAGAGGTAGAATACTTAAAAAAGTTACGAGCTTTTCAGATGGATCCGGAAGGTTATCTCGAAAAGCACAAACAGCATTATCGTACGAACTCAAAGAAACGTTCAAACTAAAAGATGTTCTACAAATAGTAGGAATTCCTGAATCCTCCTACCATTATCATATGAAAATGAGGAAGAAAGAGAATCCGAATCAGGAACTAGAAGAATGTATTCAATCCCTGTTTGAGGAACATGACGGGAACTATGGATATCGTCGTATCCGTTTGGACCTAAAACAACGTA
>NZ_JAETXM010000100.1 GCF_024494465.1 Bacillus sp. V3B | reverse complement strand
CGAACAAAAACTGGAGAGAGAAAACGAGCTTCTTCGTTTAGAGGTAGAATACTTAAAAAAGTTACGAGCTTTTCAGATGGATCCGGAAGGTTATCTCGAAAAGCACAAACAGCATTATCGTATGAACTCAAAGAAACGTTCAAACTAAAAGATGTTCTACAAATAGTAGAAATTCCTGAATCCTCCTACCATTATCATATGAAAATGAGGAAGAAAGAGAATCCGAATCAGGAACTAGAAGAATGTATTCAATCCCTGTTTGAGGAACATGATGGGAACTATGGATATCGTCGTATCCGTTTGGACCTAAAACAACATG
>NZ_JAETXM010000010.1 GCF_024494465.1 Bacillus sp. V3B | reverse complement strand
CAATAAAACCAAGCGTTTTTTGTGCGCATCACATTAATAAAATATAACACTATGTGCTAAAAACACATGATAAAAATCCCTCCATAATATACAGATAAATTCCCCGTTTATTTCTCTAGGAGTCTATTAAATAACTAATTTGACCATTTGTTTTCCACTGTTATTGTTGATGTTGGACAAAGATGGGGAATATTCATTCTAAGGACGACTTCTCCAACCATTAATTTTCTACCGTAAAGATGACAAGGTATTGATCCTTTTAAATATTTCTGGGATTGTAGGAAGTTAAGCAGGAGGTTAGAATACTTTCTGTTTTAATGACTCATTATAAGTAAAAGAAGGAAATCACGGAAGTTCATCTAGGAGGAACTGTTATTATGAAAGCTGTCACCTATCAAGGGAAACATTCGGTAAGTGTAAAAGAGGTAGAGGATCCACGGATTCAAAATTCACAAGATGTGATTGTGAAAATATCTTCTACTGCAATCTGTGGTTCAGATTTGCATCTTTATCAAGGAAACTTTCCTCTTCCTATTGGCTATGTGATTGGTCATGAACCGATGGGGATTGTTGAAGAAGTAGGGTCAGAAGTAACAAAGGTGAAAAAAGGTGATCGTGTGGTTGTTCCTTTTACAGTTGCTTGTGGGACCTGTCCGTATTGCTCAAATCATCTTGAAAGTCAATGTGACAACGCTAATCCCCATTATGATTCAGGAGGTTATCTTGGATATTCTGAAAAGTTCGGGAATTATCCTGGTGGGCAAGCTGAATACCTCCGCGTACCATTTGGCAACTACACACCATTCTTGATTCCTCAAGATTGTGAACTAGAGGACGAGCAATTGTTGTTTCTATCTGATGTATTGCCTACTGCCTATTGGAGTGTTGAAAATGCAGGTGTGGAAGCAGGGGATACTGTCATAGTATTGGGATGTGGCCCGATTGGTTTAATGGCCCAACAGTTCGCCTGGCAAAAAGGAGCGGAACGCGTCATTTCAGTCGATTATTTTGACTACCGATTAAATCATGCAAAAAAAATGAATCGCACAGAAATTTTTGATTTCACACAGTACGATGATATGGGAGAGACATTGAAAGAATTAACAAAAGGCGGGGCTGACGTTGTGATTGATTGCGTAGGGATGGACGGAAAAAAGTCACCTCTTGAGTATGTGGAACAAAAGTTAAAATTACAAGGAGGAACATTAGGTCCGATCCAAATCGCAACCAAAGCAGTCCGAAAGTGCGGCACGGTTCAAATTACAGGTGTCTATGGTGGTCTTTATAATATGTTTCCACTAGGCGCCTTTTTTTCAAGAAATATTACACTTAAGATGGGTCAAGCACATGCTCGTAGTTATATGCCAACGATTTATGAAAAAATTGTGAGAGGGGAAATAGATCCAACTGCTATTATTACGCACAAGCTAGCGCTAGAAGATGCAGCCCATGGCTATGATATCTTTAATAATAAGGAAGATGATTGTATTAAAGTGGTGTTAAAACCCGGGTGAATGTTATTTCATCACTTTCATACAAATTACATTATATGCTAAATACACAATATAAAAATAAATGAGCTATACCTATATATTGTTCTTCTTTACTCTTTATTTCTTTCGAATCTATTTAAAAGATAACAAGGTTTATCATTAAGACCTCATACTCATTAGAGAGCAACCTAACTTTGCCTGTTAGAGATGAATATTTTCACTAACATCTAAACACCCACTTGAATATACTTTATACAAATACACTTTGTGATAGGCAGATAATAATGGATAATCAAACGAAAAAACCATACGATGCTTGGATTCAGGCGGTAGGAACGATCATTTCTGCTATTGGAAGTACACCATCAAATAGAATAAAAAAAGAATTACAAAATGATCTAAACTTGTGGGGAAATGTTTTACAGGGAACTGGAAACGCTCTTTCAGCTGATGGAGAAGCAGGGGAATCGCTTGAAAAGGTTGGAAATCAAATTCAAGCAATTGGAAATAGTAGCGTAGTTGCAGGGATAATGATTGAATTTAATGAAGAAACGGGTCAGAAATTCATCATAACAGGAAATTGGCTACAGGCTTTAGGAGGAGTTACAGCTTTAGGCGAAGAATTACAAGGTCCTTCTTCACCGAGTCAATCTTATAACATTATAGGAAACTTATTGCAGTCGATCGGAAATTCATTGCAAGCTATTGCCGGTATATATGAATTAGAAAAAAGTGCCCAGAATATTAAAAGTCCTAAGGGACAAAGAAATAGTCTATCATTAGAAGTGAATGGAAGTTGGATACAAGCTGTAGGTTCCGTAATTTCACTGATTGGGCAAACAAAAGAATAGATGTAGGATGAATATAAATAGAGAAGTCGTATTGTACGAAGGCACAAAAAGTCATTTAAGGCAAAAAAGGTATAATCCCCCTTATCATTTGAGGGGGATTATACCTTTTTTCTATATCACAATCATTCTACTCAAAATAAACTCACTCAAACAGAAGTATAGTACTTTGTTAAGATAGCAAATGTTGTTTCAGAGCGGTCTCATTAAGCACAGTTACATTTTGATAGCCTAGGGAAACCCATCCTTTCTTTTCAAATAACTTTAATATTTTAGTAGTAGTGACTCTCGCAATCCCAACTAAATCTGATATTGCTTGATGAGTATAATCAATTGAATAAAACGTATCTGATTCCTTTTCTTTAAAATAGGTTCCTAGCTGGACTAATATATGTGCTACTTTTTTATCTGATGATAAAAAGGCCATACTATATACTTGAATAGAGAGAAGACGAATGGTCTGTGCCATTAATGTAAATAACTCTACCATCAAGTTTGGACTCTGAGTTAAGTACGTTAACATGAGATCTAAATCAACCGAAATCAGTTCAACATCAGTGATCGTGCAGGCTGATGTTAAACGAGGAGTGTGGCTGAAATGGGATGCATCTCCAAAGATATTATGGGGACCCAATAGTTTTAATGTGATTTCATTCCCTTCTTGTGAGGTGAGAAAAAGCCGTACTCGTCCTGATTTAATTAAATAAAATTGATTGGCAAGATCATCTTGAAAATAGATCATTTCATTTTTTCGATAAAATTGTATCGTCCCTACTTTTTCAATCGCGCTATACAGATTAGATCCTTTTACAATGGTCATAGATTGAAGTATTTTTGAATTATCCATTTTAATTACCCTCCCATAAGATTGTAACGTAAGTAACAATCTTTTAGTAAGGAAAATGTTACTATAAAAGAAAGTCTATTAACAACTTTTTCTATTTTAAACTGAAACACTCATTGTGTATAATGATAGAAACTATCCATTTTACTATTAATAACTTATCTACAAGGGACTGCCCTAAAAGTTGATAAAAATTGACTTTTAAGGCAGTCCTTATTTTTTTATTTTTAAAAGGAATTTTGTAAGTTCCTTTAATAAAATAACAAAAACTAGAAGGTGTCTGGCGCTTGGTAAGATGTGTTAAATTAAATGGTAGCAAAGTCTAATGATATGTAGGAAAGATAGCAGACTTTCATGGAGGGGCATCTAAAAAAGGATTGTTTATAAGCCAGAAGCATTACAAGAAGATGCTGGACAAAATAAAATCGACTAATGAAGTAATTGAGCTTAAGTGATAGCATTTCACTACTCATAAACAGATTACATTATATGCTAAATACACACAATAAATAATTATCTCGATCCATATATTGAACTTACATACTTAATTTTACTCGTGTTTATCTAAAACATAGCAAGATTCATTCTAAGATTTTAATTAAAATGTTCTATTTGGTTCCTAATTATGTATGGGACTTGGTGGGAGTCCAACCCACAAGATACGCAACAGTTTCCGTTGTAACTGTTGGTTGCTCTAAGCATTGAGCTACAAGTCCCTGATTGTAGTATGAGCAGTTATTGAAGGGTTATACATTAAAATTTAAACAATTAAACAAATAATGAATGTGATATGCAAACGGAGGAAATGATCATAAAAAAGTAAATGGAACCATTAAACCTTAGAGGAACTTGGAAAATAGGATTGCATTCTTTTAAAAGAAAGGGTAGACTTTGGTATAATAATATAATATGTATCGGGAGTCTGAGGAATCAGGCTGAGAGTACGACTAAACTGTCGTAGACCGTTAGAACCTGTTGGATCATGCCAGCGTAGGAAAGGTGACAAAAGGATATTCAAGCACTTTGCTTACGCAAAGTGCTTTTTATTATATTCAGAAAGGATTTGAATCAAATGAATCAACAACAAGACATCATAAAAGATCTTTCTTATTTTATTGAAAATAATCTTCCTTCCGAAGACGATTATAATGAACTGGCGTTGCGGATCTTTTCTTATCAATATCAGAATAACCTTCCTTATCAAGCCTTTTGCCGGCAAAAAGGAAAAACTCCGAGGATTGTGAAGACATGGAGGGATATTCCTTTTGTGCCGATTAATGCTTTTAAAGAGGTGGCGTTAAGCTGTACAGATCCAGAAGTAGCAGAAGCTGTTTTTATGACCAGTGGTACGACAAAAGGGATTAGGGGGAAGCATTATCATCCAACCCTCCAAATCTATGACCAATCCATGATTGTAAACTTTAAACAAAGATTTATAAAAGAAACAGAAAAAATTCGTATGGGTGTTCTTTTTCCGACAGAAAAAGAAATGCCGAATTCATCACTAGCCCATTATTTAGCTCTTGGGATGCGGACATTTGGAACAGAAGAGAGTAGCTATTTGTTAAATGAGAATGGTTTGGACATGGATCGCTTGCTTAGTGAATTCAAGCGTGCTGAAGAAACAGGCGAACCCTATGCTTTAGTGGGAGCAAGCTATAGCTTTGTGCATCTTTTCGAAGAATTAGAGAGATTAGGGAAGACTTTCTCATTACCGAACGGAAGTAGAATTCTAGATACGGGTGGCTATAAAAATCAATCAAAAGAATTAGAATTAAATGATTTCTATCAATTATTGTCGACTTTTTTAGGTGTGGACAGAAGTGATTGTATTAACATGTATGGAGTAACGGAGTTAAGCACGCAATTTTATGACGATGGAAATGAAGTCGTACCATCTGTTAAGTCAGGACCAAACTGGATCAAGACGAGAGTCATCAATCCGTTAACAGGTGAAGAGGTGGCAAAGGGTGAGCGCGGGATTCTTGTGCATTGTGATTTAGCGAACTTTAATTCAGTGACGACGATCCTTACAGAAGATCTAGGAGTTGAAATGGATCGTGGTTTCCTTTTATTGGGAAGAGTTCAAGGAGCAGAAGCAAGAGGATGCTCAATGGCCGTTGAGGAGTTTATCGGTTTAGCGAAGGGGTCTGCGAAATGAGGGAAGTGGCCGGTTATCTTCCTCATATTGGCGAAGAGGAATTTGAACGGAAGATTTTACGATTTCAGGACTTAGAAGTGGAGATCCCTCTCCTTACGAAGGAACAGATGAATAAGGTGATCGAAACGGTTAAAAGAGAAAGTGCTGAAATCGTAAAGTCGCTCACCGTATCGGAGATTGTCAACATAATCGATCAAGCAATCGATCGATTACTTGATCGAAGTTCAACGTATCGCCAAAAAGCGGAAAAGTTGTTACCTATTGTGACAGGTTATGATGAAGAAATGATCCGACTTGGTCTTACTTCTTACTTAAAATCGTTTCGTAAGCATGAACTGCAACGCTTTCTCGTTGAGGATTTAGGCAATCCTTTATTGCTTGATGACTTCCAGCCACGTGTAAAAGGTGGATTCTCAAAAGCGGTAGGACCAGAGCTCATTACTCATGTTTGGGCAGGAAATGTTCCGGCATTGCCTTTATGGAGTTTCATTTCCGGTTTGTTAGTAAAGGCAGGTAATATTGGAAAAGTATCGAGTGCCGAGCCACTTTTTGCAGGTTGGTTTGCACATCTTTTAGTGGAAGTAGAGCCAAGACTCGCGAATTGCTTCGCGGTTGTATGGTGGAAAGGTGGAGATGAAGAGCGAGAGAAATCTTTATTTGAACAATCTGACTTAGTGGTAGGATATGGTGGGAATCAGTCGTTGCAGTCGCTTCAAAGTCGGATTCCGATGACAACTCGTTTTCTATCATTCGGTCATAAAGTTAGCTTTGGGATTGTTTCAAATAAGACTCTTGACCCGCAAAAAACATGGAGAACGGCCCATCAAGCTGTTCTTGATGTTATTCGTTATGACCAACAAGGCTGTTATTCTCCTCATCTCTTTTATGTTCAAAATGGAGGACGTGTTTCTCCACGAGAGTTTGCACGGTATTTAGCGACTGAGTTGGACAATTTTAAAAAAAGGTATCCGCGCCGAACCCTCTCGATGGAAGAGTCCACGTCTTTAGCTTCATGGCGGCAAAAAGAAGAAATGAGCCTCTTTTCGCATCGTGACAAAGAGGTACTAGGGAATGTAACAAACGATTGGTCTGTTGTTTTTGAGGAAGGTGACACAAACTTTATACCAAGCCCGTTGAACCGGGTGATTCGAGTTATATCCTTTGAAAAAATTGAAGATATTCTTCCTTCTATTAAGCCTTATCGCTCTTTTTTGCAAACGGTCGGGATTGCCTCAACCCCAAAAGAACTTTTTCAATGGGCAGAAGTTTTAGGGAGTATTGGAGTGACGCGTGTGACAGCATTGGGAAATATGACCTCTCCAGAGGCTGGTTGGCATCATGATGGGCGCTTTAATATATTGGATTTAATTAATATGGTAGACATAGAATCCTCGGCTGAATTGGATAGTGAAAGATTTGCTCCTTATGTCGATTAGGAGGTGTTGTCATGAGTTTTTTGACAATTGAAGATGTAACTTATAGTTATCAAGGGAAAAAACATGTAATCGATCGGGTAAATTGGAAAATAAACAAGGGGGAGTTTCATTGTTTACTAGGAAGAAGTGGCTGTGGCAAAACGACGCTATTAAAGCTTGCGGCAGGTTTGCTTCATTCTGATAAAGGAAGTATTCGTTTGCAAGGAAGTGAAGTAGTGAAGCCTTCTCCCGAATGTGGATTTGTATTTCAATCTCCAACCTTATTGGAATGGAAAACAGTCCTTGATAATGTTTTACTTCCAATTAAGTTGAAACGAAAAATAACAGGGGAAGATCGGAAAATGGCATTGGAACTATTGGAGCTTGTTGGATTAGCGTCTTATGATCAGAGATTTCCTTCCCAATTATCTGGCGGGCAACAGAGTCGTGTCGCGATTGCGAGGGCTCTTATGCAAAAACCGACCTTGTTGTTTTTGGATGAACCATTTGCAGCTCTTGATGCGATCACAAGAGAAGAGCTACAAGATGACCTTTTACGAATATGTAGTATACACAATACGACGGTTCTTTTTATTACGCATGATATTTCGGAAGCTGTTTATTTATCAGATGTGGTAGCCGTGATGGAACAGGGCGAGATTGTGTATCAATCAACCGTCGAGCTTGAAAGGCCACGCAAAATGGAAATGAGATATGATTCCTATTTTAATGAGCTTTGTTTAAGGCTACGTCAAGTGATGGGCGGGGAACGATCATGAAAAAGATGTCCTTCTTTTCGATCCTACTGTTTGTTCTCTTGCTTGCTATTTGGGAAACTGTGGCAGGGACGATGTCAGAGCTGGTGCTACCAGCCCCTTCTGTGATTTGGTTCACTCTTGTGGAGGGAATGACGAGCGGTTATTTTACACCACATATTATTAGGACAACCCAAGAGGTGTTGCTCGGACTGTTTATAGGTGGTTTATCAGGATTTATCATCGGTATTCTTATGGGGGAATCGGAGTTTTTGCGGAAACTTTTGTTTCCTTATATTATTGCCAGTCAAGCCGTTCCAAAGCTCGCGTTAGCTCCCTTATTCATTCTTTGGTTTGGTTTTGGAATGACATCTAAAGTGGTGATTACTGCTTTAGTTTGTTTTTTTCCATTACTTGAGAGTACGGTTACCGCCATTCAGTCTAGTGACAAACAGAAGAAAGAACTATTTCGAATGCTCGGGGCTACACGTCTTCAAACGTTAATCCATTTAAAAATCCCTGCTGGTATGCCAGGAATATTAGCCGGGCTACGGGTATCTGTTGTATTAGCGGTTGTGGGTGCAGTCGTTGGCGAGTTTATCGGGGGTAGCGAGGGATTGGGAGCACTTATCATCGCTTCCCAAGGAATGATGGATACACCACTTATGTTTGCTACGTTAATTTTGTTAACAGCTATGGGAATGATTCTCTACCAGCTTATCACTTTGTTTGAGAAAAAATGGTCTAAGCCATATAAAAAGGAGATTAAAAAATGAAGCTGAAAATGATCGTAATCACGGTTTTACTGTTCATCGTCACAGGGTGTGGAGTGAAAGAAGAGACAAGTCCTGCTCCTAAAAAAGAGGAATTGGACAAAATAACGGTAGCCAACTGGAGTCAGCCCATTACAGAGGCCACTAATTTATTAGTCGATGAGAAAAAAGGTTTTTTTAAAGATAATGGGTTAGATTTAACGGTTATCCCTGGTGCCGGGGGAGGGGATGCGATCAAAAATATTCTTTCTGGACAAGCGGATATTGCTTTTACTGATCCAGGGTCGCTTTATTTTGCATTAGATCAAGGGGAAAAGTTAAAAGTGATCTATAATATTTATCCGCAAAATGTGTTTAACGTTGTGTCGCTGAAAGAGAAAGACATGACGAAACCAGAAGATTTAAAAGGGAAAACAATTGGCGTCTATAGCTTATCAAGTGGAACTCGGCAAAATTTATTAGTCCTTTTAAACCAGGCAGGGATTTCTGAAAGTGATGTAAAAATTGTTGAAACAGGTTTATTAAATTTTGCACCGTTAATGCAAGAACAAGTGGACGCAACAGCTGCCACTGATACAGGGCTGTTCCTTGGTACGCAAAAAGGGTTAGGCGATGTAAACGTCATGGAAGTAAAAGATTATTTGAATGTGCCGAGTGATGTATTTGTTGTCACGGAACAAACATATGAAGAAAAAAAGGACGAGCTTCAAAGATTTGTAGAAGCTTACCGAAATAGTGCAGAGTGGATGATCGAAAACCCGGAGGAAGCGGCGATGCTTGCGAAAGAGTATGCGATTGATGGGAAAGATGAGGAACAAAATCTCGAGATTATCAAACTACGTAATGCTTCCAGTGTTTCTCCTGAAACAGATGAGCGGGGATTAGGGGCACTTGATCCAGTCGTTTTACAAAAGGGTGCAGATGTGTATCAACAATTAGGTTTGGTGAAGAACAAACTCGATATGGAAAAGGTTATATCCAAGGAATTTATGGAGGAAGCGAAATGAAGAAATTTCAAGGGAAAGTCGTCCTCGTTACTGGCGCAAGCCGTGGAATCGGGGCGGCGATTGCCCGTGCTTTTGCCAAAGAAGGTGCTTTTGTCATTATCAATTATTTGCAAAATGACGTGAGGGCTGAAAAAGTGGCATCAGAGTGTATAGAGCTAGGAGGCGATGGTTGGGCAATCCAAGGAGATGTTACCTCAGAATCTTCCGTAAATCAATTGGTAGAAAAAATAGGATTAGAGACAGGGAAAATAGACATTGTCGTTAATAATGCATTTAAACCTTTTACATTTAATCCAGAACAGCGCAAATTGGCATGGGAGCTAAAGTGGGCAGATTACCAAGAGCAAATCGATGGTGCCGTGCGCTCGACACATTATATGTGTCAAGCCGTGCTTCCGGTGATGAAAAAACAAAGTCATGGCAGTATTATTAATGTGATTAGTAACTTAGTACAAAGACCGATCGTTCCATATCATGAATACAATACGGCCAAAACAGCATTGATGGGCTATAGTCGTAATCTAGCTGTAGAACTAGGATCATTTGGAATAAGGGTCAATTGTGTGGCACCTGGACTTGTCTATCCAACGGACGCTAGTAGAACGACAAAAGAAGAACTAAAAGAAATGATTATTGCTCAAACTCCATTAAAAAGAATTGCGACTCCAGAAGATATATCGGGACCCGTAATGTTCCTGGCTTCAGATTGGAGTCAGTTTATGACAGGACAGACGTTGTATGTTGACGGTGGATTTGTGATGTAGGTTCAAATCTGTTTAATTAGAAGGTTATTATTGTCCAGATGACACAAAGAAGAAAATTAATATGTATTTCGAGGATTATCAAAATTAAACCACGGATCAAAAGGGAAATTCATTTTGGAAAGAAGTTGTTCTTCTTGCAAATATTATGATAGCTGGCTTTGTATATTTGAATATGCTACCAAGGCAATATTAGATGAATACAGAACAAGTGGAAACTGTAATGACTACAAACAAGGAGAATAGGATGAAAATATACTTGTTTGTAGTGCCGTGGTTCAAACATTATCGGTAACAAAGATTATTAAGATGGTCCTCTTTTCTTACCACATCTAATACATTCGTCAGTATAATAGCTAAATTTATGATATCTACGGAAAAAACAAAGAATAGCTTTTAATTTCATAATTAATTACTCCTAAAGTTGGTTTTTGAAAGTACAAATTCAATGATACTAAATCAACATTAATGGACCATTACAAACCAATTAAAAACTGTGACAAACTTATTAAGTTCTTAAGATAAAAAATAAGTTAAAAGTAGGTAGGGGAATAGAACTAGTCTAATCTTGATATCTGACTGAAAAAAGCTGATACGGTGATTTTTTCTATGTCACGTCCATCCAGAGGTTTGGTCGAATTGGCCATGGAAAAGATTATTATTCCAGATATAAACCATGTGGTAAGAGAAATAGGAAAAGACTTGATAAATGACTAAGAAAAGATGTAGTAATTTTTCAGCGAAAAAAAATAATAAATAAGGAAGTGTCCTTATGGGAACACTTCCTTATTTATTATTTTAATGCTTTATCTAATGTTTCAAGGTTTTTTCGCATTAAACTAAAATAATCTTCGCCACTTTGTCTATCTTCTTTTGTTAAAACGGATAAGTTGTGTAAGTGAAGAGGTTCAGCATTAATTTCTTTCCGAATGACCTCAGCCACTTTTGGCGTTACATTTTGTTCAAAGATGATGTATTTAATTTGTTTTTCATGTGCCATATCAATGATTTTCTTAAGGGCTTTTTGAGAGGGTTCATCAGAAGGGGCGAGACCAGCTACAGCAATTTGATGTATACCATAACTTTCTTCCCAATAACCATAGGCAGCATGTGAGACAATCATTTCAGGATCTTCCTTAGAGTCTACTAATTGATGAAATTCTTTATCTAGCTTTTCAATCTCGGTTTTCAATGATTCGTAATTCTTTTCAAACTCTTCTTTTGCATCAGGTTTCAACTCAACAAGAGTATTTTTAATGTTCTCAGTAAGAAGGATAGCACGATAAGGGTCTAGCCATACATGAGGGTCAAAGTCCCCATGGTCATGTCTGTCCGGATCACTTTCAGAATGTTCCTCTTCTTCACCCTTATGAGGGTCTTCTTCATGAGCGTGTTCTTCATCTTTATGTTGTTCTTCTTCATGTCCATGTTCTTCACCTTCATGAACGATTGTCTCAATACCATGTGTAGCTTCTAGCATTCTAACTTTTTCACTATCTAGAGCTTTAGCCATTTTTTCAGCAAAAGGTTCCATTCCTAAGCCGTTATAAATAAATGCATCGGCTTCTGCTATAGTAGTCATTTGTTTCGACGTTGGTTCATAAGTATGTGCACCAGATCCAGGGGGTATTATACTTTCAACATCTACATATTCTCCACCAATTTTTTTTGTGAAATCTTCTAGAGGATAAAGAGTAGTGTAAACTTTTAATTGCTTACCTTCTTCTTGTTGTGTTGTTTCAGTACCATTTTCATTAGATGTAGAAACCTTTTGTTGTTGAGTGTTACAACCTGTTAGAAAAGTAAAAAGAACTAAAATAAATCCGAATACTACGTGCTTAAAATTCATATTGATTTGACCACTCCTTTTAAAATTTTATCTAATGCTTGCCAAGTCATTAATGCACAATTATGTCTTGCTTTTAACTGATGGACTCCTTGTAAGGATAAACTATCACCTAAGTCTATCCCAACTGTTACCTTTCCACGACGAATTAAATCCTCAAATGCTTTTCTTAGGGACGCAATCTCTTTTAACGACCTGTTTTCAATAAGTTCTGTCATCATAGATGCAGATGCCATACTGATGCTACAGCCTTCACCAAGGAAGGCTGCTTTCTTAACTCGGTCTTGTTCATAGTCTAAAAATAAAGTCATGACATCGCCGCAAGTAGGGTTTTTATAATGTACTTTCCGTATATTTTCTCCTTTTAATTCTTCAAAATTTCTCTTTTTTCTATAATGATCCATGATAACTTGTCGGTACAGGTTATCCAGCATGGTAATGAAGTTCCCCTTTCATTGTGAAAGTATAGATCAACTTTTCACGATAAGTATTTATCTCTAATTAGTTTCTTTCTCTTGTCCGTTGAAAACTAAATGATTATTTGCGAAAAAGTTAGTTCGCTATACAATTTTTAAATTGCTGCTCTAACTCCTCTTTATTTAAATCCTTCCCAATAAAAACAAGCTCGCTTAGTCTTGTTTCGTTTTCTTTCCACTTCCGGTCCGGATGTCCAGAAAACAACATATGAAGTCCCTGGAAAACTATTCGTTGCTCCATTCCTTTTATATGAAGAATTCCTTTATAACGTAATAAATCTTCCCCTTTTTCCCGAACAAGGTAATCCATCCAAAGATCTACCTTTTCTAAGTCAAGTGTTCTCTCTTCACGAAAAGCAATTGAGGACACCTTATCATCATGATGATGGTGGTGATGATCTTCTAGGAAATGAGGGTCAATTTCAAGCTTGCGGTTCACATCAAAGGTATTAATTCCTAAAATATCTTTTAAATTTATATTGCAATTTTGAGCATGCAATCTCTTAGCTGCAGGATTTATATTGGTAATTCTTCGCCCCAACCTATTCAAATCTTCATCAGATACTAAATCCGTTTTATTGATAATGATTACATCAGCAAAAGCAATTTGCTCTTGAGCCTCATCATGACCATCCAGATGCCTAGTGACATGCTTACTGTCTACTACGGTGATAATACTGTCTACTTCAAATTTTTCGGACAGTAACTCATCCATAAAAAAGGTCTGGGCAACGGGGGCTGGATCAGCTAGACCGGTTGTTTCGATCAAAACTCGATCAAATTTTACTTTACCTTGCTCCATTGAAAACACAAGCGTTCGCAGAATACGAATTAAATCTCCACGAACTGTACAACAGATGCAGCCATTGTTCATTTCCAAGATTTCCTCGTCAGCATCAACGACGAGCTGATTATCTATCCCAACTTCTCCAAACTCATTGACAATGACGGCAATCTTTTGATGATGCTTTTCTGTTAATATACGATTTAAAAGCGTTGTTTTACCTGCACCTAAATATCCAGTAAGAATGGTGACAGGAATTTTGTTTGCTTTCGTTAAAGTCATTGTTTTCATCTCCATTTATAATATTTTTGATGCTTTTTTTACTTTTTCCTTTTCTTTAGAAACCCCGGTACTGACTCCAGATGAGCGTTCGAAACCTTGGTCATGAAATGAATGGCTTACTTTCTCTGTATAATCTTCATTGGCAAGAAGCGCATCAACAAAGAGGGGAGAATCCTCAGGTTTTAAATCCTTATACCATGTTCCTTTCGGATAATGAATGACAACGCACTTATCATGGCATCTTCCATTACATCGTGTGCGTGTTGTGTGAATGATATCGTCTAGCTCTCGGTCTGAGATCTCCTTCCGAATCGCTTGAGTGAGTTTCTCTGCTCCAACCTGATTACAGCTACTACCATTACAAATGAGAACATGGTGTTTTGTGTTACTTAAATCCCAAGTAGCCACTTATTTTCCCTCCTTGAAAACGTAATCATTACGATTTGTAATATATAATGATTCGTTATTAAAATTTTTAAACAGGTATGAAGTAATCTTATTCAGCAAGGGTAAGTTCCAAAGGCAGGAATGTTTACCAACTTGATTTTTTGACTCCTGGAATCTGTCCTTTATGTGCTAGCTCTCGAAATGCAATTCTAGACATTTTAAATTTTCTTAAATACCCTCTAGGTCTTCCTGTAACCTGACAACGATTATGCAAACGGGTAGGGGATGAATCTCTTGGTAACTTCTGCAGTGCTTCATAGTCACCTTTTGCTTTTAATTCCTTTCTCAGCTCTGCATATTTTTCAACCATTTCTTGGCGTTGTTTTTCTTTCGCTACCTTTGATTTTTTTGCCATATTCCTTCTCCTTTCTTTAAAAGCTTATGACTCAACAAAACGTAATCATTACGATTTATTTTGTTATTTTATCTCTTTTCAAAGTCAAATGCAAACAAAAGAAGAGGTTAGATCATGTTAATGGGCTGCTGATATGCTATTTTTTTCTAAGTCACAAAGTGTTTTCTGTAGTTTGTTATGGTCTAAATCATCACCGATAAAAATGAGTGTATTATTCATCTTTAATCCTGAATTTGTATAAACGGGCATGCCATAAGCATATTGAAAAAGAAGTGTATCTGGATTTCCTATAAAACGGATATATCCTTTAATGCGATAGATATTATCGGGCATTATTCTTAAAAAGTCTTCAAATAGCTTCTCACTAATAGGGGATAAGAAGGTATGAACATAAGTTTTCATATGGAGATGTTGGATCGCGTGCGCTTTCTCATGTTCGACTCTTTCTCTTCTTTCCAAGCTAGTAACAGTTCTAAGATCGATATTGGCGAATTGTGCCGGGATGATCATCCCTTTTGGATTGATCCCGCGTAATTCCTCTTCGATCGTCGTTTGATCTTCCTTGGATATACAATCAACTTTATTTAATACGATCATATCTGCATGTTTAACTTGTTCAATGATTAGCCTTTGCAAGGGAATCTTCAGTTTTTTACGATCCATCCAGCAGACAGCATCTACAAGAGTGATAATAGAGTGAATTCTCACTTTTTCAGCTAAAAGAGGACACAAACAAGCATCTAACACTTCAACCGGATGGGCAACTCCTGTAGTTTCAATATAGATGACATCTAAATCATACTGATGTAAAAGTTCAGACAGCTGGACTTCGAGTTTGTCAGACAGTGTGCAACACACACATCCGTTTAGTAGTTCCTTTAAAGGAGTATCTTTAGGAACTGAATTTGAATCGATAGAGACTTGCCCCATCTCATTCATCACTACTGCTACTTTTTTTCTCTCTCTTTGTTCTGTTTCTAGAATTCTTTTAAGAATAGTTGTTTTTCCTGAGCCTAGAAATCCTGATAAAATATTTATTTCTACGTTTGTCACGGTTATCATCCTTTCAATCATTTAAAAATAACGTAAAGCGGTTTTATAAAAGGGTGTGAAAAATTTGCATACATTTCATAAAAAGTAATTATTACGATTTATAATTATAAATGGAATAAAAATTTTCTGCAAGTTTTGGTAATCCAAAACATTAAATTTAAGGGATATAAACTATCTGTACATAGGATATTCATCGTGTATCGTTAGGTTTATATTTCTAGATATTAAAAAATATACTTGTTCTTTTTTAAAAAAGGTGGTAAGTTATCTTTGGTTAGTCATAAATCGTAATTATTACGATTTATAAAACATGTAAAATTGTAGACTAATAGAAAAAAGAAAAGAAGAATAATGATTCAGGAGGACCATTTATGATTCTTTCCAGTAAAACAATCTTAAAGAAAATGAAAGAGCAAGAGCTTATGATTGAACCATGCACATTATCCCAAGTTCAACCAGCATCTATTGATTTACGGATAGGGAATCATTTCATGATCATTGATGAGTGTTCTACTCCTTTTATTTCACTAGAAAAACCAGCTCGTTATAAGGAAGTATGCCAAGAAACGATGATCATTCCACCTCAAGGATTTGTACTAGGTACAACGATGGAATACATTCATTTACCGAATGATATGACAGCCTTTGTGGAAGGAAGAAGTTCCATTGGAAGGCTGGGCTTGTTTATTCAAAATGCTGGATGGGTGGATCCAGGATTTGAGGGACAAATCACTTTAGAACTTTATAATGCAAATCGCGTACCAGTTGAGTTAAAAGCTGGGAGACGTGTTTGTCAGTTGGTCCTAGCTCTTTTAGATCAAAAAGGGGCTGCGTATATGGGGAAATATAACGACCAAGAAAGAGCAACCGAGAGTCGAATCTATCTCGATGAGGAGTGTGAAAAATCAACTTTAAAGAGAAAGAAGTTTAAGGAATTTGATTAACCAAGGTCTACTTCTTCTCTAAGAATTTGAAGTAATATTTAATCGTTTATATGAGGAAAGAGGGGCAAATAATGAGTGTTAGTCTACATAAGAAAGAAGCACCTAAAAAGGTGAATTGTAAAGTTATTACAGTCAGTGATACAAGAATAAAAGAAACAGATAAAAGCGGAAGACTAATGATTGAATATTTAGAAGGGAACGGACATACCATTATTAGTTATGAGATTGTTAAAGATGATCAAATTGATATTCGATCTTCTATACTTGATGGTTGTGCAGATAAGAATATTAATGTCATTCTACTAAATGGTGGTACAGGAATCGCCAAACGCGATGTTACCATTGAGGTTGTTCAACGTTTAATAGAAAAGGAGCTAATAGGGTTTGGTGAGATTTTCCGTATGCTAAGCTACTTAGAAGATATTGGATCTGCCGCCATTTTAAGCAGGGCGGTTGCCGGTGTTTCCAATGATACAGCCATTTTTTCGATGCCAGGATCGAGAGGGGCGGTCAAATTAGCGATGGAAAAGATCGTTATTCTCGAGATATCCCATGTAGTAAGGGAGATACGTAAAGACTTAATATAAAAAACATTATCCAATTTTATTAATTATTTTCATATAAGTGTCTATGTCTGAAGAAAGAGCCTACAAAATTTATTGCAGGCTCTTATTGTTTATTGCACTAAAACGATTTCAACATCGTTTAACAGACCCTTTCATTAAAACGTATGTGTTGTAAAGGAAGAATAATGGGGCCCGCAATGAAATAAGCTGAAAATAAGCTGATTCAAGTAGATTCAGCTTATTTAGTATATGTAATAGAAGCAATGGCGTCATGTAAATGAATCGATTCCTCATTCCTGCACTCTACTGTAAACGATGTGATCCATTCTATTTCATAAAGGTCTGCGGCCACTAAACGTACCATATCTTCTACAAAACGAGGATTTTCGTATGCTTCTTCTGTAACGGTCTTTTCATCCGGTCTTTTTAATACAGGATGAATACGGGCACTTGCATTTGATTCGGCGGCATCGAGCAAAGCTTTTTTCCAATCATCCTGCTCATCATAGTCATTGGAAAGGTGAGCTTTGATTGTCACATAGCCCCGTTGGTTATGAGCACTATATTCGCTAATTTCTTTTGAACATGGACATAAAGTCGTAACCACACATTCTAAGGTTACTTCATTGGAAAAGCCTGTTTCCTCATTGTATAAAATCTCTATCTTGGCTTTTGCATGATTTAATCCAGCCGAACCGGAAGATGGTCCTTGGCGTTCATAGAACCAGGGAAATTCCACTTCAAGATTGATATCGGTTTGTACCAGTCTTTCCGAAAGCTCCTTTACAAAGTCGTGTAGTGAAGGGAAGTCTAGTGTAAACCCTTGTTGTCGGTACATTTCAAACTGTTCTGTAAAACGGCTCATATTAGTTCCCTTTTGATTGAAGGGAAGGCTAGCAGTTAAAGTAAAAGTAGCAACAGTGGTTTGCAGAGATGGCTGCAAGATGCTGTTCACTTGAACAGGTATTTTCACATTGCTTATCCCCACTTTATTGATAGGAAAGAGAAAATCGTTCTTCTTATTTTGTAAATCACACATCTTATGTTTTTGTGTAGGCTTTGTTTTTTCACCTGGAGTAACGGAGCCGAAAAGGGAATGTCTCTCAGCTTTAGATGGTAGTTGAATCTTCATTATTTCACCCTGTCTATATTTTTTATTAGAAGCTATTCAATCTTCTATTCTCGCATTTAGTCTAGAAAACAACGTAGTTAGAATATATAAGAAGTGCAGTAACTGTAAGTGTCTAGGACGTAATCAAATAAACGCTTTTAAAAAAGCACCCATGTGATTCATGGGTGCTTAACCATGCTTATTTTGTTTCCCGATGAAGGGTCTTTCTTTTTAACCGTGGTGAATATTTCATTAATTCTATACGGTCCGGATTGTTTCGTTTATTTTTTGTTGTGATATAGTTTCGGTCACCAGTTTCAGTACAAGCTAGTGTAATGTTCACTCGCATTTCTTTCACTCCCTATATTTAAATCGTAATGATTACTATTTCAGATTTATATACTAACTGTTAATAATGGTATTGTCAACTGAAAATTTTAAGGTGTAAAGAAATCTTTTACATGAAAAGGGATAGACATTGAAATGCGAATATGTTGCCAAAAATACAAAGCATACGTTCTAGATGGTACATTTCTTTACAGTGGAAAAAAATCGCAATGATTACGAAATAATTATTTACAATGGAATCCTAGTGATCTATACTATAAAACGTAATGGTTACGATTACATAATATTTTTATTATTCAACGAATGTTAGTTCTACTAGATTTAAGTTAAACTTTTGGAAATCTATACTTAAAGGGAAGAGTATCATTAAAGGAAAGGGAGTAAATAACTATGGATCAAACAGTAAAAAAAATCGATTTTCACACGCACATCCTACCAGAAGAGCTGCCTGATTTAGGGAAACAATATGGTGGTGAACGCTGGCCAACTATCGTCAGAGTGGACGAACACACCTCTCATATTATGGTACAGGGGAAGATTTTTAGAAAAATCAGCAGTGAAACATGGGATCCGACTAAAAAAATAGAAAGAATGAATGTCGACGGAATTGATATGCAGGTTTTATCACCGATCCCCCTTGGCCTTTGCTATTGGGCTTCAGCCAAGGGAGCAGCGGCAATAGCACGTTTGCAAAATGAGTATATAGGAGATGTGGTAAAGAAGCATCCGGATCGTTTTATTGGATTAGGGACGGTTCCGCTCCAAAATATAGAAGTTGCAATCCAGGAAATGGATTACTGTATTCATACACTTGGACTTAAGGGGATTGAAATAGGGACAAATGTGAACGGTTTAGGATTGGAGGATCCTTCTTTTGCACCTTTCTTTGAAATGGCTGAGCTTTGGAACGTGCCTCTCTTTTTCCACCCTTACGACATGGTCGGAAAAGAGCGGACAGCTAAATCGGGGCTTACCTATACTGTAGCGATGCCAATGGAATTGGCCCTGGCAGCAGCCAATTTCGTCATGAGCGGGATGTTCGAAAGGTTTCCGAAGTTGAAAGTCTGCTTAGCCCATGGAGGAGGAGCATTTCCTTTTATTCTTCCCCGGCTCGAGCAGGGTTGGCATTGTTTCCCTGATTCCAGAAAAACACCTTATCCTCCTAGTCATTATGCAAAGTATTTCTATTACGATGTACTCGTTTACGATCCGATCAATGTGGAATACCTGACCCGTTTATTCGGTCACGAGCGTCTGCTAATGGGAACTGACTATCCTTTCGCCATTCAAGAAACTCCTCCGGGGAAATCTGTTTTGGAAACCGATAGTTTAACTCAGGAACAAAAAGAGGCCATCATGGGCGGCAATGCGTTGAGGTTTCTTGAAATCTTTTAATGATCGTCATATATAGATCAATCTTGCTAGTTTATTATTTTTCAGGGTAAGATAACGAGGTGTAACTAGTGTTTAATCTTTTGTTTAAAAAAGAGAAAGAGACATTAGAAGGTATGCGGGTTGAACAACCAACAGGTAATTTTGATCTGCAAAATCAGCTGAGACAAGAAAAGTTAAGAAAAGAAATCCTTTATTATCAAAAGGTTTTAAAACAATTCAGATTATCTTTTGAGATGTTGGTTGAACAGTGTCCAAAGGATATGGTGGAAAAGAAATATATCATAAAGGTTGCTAAGGCGTTAGTAGAGAGTGAAGATTTAAAAAAGATCTTATTTCAAACGAAACACATACCTATTAAACAACTAGAAAAAGTAATTTCAGTCAACAAGAAAATCATTAAAGGTCATGATCACTATATTTTAGCCATAGCGATCATTCTAGCAGGTGATTATGTATATCTGAAGGATTATATAAATGGATGAAAGTATGATAAAGAAAGAAGTGCCCCTATTGGAACACTTCTTTCTTTATTATTTTAAAGCTTTATCCAATGTTTCAAGGTTTTTTCTCATTAAACTAAAATAATCTTCTCCATTTTGTCTATCTTCTTCTGTTAATGCTTCTAAGTTGTGTAAGTAAAGGGGTTCAGCATTAATCTCTTTTCGAATAATCTCAGCCACTTTTGGCGTTACATTTTGTTCAAAGAGGATATATTTAATTTGTTTTTCATTGGCAATATCGATGATTTTCTTAAGGTCTTTTTGAGATGGTTCATCCGTAGGTGCGAGACCGGCTATAGCAATTTGATGTATACCATAACTTTCTTCCCAATAACCATAAGCCGCATGAGAGACAATCATCTCCGGGTTTTCTTTAGAGTCTACTAATTGATGAAATTCTTCATCTAGCTTTTGAAGCTCGGCTTTTAATGATTCGTAATTTTTTTCAAATTCTTCTTTTGCATTAGGTTTTAACTCAACAAGAGTATTTTTGATATTTTCAGCAAGCATGATAGAACGATAAGGATCTAGCCATACATGAGGATCAAAGTCTCCATGGTCATGTCCGTGCGCATCATCAGAATGTTCTTCTTCGCGGGCATGTGCGTCATCAGAATGTTCTTCTTCTTCGTGAGCATGTGCATCATCAGAATGTTCTTCTTCATCAGCGTGCGCATCATCAGAATGCTGTTCGTCTTCTTGTCCATGTTCTTCTCCATGAACAATGGTTTCAATATCGTGTGTAGCTTCTACCATCTTCACTTTTTCATTCTCAAGAGCTTTAGCCATTTTTTCAGCAAAAGGTTCCAATCCTAAGCCGTTATAAATAAATGCATCAGCTTCTGCAATAGTAGTCATTTGCTTCGTCGTTGGTTCAAAAGTATGTGCATCAACTCCAGAAGGCATGATGCTTTCAACATCTACATACGCGCCACCAATTTTTTTTATAAAATCTTCTAAAGGATAAAGAGTTGTGTAAACTTTTAATTGCTCGGCTTCTTCTTGTTGTGTCTCCGTTACATTTTCATTAGGTGTAGATTGAGTGTTACAGCCTGCTAGAAAGATAGAAAGAACTAAAATAAATCCCCATGATAGGTATTTTAATTTCATATTGAGTTGACCTCTCCCTTTTAAATATTTTCTGTTCTTTATATTATCGTAATGTTTACGATTTGTAAACTGAAATTATTACGATTTATAAAATGAAAACATAAACGGTTTACATAAACCACAAAAAATTTAGATCTTCAATAAAATAAATGGTCATAATTATTGTGATTAGTAATAAACTATAAATAGTAATCATTACGGTTTGTGGAGGTTTTAAATTTTTAATTGAAAAAAAGAGAATGATAGGTGGTCATGAAGTTTAAGTTTAGAATCAGAAAAGGGGAATGTTTTTGATAAAAAAAATACCAGTGTATGTCATTAGTGGATTTTTGGGAAGTGGGAAAACTACTGTTCTTTTAAATATGATTAAAGAGTGTGAAAGGAATAATAAAAGGCCTGGTATTATTTTAAATGAATTAGGGGAAGTAAATGTAGAAAGTTACTTGTTTGAAAACCAACATGTAAAAGAATTATTAAACGGATGTATATGTTGTACGATTCAAGATGATTTAAAAGAGACATTAAACCATTTTATTGTAGAAATTAAAAAGAATAACATAGATGTATTATTTATTGAGGGGACAGGAGTTGCGAACCCAGTAGAGATAGAAGAGGCCCTAATAAGTCCTGAATTTCTAAATTATTTTGAATTATATTCTATGATTAGTCTTGTGGATGCAAGCCATTTTTTAGAATTTCAAAGTATTTTTTCAAGTACAACTGAGGTGCGTAAATTATTGAGAGAGCAAATCTCAAGTGCCACAATCGTTTTATTAAATAAATTGGATCTTGTAAAAGAGAAGTCCTTAATAAAAATCGAACATAAGATAAAAGAGAATGTTAAGTCTTCTGTACCCATTTATAAAACAAAGTTTGGAGAAATTTCAATAAAAGAGCTTTTTTTAAAAAGGTATTATGTTCATACATCTCAAAGTCAAAAAGAAAACATATTAAAATGTAGCCATGTACACAACGATGACAATCGCATGGATGAACATAAGCATCATGATCATCATTCTACCATCAATGCTTTTAGGATAGATAAGTTACCTGAAATGAATAAAAGAAAATTAGAAACATGGCTGAAAAGCTTACCTAAAGCCGTCTTAAGAGGAAAAGGTATCGTTAAATTAGAGGGAAGTATAGGTTTATTTAATTTTCAGTTTTCATCAGGCAATATGATTTTAGATAGAATTAGAGAAACTCCTTACAGCCAGCCCACCATCATCTTAATTGGCGATAAATTGAATACAGAAGAAATTCTTCATAGCTTCAATCGCACATTCAAAACTAAAATCTTTTAAGTGGATTAAGAAGGTATGGCTCTAGAATGTATCCTCTCTACCATACCTTCTCGAATTTAAAGGCTTGGACATTTTTTAATAAATCAAAACATATTAATAGAAAAAAGATTATTCGTTTCAAATATAAGATTTAGACGACACTAAAAAATATTCAGGAGGTAGAGTATATGTGGAGGAATGACCTGTATGATTCGTTGGCTCAATTCATATCTTATTGATTTTACAAGTATAATAGCAATCGGGATTGTCATTTATTTTATTACGATCAGTCAATTAGTTGGAAATGAGTTATCTATTTATATACCAAATTCTTTTAAACAATTAAATACGATATTTCTAAGCATTTTAATAGAGGCCATTCCATTTGTTTTAATTGGTGTCCTCATTGCAGGGTTTATTCAAATATTCATAACGGAGGACCATATTCGTCGTTGGATTCCCCAGAATAGATTTTTAGCCGTAACCATGAGTTGTGTTGTTGGTGGTTTGTTTCCTGCTTGTGAGTGTGGGATTGTACCAATCGTACGAAGATTAGTAGCAAAAGGTGTACCTATCCATGCTGGAATCGGCTTTCTTCTGACAGGGCCATTAATCAACCCAATTGTGATTTTATCTACTTATATGGCGTTTGGGAATGACAGCAAAATGGCTGGATTAAGAATGGGGGTTGGCTTTATAGCAGCCTTGTTGATAGCGCTTATCATCAGTTATTTATTCAAGTCAAACCAACTGAAACATTCTATAACAGATTTTACTCACTCAACGAATGCAACAATAAGTAATGAGTCTCTTTTTTATAGAGTAGAAGGAATGTTAAAACATTCAATAGATGAGTTTTTTGATATGGGAAAATACTTGATCATTGGTGCTTTTGTAGCTGCATTTGTACAAACTTATGTATCAGCAAAATCACTTTTCCTTTTTGGTGATGGAGTTTTAGGATCTACCGTCGTGATGATGGGACTAGCCTATTTCTTATCTTTGTGTTCAGAAGCGGATGCTTTCATCGGTGCTTCATTTAGAAATCTATTTCCATCTACCTCGATATTAGCCTTTTTAGTATACGGTCCAATGATTGACTTGAAAAACACGATCATGTTATGGAGCGTGTTTAAGGCAAAGTTTGTATGTATTCTCCTTATTTTAATCACTTCTATTGTGTTTATCTGTATCAATTTAACTAGTTTACTATAAGGCGGTGACAAACGGTGATTCGCTTCCATTTCCAACATTTTTTAAGAGCGGTCCTTTTAGTAGCCTTTGCTCTTTTTTTTATCAAGCTTCATTTTACTGGAGACATAACAAAGTATATAAATCCTAAGTATGTTTTAATGAGCCAGATTGCAGCAGGGGTATTTGTATTTCTCTTTTTAATTCAGCTTTTTCGGATATGGGAAAACGATCATGATAAACATACACACTGTCCACCTGGGTGTACTCATGATCATGGATATTCTCATTCACTACCAAAAAAATTAATTAGTTACTCGATTATGATTTTTCCATTAATGACGGGTTATGCACTCTCACCATCTGTATTAGATGCTTCAATTGCAGCTAAAAAAGGAACCATTCTACCTCAGGCTAACAGTAACCAACATAACGTAGCAAATGAAAAGAAACAGTCTGAAAGTGAAGAATCTACATCAGAAACAGATTCAAATTTCATACAAGATGACCAAGCTGTTTTGCCTAACAATAACTATTTTTCTAAAGAAGAATATGATGAAAAAATGAGAAAGCTAGATGAATTAGAGGTCATTCAGATGAAAGAAGATATATTTGCATCTTATTATCAAACGATTAGTAATGACCCAAAAGACTTTCAGGGAAGGAAAGTAAAAGTGAGTGGGTTTGTCTATAAAGAAGAGGGGATTGGTGCAAACCAGCTTGTTATTTCGAGGTTTATCATTACACATTGTATTGCAGATGCAAGTATAATTGGGTTATTGACCGAGTTTGAACAAGCTAGTGAATATCAACAAGATACATGGCTTGAAATAGAAGGAACTATAGATGTAACATCATTCAATGGAGTTGAATTACCATTGATCAAAGCAGCGAAGTGGAAAGTAATTGAAGAACCTACTGAACCATATATATACCCCATATTAACAAAAATGACAGAGTAATTGTTTTAACAATGGGCACTTCATTAGAAAAAGGTAGCCTTTTTTTGTATGCTATACCAAGCCTTCAAAATATATCATTTTAAAATTACTTTAAAAAAAGCTTGATTTATACAAAAATATTTAATACTATTTAAATCGTAACAATTTCGATTTAAAAAAGGAGGCATCTTTTTGTATGATTGGCTTGTAATTGGTGGAGGAATCCATGGTTGTACAATAGCATCATTCCTACTTAAACAAGGAAAAGTAAGGGGTGAGAGGTTATGCATTATTGACCCTCATGATGAGCCAATGTATAAATGGAAGAAAAACACGAAAACGATTGGTATGGAATATTTACGTTCACCATCTGTCCATCATATAGATGTAGATCCATTTAGTCTTCAAAGATATGCTCATAAGGAAAATTGGGGGCAAAGTAATTTTTATGGAAGATACAAGCGTCCTTCACTGGAGTTGTTTAATGAACATTGTGCATCCATTCTAAAAGAAGTTGACTTACATCGATCCTGGCACAAAGGATTGGTTAATTCCATTAAAAAAGAACAAGGATTTTGGAAAGTTATGACTAAGAAAGGAGAGGAAGTAAGAGCGCAAAAGATTGTATTATCAATCAGTATAAATCACCAATTAAATATTCCTGATTGGGCTAAACAATTAAAATCCGATTCGCCAAACCAAGTGTTTCATATTTTTGAGGAGAATCTCGTTCATCTATCATCTTTACAACCTCCAATTGTTGTTATTGGTGGAGGGATTACGGCAGCACACTTAACGATTAAATTATCAAGTATGTTTCCTGGAAAGGTAATATTAGTAAAGCGACATCCTTTTCGAATAGTTGATTTTGACAGTGATCCTGGGTGGTTAGGTCCCAAAAATTTAGGGTCTTATCATAAAATTAAAAACTATGAAGAACGTCGGATTATTATTCAACAATCAAGAAATAAAGGTTCTTTGCCGAAAGAACTCTTTTATAAATTGAAAAGGTTTGAAAGTGAAAATAAGGTAACCATTATAGAGGGTGAGATTGCAGCGGCATGTGCTAATAGAAATGAAATCACTTTAAATATTGGAGATAAAGAGATTAAAGTACATAATATCCTATTAGCAACCGGATTTTCACCGTCACTTCCAGGGAAGAATTGGCTCAATAAGTTAATTAAGAATCTTAATTTATCATGTGCACAATGTGGATACCCCATTATTAATAAAAATTTGCAATGGTATCCCGGGTTATATGTATCTGGTCCGTTAGCCGAGCTAGAACTTGGACCTATCGCCAGAAACATATCCGGGGCCAGACATGCTGCAGAGAGAATCGTCAGCAGTTTATAAACAATAAAACGTAATGATTTCTATTATCATCAAGAGGTGAAAAGAATGACCAAAACAATTCCTGTAACAGTATTAAGTGGTTACTTAGGTGCCGGGAAAACAACATTATTGAACCATGTATTAAAGAATCGAGAAAATAAAAAAATTGCTGTCATTGTTAATGATATGAGTGAAGTAAACATCGATGCTTCCCTGGTTAAAAAAGGAGGATTCTCACGGACAGATGAGAAATTAGTAGAGCTTCAAAACGGATGTATTTGCTGTACATTGAGAGAAGACTTAATGATCGAAGTGGAAAGGCTCGTTCAAGCAGGTGATATAGACTATATCTTAATTGAATCTTCAGGGATTTCAGAGCCGATTCCGGTTGCTCAAACATTTACCTATATCGATGAAAGTCTAGGAATTAATCTAACAGAATATTGCAAGCTTGACACGATGGTGACAGTGGTGGATGCAAAACGGTTTTGGTATGACTTCGCTTCAGGAGAGAGCCTGCTTGATCGAAAGCAGGAAGCTGATGAATCAGATACTCGTGAAGTAGTTGATTTATTAATCGACCAAATTGAGTTTGCTAATGTTTTAGTCTTAAACAAAATTGATTTAGTGGATAAAGAGGATGTACTTGAGCTAAAAGCAGTACTACAAAAGCTTAATCCAGGGGCTAGGATTATTGAAAGTTCTCACTCAGAGATTTTATTAGCAGACATTCTCGACACAGGCTTATTTGATTTTGAAGAAGCAAGCCAAGGAGCAGGCTGGATAAAGGAACTGAATGAGGAACACACTCCAGAAACAGAGGAATATGGAATCTCTTCATTTGTGTATCGTACGCAGAGACCGTTTCACCCTGAAAGATGGAGGCAATGGCTAGAGGATTGGCCTGTTGACGTAGTCCGGGCAAAAGGTTTCTTTTGGCTTGCCTCTCGAAACAATATGACAGGATTACTGTCTCAAGCAGGACCTTCTATTATTTTCCAAGGTGCTGGAGAATGGATTGCTGCTTATCCTGAAGGGGAAAGAGAGCAAATCCTAAAGGACGAACCAGAACTTCTTGAGAGATGGGACCCAGAATTCGGCGATCGAATGACGGAACTCGTCTTAATCGGAGTGGATATGGATCGAAAAGAAATTGAGGATGGATTGGATCAATGTGTATTAACAGATGAGGAGATGAAAATGGACTGGTCTGAATTTCAGGATCAGCTTCCTACATTTACGGTGATAGAGTAAAAAAACTTCAAATGCAGTTTAACTATATAATCTAGGAGGAAGAAAAAATGAGAGTAAAAATCACGTTAGCATGTACTGAGACAGGGGACCGAAATTATATTACGACAAAAAATAAGAGAAACAATCCTGACAGAATTGAACTTATGAAATACTGTCCACGCTTAAAAAGACGTACTTTACACCGTGAAACAAAATAATCATCTCTTTATAGCACATTGATATGCTCCCCTTTAGGTAGACAGATTAAAAAACAAAAATCTGGCTACTGATAGGGGAGTATTTTTTATGTCTAAAAGGTCTTATTCTGTAGAGGATCGGGGTCTTTTATCTTTATAAAGAAATGTGACTTATAAAAAGAGGTGTGATATACCTGAAAAGGATCTTAATTCTCTTTCTACTTGAATAAATGATGAATGATATGAAGAAACTTATTATAAAAAAACAAAAGAGTTAGAATTAAGACATTGTGAGCGCCGATTTTACGCTATTGGCAGGATATGAGATAATTAAGCCGGTCAACTTCAAGATATCTTGAAGGAACCGGTGTTAATTCCTCTACTTAGTGCTTTTAAAATAGACTTTTTTATTGTTTTCTAGTGGATGAAAAGACGTCTTAAAGGATTGGATTCAGACTGGATTGATAAATCAAATTTTTGCAAATAGATTGATACCTTTGAATGAATCGTGATATAATAAAATAATACACTTTATTGCATAAAAGCATAAAAGCGCAAGAATATAAAAGGTAAAATGACTAAACAGTAGGATAAACAGGAGGAATTTACTATCATGGAACATAAGAGTAAAATTTTAGATTGTACTATTCGTGACGGAGGTTTGGTTAATAATTGGGATTTTAGTGTTGAATTTGTGCAAGACCTATATAATGGTTTAAGTGAGGCTGGTGTTGAATATATGGAGATTGGCTACAAAAACTCTCCTAAGCTTCTTAACGCAACTGAGCCCAATCCATGGAGATTTCTTGACGATAACTTCTTGAAAGAGATTATCCCTGAGAAGAAATTCACAAAGCTATCTGCTCTAGTCGATATTGGGCGTGTAGATCCAAACGACATTTTACCACGTGAGCAAAGTGTTTTAGATATGATTCGAGTGGCGTGTTATATCCGCGAAGTGGATAAAGGATTGGAGCTTGTAAAAATGTTTCATGATTTGGGCTATGAAACTTCACTTAACATTATGGCTTTATCTAGTGCACCTGAAAATCAGCTTATTGAAGCGTTTAAAATGGTGCAGGAAAGTCCCGTAGATGTTGTTTATATCGTTGACTCCTTTGGAAGTTTAGATCCTGTGGATATTGAGCATCAAGTGAAAAGGTTTCAAGAGATGCTCCCTAACAAGCAGCTTGGAATTCATACGCATAACAATATGCAGTTAGCATTTGCCAATACATTAACGGCGATGCGAAATGGGATTACTTTCCTTGACTCGTCTGTTTATGGTATGGGTCGTGCGGCTGGTAATTGTCACACAGAACTTCTTGTTAGCTACATACAAAAAACAAGCTATGAGCTTAAGCCAGTTCTTGGTGTAATTGAAAAGCATATGTTAGAAATGCGTCAAAAATGGGAGTGGGGCTATATCATTCCTTACATGATTTCTGGTGTACTGAATGAACATCCACGTGTCGCCATGGCCTATCGTGATAGCGTTGATCGTGACAAATTCGTAGATTTTTATGACAAGGTAACATCACCTGAAGCCAGTCTGGCTCCAGTGTCGAAATAGGTTCAATGACTAAAAGTACCTCTCTTAGTAGGGGTGCTTTTTTGTCTTTACTAAATCATTTATATATTTAGAAGAAACTTGTCAAAAAAGGAGCATTTACTTAGGTAAAAGCAGGTGCTCCTTCAATGGAGAATGCATGATTAGCTTTGCCAGTTTTTTAGATTTATATATAGTTATTTTTGAAAAATTATAGTTTTTCGATTAAAAAAGTAACTTCTTTCCAACTCTTGAATAATTTCATAAATAATTACGCATCCTAATATGAGTTTAGGAGGTGAAAGTATTTGCCACAGCAACAAACTAACAAAAGTGAGAAACAAAAAGGTGAATTAATTACTAATCGACAAGGTTCAGAATATCACAGCGAGTACGCGGACAATGTTCCAGATTATAGGACTAATACTACGGACGAATCAAATACTATATGTTCATCTGAACAAGAAGAATTCGATGATCCAGTAATCCGAGCAACCATCCAGAAATTCAACTATGAACTAGCAAATGAAGAAAATAACCAATGTTAAATTTAATAATCCTCCCAGGCTAGAATAAATATATCGATATATTTATTCTAGCCTGGGAGGATTATCATTTTTTTATTCTTGTTAAAAAATTTTACAAAAAAGAGATAGTAAAGGAGAAAGGTGAAATCTTAGGTTTATTCAAAAATCAATTAAAGAAATTTGGAGATGGAAGAAAAAATGAATTCAAAATTAAGGAAGTCCATGACATTTTTGCTAGCTGTTTTGCTATCAGTTCTACTCATGGTACCACAGGCAAGTGCGGTAAAGAGAGGAACGGCTAGCGCTGAAATCGAATCACGAGTTAAAGAACACCTAAAGATAAATGGAAAAGAGTTCAGAGATCTAAATGGTAATGGAAAACTTGATGCTTATTCCTGAATTTCCAGAATTTAAAGAAGGCAAATTAGTATTGCCGAATAAATTTATTGATCAAAATACACGTTATTTCATTTTCCGTGAAACTCCGAGTGCAGCTGTTATGGCAACCTATAATAATCAGCTTATGTTTTTGTCTGAGCTATCTAGAGCTGTCCAAGTTCATTTTGGGGCTTAAGAGAAATTGATTAAAGCATTAAAGAAAGTAACGGTTTATTTTAGTGCAATAAGAAAGAGTAAACCCAATAATTTGAGGTTTACTCTTTCCAGACTGTTGAGAAAGTTCCAATAGAGTAACTCTATTGGAACTTTCATTTCACGTCTTTCTAAACGAGGGATGTACTCTCTCGTAATTTTTAAAATATTAAACCTCTAGAGAATATTGTCGAATGGTAGTTAATTTAACTAAATAAAAAAATTATTGTTAAAATTTTGATAAATAGCTTTACAGATCTTTCATTTAGGTGTAAATTACACATATAGACTTGAATGATGGAGAGGTACATAATGACAACAGGCAATATAGTGTCTGATAAGAAAACAACCATCAAAAGAGGATAAAGTAATGACTTCCATGCCAAAGTGCCTGTCCTCGTTTTAAGTCTCCGTGAGTACAGAAGCTGGTTACCGTATACATGGATATGTTTTTACCACCTAAGACGACTTTACAACAGGAATATGAAGAAAATAAGCAATAGTTTGCTGAATCACACAAAAAGTGAATCTGCAGTTTTACCAGTAATTATCATAATATTCTTTAGGAGGTTTTTTTAATGGCACAAAGTACAAAAAGTCCAGAAGTAGCAAAAAATCCAGGAGTGGTAAAAAGTTCAGAAGTAGCAAAAAGTTCAGAAGTAGCAAAAAGTTCAGAAGTAGCAAAAAGTTCAGGAGTAGCAAAAAGTCCAGAAGTAGCAAATCTAAGTGAGTCCCTACTAAATACTTGGGCAGAAGGTTTAGACAGAGTTTGTACAACTCAAAAAGAATTAGAAGACCTATTTCTTCAAGCTTTAGAAAATCAAAAGGAATTATGGGGAAAATTTAATAATGATGATTCTCGAATTGAAGAGGAACAGAAAAAATTATTCGAAGATTTTCGTGAATCTACAAAATTAAATCTTCAATCAGTATTTGGTCAATCTGCAAGTAACGTATTTGATCAATTTAGTTCACAGGTTGAGGTAGTGAGTAATCGTCTACAAGAATTAACGTTAAAACCATATAGAGAAAGTCTTAGTTTATTTAGTCAGTCCCAAGATCAATTCAAACAATCCGTTCAAAATAGCTTTGAACAGCAACAAAAAATTCGTGAAGAATTTAAAAATCAAATTAAGTCCACTCAACAAACGTATTTTAAATTATATGAAGAGAATATGAAAATAGCTTTAAGTTTATTTAAATAAACAGCGTTTTTCCGCTGTTTCAGATTGTCGACAAAAGGGGTTCGGAATGGTTTCATTCTGAACTCCTTTTGATATTTTCGGTTCTGGTGCAAATACCAAGACAAATTGATGAACCCAACGCATAATCGTTGTGTTTATCAGTATGGTCCTGAATTAGACAAATGGGTCCGTCGTCATCGGAGTAGATGGCGCAGGTAATCCAGTAGGTTTTAATTCACTTAATACAGAAATTATAAGGCTTCATATTGATACAAATGAAATAGAATTGATTGCCAATAATTTCGAAAAATATTTAGATAAGGCACTAAATAAGGAGATAAATATACATTTTTGAAAAGGTCTTATTCAACGGGTGCAGATTCCTAAATAAGAATTACATCTTTTTTTTCATTTAGGCTTAGGTATCGATGGGTTAGAGGCTATCCTCAAAAGTCATCTTATTATTAACTTTTGGGACAGTCCTGTCCCTGTATTCTGTCCCTCAGTCTTTCCTCCCATTTTAATTCCCAAAGATATTTCTTAAGAATTCACCGATACCGCTGGACTTTGATTTCTTGCTCTCTGCATTATAAGATAGTCCAAATCCGTAACCATATTTGTCACCGGATTTTGCTTGATATACATAGGAAGGGGATTCATCAAAGCCTGGTACGTCCCCTTTTTCATTTGTCACTGCTTCCTGGTTTGTTGGAATTGTAAATGGAAGTTTTCCTGTCGGATTGAATTTACCTCGGATAACATCTAGGATCGCATCGGTTTTTACACCAAATGTTCCAATCACGGCTGCCGCATTTGGTTCAATTTCATTAATCAGCCATGGACTACGAAATCTGATCAAAGTAATGGTTGGAACTGTTTTTTGAATTTCAACAATTCGATCCACATTAGGAACGGATGTTTCTGGCCCGATTGTAATCTGTGGTTCTTTTGTAAAAAGGTCCTGTATTGGCTGTATCCAAACAATTGCATACGTGGCTTCTTCAAGACGATTCGTCAAAATGATATTCGGGTCATAATTTTGAATGGCTTTTCTAAAATCTTCCGTATCAATATCGTCTTTCCCTCCTGGGAATATCGCTGCATAAAGTTTCATATCTTTTATCTTTTCATCATCTAAAGGTAAAAGCTGCGCATCATTACATAATAAAACGACAGACTTTCGATGGGCGAGGTCCGCTTTTTTCCGTGATTCTGGATCATTTACCACTTCGAGTGCATGATTTGGATCAACATACGGATTTTCAAAAAGACCTAAATTCATCATTTCTGTTAGTAACAATGTCACCGATTGGTTGATTGGTTCTACTGATATCAACCCTTGCTTAACAGCATTGATAATCGGTTTTGGATCTTTGGCCCCTGCAAAAATATTCGTTCCAGCCTCTAATGCTTTAGCAAATCTTTCTTCCGTTGATAAATGTTCGACACCCCATGCACGATCAAGTACTGCCCCGGTATCCGTGTTAACATAACCTCTAAAACCAAGCTCATGACGTAATAGGTCTGTAATAAATGCTTTATTAAATGTAAAACCTACTTCTTCAAATTGCTGATTTACATTAATAGGAGGCAAACCTTGATCTGCACTCTTATTACTTGGATACGCATAATAAGGCATGATAGACGTTGTTCCAGCTTCGATTGCAGCTTTAAATGGAGGGATGTGATATTTTAATAAACTCCCTTTTGTTGGATAAATATTGAATTTACCTTCTTCAAAATGGGGATCCCTTCCATCATTACGTGCACCACCGCCTGGAAAATGCTTGGTAGACAGCGAAACACTATCCCGGCCAAGCTCCTCACCTTGAAATCCTTTGATTAATGTATAATTGATGTCTGAAACGAGCTTTGGATCTTCTCCGAATGTTTCTAAAATTCTTGTCCATAATGGATCAGTGGCAACATCTGCCGTATAGCCATACATTTTACGCAACCCTGAAGACGCCCATTCTTTCCGTGCAATTTGGGCGTAATCTTTAATTAAGTCGATATCTTGAGTTGCTGCAAGCCCTAAATGATTTGGCCATATGGAAAAATAACCTGGCTCTTCTGAAGATTTGACATAATATTGACTGGCTTCTTCCACCTTTTCTAATTCTGTAATAGTAGTAAAATGGTTTCGAGGATTAGAAATTAAGACAGCTGGAATACCTAGTCTTGTACCTTCGGCAATTTCCTGCAGCTGGTTATTATCTTTTGCAATAACATCTGCAGTAGGAGTTTTCCGATAGACATAATAACGTGTATTTTGCTCAACGAGATTATTCGGCTGTTCCATTTTCTCGTCTTCAATGTCACGATATTCAGGAATCATCATCAAGCCAGCTTTTTCTTCAAGTGTCATTTTAGAGACAAGATCAGACACCCGTTTGTCTATAGGTAATTCCCAGTTTTCATAATCATCAAGTTTACCGTTCTCATTCAAATCTTTAAACAATTTTCCATTGATAGTAAGTGTTTCTTTTACCCGCGCTACGACCTGTGGGTTACTATTTTGGGCATCCACTGAAGGTATGATAAAAAGAAAAGATAAAACCATTGTAATTAAATAAGTGAGAGCCTTTCTTCGTTTCAAATTCATCATTTTCCCTCATTTCAATCATTCTTTTTAGGTTAATGGATTAGTCTCTATTATTTTCCTTTAATATTTCTAAATTAGGAGAAATTATCCACGCAATGGTGAGATAAACGAAAATTGTAAAAAAAAGGTTATTTTCTGCAGATGAAGGTAATTTACTAGATTAACTTCAACTTTACAACGGAGGATAGGAATGATGGAACCAGGTTTTTCCGAAACAGATACATTGATACTCCTACATGCGTCTTATTTGACAGAAATAAGAGGTATGACGCTAGGTGAAGCCGGCTGAATCTAACCTAAATCATCATTAATTCGATGACATGGTTAGGGATAGGTCGGATGGCTATAATTTGTCTATGGTGAGAATGACCATTGGGTCTGACAAAGTTTCGAATGTAAGGGTCTAAAACGTTATAATGTGTGAAAACCATTACTAGTTTATACACTAGGTAAGTTATCGAAGAGTAAGAATGCCCGTTATGAAATTCGTGAAGTAGACAAAGGTACTGAAAAACTTACAGGCTTAGAGAAACCACCTAACGACATTAATGGAAGGCTTAAGATAGTAGGAACAAGGAAAGCAAGGAACGTTGAAACAAGGGCTGTCACCTGAAACGGGTGCTATAAGACAATTGTCGAAGTGCATTTATCCTTGTGAGGGTATAGGGGTACGACTGATGAACCTCCTGTAATGGGAGTGGAGGAACAGCCCCAAGTCTAGCGAAATGAAACGATTATTTTCCAAGCGTTCATCGCACCGATCGGGTAGGAACGTGGGGATTTCCACAGTGCGAGCTGCAGATCCGAACAACTGGGGAGCCATATTACTAAGGAACTTTTTGAATTAATAACGTATTAACGCAACAGGAAGTTGAACAAGTTATCAATCGAATAGTTTAAAGTTAAAGCATTTCTTTGTAATAAGGAATGCTTTTTATCTTTGTCTAAAATCCGAAGTATATAACAATAAAAAAAGGATGCAAATAGATAAAAATATATTGTAAAACAATAAAATGAGTGTTAATATCAAATCGAAAATAAATAAGAGAGGTGCTTTTTATGAAACGAGGTTCAACGTTGTTTTTAAAGTTAGCTGTTTTGGTTATTGGAGCTCCAGTTCTTGCTTTATGCATATTTATGGTACCTATGATAGCTAAGAATGTAGCAGAAGGCATTTCAGGGTGGGATTATGTGATACTTGGCATTTTAACAATTATATATGTATCGGCGATACCATTTTACGTTGCGTTGTATCAGGCATTTAAACTTTTAAGATATATCGACAAGAACAAAGCGTTCTCGGAATTGTCTGTAAGAGCTTTAAAGAAAATAAAAAACTGTGCAATCACAATCAGCGGTTTGTATGTAGTCGGCTTGCCACTTTTCTATATCTTTGCGGAGCTAGACGACGCCCCAGGTGTCGTAATAATCGGGATGATGCTTGTTTTTGCCCCGATGGTGATTGCAGTCTTTGCTGCTGTTCTCCAAAGGCTTTTACAAGAAGCTATTAATATAAAATCAGAAAATGATTTAACGGTCTGAGGTGAATAACATGGCGATTATAATCAATATTGATGTGATGCCTGGCTAAAAGGAAGATGAGCGTAACGGAACTCTCAGAGAAGGTTGGGATCACGATGGCGAATCTCTCTATATTGAAAAATGGGAAAGCGAAAGCAATTCGATTATCAACTTTAGAGCCAATTTGTAAAGCTTTAGAATGTCAGCCTGGAGATATTTTAGAATATAAAAGGAACGAAGACACTCAAGGGTAATAATGAACTAAGCAGGTGCTTTAGATACCACCTGCTTTACACTTCAATAAATTGATGAAATGGATAGGCTACACTTAGTTGGACGGAATTTTTAAGGTCAAGTAGACTACAGATACTACATTTGAGGAGAATCTACATGGCCAAAAGAGAACGCCGAACATTTACGGAAGAATTCAAACAACAAATCGTGCAGCTGTACCAAAATGGGAAACCAAGAAAAGAGATTATTCGTGAGTATGACCTGACTCCTTCGTCTTTGGATAAGTGGGTGGGTCAGAGTCAGAACTCAGGTTCTTTTAAGGAAAAAGACAATGTAACCGATGAACAAAAGGAACTGATGGAACTCCGAAAGTGAAATAAGCAACTCGAAATGGAAAATAACATTTTAAAGCAAGCCGCGCTGATACTAGGACGAAAGTAAATGTGATCAAGAATAATCAACATAAATACTCGATATCAGCCATGTGTAAGGTCCTGCAAATCCCTAGAAGCACCTATTATCATGAGGCGAAAGAAAGATCAACAGAGGATGATATTACTTCGGATATAATCGATATTTTCCATACGAGCCGTCAGAATTATGGAACACGTAAAATTAAAGTAGAACTAAAGAAACGTGGTCTCATCGTTTCTAGACGAAGAATTGGCCGTATTATGCAAGAGCAGGGCCTTATCTCATCGTATACTGTAGCTCAATTTAAGCCTCATACCAAACTCATGTAATGAATCCGAACAGAAAAATGAACTGAACCGCGCGTTCGATCAGGAAGAAGAAATGACAGTGGTCGTAAGCGATTTGACCTACGTAAGAGTCAATAAAAAATGGCATTACGTAGGTGTATTTGTCGATCTCTTTAATCGAGAAATCGTAGGCTTCAGTACAGGATCAAACAAAGATGCATTACTCGTCTATCGTGCATTCGCCTCCATCAAGGTCGATCTCCGTAAAATCCAGCTTTTTCATACGGATCGTGGAAATGAGTTTAAAAATAAGCTGATGGACGATGCTTTAAAGACATTTCATATTCAACGATCTTTAAGCATGAAGGGCTGTCCGTATGACAATGCCGTAGCTGAAGCAACGTTGAAAATCATCAAAACAGAGTTTGTGAAAGGTCAACATTTTAATCGTTTAGAAGAATGAACAAGGGAATTACAGGACTATGTCCATTGGTTTAATCACATACAAATTCATGGGACACTTGGTTATGTAAGTCCGATTGATTACAAACTTGAACACCTTAAAAAAGTTGTCTAGTTTAGTGTTGACATACCAGATACGATATATAAGAGGCAGGATACTTGAAGAAGGAAAAGAGTGAACTTTACGTAGGTTCAACACATTACTTCAACAAGTATGCATATGTTGAATACTGATGAGAGAACAAAGTCAGCATTTTGTTGGCTTTTTATATTGCAGTAAGATGATATTACGAGGTAACACCATAAACTATGTTTAAAAATAAATGACTGGGCTAGCAGGATTCGAACCTACGCATGACAGAGTCAAAGTCCGTTGCCTTACCGCTTGGCTATAGCCCAACGACATTCTTATAATGACCTTTTTACAAACTAATTACTCATTTTAAATTCTTTTATCTAGAAGCTGACCTTTATAGTCAGCTTCTAAATAGAAAGTATTATTGTTGTTGATTTTTTTGTTGTTGAGCTTGTTGTACTTGCTGAGTAGCTTGTTGCAGTTGTTGTTGAGCTTGCTGTAACTGTTGTTGCTCTTGTGGGTTAGCCTGCTGAGTAGCTTGTTGTACTTGTTGTTGAGCTTGTAGCAACTGTTGTTGAGCTTGTTGCATTTGTTGTGGATTAGCTTGTTGTGTAGCTTGCTGAATAGCTTGTTGAGCTTGTTGTACTGCTTGTTGGGCTTGTTGTACTTGTTGGTTGTTTGGCATTAAAAAATCCCCCTAGTAATTTTGTGTTTGCCGTGTATGGCAGTAGTTAGTATAAGGAAAGTTACAAAAATAATTCAATGAATTTCAAGCCTTTTTATTACTGATTATGAACAGGTATAGTTTACTAAAATATATTTTTTTATAATCTTCAAAGTATAATCGGTTTTTGTGAAGAAATGTACTTAAACAAACGGGTAGCTTTAATTGAGGAAGGATCGTCAAAAGGCGATCCTTTTTTGTAAGAGTAAACAAAATCGTACAAATGTTTACTTTCAGAAAATCTGACAAGGTATACCTTTTGGGAAAAAAACGTTGCAACCATTTTCCAAACAAAAAAAAAACAAAAGTACTAAAATTCAATTTTGGTCCATCAATTTTGTAATTTGGTACTAGAAAATACGATTTTTCTCTTCAGAAAACGCAATTTTGTGGCTAGAAAATTGATTTTTCGTATTTTTACAAACGTATAGATAGATTGTATTCTATGGAAAACAAAGTGAAAGAAGGTATGCGAAATGGGAGTATGTTGTGGAGCTTGTCATGTCGAACTAAAAAATGATGATCTAGTTGTTCTGGATGATCTAGGGGTTTTAAGACACGAACGATGCTACGATTACGCGAATTACCTGCATTTGATTGATACGGTGGGAGCATTTGAATCTGTAAGAGGGAGACTTCCAGACTTTTTGATTTCCACTTATAAGCAAATAATCGCGATGGACGAAGATGAGCAACACTTTCCTGAAGAAATAGAGGATGAAGAAGTAATAGAAATTTGGGCTAATATGTTCAAAGAATGAAATGCTTTACTAATAAAATTGTATTACAGATTCGGTAGAATTCATTTTCTGTATAGATAGCCATTTCTATAAAGGTATCACTTTGAAATCCAGCTACGATATGCATAATAAACCCTCATTTCCACGATCCGTATGAAAAAGCTGTGTAAAAAAGATGCCAAACCCCCACTGCGGTATTGCTTTACTGCAGTGGGGGTTTGGCACACTGGCCTTTTTAACGTGATACTGTATATAAGAAGCAGGTTAGTACAATAAGAGAAGATTACAAAAAAGAGCATCTATACTCAAATAATCTCTTTAATTTATATGTATTATTTTATTTGAAAAGTATAGGAGTCCTTAATTTCTTTAGCGTTCTTTAGTTCCCTTAGCATTTCTTTGATAAACCTTATTTGTTCCTCGGTAATAATAAAATCCGTAAGACGATCCTCAAAATGAGTAATACGTCTATCCAACTCCTCTAAAGTAAGATTAACAGTATTCTTCATAAACCCACCAACTCCTCTTATTAAATTTGTATATAATTAATCATATCATTACATAAATATAGTAAAAATTTTCAGTTTATGGGATTTAGATAGGAACCACCTGACCTTTTCATTATAAAACACTTTATTGTTGTCCGAATATATAAAAATTGAACATTTTTTGAATATTTATAGTATTTTGAATAACTAGATTTATTTTCTTATTCCACTAAATCAGCTAGTTTAATCAGAAATGATAAAAAATATGTTTATAACATTGCACTAATGGAATATTGAGGGGGATGGTAGTGGCAAATCCAAGTGAAGGTTTTTTGGATATAATTGGTTTGGACAAAAATATAAGAGATAAAGCTAATTTAAAGGTTTTGATTGAAAATCCTTCAGGAGAACCTAACAAAGAAATTTTGTTTAACCTATTTAATTTTATAAAAAAAGTAAAGGAGATTACTATATCTTCAAATGCACGGTAGAGGAAGAAAAACATATTAGTTCTGTTGAATCAAAGGTTCATGACTTATTGAAGAATCACATAAAAGATTGACAAAAAAGCATTTCTTGTCTTGTAAGAGATGCTTTTTTTGTCCTTATGTAAACAGTCTCATAGCTTATAACTTAGGTAAAATTCTCCTTGAACCTAGGAACAGCCATGAACAAAGAACAAAAGGCATTGTTAAGGCAGGGAGCCCATATGGTAAAAGCCATATGCTGATGGCTGCTGTTATAGGTACTGTTAAACAAGCAGCGATTATACCTGATAATGGTATAAAACGGTTATGTTTACTATTAAAAACTGCAGATACAGCTAAAATGGTTAAAATGGCATTATATCCATAAAGTCCTAACATAATTAAAGTGTGCTCCCCGCCCAAAACGTATGATGTGAGTAAGGCAACAGCATTCCCAATTATCGCATAAAAACCAAGTTTTCTTCCTGCCCAAAATACAGCAATAAAAATTAAAATTCCCGGTATAGCATCACTAAGGAAAAATACTTGCCCAATTCCGTTAAATATTCCGTCTAGCAAATTGATCTCTCCTGCTATGTTTAGTTCCCAGTTTGTTAAGTCTTGAGGTACTAATGTAGAACTTAACTTAATACCATTTAATTTGTAAGAAGCAAGCAGTATAAACCATGTAAGGATAATAAAGGGTAATGTAAGAATGGGCATTTCTGTATTTTTCATAAAATGCATGATGGCTGCTGTAAGAATTGTAGCTACAGCTGATCCAGCTAAAGCAAAAATCCACATATAGGGTCCGTTTAAGAATAATGCCAGTGCAATTCCTGTTAATACGGAATTATATCCTAATAAACCTTGATTAAGAATCTTTTCATCTGCGCCCCCCATTTTCCCCACTAAGGTACCTATGATTGAAGATAATAAAGCAATAATTCCTAAATAATAAGAGAAAATTGTTATTGCTATTAGGATAATAAATCCAGTGATCGCATTTTCAATTAAGATAACTTGAGAGATCCCCTTGAAGGATGCCGATATAAAAGGAAACAATGTTCCCTCCCTTAATGAATTTTGTTTGTTATTTTGCATAATAAACTCCTTTTTAAATATTTATAATTTCAATGCCGTCCAAAAAGACAAAAATACATTTTGATTACGAATATCATATTGTTTTTTGGGGTTATAGTGCGTATTTTTCGAATGATGAATGTGTAAATTTTTTTAGAATCCTAGTTAATAATTAAATTGTAAATGAACGAGTGATACTAAAAAATGATTGTTTCCTCTTACAAGTGAATAAAATCCCCTCATTTTGGCATCCTCTTTACTTAGTGGGGTTTTTTTTATTTATTTGTCAGTACAAAGTATAAGGAGGTTTTACAATGCAATTATTACCACGTGAGATAGATAAGCTCATGATCGTTGTGGCAGCTGATCTTGCTAAACGACGAAAAGAAAGAGGTTTGAAATTAAATTACCCAGAAGCAGTAGCAATTATAACCTATGAAGTGTTGGAAGGAGCACGGGATGGAAAAAGCGTTGCAGAATTGATGGAATATGGTGCAACAATTCTGTCACGCGAAGATGTGATGGAAGGTGTTTCAGAAATGATTGATGATATTCAAGTAGAGGCTACTTTTCCTGATGGAACAAAACTTGTGACTGTACATAGTCCAATTAAATAAAAAGGGACAGGAGGTATATTTAAATGGAACCGGGACAATTATTTCTAAAAGAGGAAGACATCATTTGTAATGCCGGAAGAACAGCATCTAAACTGACTGTAACGAATACAGGAGACCGCCCAGTTCAAGTAGGATCGCATTTTCATTTTTATGAAGTGAATGAAGCCCTTCAATTCACTAGACAAGAAGCATTTGGAAAGCGACTGAACATTCCATCAGGGGCAGCTGTTCGTTTCGAGCCTGGCGATGAAAAAGAAATTGAACTAGTGCCTTACACCGGAGAACGCCGTGTGTATGGATTTAACAATAAAGTGGACGGCTCAGTAGAAAAGGGGGATAACAAATGAGTTTCAAGATGTCAAGAAAGCAATACGCTCAAATGTATGGTCCAACTACAGGAGATTCTATTCGTTTAGCGGATACGGACTTAATCATTCAAGTTGAGAAGGACTACACATCGTATGGTGATGAAGTTCTGTTCGGTGGCGGTAAGGTTATTCGTGATGGAATGGGACAAAATCCCCTAGCAACACGAGCTGATGGAGCAGCAGATGTAGTCATTACGAATGCTGTAATTTTAGACTACATCGGTATTTATAAAGCAGATATTGGAATCCGTGATGGGAAGATCTCTGGAATCGGAAAAGCTGGAAATCCTTTAGTTATGGATAAGGTGGATATCATCATTGCTGCAAGTACAGAAATTATTGCTGGTGAAGGCATGATTGTGACTGCCGGTGGAATTGACGCACATGTTCATTTTATTAATCCAGATCAGGTTAGAACAGCGTTAGCTTCAGGACTCACTACCCTTATTGGAGGAGGAACAGGTCCTGCTGCAGGATCAAAAGCCACAACGGTTACACCAGGTGAATGGCATATCCACCGAATGCTCGAAGCAGCAGAAGGAATGCCCATTAACGTTGGATTTACAGGAAAAGGACAAGCTGCTTCCGAAGATCCACTTGTGGAGCAAGTACGCGCAGGTGCAATTGGATTGAAAGTTCATGAAGACTGGGGATCAACCGCTTCAGCTATCGACTATGCATTACGTGTAGCGGAAAAATACGATGTACAGGTCGCTCTTCATGCGGATACCTTAAATGAAGGCGGATTTATGGAAAATACGATGGCAGCTCTTAAAGATCGTGTGATTCATATGTACCATACAGAAGGTGCAGGCGGCGGCCATGCTCCAGATTTAATCAAATCAGCCGGATTTATGAATGTTCTGCCATCATCTACTAATCCGACCCTACCATATACAATAAATACGGTAGACGAGCATTTAGATATGCTAATGGTATGTCATCATTTGAACCCATCAGTCCCTGAAGACATAGCTTTTGCTGATTCACGTATTAGACGTGAAACCATTGCTGCTGAAGATGTTCTTCAAGATATGGGTGTATTTAGTATGGTTAGTTCAGATGCCCAAGCGATGGGAAGGATTGGCGAAGTGATTATACGTACATGGCAAACAGCCGATAAAATGAAGAAACAAAGAGGAACGATGGAAGGAGACAGCAAGCTTTCTGATAATAACCGTGCGAAACGTTATGTGGCAAAATATACGATCAATCCTGCAATCACTCACGGTATTTCTGAATATGTCGGTTCGATCGAAGTAGGGAAAATTGCCGATCTTGTTATTTGGAATCCAGCATTTTTTGGCGTAAAGCCTGAGATGATTATTAAAAATGGCTTTGTTGTAGAAAGCTTAATGGGAGATGCGAACGCATCTATTCCAACGCCGCAGCCTGTTATTTCTCGTCCGATGTACGGACAGCTTGGAAAAGCTCTATTTAGTACTTCCATTACATTTACTTCACAAGCTGCTTTTGACGATAAAGTGCATGAAAAGCTTGGATTACAAAAAATGATTCTCCCAGTTCGCGGCATTCGGAAATTAACGAAGAAGGATATGAAGTTGAATTCCGAAACTCCCGAAATAACGGTTGATCCACAAACCTATGAAGTAAAAGTAAACGGAGAATTAATTACATGCGACCCTGTTGACAGGGTACCGATGGGACAGAGATATTTCCTATTTTGAGGTGAAAGATATTGATAGTTGAACAAATCATAACAAATATTGAAAATATGGACAAAGAAGAAATTGAAAAACATCATATTGAAAAAGTCTACCTCGAAAGCGCTCATTTAGTGAAACGCATTCAACGAGTGACGACAGATCATGGTAAAGAAATTGGTATACGTTTAAAAGAACCGCGCGACCTTGTTGCTGGTGATGTTCTACATATAGATGATAAAAATCTAATCATGATAGATGTTTTATCGGATGACTTATTAGTCATCCAACCACGCAGTTTGAAAGAAATGGGAACAATCGCCCATCAATTAGGGAATCGTCATCTGCCGGCCCAATTTGAAGAAAACGATATGCTTGTTCAGTATGATTACCTTGTAGAAGAATTACTTCAAGGCCTGCAGGTTCCTTATAAACGTGAAGATAGAAAGGTAAAACAGGCATTTCGCCATATCGGACATAGCCATGAATCATAATATTCTGTCTTTATTTCAACTATGTGATTCAAATTTCCCCACAGGGGCTTTTAGTCATTCGTACGGTCTTGAGAGTTATATTCAAGAAGATAAAGTCCGTGATCAAGCAACATTCCTACAATGGCTTCATGCGTATATACACGAGCAACTCATCTATTCAGATGGGCTTGCTTCTCGCCTTGTCTATGAAGCATTAGAAAAGGAAGATTGGCAAAAAGTGTGGAAATTAGATCGTATGCTGATGGTTCAAAATTTGCCGCGTGAAACGAGAGAAGGGACCCAAAGAATAGGTGAGCGGATGTTAAACCTTGTTGAATCTCTTTATGATATACCTATTCTTTCAATATACCGGGAGCGTATTAATAAAAAGCAATCATTTGGTCATTCAGCGATTGTTTTTACGATTATAGGTCATCATCTGAGAGTTCCCCAATTAACAACCACCCTGTATTACTTGTATTCTACCGTCTCAAGTCTTGTACAAAATGCGGTGCGTGCGATTCCTTTAGGGCAAACGGCTGGTCAGAAAACGATTCAAGAATTTCAGGGTGCTTTAACCAAAGCAACAGAAAAAATCCAGAGTTTAGATGAAGAAGATTTTGGGATTGTTTCTCCAGGTTTAGAGCTATCTCAGATGAAACATGAACGTGTGAATATTCGTATTTTTATGTCTTAATAAAAAGGAAGTGTTAGTGATGAAACCAATTAAGATTGGTGTAGGAGGGCCTGTTGGGGCAGGAAAAACAATGTTAGTTGAAAAGTTAACCCGTCATTTGAAAGATGAAATTAGTATGGCGGCTATAACGAATGATATTTATACAAAAGAAGATGCGAAATTCTTAATACAAAATGGGGTACTTCCTGCAGATCGTATCATAGGTGTAGAAACAGGTGGGTGCCCTCATACGGCAATACGTGAAGATGCTTCTATGAATTTTGCAGCCATTAATGAATTAAAAGCAAAGCATCCAGATGTTGAGCTTATTTTTGTGGAAAGTGGCGGGGATAACTTGGCGGCTACATTTAGCCCTGAGCTTGTTGACTTTTCGATCTATATTATTGACGTTGCTCAAGGGGAAAAAATCCCACGTAAAGGTGGGCAAGGAATGATCAAATCTGATTTATTTATCATTAATAAAATAGATTTAGCTCCTTTCGTTGGGGCAAGCCTAGATGTCATGGAATCAGATACGAAGGTTTTCCGTGGGGAAAAACCATTTGTTTTTACAAATTTAAAAGATAACACAGGTCTTGATCAAGTCATTGACTGGATTAAGAAAAATGTACTATTAAAAGGAATGGAATAAGGTGGAGGACTGGACAGGAGTTCTGCGTTTGGGTGCCGAAGAAAGGAATGGAAAGACCGTTGCAAAGAATGTGTATTTCCAAGGGGCATATAAAGTCATGCGTCCCATTTATCATGATGAATCTGGACAAGCCTGTTATTATATTTTAAATCCGGGCGGAGGCTATCTAGACGGCGATCGCTATCAAATGAAGATTTCATTAGAGAAACAAGCGAAGCTAACGTTAACAACCCAATCGGCCACTAAAATATATAAGACACCGCATTCACATGCTTATCAGGAAGCGGAGTTTAACCTGAAGGAAGGCAGTTATCTCGAATATATTCCCGATCCGCTTATCGGTTATCAAGATGCACGATATAAACAAAAAAATGTGATCCATATGGAAAAAGGATGTACACTCCTTTACTCAGATATCATTACCCCTGGATGGTCTCCTAGTGGAGAAAAGTTTAGTTATGATAAGCTTCAATTAATAAATGAAATCTATATGGAAAATGAGCTGGTCGTATATGATCATATAAAATTAAGTCCTGCTACGCAAAATATAAATGCCCTGGGTTTAATGGAAGGTTATTCTCATTTAGGCTCCATGATTATAGTGGACGAAAAAACGAATCATGACCTTCTTGATCGTTTATATGAGGCTGTTCCTAACCAGACAAAGGAATATAAAATAGGCTTATCACTATTGCCTATCCCAGGGTTTACCGTACGGGTACTAGCAAATGCGACACAAACCATTGAAAGAATATTTTCCGAATTTCATAATATAATTAGCCAAGAATGGTTTAACAAAACCCCGAGTTTTTTAAGAAAATATTAATGTTCATAACCCAGCAATGAATACAGTTGCTGGGTTTTAATAAGAGAAGATAGGTGGAGGAGGAATCTTTATGGAAGTTACATTATTCTCAGTTTTAGCACTGGGTTTTATTTTGGGGATCAGGCATGCGATTGAACCAGACCACGTAATTGCTGTATCAACAATCGCAAGTCAAAGCAAAAAGTTATGGCACGCTTCTTTAGCAGGAGTATTTTGGGGAATTGGTCACACTATAACATTATTCATCATCGGTATTATTCTTATTCTTATGAAGGGAGAAATACCAGAGAAGTGGGCGATGTCTTTAGAATTTTTAGTAGGAATCATGCTTGTTTATCTTGGAGTTAAAACGATTCTTTCTTTCAAAAATATCCATATACATCATCATCAACATGATGGAGATAAGCATAAACATGTCCATTCCCATCAAAATAGTGGTGAACATAAGCATAAACACCATCATAAAAACACCACGTATTTACAATCAACGTTCATTGGCTTAGTTCATGGTTTGGCAGGGAGTGGTGCTATGGTTCTATTAACAATGAGTACAGTGAAGAATGTGGAAGAAGCGGCCATTTATATCCTTCTATTTGGCGTAGGAACAGTCATTGGTATGCTTTTCTTTACAACGATTATTGGAATTCCATTTGTATTGAGCAAGAAGCGTAAAACAATGAGTAGGCCACTAGGAATTACAACAGGTATCATTAGTACTGTTTTTGGTGTGTACTATATGTATAATTTAGGTGTTAATAACGGTTTGTTTAACCTGTGGATTTAAGAACTGGATACATATGGAACGGTTAACAGTGACATCTAAGACAATTTAGAATTTAGGGTTTCCACAATTTAAAGATCGAGATGAATATTATAAATACTCTTGGATATGCGATTTTCGGTGCTCTTGATCGAAAGCCTTGTTCTGGATACGAATTAGCGCAATATCTAGAGGTAGTATGGCCAGCAAAACATAGTCAAATACATCCTATGTTAACCAAAATGGAGCAGAAAGAACTCCTGGTACATGAGCATGTAGAACAAACGGGAAAACCCGATTTTACTGGTGGTAAAGGAGAAGATGGAGAGTATGCTGAATCAGAAGTAACAAAAATTTTGAAGTAACCTGGAGAAAGAATGGTTGAATAATTATTCCTTCTTTAAGTAAAGTGCGCATTTCTCTAATAAGGAATGCGTCAATTTCATTTAAGGGCGCACTTCTTGAATTAGAAGGCGTCTTTCTGAATTGGGTCTGAAGAATTTAGTAATTTTAAGATTAAGGCCATATTTTAGTTTTAACGACATTAATTTAGAATGATATATGGCTGTTTAGATGAGAAAAGAACTAAAATACTCCTAAATACTAACTCATTCGCAGTATTACTATTTTTTTATTACGTTCCAGTCCAAGTACCTTTTCAGCTCAAAAATGACGTTCTTTACGGAAAAAATAAAATCCTTCAATTACTTTGAACATGTGATGATTAATTAAGAAAGTTATATTGATACTAGTAATAGTAATGTTTAGTTAATTTACATGAAAGTATGAGGAGTTGCTTTATGAAACGAAAAAACATTTTTAGATGGACTATTTTGATGTTGATCCCTATTTTGTTCCTAGGACAGGATAGATTGACAGGTATTTCATCTAAAGTAAATGCTGAAAATAGTTCTGATATTGTAACGATAACGGAGGGAACTAATATTACTGTTGCTGTTTCCCCAGATCATAGTCAACTTGTGATGGATTTACAGGGAGTTTTATGGACATTGCCCATGACAGGTGGGACTGCCAAAATAATTACTGATACATATGTCGATCCTTCCTTTCCAGATTGGTCACCAGATGGGAAACGAATTGCGTTCCAATCCTATCAAGGAGGAAATTACCACATCTGGTCCATGAACCCTGATGGGTCTGATATGCGCCAAATTACTTTTGGTAACTATGACGATCGTGAACCATCTTACTCTCCTAATGGAACTAAAATTGCCTTTTCGTCAGATCGTGGAGGAAGTTATGATATTTGGGTATTAGATTTAGCAACGAATGAACTTAAGGCTTGGACGAATACAACAAGTGAAGAGTATCAACCAACATGGTCACCAGATGGCAGTGAAATTGCTTATATAGATGGCGAACAACTCAAAGCCGTTGATGTATCTGGAAATATTCGTACAGTTGTAACAGAAGAATCGGGGACAATCTCGAATCCATCTTGGTCACCAGAAGGCAAAGACATTGCCTATGTTGTGAAAGATGGATTACAAAGCAACTTAAAGATCTCAGGAAAACAAGTGACAAGCAATGAAGATGTATTCCCTTTTCCTGTTGAATGGCTGTCAACAAATGAAATCGCATACACGGCTGATGGTCACATTAAAACAAGAAAGCTAGATCAGGAAAAGGCAGAAACCATTCCGTTTCGTGCAGACATTTCGTTAGACCTGCAAGAGTATCAAATGAAAAAACATGATTTTGATTCCCAGAAACAGAAGGATGTAAAAGGAATTGTTGCACCTAAACTATCACCGAATGGAAAGCAAATCGTATTTGTAGCTCTTAATGATCTTTGGTTATTAGACGTTGGCAAGGGAAAGCCTCGTCAATTGACAGATGACTCTTATATGGAGCTTGATCCAACATGGTCTCCAGCTGGAAAGCAGATTGCTTATTCATCTGATAAAGAAGGGACAGAAGATATTTATCTTTTAAACGTGGCTTCAGGTAAGGAACAACGATTAACAACATCCGACAGCGCTGAATTTGCTGCTGCATGGTCTCCGGATGGAGAGAAGATCGCTTATCAAGATGAAAATGGCAAAACTTATACGGTCAATATTAGTACGGGAGAGACAAAACAAGTAATAGAAAGCCTAAACTTACCTGGACCTCCTACATGGGGACTTGATAGTAAAGCCATTGCATTAGCTGCGATTAAAACGTATTCAAATCGATTCCGTGAAGGAACAAACCAAATTTATGTCGTTAATACGGAAACAGGGACGAAAAACTTCGTTGACCCAATTCCTTTCAAATCATTGAGTAACCGAAATAACTCGGGACCCGTATGGTCTCCAGATGGAAAACAAATGGCCTTTATTATTGAAAGTCAGCTTTGGGTGATGGCGGTTGATGAAAATGGACAGCCAAAAGGAGAGCCTCGACTCCTTTCAGACGAGATTGCCGATTCACCTAGCTGGAGTGGGGATTCAAACACATTGATGTACCTATCAAAAGGAGATTTGAAACTCATTTCCATCAATGGAGGTCCATCACAAACAGTCTCTTTTACGCTGAAATGGAAGCCTCAGCTTCCAAGCGGAAAGAAGGTGATTCATGTTGGAGGCCTATGGGATGGGGTCAGCACCGAATTGAAGAAAAATGTTGATATTACGTTGCAAGGTAACCGAATTGTCGATATTCAACCGCATAAAAAAGAGCATAATGGACAGGTAATCGATGCGAGCAAACTAACCGTGATTCCAGGATTGTGGGATGCACATATTCATCAGCAGCTAGGTCGGTCTCATTACGGTTCTAGACAAGGACGTCAATTACTCTCTTTTGGAGTGACAAGCACCGTTTCAATGGGAGATTTTGCGTATGAAGCAATGGAGGATCGTGAAGCAATCCAATCTGGAAATCGGGTAGCTCCACGTTATTTTGCATCAAGTGAACTGATCGAGGGTTCACGCGTGTACTATAGCAATATGAGACCTACCACTTCTTTAGAGGCGGTTAAACGAGAAGTGGAAAGAGCTAGTTCCCTAGAGGTAGATCTTTTGAAAACCTATGTGAGACTTCCAAGTGATCACCAAGATTATGTGATTAATAAAGCTCATGAAATGGGAGTACCTGCGTTTTCACATTACTTTTTTCCGGCCATGGCCTTTGGCCAAGATGGCATATCCCATCTTACGGCTACACAGCGTCTAGGGTTTTCCCGAACGGTGAGTCCGAGTGGATATGCCTATGAAGATGTCGTGAAACTTACTGGTGAATCCGGAATGTCTGTCACGTCAACACTGTCACTGTCTGCTAATATTAATATGCTTGGATTCTATCCTAAAATCATTTCAGATCCACGTATTGAAAAATTGTATACACCTTGGCAATATCGTTCGATTAGGAGTAAGTATGAAGCTGCTTCAACGAAAGATCAAGAGCGTGTTGCCAAGTATGTGGCGATATTAAAGGATATGATCGATGCGGGTGGTGTAGTGATAAACGGTACGGATTCACCGCTGGTACCTATAGGTTTCAGTCTGCATGCAGAACTTATGGCTATGACAAAATATGGAATGACCCCATATGAAGCATTACGTACTGCCACGTATTACCCAGCGAAAAAGATGGGTGTTGAGGAGGATCTAGGTACCATTGAGCTAGGAAAGATTGCAGATCTTGTATTCGTGAAGGGTAACCCATTACAAAATATAAAAGATACCATTAACGTCCAGATGGTTATGAAAGATGGTAAAGTATATTCAATCGATGAGATTATCGCTCCATTTAATAAATAATAGATGTTTATTAAATGGATTAGAATCGTTTAATTGAATCAAGGTGGCCAATATCGGTCACCTTGATTTTTTTATGAAAAGGATCATATGGTACGTTTCTTGTCTGAAAAATATTCTCTTTGTGTTACTGTTCAGAAAGTCATCAATTTCTGAATACACCTTCTATAAGCTTATTTATTTCTTAGTCTGTGTTAATGATTGTTGTTGAAAAGAGGCCACACACCGGAGACTATTTTAAAGCATCAACAATATTGTTTAATAGAGCCATCTCTTAAGAAAAAATTATAATCTTAAGGTTTATATACCAATAAAATCAATCGGAATAGACTGATTTATACTTACAAATCATATCTTGTTACGATATAATGATTAAGGAAGGTTAATTCACTCTATGAAGCCTGCATAGTCTAAAGACGTCTATGTATTTTTATCAGAATGTAGATATCAATTACGTAAACGAAGAAATGAATCTAACAAATTTTTTAAAAATTATATATAAATGAACTACATAGGAGAATGCTATGATTTTTATAATTTTATTCATTACTATTCTGACATTAGCTATTTTAGTTAACTGTAAAGGTTACCGATTAAACATTTCTACAGTAGCCGGTGCTCCCATCATGGCAATGGGGATTACAATAAAAGGCGTTCTGATGGAGGACCTTTCTTCTCCTTATGTAAGTGACATACTTTTTCACTTCATCATCATCATAACCTATTGGGTTATGATACATTACACTTTTGATCTGCTACAAGGTGTCTTTTATTCATCACATATAGAAGACCCCATATCTAGTTTTTCGATAGGGACTTGGATTGCTGCCATATCTATTATTACCGTTTTACTTTCAGATAAGCAAATTCATGCCCCTTCACAGATTCTTTTTTTTATTAATCTCGCCTTATGGTTTTTATATTTAGGATTGGTTATACGAAACTATATATTTATTTTTAAAGGAATAAAAAAATATTTACATCAAATTCATGGAGGATTGTTACTGCCATGTGTTGCCACCCAGTCGATTGTTATTTCTGGCTATAATATATTTGGAGTTTCTTTTCCAAGATCCTATGCAGAGATTCTTCTCACCATCGGTTTCTTACTTTATCTATTCACCTAGTCAATGGGCAAGAGTCTTTACGTTTGGAATGTTTCTTTTTTTCACTAAAAGGATATCCACGGGTAATCAATCACTAATCGATTCCCTGCAAAACTTAGTCTTTCTTTTTTTACCGATATTGATTGTTATCCTAATCCTCATGGAGGCTTTTTTTATAAGTTTACAAATTTATCGAAATGTTATAAGTAAAGAAAAATCTATTCACTTACCTGATCATGAAAACAGCCGATACTTCCCACATTGAGGAATTATCGGCTTTTATTTTAAAGCTTCATAACTATTACTTGTGATTATTTTAGAATGTGTAGTTTTCTATAGAAAAATGTGAAAAAGCGTAAATCCCAAAAACATGAACGCCATTATGTAATGAAATTTCCTCCTTTTTCCTGATGCTTTCCATCTTCGTAATAATCCACTAAACAATAGAATGATGAGGGTACAGGTGGTTACTGTACCACTTATTATTTTTGCTCCCCAAAGATGTTCCAATCGTATATAAAGCATCACCGCTGCATGAAATATGATAAGAAGGGAAGCAGTAATCGCAATAGGAATATGATATTTCATCATCTTCTTAGAAATTTTTGCAAACTTTACTTTCACATTTCTAATTTTGCTTCTTCGAATAAGGAGGAATACGAAATACATATTAATGTTGATTAAAAATAAGAAAAATGCCATTTGTGCAACAATTTTTCCTATCAAAATATAATTAGAATCATATCCCTGATACAGGCTCCACAAAACAATGATGATAACAGTTAAGATATTAATCGTCAGCCATCTGCCAATCATTTTATCCCTCCGATTTTTAATCCAATATAACATATTTATAAGGAAGTTTTCATTTTTAAGTCATTTGTCACGGTTATCATCCTTTCATTAATTTGAAAATAATGTAAAACGGTTTCATAAAAATAGTGTGAAAAATTCACATATATAGTATAAAAAGTAATCATTGCGATACTATAAAACGTAATGATTACAATCATATAATGTTTTTATCATTTGATTTCGCTTCTAAAAACATTGATGAGGTAGTTCAATGAATAGAAAGTATCGATTTATTATTACCTTAAACTGCGCACCGTTAAATGTTAGTTAGGCTTTTGAACTTTATACTTGAAGGCGAAAGAATCATATTTCAATTAAAGGAAAAGGAGTAGATGACCATGGATCAAACAGTAAAAAAAGTCGATTTTCATACGCATATCCTTCCAGAAGAACTGCCTGATTTCGGGAAACAATATGGAGGTGAACGCTGGCCAAGTATCGAGAGAGTGGATGAAAATACCTCTCATATTATGGTACAGGGAAAAATTTTCAGAAAGATCAATAGTGAAACGTGGAATCCTGCTAAAAAAATCGAAAGTATGAATCACGACGGAATTGACATGCAGGTTTTATCACCGATCCCCATTGGCCTTTGCTATTGGGCTCCAGCCAAGGGAGCAGCGGAGATAGCGCGTCTGCAAAATGAGTATATTGCAGATATGGTAAAGAAGCATCCGGATCGTTTTATCGGATTGGGGACGGTTCCTCTCCAAGATACAGAAGCTGCGATCCAGGAAATGGATTATTGTATGCATACTCTCGGACTTAAGGGGATCGAAATAGGAACAAATGTAAACGGTTTAGGATTGGATGATCCTTCTTTTGCGCCTTTCTTTGAAAGGGCCGAGAATTGGAACGTACCGCTCTTTTTCCATCCTTACGACATGGTCGGAAAAGAGCGGACAGCTAAATCGGGTCTTACCTATACTGTAGCGATGCCAATAGAATTGGCCCTAGCAGCAGCTAATTTTGTCATGAGCGGGATGTTTGAAAGGTTCCCGAAGCTGAAAATCTGCTTGGCTCATGGAGGGGGGGCATTTCCTTTTATCCTTCCGCGGATCGAGCAGGGTTGGCATTGTTTCCCTGATTCAAGAAAGACACCTTATCCTCCTAGCCATTATGCGAAGTATTTCTATTACGATGCACTCGTTTACAATCCGATGAATGTGGAATACCTGGCCCGTCTGTTTGGTCACGGGCGTCTGCTGATGGGAACTGACTATCCTTTCCCGATTCAAGAAACTCCTCCGGGGAAATCTGTGTTGGAAACTGATCGTTTAACTCAGGAACAAAAAGAGGCCATCATGGGCGGCAATGCGTTGAGGTTTCTGCAAATCCCTTAAATAGGACATCGATAAGGATAACCATTGATTTCAATGGTTATCTGTATGGTTAAAATCAGGAATGTTTAAAGTATTCTAAGAAGAAAAATCGAGTGAAGAGTTATTTTAAATACTTGATTTACACAAAGTAGGGGTTTATTTTGCGTAGAAAAAAATAATGAGTGGAGATATTTAAATAATAAAAGGTTCAAAAGCTGAAAGCTTTTGAACCTTAACTTGATGTCTACGGAGGTAACGACTTATATAGTTACCTCTATTTATCTTGTCTTTTTATGAGGGACCTTAGTAGTTACGAATTTTTTTACTACTATTTATTGATTGTTTTTTTCAAGGTCCTCACTGATCAACTTACCATGTTTACCAAAACCAGGCTTCGGAGTTCCTCCCCATTCGTCGATCGTCTCTGGAGTTGGCTCTAAGCGACGCGGTTCCCTGGCTCCTTCTTCAGGGAATTCCTCCATTCCTTGGCTGTATTCAAGCGTTATGCCATCAGGATCAGCAAAGTAAAGGAAAATGCTGCTAGATGGACGATGTCTTCCTGGTCCGAAAAGAATTGGAACATTTGCATCATTCAATTTATTGACTTGAATACCAACATCATCAACTCTTTCAGCTTGGTAAGCAAGATGGTTCAATTTATTTTCTGCACCTTTCGTAATGGCCAAGTCATGGTGATATGGTGAAGGGAACGCTCTTAACCATGCCCATGCACCTTTATTATCTGATGAGGTATCTGATACCCTGAAGTTTAATGTGTTAGTAAAGAAATCTAACATCTCATCAAATTTATTTGTTTCATATACAACATGTAAGAATCTTGTGATTTTTGCTTTTTTCGGAACAAATGGTAATCCCATTTGCATCATTTCAACATAGAATTCATAGGTTACAGCCATATGTGGATCTTTAAATCGCAATGTTCTGCCTTGAGCCAAACTTTGTGCTTCTTTTGCACTCAATTCTACCGGTTCTAAGCCTTGTTCTGTTAAATAGTCGAAAACACCTTGGAATTGCTCAACTTTTTCAAGTTCATAAGCGACTCTTTTCAAACCTGCTTCCCCTGCTTGTTCAAGAATCAAATTATGATGGTCTCTACTACATCTTAAGAGTGCGGTTTTATTTTCGCGTTCAACAACCTGCAGTCCAACAATATTTTCATAAAAATCAACTGATTTATCAAGATCTGTTACATTTAATACAACATAACCTAATTTCTTATAGCGAATCATTTGTCATTTCCTCCTTTAGAAAAAAATATCCACTTCTAGTTTTTCGAATCAGGATGACCTTCATTCGGAAAAAAAAGAATATGTAAGTCTACCCACGTTGCATATAAAAATGAGACTGCTGAAGATGCTAAATAAACTCCTTTACCTACTCGCTTATTCGTCTAATATCATCTTCTTAATATTTATGATGTCCAAAAGTGCGCAAAAATGTAATACATTTTTCGGAAATTTAACTAAGGTATCGTGGAAAAATGATCCTTTTTGATCGTGCATCGATGTAAATGAAACAACCATTATCCTTTATTAAAAATAAACAATAGCAGATGAAGTTAATACAGTAACGAGTAATTTTCTCCCGTAAAATAGACTCTTGGTTTACATTAATACGTTAATTAAAGTTGTATAAAAATTTATATTATATCTAACATTAAAAATTGAGGTGGTATTAATGAAGGCTATATATCCAGGAAGCTTTGATCCCGTTACAAATGGACATATTGATATTATCAATAGAGCAAGTGAATTTTTTGACGAAATTTTAGTGGCTGTTATGGTGAACCTTAAGAAGCAATATTTATTTTCGATTGAAGAACGAAGGCTATTAATTGAAAATGCATTTAAAGACAATAAAAAAGTCAAAGTTGATACGTTTAAAGGGTTACTTGTTGATTATATGAAAGAACACAATTTTAAGGCAATTATTAAAGGGTTAAGAACGGTTACTGATTATGGATATGAAGCCCAAATGGCTTTAACAAACAAAAACCTGTACAAAGAGGCTGAAACTTTTTTTATACATTCAGAGGAAAAATATTCTTTTCTTAGTTCTAGTATCGTAAGGGAAGTCTATTCTCATGGAGGCAGGTTATCTAGTTATATACCTAATCATGTTGAAATAGCACTTATAGAGAAGATGAAAACGGAAAAATTGGCTAATGATAATATTTAGTTCTATAAAAAAGAATATGGATTTTAAGGATAGTAAATACTATTTTATGAATATCCCATCGCTTCATATGTCTTGCCACAAAACATTCTGGACATGTGGAGAACTAAGTGTCTACCTGTAATAGCGAGAAGATTATATCCCAAAAAAATAGCAATAAACAGGTCCTGATCTGTCATTTTGAGATTATTTAAATAATCAACTCAAACTTCGCACCTAAATAAGTTGACATAGTAGTTGAACCTGATTTTTTAAAGAAAAGGGGTTCCTTTTTCGTTTAACGTATGTCAAATATTTTTTAAAAGTTTCAAGATAATACTCAAACAGACATGCTATAAATTCCTTTTTTTGGGATATCAATTAACTAAGATTTTTAAATGGGCACAGGGGTTCTGGAGTATCCCAAAAGTGTTTGTGTACTGAATAAATTATTGTAGAGAGCAAACACTTCGATTAGAGTTAGTTTAAATATGTCTCGAATCATCATTTGGATGTCAACAACCGTAGAATACACATTCATATTTAGGAGGAGAATTGTTTTGACAAAAGTGAAAGTTGCTATTCTTGGCTCAGGAAATATTGGTTCAGATCTTATGATCAAACTAGGTAGATCTGAAATTTTAGAATTAACTGCTGTTATTGGTATTGATCCAGATTCAGACGGATTACGCCGTGCGAGAGAATTAGGGTATGCTGCGGTTGATAGTGGAATAGATGGTTTTCTTGCAGATCCAAAATTAGAAGCTGATATTGTTTTTGATGCAACTTCAGCAAAAGCACATATTTACAATGCAAAGGTATTAAAAGAAGCAGGCATAAGAGCAATTGATATGACTCCTGCTGCTGTAGGACCGCTAGTATGCCCAGCCGTAAATATGGGATCTCATTTAGAGGAAGAGAATATCAACCTCATTACGTGTGGTGGTCAGGCGACAATTCCGATGGTATATGCTGTAAGCCGAGTAAGTCCAGTAGAATATGCTGAAATCGTTGCCACGATCTCTAGTCGTAGTGCAGGACCAGGAACGAGGGCGAATATCGATGAATTTACCGAAACCACTTCACGTGCGGTCGCTGAAGTTGGAGGTGCTAAAAAGGGAAAAGCCATTATGATCTTAAACCCTGCTGATCCGCCCATTATTATGCGTGATACGGTTTATACGCTTGTAGAAGAAGGGAAAATGGATGAAGAAGCGATTAAGCAATCGATTGATGAAATGGCTAAAGTGGTTCAGTCATATGTTTCTGGCTATCGCCTTCGTACAGAACCAATCTTTGAGGGCAATAAAGTAACGATATTCCTTGAGGTAGAAGGTGCTGGAGATTATCTGCCAACATATGCTGGAAACCTTGATATTATGACAGCTGCAGGTGTAAAAGTAGCTGAAGAGTTCGCAGAAAAAATCATAACAAAAGCAACAGTTTGAGCTGTAGAAAGGGGTATTTATAATAATGACAGATAATAGAGATATTCTTATCACTGAGGTAGCGTTGCGAGATGGAAGTCATGCAATTGCTCATCAATATACTGTAGATCAAGTACTTAAGGTTGCAAAAGAACTAAGTGATGCAAATGTCCCTTATATTGAAGTTTCGCATGGAGACGGTTTAGCTGGATCATCTTTACAATATGGTCTATCAAGAACAAATGAAATGGAATTAATCGAAGCGGCGGTTTCTGTTGCTGGGGATTCAAAAATTGCTGTTTTGTTATTACCTGGTATTGGTACATTACATGAATTAAAAGAAGCAGCAAATTTAGGAGCAAAAATGGCTCGTATCGCAACTCATATAACCGAAGCAGATGTGTCTGCACAACATATTGCTTATGCAAAAGAACTAGGTATGGAAACAGTTGGATTTTTAATGATGAGTCATATGGCTCCGGTGGATAAATTAGTAGAACAAGCAAAATTAATGGAGGGTTATGGAGCGGATACTGTATATGTAGTCGATTCAGCAGGTTATCTACTTCCAGATCAAATTCGTGAACGTATTCGTGCACTTAAACAATCTGTAGGAGTTAACGTAGGTTTCCACGGCCATAATAATTTATCTCTAGCGATGGCCAATACACTTATCGCAATCGAAGAAGGAGCCACTCGGATTGATGGCAGTGTGCGCTGCTTAGGAGCAGGAGCTGGTAATACGCAAACAGAAGTACTAATAGCGGTTCTTGATCGGATGGGAATTCAAACAGGGGTAGATTTATATAAAATGATGGATTTAGCAGAAGATATTGTGGCACCAATTTTACAAGTGCCACAAGAGATTACAAAAGATAGCCTAACACTTGGTTATGCTGGAGTATATTCAAGCTTTGCACTTCATGCGAAACGTGCAGCTGAAAAATTCAATGTTGATTCTCGTGATATTTTAATTGAATTAGGTAAGCGAAAAGTTGTCGGTGGACAAGAAGATATGATTGTGGACGTTGCAACAGAAATTGCAAGGAATAAGAATAAGGTAGCTTTAGGTTAAAAGAAAAGAGTCGAATTTTCGAAATTAAAACCAGCTAAGCCTTGGTGGAAGTGAGGAGTAACAGTTCTCATTTCTATCAATCCTTCAATGGAAATAATATGTATTTTTATAATAGCTTGCTCTAAACTTTTTTAAAATCATTGTTCTCGCTTTTACCTGTAAATACGTCGAAAATGAAAGATCTATTACTTTAATTAATAGGAAGAAATCTGAGAATTGTGAGGATACACTTTATAGAATTAGTCATTATTCTATTAGGGGTCCAGCTGCATGCCCATCAAGCCGACGATGTAAGCCGCTAGAAACGTAGCGATTATTGCCTCAAAACTGGTGAGTGCCGGAAAAATAAGCATGAATTTGAGTATAGTCAATTTAAAGAAAACCTTTCTTTTTATCTGCAAACTATATATTCAAGGTTTAATACAGTAACTTTATTATTGGGTATTAATGTTAACTTTGTATTACTCTTCAATAGAGTTAAATTCAGACTACATGATTTAAAAAACATACTATGTATGTTAGTTACGTTCAGCTTATCTCTTTAATAATAACTTAAATTGGTGTGAGTAAAAAGTATTATTAGTTGTTAGATTGGAATAATAAGCGTGTAAAAGTAACGAAATTCTTTTTAAATTATACAATAAAAAGTAATTTTGAACTTTAAGGTTTTATATATCAATTCAAGAGTTCTAGGAGGGAAGTTGATGAGCAAATATGTTCGTGAAGACGAAGGAAAATTGTCATTCAAGGTTAATCGTCAAGCTTTTGTTGATCCCAAAATTTTAGAATTAGAAAGAGAAGCTATTTTTAGTAAATGTTGGCTGTATATTGGACATGAATCAGAATTACCTAATAATGGTGATTTCCATAGAAGAAAAGTCGGTGGGAGAAATTTATTATTGATTCACAGCCAAGACGGAGAAATCAGAGCTTTCTATAACAGCTGTCCACATCGTGGTGCATTAGTTGCTCGTGAACCATGTGGAAACTCAAAAGTATTCCGCTGTTTCTATCATGCTTGGAGTTTTAATAACCAAGGTGAATTAGTTGGAATGCCTGATAAAGCTGGTTTCCCAGATGACCATAACTGTGATGGTTCTAAAAACCTTGTAATAGTAGAACGTCTTGAAAGCTATCGTGGATTCATTTTTGTTAACTTTGATAAAGATGCAATTTCTTTATCAGACTACTTAGGAAATGCAAAAGAGTATATTGATTTAGTTGCAGATCAAGCAGAAGCAGGAGCAGATCCACAAGCAGGAATGGAAGTTTTAGCAGATCCACAAGAATACAGTGTTCGTGCAAACTGGAAACTTCTGGGTGAGAACAGTGTTGATTTATATCATGGAGTACCGACACATAAGACATATTTTGACATCGTTGCTACTCGTGGTGGAACAATGGAGAAAGATAGTCTTGTCGGTGAAGGTAAAGATCTAGGTAATGGTCATGCTGTTATGGAATATTATTCTGCTTGGCCAAGGCCAGTAGGAAAATGGATCGAAGGTTATGGAGAGGAAGCTAAAGGAATCATCGAAGGAAACATTACAAGATTAGAGGAGAAATTTGGTAAAGAAAGAACACATAGAATTGCTAAAAAGAATCGTAATATTTGGATTTTCCCTAACCTAATTATTAACGATATTATGGCGATTACAATCAGGACTTTCTATCCAATCGAACCAGGTTACATTGAAGTTACTGGTTACGCTTTAGCACCTGAAGCTGAGAATGAAAACTTTAGACAAGTTCGTAATGACAGTTTCTTAGAATTCTTAGGACCAGGCGGCTTCGCAACTCCAGATGACAACGAAGCACTTGAACTTTGCCAAGAAGGTTTCTTAAATGCTAAAGGTGCAGGTTGGAATGATATTTCTAAAGGTATGAATCGTGATGTACCTCAAGCGACAGATGAAGCACAAATGCGTGCATTCTGGCGTAGATGGAATGAACTTATTACAGCACAAGAAGTTAAAGTAGAATCTAAATAAGAAGTTGGAGGCAAGCATGAATATAACACGTCAAGAAATTGAAGAATTTTTATATCATGAAGCAGAGCTTCTTGATAACTGGCAAATGGAAGAATGGGCAGCGTTATTTTCAGTGGATGGAACATATGAAATTCCACCAATCGGAAACCCTAATGCAGATTTTAAAACGTCATTATTCTTAGTTCATGATGATCGTGCACGTTTAGAACAAAGAGCATTACGTTTGTTGAAAAAAGAAGCACATGTTGAGTATCCACATTCAAAAACTCTTCATAATGTTAGCAATGTAAGAATTGTTAATAATGAAGGTGATGTTGTATCGGTAAAATGTAACTTCTCAACTTATCGTGCAAAACGCGATTTCCTTGATATTTATGTGGGTGTTAACGAATACCAATTCGTGAAAGAAGACGGCGAATTAAAAATTAAAGCGAAGAAAGTGATTCTTAAATTGGAAGCTTTACGTCCACAAGGAAAAGTCAGTATCATTCTATAAAATGATTTGACTAAGTGAATCACACGTAAAATCGAAAAAAATACTTGGGACTATTTAAAGTGTACCCCTTGTAAAGGACATTTTTAAAAAAGACTATGCTGCATTAAGAAGATGATCTCTGTATTGAACGAGGTTGCTGAAAAACTGATATTTTTGAATTAGTAATAGTTTTTCAAACAAAATAGATCACTTCCTGATCAAAATCGAACAGGAAGTGATCTATTTCTTTCATATTTAGTTACTTTTCTTCCTTGTAATCTTCCGCGACTTCTTTTAACATATTTAACTTTTCCTTCACAGATGGAATCGAAGCGATTTGTGGTTCCATTTCAACAATGGAAATGATTTCATTGCAATAATCTATTATGAATGGATTGGATCTTTTTAAATAAGAAATCTGTATATTATGTCGGTAACTATAGATAATATCATCTATCAAAGCTGCTTCATCGAGTATTTGAATACTTCGGTAGGCTAATGAAATCCATCCTCGTTTTTCAAACCTTTTTAATTTTTTTAATGAAAAAACAAATAATAAATGGAAAGATGCTTTTTATCTTAATGGAGCATCGAGGTCTAGTTACGAAAGAATAAATAATACGAAATGGGGTATTAAAATGAAGAATATAACAGTACTTGGAGCAGGTATTATGGGACATGGCGCTGCTCAATTATTTGCCCAAGCAGGATATAATGTACGTATTCAAGCTAGACGCGAAACATCATTGGAACAAGCAAGAGAACTCATGACGAACAGCTTGAAGATTATGGTTGAAAAAGACATGCTGACTCAACAAGCAATGGATCAGACATTAGCTAATATTACATATACAACAGATTTAAGAGAAGCTATACAAGATACTGACTTCATTCTTGAATCAATTCCCGAAGTTCTTGAGACAAAATTAGATACATACGAAACCATTGAAAGCGTTGTCTCTGAGAAAACAATTATTTCGTCTAATACTTCTACGTTCCCGTTAAAAGAATTAACTCAAAGAGCGAAGAATCCTGAAAGATTTATCATCACTCACTTCTTTAACCCGCCACAACTTGTACCAATTGTGGAAATTGTTAAATTCGAGAAGACAGATGAAAACGTAGTGAACGTAACGTATGACTTAATGAAAGAAATCGGAAAATCTCCAGTCGTACTGAAAAAAGAGATTACCGGCTTTATCGTTAACCGCGTTCAAGTAGCTTTTCTGCGTGAATGCTTCAACTTAATTGAACAGGGAGTATGTACGGCAGAAGATATCGATATCGCTGTGAGAGGAAGCATGGGCTTTAAATGGGCTTTCTGCGGACCAATGGAAAGTCAAGATTTAGCCGGTCTGCAAACAACAGCAGCTATGGTACACAACATTGAACAAGATCTATCTAATACAAGAGAACTTCCTTCATTCTTAAAAGAAATGGTAGAAAACGAACAGCTTGGTATACGTTCAAATAAAGGTTTCTACGAATATGATGATAATGGAGCAAAAGCCATCCATACAAGAGACGATAATTTCTTAGATCTTCTAAAGTTAATGCAGCAAAAAGTAGAAAATAAGGAAGAAACTGCGGGATCTACCAAATAAGAAGTGTTCTGAAGCCGGAAATGGGATTGTAGTTTAGATAAAAAGATGGATTTGAAATAAAAATAGCAGAAATTTCATTTTTTACTTGAAAAAGTGTCACATTAAGCTAAAAATGAAGCTAGTTTTACTAAAACAGGGTGATTTTTAACACTGTTTCCTATTCAGATTTCACATTTTTGTCTTTGGATTTATACTCAAGATACCTTTATTATCAAGGGAAAGGGAGTGTGAATTATGGAGATAAAGCTTATTATAGAAGAATGCTATTATGTTAAAACTAGGGATCGAATTGGTGAAACTGTAAGAACGAATGTTTTTAAACATGAAAATGGTATTTATCAAGCATTTTCTAATTATATTTTTGATAAAGAGGAAGAATATATAGGTTTAGGAGAAAGCTATGACGAAAAAGAGGCTTTAAGGTTATCTAGAGAAGCCTTGATAAAAGATTGGAAAGAATCGATTCAGTAAAGGGAAATGTATTGGTTGTTAATAAAATAGAATATTTTTTGGATTCTTGTATATTTAATTAAAATTCCTAATACATCAAATTAGACTAACTATCCCTTCACATCATGATTAGTTGTTAAGCTATTAGAAGACAATGAAAATTTATCACGCGTGTTAATTAACCAAAATTATACAGTTCCCAACTGACTCATTTCCTGATGAAATGTTACTATTTCTTTCACGCCAATCCGCCATTCAAGTGGAAGGACATCATAAATAAGTAGGCAACTAAAACCTGGGAATGATAAGGATTTAGGGTTTAGCGTTACTTTTCTTACTTCCTTGAACGTGAAGAAACTTGAGTAAAACAAAGGCAATGAGTGCTGCAAATAGTTGATTGAACACCGCACTTTTTCGTTGTTCCAAACAACACGGGCACATTTAGGTTTTGCTTGATCCAGCGAAAAAACGATTCAATGGCCCAGCGTGATTTATACATGCCGGCAATTTCTTCCGCTGTGATATCCATTAAACTCGTCACGACGCGCATTTCTCTGCCTTCATGATCTGTAAATTACACGACACGATGACGTTTCTTTGTTTGTTTTTGCGTAGTTCCCAGTGTGCAGGTGAAATCAGTGGTCACATTCCAATCCATGGTACGACAGCCTTTGAGCGACTTTTTACGGTTCAATTGGATGTTGTCTTTTAAGCGCAAGACAAAATGTTGTTTTTCTTGTAAATAGCGATCAACTTTCTCGATAGAAAAATAGGCACGATCACAAACAAGAATGAAGCGTGCATCTTCCAAACTTTCGCCGACCGGACCATCATGTTTCAAGCCCGTTGTTTCCACGACTTGAAGGGGCATCGCGGTTTCATTCGTGAAGCTCACGTGCAATTTAATGCCTGAACGTTCGCCATGATAAATAGCCCATGGTAAGCGTGTTTTCCCAACGGTAATGGTTGTGGAATCAACTGAAAGAAGCGTTTTGGGCATCTTCAATGTTCGACGTGCAGCACGATTTAACTTGCCGACAACGACTTCAAAAATACGCTTTACAATGCCATAATTCAGTGTTTTTAGATGTTTTGAAAGTGATGAATGATCAACCGAAACAAGTCCCATGCTAGGACCAACATCGGCTGCGTGACGTAAACTTTTCCATTCGTTTGTCGCAGCTCCAATTAAATACGAAATGAGCGTTGAAACGGTACATTTGCGTGCCGAATCAACATAGTTGAATTCAGCTCAAATCGCTTGAAGTTCAGCTTCGGAAAGAAAGTTTTGAATGAGTGTAAAAATCGTGTTATGCTTGTTCAAGAGAGATTTCTCATTTCGTAAAATGTTGTTGTGGTGACTACTATTTTACATGAGAATCTCTCTTTTTTATGCAATTTTATTGGTAGAAACTAGATAATCAACACGCATGTTAAACTTTATCATTTTCTATAGTGTCAATAGATTGGTTCATAGCAGTAATTAGTTGTGGTTTGTATTGAGGGTGATTAAATCCAATTGGAGCATGAGTTAATTTAATTTTTTTACCCATTTCTTTTCGGTAAGTCCAATTATGATGAGGGATTGAAAAAATGTAAGTATCTTTGTCCAGAAATTTTGAAACAAACATTGAAACTTTCACCGAATTTTTCTATTGGATGTTCAATCGTAACTTCTAGGCATGTGATAATTTCTAATTTCTTTACTTCTTTAATCGAATGATAAACGTTAAACAATGGAAGGGAATCCGGAAAAAGGAAGAAATAAGAACAATGCAATTTATCTCTTAAAGTCACAAATAAATTGCTACCTTCTCAATAGGGTGTACTCATTTGATAAGTCTAAAGAAACAATTAATATCAAGCACAATTTCCGTTTATAATTAATATTTTCTGTGTGGCTCCTTATTCCTTGAATCGTTTCCATATCCCCTTTAGCACTGAACAAAATTTCTGAAATATCTACTACACGTACAAGGTTGTGAAAGAATTCACTTAAATTAACGAGGCAGAATAGCCTAAGTGAAATCATTCGCAAATTTCATCTTGATTTTATCATGATTATCGAATTAAAATAAAATCACCTTTTAAGACACAACATCTCATGAGGTGACTTTTATCAAATTTTATTAGGGGTAGCGTCACATGTCCATCAAGCTAAGCAAACAGATCAACCCCAAAACGATAAAATGAACTTCTTTGTTACAAGAAAGGCTAAAATTCCGTTTTGGGGGAGCAATTAAATTTTAACTTGATGGTGATGTGCTAGGACCCCTCCTATAAATAATTGTGTTTCTAATAATATTAAAAATTCATTATGGATAAATTATATATGTCATCTAACAAGTATAAAAAGGAGTAAAGATTATGAAAATAACGGGAGATAGCTTAGATAAAATATTAGGAGTAAACCCAAGAGCAAGGTATAGGGAAGGAGTGGATAGTCTTGATCAATTCTTTACAACCCCCATCATACATAGGCAAATACATGGTGATGAAATATATGTGCCATTAGATCTGAATCGAATCTGGAATCAATGTTAAAGTAAAAAATCAACCTGTTTTATGGTCCGATCTTGAGGTTTTTAACTTTTAATTCTGAATAAGAATAATTAATTTAATTATCGGAAATTTCTTGTTTTTTAGAGTGATTATTTATTAAACCCTTAAAAAGAAATTCTATTGGGGTGTAAAGAGAGTGAATTCAATCCAAAACAAAAAGGAACAAAAGTTAATTCTTTTTGCTTGTGTGATTTTAATCCTTTATTTATCTCCTTTGTATATTCTTGGAGAAAATGCACACATTCGTGTCCATGATAATCTTGATTCCAACATAGCCTGGTATAAAGTTTTAGCAAGCAGCGGAGAGATAAGAGGTTCTAGCAATGCTACTATTTCACAGGTGATAAACGGTCAACTATCAAGAAATGCGTTTAGCACTGAATTTAGCTTAATTGTGTGGCTATATACCCTTTTCCCAACGATGATTGCTTACGCCTTAAGTCAGTCGATTTCAAGGTTTATTGCTTTTATTGGCATGTACCTTCTATTAAAAAAGCATTTTCTGCCAAATCAAGAATGGATGATGATTCGAGCAGGAGTTGCATTGGCATTTTCTTTAACTCTTTTTTGGCCATCGGGAATGCTTAGCACGCTGGGGATGCCTCTTGCCTTATGGGCATTTCTTAACATCAGAAATGGTGAGAAATCGTGGCAGAATTATTTGGTCTTAACCTTGTTGCCGTTTTATTCAAGCATAGTCCTAGGTTTTTATTTTTTTCTTAGTGCAATGGGGCTTTTTTGGTTAACAGATGTTTTACGGGGGAAAAGGTGGAACTGGCGATTTCTCTTGACCATCGCTTATATGACAATGATCTATATATTTGTTGAGTATAGGCTCTTTTATTCATTCCTTTTCGATCACGAACCCAACAGCAGGGATGAGTATTTTCATGCTCGTCTTTCATTTTGGCGGTGTATCATCCTAACTTTGAAAAATTTTGTTTTAGGGCATCATCACGTCATGACGGTTCACACATTTATTATTTTACCTGTGATGTTTGTTGCCTTATATTTGGTTATTTTAAAAAAACGGTGGACAGAAGAAAAGGTCTTCCTCTTTTTATTTTGGCTCAATCTGGGGTTATCTGCTTGGTATGCTTTTTGGTTTTATAAGGGCTGGCTTCCATTAACTGAGAGATTTCACTTTTTAGATACGTTTAATTTTGCACGTTATCATTTTTTAAGACCTTTAGTCATTTATGTTTTATTTGCCCTTGGTTTAAAGATTTTATGGGTTCAAGGAGGAAAATGGAGGAGAACAGTAAAAGGGTTTGTATTAGCTCAGGTATTTTTATTAAGTCTGATAAATGAGGAAATTATCTTTCAAAATGACCCTTCAGTAAAAGAGTTTTATGCAGAAAAACAATTTCAAGAAATAAAAGAATACATAGAATTGCCAGTAGAGGATTATCGTGTTGTAAATATAGGAATACATCCTGCAATCACACAGTATAACGGATTTTACACTCTTGATACCTACAACAATTTTTATCCCCTATCCTATAAATATGAGTTTCGAAAAATCATTGAGAAAGAGTTAGCTAAAAACACAACAATTCGTACCTATTTCGATGAGTGGGGAGGGCGCTGCTACATTTTTACTGAAGAATTGGGGAAGAACTACATGTTCAAAAAGGATTCAAATAAAAGATTAAAAAATTTGCAGTTAAACATAGAGCAATTTAAGAAAATGGGAGGGCGTTACATTTTTTCTGCTGTTCCGATCGAAAACGCGTCAGAGAACGACCTGGATTTGGAGAAAGTTTTCGAATCAGAAGAATCTGCTTGGAGAATATACTTGTACAAATCAATATAAATTTTATTTCAGAAAGGTGCTTGTTATCAGATAAACGAGACTGTCCCATAAGGTGTCTGATATCCATAAATAATCTTTATCTAGAATCATGTTCAACTTATTTATACTAGATATTGTATTATGGTGTCTGACACCTTTTCTTTCGAACTCGTAAAGGAGGCAGATCAGGTGTCGGATGCAGTTATCGCTAGTACGGTTTTATGGGAATTTGTGTTCATTTATTCGGTAATGGCCACGATGGATTTTGGGTCAGGCTTTTGGTCGATGGTATATATAAACAAGACAAAAACTGGTGTAACCAACATTGCTAATCGTTATTTATCCCCGACTTGGGAGGTGACAAATACATTCATTGTCGCGTTAGTGGTTGCAGTATATAGCATGTTTCCCGGAGCGGCTTACACCTTCGATACGATTTTGCTCATTCCGGGGAGCATCATCCTGTTGCTTTTGGCTCTGCGGAGTGCGTTTCTCGTATTTTCACATATAGCGGTTGAGTATAGAAAAATTCTAACCTATATTTCCGGAATTGCGGGGATTTTGTTACCTGCTTTATTAATAAGCGTACTGCCCATTACACATGGAGGTTATGTACATTTTAGCGACCACAGCCAAACACTCGATTTGGGAAAGCTGTTCACAAGTCCGAACGAGTACGCCTTCATTGGGTTTGCGATCAGCAGTACTTTGTTCTTATCTTTTTTGTTGCTGTCAGACTACTCAAAGGTTTCGGATGAGCTAGAAGCTTATAGAATTTATCGGAAAGATACTATGATTACCGGGCCGATTTCATTGCTGCTGGGATTTTTGATCATGCTGACCTTAAAACAGGAAGCAAATTGGATCTATGAAAAAATGATGAATGACTTGCCACTTTTAATAACATCAGTCATTTTTTTCCTAATTGGGGGCATAGCGCTTTATTTGCCTTCCTTTATGAAAAGAAATATACGCAGCATGCCGCGGCTGGCCGTAGTCGCTGTAACGATCCAGTATTTGATTGCAAGTTTTGTTTATGGCCGTGCCCACTTGCCTTATATGGTGTATCCATATGTAACGATAGAATCGGGATTTACCGATCCGAATTCCTTTCGTGCCATCTTTGCTACATATATTGCAGGCTTTGCTATTTTGTTTCTAGGGTTTGTCTACTTTTGGAAGATGTTTATGCACGACAACCGTTATTTGCAAAAAAAACGGTCCAATAATCCTTTAAAAGAGGGGTAAAAATTTCGAGACGAAGGACACATGATGAATGGATAGATGTCGGTATTAATGATTGTATCTGCTTTTGTTTAGGAAGGTTATCTGTGCATATAAAATCAAAAAAGGTTGAACAAACAATCGTGAGAAAGAAACGCGACATCACTGGGGATGGGAAATTGGAATAAATAAAAGTATATATAAATATGTATTTCAAAATAATTTTTCTATAAAGCTGAAGAGGTTGACTACACATATAAAAGGGATGAACGAAAAAGAACAAAATGTTTCGTTCATCTCTTGCTGTTTTTCAGGCAGATTATTAAATAAAGTTTGCAATATCCTTAAGCGGTAGTCGAGTAGTTTTATTCCGTAAATTCTCTCCGTATCAATTTTCTTAACAATTGCAATAAACAATGAGTATCACTGATTGCTGTGAAGCATTAATAGGCTCAAACCAGGTTCTTTTGTTATGGAGGGCTTGAGAACTTTTTAACATAAAAACCACTTTACTAAGAAAGTTAACAGCCTGTGAGAACTTTTCAGAGTTTATCTCCCTACTGATTATGGATTCTGTGCAGTTTCCAGTGCTTTTTGTACATCAATTAATCCACTTCCAAAATCATTATCTGTTCCGGGGGTTCCAAGGTCATACGCCGTATCCTTAATAATGTCCATGACCTCTCTATTTGTTAAATGAGGATTTTCAGACAGTAAAAGACCTGCTAATCCTGCCACATGAGGTGAAGCCATAGATGTACCTGAAAGGCCTGCATATTGTTGATTAAAAAAGGTACTAGCTATTTGAACACCAGGTGCTGTGACATCAATATAATCGCCATAATTGGAAAAAGGAGCGCGCCCGCCTGTATAACTTACAGCTGTAACACTAAGAACTTGGGGATAGGCAGCGGGAAAGCTTGGCTGACTTGTATTATCGTTTCCGGCTGCAGCAATCAAAACTACGTTATGATCATAGGCATAATTAACAGCCTCTTCCAAAAAAGAAGAATGCTGATAGTTACCTAAACTCAAATTGACCACATCTGCTCCATGATCTACTGCCCATATTATTCCTTTGGCAATATCAAAGGACGTTCCATATCCTTCAATACCTATCGCTTTAATAGGCATGATTTTGTTATACCAAGTAATACCGGCAACTCCTTCCCTGTTGTTTGTTTCCGATGCAATAATACCCGCAACATGGGTGCCATGGCCATTGTCATCATCTGGAAAACCATTATTCTCTATTACATTGTAGCCGTTTGTTAAACGTCTTTTTAAATCAGGATGATCAAGATCCACACCGGTGTCTACAACAGCAATGACTATATCTTCATCACCTTTTGTAATATCCCAACCTCCTTCTGTTCGAATAACAGGAAAGTTCCATTGATATTGTTCCTGATATAGTAAATCATTTGGAAGGCCGATTTGATTTTGTAAATAAAGATAGTTTGGTTCAGCAAATTCAACAGTAGCTTGTCCGTTAAAGAATTCAATCAATTCTGAAGTCGTAAGCTTATTGGATTGAAGGACAATCGTTGAATTCAACTTTTCAAGGATCTTGCCATTGATCTCATTTGTCATCCGATCGAAATCCTGCTTTGTTGGATGAGTCTTGAATTTGACGGTGACTTCATTTTTAATATAATGGCTCTCACTTTTGTCATCGTGTTTAATGAGAAAAATGGAAGGATCATTTCTTAAATGCTCCTTTATGGTTTCACCCATAGCAAGGCTGTTTATTTGAAGAATATTCCTTTCGTTTTCAACATTTTCGAATTTGGCAGGGGTATTAGCAATAGGGGTAATAAATCTTTTGTCGGCAGTTTCGCTCACCTGGTTCTCTGTGCTTTTGTTTTGAAATAAAAACATGGATCCTATGGATAAAAGAGCAAGTATTGAAATAATGAATAGAAAGGGCCTAGGATTTTTCATGACACACCCCTGAATTAATTTTTTTGTTCTTAGTTTGTTCTTTTACATTGAAATTATTTAGGTGAAATACCCTTATTAAGGTTTGGCTTGCCACGTATTGCACTAGTTTAAATTAGAACTTCGTATTAACCAAACTTTATAAATCAAAAGGATGGAGAGTAAAAAGACAAGATAAGCAAATATCCCCAATAAAAGATTAAGAATTGATGAAAAAATCTGCTCTCCGCTGTATGCAATAATAAACATAGGCGGGATTTGTCCGATTGCTGTGGCTGTGAAGAAAGTGCCAAAGGGAATATTGCTAACACCGGAATATATATTAACTACTGGTGGTGGAATAATAGCTGTCATCCTGACAAGAAGAATGGCAATAAATGCATTTTTTTCAAGCAGGATCTGAAATCTTTGAATTCCTTTAACTCGTTTCAAATAATTACTAAAAAAGTTCTTAAAATAAAATCGTGAAAAAAGAAAGTAAACAATCGCGGCTGAAACTCCTCCAAACCAATTAATCAGCGTTCCAATCAATACTCCATATTTGGCCCCCATTACTCCAGCAAATAAGGTGAAAGGGATTATTGGGATCGTTGCTGTCAATATAGCAAGGAGAAACATAATGGGAAGGTCACTAGGATCACTCTTTTGTATCCAACTTAAAATCCAACCCTTATGAAATAGCCCTATAGCCAAGATAATTGTATAGACTATTAGAATCCACCATTTTTTCATCATTAGTCACTCCGGTTGAAAATTTATTTAAGTTAGGGTCTTGAATAAGAAAAACCCTTATTTTAATTTAAACCAAAATAAAAATAAGAGGTTTTTTATTTTTTAATCATTAAGCTTTTTTCTATTTGATGCCAAATTTTAAGAACTCGTCCATTACTCGAGATTTTTTTCGCGGTAAAACAATACAAATAACTCGCCTAGGCAATGATTTTAATAAAATTATTGCCTCTATTACTTATGAATATACGAGTATAATCAGATGTTTATTATGCAGTCGAACTAAAAACATGGAGATGCTGGGGAAATATTTTAAAATCCAGATTATTTACATAAGCTTTTTCGCCATCGAGATTAAGAGCGAGAGAATCTGGAATGGTAAATCGCCTTAATTTTATTTTTGTATGATGTATGATGGATAGGTTTTCAGTAATATTGAACTTTGTTACTAGTAATAAAAAACAACTGTAATCGATTAATTTTTTCACCTTTTTGATTAGGCATCTATCTAGTTCTTAGGACAATCGTGGCACATAGTATATTACTGACCATAATTAATAACAAGAAAGGAGAGGAAAATGAATCATTCATATCCTTATCGCATGTCTTATTATAATCCGCAACATGCCAGTCAGTTTCCGCAATACCCACAGTCTGAGATATGGGCAGAACAACTAACAAAACAACCTTTATACCCCCATTTGAAACAACAAGTATTAAATATCATTAACCCTTTTGTTAAGTATGGTTTAAAAGAGGCGAAAGCCACTTCTTATGAGCATACATTACAAGAAGTCGCTGCCATTACCTATTTACTAGGGAAAGGCATGGATCCGCATAACGCCTATTTAACTGTTGAATCTTGGGAAATTAATGAAACTTTTTAAAAATTTTTATGGTTAATCATTTTAAACTAAAAATTTTACAAATCAACGTTAGGTATGTGAAACATATGGAAGAGAAATTTATACAAAATAAATAATTTTTGAAGTTTGAAAGGATATTGTAGCCTTTTTACAGCAGCTCCATTGTATGAATAACAAAATAATATGTTCTAATACTAAGGTAGATAACTGATTTTAGGAGGATACTAAATGACTGAGCAAAATCGGTCTGCCATTGACCAAGCACGCAACAGAACAAAACGTGGAGTTGAAGCAACAGGTGATGCTGCTAAAAATTCAATTGATACTGTTGAGGATGTTGGAAAAGCAACAGTTGACCGCATTTCCGACATAATTAAAGATGTTACAGCAAGATGAAATGTGGGGGTTTTTGTTGTAAAAGTTGATTAAATATAGATGGTAATAATTTATAAAACACAGTAAGGTGGCTCTAAGTAAACTGGGGATCACCTTATTTTTTTGCTTTATAAGGGGTAAGTCATACACGAAAGAATGGTGGAATAGAAAGAAAGAGAAAACGAGGAAAAACAAGAAAAGTAACGATCATTATACGTTTTTAGACTTGGTTTTTGATGTCCTATTTTGGATACCTGAATGGGTTATATTTCCGTTCAGAATAATGATTTGGTTGCTAAGAGGCATAGGAAGGTTGATAAGGGATGTATTTGATATCGTATAAGTTCATTTAAAAATTCCATTTTTAGTCTATATTTCCCACAAATAAAATTTTATAACTTAATTAAAAATAAAATGAGAAAAGGAAAAGAAAAGAGGCAAGTAACATGAGAGGTTATCTTATTTCCATTTGGAGTTTAATCGATCCTTTATATTATTTTTGCACACGCCTTATATACCTTCCGAGTGAAGAAAAAGAAGGTAATATTTTTCGAATCAGACTGACAAAATATAAAGGCAGGAAAATCGTTCTTTCGGATGGAACACAAATAAATAAAAATGATACATTAGTAAAAATTCATCTACACAACGTCAGACTATCGAAAGAACTAAAAGACGTAAAGAGTGAAATAAAAAAAGCAAAAATGATTTACCGCTATGTTCAAAAGTCTTTGCCCGGCTTCGAAACCATTGCTGTTCGGACAAAATAAAAGGAATGATAGGTATTACGCTGTTAAACAAAGGCTGTGAACGGCTTGGCTTTGAGATTGTTGATATTTCTCATCCCATTTACAAATGGTTTAAACAGTTCTCTTTTTTGCTCATTGGAATTCTATCCAGCAAAAATTCTTCTGTTCTTCATATTTTAAAGCATCAGCAGCCAAAATATTTATTCATGTCTACAAAGAAATTATCAAAGATGTACAGACATTAAATTGGTTTAATATTTTTAAATAGGGGACAAGTTTCGGAATCGTACGTCTACGGTCGAGGAAATCTCCAGTAAGTGCAATTAAATCAATGGGTTCATCTTTTAACTTTTCATATAGTTCAATAGGGGGGAATCGATATATTTTCGAGATGCAAATCGGAAAGATGAAGAATATTTAATTTTGGATTATGTCCACTGGATACGGGTGTATTGATTTTCACTTTATTGATCACGATATCCTTCGTGTTTTTGTAGGCTCTTTTAATGAAATAAAAAAGAAAAATGGCTAATGTAGCAAAGAATAATACCTTCAAATCGAATCACACCTCTTCGTTACAGATTATACATGAACGAGGATGTTATTTTTACAAGTAATAGATGGAATGAATCCCATGGGAATATTTCCAAATAATCTTGATCGGAAGAATGAAAAATACGTTAGATAGAAGAAGAGGTACTTAATGAAAAAATTGACAAAATCGATCTTATTCTTGCCTTTTCTGTAAATCCCATCTGGTCACCATCAGGTCGCAAATGCATTAATAGATGAAATTCTGCAAATTCATCCACAAATAAGGTGTGATAAAGTATGGTATGTCAACACTAAACTTGAACACCTTAAAAAAGTTGTCTAGTTTAGTGTTGACATACCAAACCTTTTATTAATTGTCTACTTGACGGGGATAAGACCATATTTCTGGTTGACCATTTTTTATATCGATATATGCTAACGGTAGCCGGGGTAGAACGTAAGCGCCCTTGGGACTCGATCCCGTCTATTAAACAGTTCGCCCCCTACTTGTAGAAACATGATTGAGGCTGGTTGGGACAATGATCTCGTATAACAAGCGAAGCTATGATACTACATGGAGGAATAGGGGTTACCGGTTAATAGATTTTCAGGAGGGGATAAATGATGAATCCAGTCATAGGTCTGGATGTGGCAAAAGGTGGAAGTCAGGTTCAAGCATTCGGATGTTTCTTTACTGACTTTACAAGCATTTCCTACTTCAGAAGAAATCTTGAAAGCAGGCGAAGAAACCATCGCTAACAAAATAAAAGCGTTCTGTAAAAGTCGTTCACAACAATGGGCAAACAGTCAGGCAGAAAAACTAATGGCCGCCGCAGCTCAAAACCCATTTCAGAAAGCCTTATATCATAGCCTTTCTTTAAGTTTGAACATGTATATTAATATGCTTCTTGAATACAAAAAACATCTATCCACGCTTGAAGGTGAGATAGATGCTTTAGAAAAGGATATTGAAGAGTGTAAGATTATCCGGTCAATCCCCGGCATCGGTGAAAAAATCGCCGCCATGATTATTTCTGAGATTGGGGAAATTGATCGGTTTAATCATCCTAAGAAACTAGTAGCATTTGCCGGAATCGATCCCAGTATCTTCGAATCTGGTACATTCAAAGGCACTTTAAATCGAATTACCAAACAAGGCTCTAGTAGACTAAGACAGGCCTTGTATATGGCCGTTAAATGCGCCATTCGAGATTGTCGCAAGCAAAAGACGACGGATGAAATCATTCCGCGTAACAAGCGATTACGAGAGTTTTATGATAAGAAACGTGAAGAAGGAAAACCCTTTAAAGTAGCTGTGATAGCATGTGCTAATAAACTCTTACATTGGATTTATGCATTTTTAAAAAGCAAATCGGCTTTCCAAGATCTAGCCTAATTTAAAAATACAACCAAACAGACCAAAACTTTCCAAACATTGAACCTTGGAAGATTATTTGGTATACATAAATTTAGTATAGCATGAGATATTCCAAGTTTTTAGTGAAAAGTATTGACAAACTATTAGCTGGTTTATATGTAGTATCTGTTTCAAATCATTGATATGGTGTACCCTTTATCATTGTTTACATGTAACCATAGAAAATCGTTTAAGGACTTGACTTGGAGCCTTTGTAGGCATGATTGGTCTTGAAAGGCTGAAGCCGTTGTTTCATCTGGCTTGCAAGCCTATCATACCCACCCCTCCAAGTAAAGTCCTATTGTTGTTTACGTTGAAAACTATAATTACTTACTGAATATAATAAGTAAACAAAGTTAGAAAATAGGCTGTTTTTGTTTCGTTATTTACGATGAATACGGTCAAAAACCATACTACATATAATGGCAGTTTACTTTAATAAGCACAATATTTCTATATGGAAAATCAAACAAAAAATCTTCCGAGACGGAAGACTTTTTTATTTTAAATTGGGAAATCCTTGCTGGCGTAAAGCCTCATACACCAATATAGCAGCTTTACTCGAAAGGTTCAGTGAACGAACATGATCATTCATTGGTATTCTCAAAAAGTAATCTTTATTTTTTTCTAGTAAATCTTTTGGTAAACCTGTTGTTTCTTTTCCAAACATAAAATAATGTTCCTTTGATACATCACTAAAATCAAAGGATGAATGTGTTTTTTTACCAAACGTCTCAATATAGTAAAACTCACCTTGATTTTTTGAAAAAAAGTCATCCAATGAGTCATAATACGTTATGTTTACAGACTGCCAGAAATCTATACCTGCTCGTTTCAACATTTCTTCATCTGTTGAAAAGCCAAGTGGTCGAATTAAATGCAAGGCTGTATCCGTTGCGACACAAGTACGTGCAATATTTCCAGTATTAGCTGGAATATCTGGTTGATATAGTACAACATGTATTGTCAAGAATGGTCACCTCTATCTTTATTTTATTTCCAAATTATAGCATACAGATTGTGAAGATAAGCACTTACACTAAAGGGTGCTTGAGTTTAAGAGTGGAGGTTGCTGTGGCACCTCTTTTTCCTCTTCAATAAATAGGGAAGGTTAATTTAATAATTTTTTCAAAAATATCGATGATTGCAGCTACAATAACCTGATTATTAGGTTTATATAGGTTTGATAGTAAGCTTGTTTATACATAAGTTAGCTTTTTTATCTTCTATACCATCCTAAAATTTAGAAGTATTTTAAAATTATGATGTTTATCCCTTTACTTTGGGTATATTCGACCTGGTAGCAGCTCTACACCTGCCAACTTCATGCAAGATGGAAAGGGTGGGATTTTTGAGTAAAAATACCACCCCGAACCTTGTATGAAGGATAGCCATTCATTATAAAGATGCTAGTGGGCAGAAGCTTGATGGGGGTGGCTTTTTCAACGAAGGTGATCTAAAAAAAGGTTGTTTTCTTCCTTGGTGAAATTGTTTATTACTATAGACGATGTTTACATCAAAAAAATAAAAGCCTAGGTTAGTAGGCTTTTATTAATCTATTGAGAACGTTTTTACCGATTGGCACGATTCGGGTTTGTAACTCCTGTTACATTTGCATCAGCAGGATTCATTTCAACATTCTCAGGTCTCTCTGCATTATGTTGCACAAGTTCAAAAGCAGGTTGATCTGCGTGCTGAATACTCTCTAATACACTTTTCCCACTTTGTAACTTTTTATTATTGTTATTAGCCATCAAGTTTCACCTCCTAAACAGCAATAGGATATGTACTATATGATTATTTATTCAAACTCATATTCCCCACTTACCTTACTGTTCCTTTTATAAGTTATTTGAAACCCGGTGACTTTAAAATTTAGTTACAATTCTTATTTCACTAACGGAGCAGTTGTTAAACAAGATTTTGTCGATCCTTTTATAAATAAAAACTTATCAAAAACATTCATTTTCGTCATCAGACAATCCTTGTACTTCTTCATGAACATCATCTTTAACAAGTGGGATATTGCTTGTTGGATTCTTGTTAATGATCTCATCATTGATTAAAAAACGAAAAAGGGTCTTTAAATTTCTCAATCTAATATTAATCGTACTCACTGATAACCCTTTTTTAGTTCTTTCACGTTGATCATCACCTTGATAGGGTAATCGTTCATTTCTTAGGTAGTTAATATAATCTCGTATCGTATTACTATTGATTTGGTCAATATATTCTATATCGACCCCTAACCATTCCTGGGAATATCTAACCGTATCATAATAACCTTTGATCGTACTCTTACGTATTCCTTCTGTTTCCTTTGCTTTAATAAAGATTTCAACTGCATCATGAATAGTATATCGGACATCATTGGTATGTCGGTCATGATTAATCTGTCGGTCATTACGTGAAACTTTCTGTCCTCTTTGTGCAACGAATGTACGTCCCATATGTAATTCTGCCTCCTCAAATGGCGGCTATATGTCCTATATACACATTTTTTCATGTCCTACAGTGTGGTTAAAAAATAGCAAAAAAACGTTAATTTAAAGCTAATCTCAACCAACATAAAACAACGGTTAAATAGCATTAAATCAACGTTTCCTTTGAATTTATGTCCCAGAAGGGATTCGAACCCCCGACCTACAGTTTAGGAAACGGATGATTTCACAAAGTTGCTCAAAAGTTGAAAATGATAAAGGTTGTTATATCAAGGTATGAAACGGGTTGAAAATAGTAATCACAAGTGTTCAAAAATTAAAAATGCCCCAATTCAACCCCATGCCTGCCCCAATTTTACATTTATTGGGGTTTATTTATTTTCAGCTGACTTTTTGAAGAAGGTATCGAAATGAGCGGCTGCTGTTTGATCTGCTTCAGCTAACACATGACCATATATATTCATTGTGGTTGAAATATCCGCGTGGCCTAATCGTTCGCTGATTACTTTTGCATGTACGCCTTCATTAATCAGAAGAGTAGCAGAAGTATGTCGTAAGTCGTGAAAACGAATCTTTTTGAGATTGTTCTTTTTGATAAAACGAGCCCACCATTGACTGATACTATCTGGACGGATCGGTTTGCCCAATTCATTCGAGAAAATAAAATAATGATCCTTCCATTCCCAAATATCCGCAATCGCTAATTTTTCAGCGTTACGCTTTGCTTTTAGTGTTTTCAGCATATCAAGTAGGGGAGCCGGCAAAGACACGACCCGGTTTCTTTCGTTTTTGGTTGATTTCAATTTTACGCCCTCACCGATTACTTCAGTAAGCGACTGTTCAATTAATACGGTACCTTTCTTATCGTCTATATGTTTCCACTCCAAGGCGGCTATTTCACCTTCCCTGGCTCCAGTAGAGGTTGCTAATAATACAAGAACTCTCCAATGAAATGGGTAGCTTTCTAGTTTGGTAAAAAGCTCATTTAGTTCTTCTTTTGAGTAAACGTCTGATTTCTTTACTTTTATCTTCGGCGGTTTCACTGATGATGCAGGATTCTCTTTAATCATTTTCCATTCTGCAGCACGAGACAAAACATTGTTGAATGCCCTGTAGCAGTTAGCAATAGAAGAGGGGGAGAGCTTACCTTCTTTGCCATCAAGCCGTCTATCATCCTTTGTTAGATCATTCATAAAATTAACAATGTGAATGGTCTTAATATCTGCTAGCTTCATATGTCCGTATTTTGGTATGATTCTCTTTTGTAAGATATTTATATAGTTCTGCCTGGTGTCTGGTGTTAAGGCGTCATTCGCATACTTTTCAAGCCATTCCTTATAAAAAGCGTTCAACGTCATGTTTTCTGTTTTTAAATAATGCCCGTTTAAGATTTCCGCCTCGAATAAAGTTAGCTTCTTCTTTGCTTCTGTTGGACTTTTCGCTTTAACTGTTTTTCGTTCTCGTATCATATTCCCTTGAGCATCATAACCAATCACAACAGTAAGACGATAGCTATCTTTTCCTCTTTTTTCGATGTTTGCCAACCCAATCAACTCCTTTTTGAGAATGTCTGTTCTTTTTGTGAATAAAAGAAACACCTTCTGATATAATGAAATAAAGTACAAAAGGTGGTGGTTAAAGTGTTTGAATCCTTGTTGATCATACTTTTAATAGTCGCTTGTATAGTTAGTTGCTTTATTTGCTTCATCGCTTTTGAAATTCTATGCAAACTAGATAAAATATTAGAATCAGAAATTATTAACCTTACTAGAATCCGAAACCTAATGAAGCATGGGGAAGAGAAGGTTTAACCATCAATATATTTCTGAAAATGAATTTTTTGCTTAAAAACACCTCTCGATGTATGTAAAATGATTAAGGCTTGTTCGTTTGATGATGTATTTAAAGGGGTAAAATCAAAACAAATGTAATGTTCTTCTATTTCAAAGGCTTTGATGTTTAATGGCAGCTTTATATAAGATTCATGAGAAAAGTTCATTGAATATTTATCATCTATTTGAATCGTTGGAAATCTGGAATGGATCAATCCCTTTTCCTTGCTATTTTTTATTTCAACCGAATGTATGCTTATTGTAAAAGAGGATTCATTTATTAATTTCAAACTCATAAAAGCAACATCAACCGGGTTTTCTTTATCTATGATAAGGTCTCCCCAGTCAGTATATTCATTTGTTTCAGGATATCTAAATAGGTATCCATTTCTTTTTTCTTCATTTTTAGTAATTTTTAATTTAGGTTTTTCACGTTTGTATCTTTGTCTGAGAATGTATAACGAGTAACAGCCGGTTAATGTTCCGATAATTCCTGTAACTGCTCCTAAATAAGCTAAAGTTGTTGTGATATCCAAAAGTGTAGATCCTTTCTATGGAAATATATGTTCTATTTAATGCTGAAAAGAAAAGCCCTAAAGGGGGCTTAGTTTATTCATTGTGCGTTTAGTGTCTTTTGATTAGATTTATAAGCATCTAACATGATGATGACTGCTGATATTATGTGCATGACCATACCGACAACAGGAATCCAGCCTACAAGAGAAGTGATGAGGCCTAGAATATTTCCTGCTTTATTTGTATCTTCTTTTGCACAAAATACAAGGGTAACAATATGCAATGCAGCCATTACCAAAAGTGGAGTCCATGCTAATGAGAGTATAATAGCGCCACCTAAAATAGGTATTCCCCATAAAGCTTCCAATCCTCCTGAAACCCATTTTAAAATTGTTGATGTTTTCAACTAGTCCAGCTCCTTTTAAAGGATGTTTTTTGCATTGAAAGGAAAAGCCCAGAAGAGGGCTTTATTAAATTATCTAGCACATACAGTGGCTAAAACCTTTTGAACATCGTAAATGCTATTATCTTTTCTGAATTGTTTTGAAATAGTTGGGGCCGCAGCTCCTGAAATCCATATTTTTAATTCTGCATCTAAATCAAAGTGGCCAGCTGTTTCAATGCTAAAGTGAGAAATAGCTTTATATGGAACGGAATGATATTCTATTTTTTTACCAGTAATCCCTTGTTTATCTGCAAGTAATAGGCGCTTGTCTGTAAATACAATCAAATCTCTTACCAATTTAAATGCAACATCAACTTCTTCGCCAACTGCTAAAATTTGTTCTAGTTCGTTAGTTGCTTCTTCTTTACTTATCGTTGAAGCATTCCCCATTAAGCCATCTAAAAATCCCATGCTAATTCCTCCTTTTTATTTAAGACCAAATTGAGATTTACTTTGAAGTTTGTTTCCTTGGAACATAAAGTTTGCATTTGCTCCAAGATCTCCTTCGCCTTTGTATTCATACATTACAGTATAAAATTCAGTTCCTTTTTCTCCTGATTCAGAGAGCAAGTTTCCTTCTCCTCCAACAATTTGAATCACTTCTTCATAAGTCATTCCATTTTGAATCTGATCAAACTTGTCAAGAGTGACCGTAACGTCCGAAGATTCAGTTACACCCATTTGTGCTTTGCTAATTAATTTACCACCTTGGAAAGTAAAGTTAGCTGAGGCGAATAATCCATCCGTTTCCCACTCGTAAATAGCTGTATGATATTCAGAACCAGATTCTCCAGATTCGGATATAACAGTTCCATCAGAACCAATAATCGCTTTAACTTCTTCATAAGCCATTCCGTTATTAATTTGATTGAACTTTTCTTCTGTTAATACACCTTCTTTAGCAGCTGGCTTTTCTTCTTTGGCTGTATCTCTTGTTTCACCAGATGAAGTGGATTCGGTGTTAGGAGTATCAGACGTATCATCTCCACCACTGGTCGCTACAGCAATAATGATAATTAGAACAATAAGAGCAATAAATCCCAAACAGCCAAACTTAAAAAACTTCTTCATTTCCATTCTCCTCTTTTAATAAAATTATGTATTTATGGGCATAAAACCCAGTGATACCTTAAATAAAAACACGAATTAATGTTCGTGATGTGATAGTCTTAGCTGATTTTTACTAGATGAAGTCTAAAATTGTTTGAGATGAATAACTTCTTCCGGAACTCCATAAGTTGCAGCTGCTTCATAAATAGTAGAATGATAGTTTTTATTTAATGATTCATCCGGGATAAGCAATTCTACAGCGAAGCGATTCGCTTCAACTTCAATTCGATCAATAGAGAGGAATGTATTTCCTCTTAAAAAAGGAGTGTTAACTCTAGGATGTAGTTGTGAGTGGCCCAATTCATGGGCGCACACGAATTTCTGTGAGGTTTCATCTAGGTTATTGTTAATAAAAATATACTTATTCCGTTTGTCATACTTATAGAAGCCTTTAATTTCTTCATGGAGATTCCAAGGTATGACGTTAACATTTTTTAAAGCCGCCAATTCAAAAGGATTATTTGTTTTATGTTTATTAGTAAGGTCTTGTACAATTTTTTTGATCCAAGCCAACGAAATCGCCCCACATCACTGATGATCTTCATCTTTTCTATGTTTTTTAGGAATGTACTTTTTGTTGATTCTTTGTGTTTGGCGAACGGCGTATTCCATTGCTTCTAATAATGATTCAATAGCTTCCTCACTCATAGGCTCACCAGAAAACATTAACCCGTCTTCACTGGATAGATCATTTCTGATTTCTTCCATACGTTTGGCTATGTCTTTTTCATCTTTGTCGGTCAGATTATGAGCGTTTTCTTGTTTCTTTTCACCGTATAGCAAATATTCCACTGATTCGTCAAAGAAATCAGCGATTTTCTTTAAGGTATCGTAATCAGGTTGCCTTGAACCTTGTTCGTAATTTGCTAATTTACCCCTAGAAAAGCCTAACCGTTCCGCCAAATCATATTGACTAAGATTGCGCTTTTTTCTAAGATTAGCGATCCTTTCCCCTAACATATCTTTCACCTCGTTGTGTCTATTATAATTTAGAAACTATCTGTTTCAAACAAAAGACACAAAAAGTTTCTGAAAGGCGGTGACATAATTGGAACGAAAAACATTAATTAAATTACGTGGAGAGAAATCTCGTCCTAGTGTTGCTAAAGAGTTGAATATAACACCTCAAATGCTAGGCGCTATTGAAAGGGGCGATAGAACACCGTCACTTCCATTAGCAAAACGTATTGCTGATTACTACGGAACGTCAGTTGATGAGATTTTTTTTAGCAAAAAAGGACACAAATTGTGTCTAAAAGCAACAATAGCCTAATACGGAGGCTACAGCATGTACATCACCATATTTAGGGAGGTGATCTAGGTGACAGAAGAACAAATAGCAATTCTTGTTGAGCAACTAATGGGTCTAAAACAATATGAATGGTCAAGGATTAAACAACAAGTAGATATGATTTTTAGTTCTAAAGCCGCCAAGGTGGAGCTTGACGACTTGTCTGAACTAAAAAGAAATCTTGAAGTTGAATTTAATCTTCGACGATTTGGATGAAGATAGGGTTGATTCGATAATCCCTACCTTTGTAATGAATTTGAACATAATCAAGTTGATACATTGTATGTTCTTCCTTTTTAGTCGGACTCCATATTTCTGCATTTTCTTTCCACCAGATAAAAGGGGAAGTCATATGAGGTCCCATTACACAAGTATCATCGTCTGAGAGATTAACCCATTCACCAAGTAGGTTTGCGTAAACTTTTTTCATGATTTTACACCTCCTTCCAAAGCCATATTTCGACAGGAAGAGAGGAAAAACCTCTAAGGAGTTGACACCATGTGCATCACGGACAAAGTGATTTGGACTGAGTTGAAGCTGAAGGTTCTAGAATCAGCGATGATGCTACAAGACGGTTATTCACAGGATGAAGTAATCGCCAAGTTATTGGAAGTCATTGAGCTACTGGACAATACACAACCGAATGGAGGTGTTGCCAGTGAAACTCCTTAATAAAAAGCTGTATGAATTTGTTCGTAATCGAGATAGAGAGGCGGCGAGTAACAAATGCAAAGAAAAACCCTCACAGCTCAAGAAGTAGCCGATTACATCGGCATTCATAAAGAAACCGTTTATGTGATGGTCCGAAAAAAAGAAATTCCACATATTCGCATACGTCGTAGAATTTTCTTTTCACAGGAAACGATCGACACCTGGTTACATGAACAAGAATTGAAAAGTTTTGAAGCGATGTAGCTTTATTTAAAAATATCACTAAATATGGTGTGAAAAATAGAGAGAAACAAACACAAAAAGGGGAGAGGATGACATGAGCTTCGGACAAATAGTGGCCGAGGCGAGAAGCAGAAAAGAAGTCACCAAAGATAATCTCGCTGAAACCGTAAATTATTCAAGATCCACGTGGGATAAGTGGGAGAGCGGAGACAGAAACATTCCGATGCATATGCTTCCAAAAATCACAGAATCACTAGATGATGTAGAACTTTATTTTGCAACATGGGGAAAAGCAACAGGAGATGTTTCGCTCCCATTCTTAAATGGTGAATATGTCGATCAGCATCCAACATCAATGATGTATATGGTTCATAAAGAAACGGATGAAGCGATTGAACAATTGAAATCAGTCTGCTGGGTTAAGCCAGTACATGCAAGGAGCAATCAAGAAAAGGAAGATTTGAAAAGGGCACTCTTTGAAACTCTCGATGCAGCCACAAGCATGATGACTTTAGTCGCTATCATTTGTCGAGAACATAAGTTTTCAATGAGGAAGATATTCAAGGAGTGGCGATTGACGTTGAAAGCAAGGAGGATGGCGAAGTAATGGGATATATCGTTTTTGCAGCAGGAGTTATTCCAACAGCGTTAATATTAAGGGCTCTTTTGGGATGGTGGTTAGATCATGAATAGAAAACAAAATAAAAAGCCGTGATCCTCGCACAGATCACAGCTAACAGGAATCAACAATTCCAACGAATACCGAAATAACCAACTTCATTCTATCATTTTTTCGATAGAGCAGCAAGAACTTTTGTTCCTGCTGTGAGGTTTCAGAACTGCTCCCTCTCCCTTATGCCATTAAGGTAGTTCTGGATCCTCACAGTGCGAACAAAGCGCTAGAAAAGAGGTGAAATACATGGAACATCCGATGATTAACCAGATTGAACGTATTGGTTATACAAATATGTTTAATCAGCCTGAGTGTTGTGGAAGTGACATTAACGGCAATGAAGTTTTAGAAGGTGATAGCATCGTTCTTTTACCGAATGGCGAAATGATCTTGGAAGATGATTTGGAAGATTACTTGATTGAGGAACTTGGATTTCAGTTTGTTACAGCAAAATAAAATGACCTGTGTTAGGCGCACAAGTCATAGGTTTGAAAAATATTAGATTACCGTCATTGTACTACATTTTGCAGTGACGGTAAAGGGAGGTTGAGGTATTAATCTCAACAAGTGATATGAGTCGGGAAGATTGGTTGCAGGCTCGAAAGGTTGGTTTAGGAGGATCAGATGCAGCCGCAATTGCAGGCTTAAATAAATGGAAATCACCAATTGGTGTTTATTTAGATAAAACAGGACAGGCACCGGATGAAGATATTGCAGGGGAAGCGGCATATTGGGGAACTGTGATGGAAGATATTGTGGCTCAAGAATTTTCTAAACGTACTGGGTTAAAGGTTAGAAAAAGAAACGCCATGCTTAAACATCCTGAATATCCATTCATGTTAGCAAATGTAGATCGGTTAATTGTTGGTACAAAGGAAGGACTAGAATGCAAGACAGCTTCTGAGTACCTGAAAGACCAATGGGAAGGAGAAGATATTCCAGCTTCTTATCTGCTTCAATGTCAGCACTATATGGCGGTTACGGGGTATAAAGTTTGGTGGATTGCTGTTCTTATCGGGGGTAACAAGTTCGTTTATAAGAAAGTGGAACGCGATGAAGAGTTGATTCAATACCTAATTGATATTGAAAAGAACTTCTGGGAAGAACACGTTTTAAAACAAATCCCACCGGCATTTGATGGTTCAGAAGCTTCAGGTGATTTGTTAAAGGCTTTGTATCCAGTAGCTATCCCGGATACTGAAATATCACTACCTCCTGATACCAGCACTATGTTGGATGCTTTAGAGCAAATAAACAAGGATCTGAAGCAATTGGAAACACAGAAAAAGGAATATGAGAACAAAATCAAAGCACTCATGGAGGAAAACGAAAAAGCGGTTGTTGGGGATCGGTTAATCACTTGGAAATCCATCACATCAAATCGTTTTGACAGTAAACGTTTTTCTGAGGAATATCCTGACCTTCATAAAAGATTCACGAAACAATCTAGTTACCGTAAATTCGCGGTTAAACAAGGGGGAAATAAATAAATAATGGCTACAAATTCTGATGTAAAAAATCAACTAGCAAATAAAACTTCTGGCGGTGTGAAAAAGACTGTTTCACCTGAACAATCTCTCAATTCTCTATTAAAAAGAATGGGACCTGAAATCCAAAGAGCGTTACCTAAACATATGGACGCTGATCGGATGGCTCGTATTGCTTTAACAGCAGTTAGAACAACACCAAAATTGCTTGAATGTGATCAAATGTCTTTCTTAGCAGCCATTATGCAATCAGCTCAACTGGGAGTAGAACCAAATACAGGACTAGGGCAAGCGTACTTAATTCCGTATGGGAAGCAAGTACAGTTTCAGCTTTCTTATAAAGGACTCATCGATCTAGCGGTTCGAAGTGGTCAATATAAAGCAATTTACGCTCATGAAGTTTATGAGAATGACGAATTCGAATTTCATTATGGTCTGACAAAGGATTCAATTCATAAGCCAGCGCCAATCCCAACAGGTGAACCGATTGGATATTATGCAGTCTATCACCTTAAAAATGGCGGTTATGACTTTGTTTACTGGACACGAGAACGAATCGATCATCATGCTAAGAAATTTAGTCAGGCGGTACAAAAAGGATGGACAAGTCCTTGGAAAACAAATTATGACGCAATGGCGAAGAAAACGGTTTTAAAGGAAGTACTGAAATATGCTCCAAAATCGATTGAGGTGCAAAAATCAGTTGAAGCAGACTCTACTATTAAAAATGAAATTAGCGATGATATGAGCGACGTTATCGATGTCACAGATTATTCAACAAGCGAAGAAGAAAAACCATCTGCATTAGATCAAGCTGAGATTGATTTTGAATGATTGGCGAATATAAAACAAATGTTGTTCTGCCTGATTGGATATTCGATCAGGCGAATGACAAGGAACACTTAAAAAGACTTGTACTAGATTATATGCGTCGGTATCCGGGTTATGTCGTGAAAACTGTAAAAGATGGATTTACAATTTGTACTAGAGAGTAGGTGATACGGTGCCCGACAGTTATCCATTTCCAACATACTCAGGAATATTAGAGCCTGAACATTATAAAAAGATTGGATCAGCATTGTGGCTTTTCCTTTGGTGTATAAGCTCCACCACAAAAGAAATTGAGCGTGAGGGGGTAACCTGGGGCATCGTACTAGGAAATAAGCCATTAAAACGGAAAGAGCTAGCTGAACCATTCGGGGTTAGCGAAAGAACGGTACAAAGATGGTTGGACGACCTAGAAAAATATGAATATATCAAAGTGACTAGAGCTCCCTATGGACACATTATTACCGTAAAAAACTCTAAAAAGTTCAATAAAAAGAGAGTGGACAAAAATGTCCAGTCTGAAACAGATGAGACAGAATTGTCCAGTCCAGAGTGGACAAAAACGTCCAGTCAGGTGGACAAAAATGTCCACTCTAATAAAGATATTACAAAGATAAATAATACTACTACTAATACTAAAGAAATCGACCCAGTTGATCTCATTGCCGAAAAGTATATTGATTTACGAACCATGCAAGAGGGTAAAGTTGTTTACCCTACCACAAAGGACTATGAAGCAATCGCCCAGATTATCGCCCGTGCGGTGCCGCCCGTACAAATAATCAAATTGCTAGAACAGTGCTTTGAAGAATACAAAAAGCGAAATCCAAAGGGAAGCATCAAGGCTTTTGGATACTGCGAAAAATATATTCTTGATCATTACGAAGCCATTGAAGCAAGAGAAGAAGCTAAAAAGTTAGCAAAAAGGAGGATACCTGATCATGGCAAAGTCAATCAGCGAAATACTGGAAGGCCTCAGAAAAAAGAGCCAGCAAAAGATGACTCAATCACAGGTGGACAAGTTGGATGGCTTGGAAGAAAAAAGGTATCAGTGCCTGAAGTGCCAGGACAGAATGGTGATTATTTATAGGGTTCACAAAGACACCGTTTGGCAAGTGGATTCAAGAATGGTTAACGGTTCTTTAGAAACTCGTTTAGTACCCGAAAGTGTGGTCTCGGAAGATGATTTTTTAGCTGGCAAGGTATGTTCTCCTGAAAGCTCTTGGGAATGGAGAGATACTTACTCTAAAAAATGCGAATGCAGTGCGCAAATAAAAACCAAAAAGCTGATGAAAGCTAGCGAGATCACCGAAGAGTTTCGAAATCTAGGTTTTAAAAACTTTTTGACCGATGGAAAACCACAAATCATAAGTGATATTAGAGATTGTGCTATGGCTTATCTAAAGGCGTTCGAAACCATTCATGATGAACGAGCGAACAGCACCGCATTGCTAGGGCAACCAGGTGCAGGGAAGACTCATTTGTTGACGGCCATTGCAAATAATTTAATCAACCGTCTGAATGTGCCAGTCCTATATTTCCCTTACGTCGAAGGATTCAACGATTTGAAAGACGATTTTGACAAACTGGAAGCCAAATTAGAACGAATGAAGCAGGTAGATGTTCTTTTCATGGATGATCTTTTTAAACCAACAGGACGCGAAAGAAAGCCAAGAGCAACCGATTGGCAAATCGAACAAACATATGCAGTCATCAATTACAGATACTTGAATCATAAACCTATTCTCATCTCATCCGAACTTACTGTGGACGAACTGGTAGATGTGGACGAGGCACTGGGTACTCGTATTTATCAAATGTGCCAAGACTTTACAGTCGTCATCAAAGGTGATCGAAAAGTATTAAATCATAGATTGGTAGGTGCTTAAAATGTGTGAGATTTGCGAAGGTAGACATGTTGTTCTTAGACGAGATAGTTATTCGGTTCGATATGATGCATGCCCGAATTGTGAGCCAACACCACCAGAAGAACATCGAGCTAAATTATTAGCGATTTATAAAGAAGTTGCAGAAATAAATGCTAAAAAGATGATGAAAGGAGCCTGAAGATGGGAGCTGGAAACAAAAAGCGAAAAAATATTCTCAAAAATATGTATCCTGGTCATTCCTTATCAGACTATAAACGCTTAATCTTCATCGATGAACTGCATAAGTTGAACGTCACAAAATCAAGGTCAGGAGAGGATTTAGAGTCTCTTGATTACGCAACTATAAAAGCAGAACTATCTGTTGCCCAATTGGCAGAAGGGCGGTAAATACATGAATAAAAAATCAATCAGATTAAGAATCTGTAAACTATTAGACTCTTGCAAAGGTTGTCCAAATAACACATCAAACTTTAGAAGTGTTACTGAAACAAAAAGAATGTGTGGTGGATGTGATATCTACAAAGAGCTTACTCAACTCAGGTCGTACGTTGATCGACCGCCAGCTGAAAGATTTAAGCACATCTTAGATAAAGGGCCTGATATGAAAAGATCGGATGTAATCGTGTTAATTGAGCGTGGAGTCACGAAAAAAGATATTAAGCACGCATTGGAAATCAAAAGAAAAGATGATTATCGTGAATTACTTGAAAATTTAGAGTTGTATGGTTTGCAAAAAGCGCAGGAGATGGAAGCGTGAATTTCAGAAAAGAAAATTTAAATCAGCTTCAGTATTTAGCTAGATATACAGAGCATAGAGTAGTTGCCCTGTTGGAATTGGAACGGAGGATGCACAGTGAATATCGAAAAAATGTTAGAAATGCAAAAGGTGCTTGATGATCGGATTACCGCTGAAAAAAATTTGGAAGGACAAGATCTTTTTCCGAATACTGTATTAGCCTTGCAAGTTGAATTAGCTGAATTTGCGAATGAAGGTAGATGGTTTAAGCATTGGAGTAATGATCAGGAGCCGAGGACTTTTGTTCCCAACCCAGATGATGTATGCAAAAAGTGTGATGGACAGGGGATGTTGAACATGAAAGCCCCATTAAGAGGTAGAACATTTTGCGATGAATGTGATGGGTGCGGTGTCCATTTCCATAATCCACTACTTGAAGAATACGTCGATTCACTTCACTTCTTCTTGTCTATTGCTAATCAAAAGGGATGGCAAGACACTCTTTATATTTACGAAGAAGACATCGAGGAAACGAGAGAAGAAGGTTTTGACGGTGGTTTAACAGGTATTTTCCTAGAAATGAATTATTGGTTATCTAAATCTATTTTTGAAAAAAGTTCAAGCGATAAGAATGAACCGTTCGAGAAGATTGCTAGAGCAATAGGACTTTCACGACAAGAATATCTCTTCAAAACTGCATGGTTCCTGTTCATAGCAATTGGTCTTGTTGGTTTTAACTTTACTGAGGAGCAGGTCGAAGAAGCGTACTTTTCTAAAAATGCTGTGAATCATGCAAGACAGGATAGTGGTTATTGATGAACTGTCCAGTGTGCAATCGCCCGTTAAAGAGTAAAAAAGCATTGAGAAAGGAATAAGGTCCCGTTTGTGCGAGAAAGCTGTCAGAAGCTGAAAATGAGCCTCCTGAAGGACAAATCAAAATAGATGATTACCTGAAAGAAGGTAAGGGAAATGATTAAGTTTACTATTCCTGGTGATCCTGTTGCGCAAGGCAGACCAAGAGCTTCAATAAAAAAAGGAAAAATACACATGCACGATCCTGAAAAATCACGAAATTACAAGGAATACGTGAAATTGGTGTGTAGGAAATTAGTGCTTCCTGATTTGATTGATGAGCCAATATCTCTCGAATTGGAATTTCATAGAGAAATACCAGGCAGTTGGAATAAAAAGAAAAAACAACAGGCGATTGCGGGAGATGTTTTGCCAGCTGTAAAAAGTGATATTGATAACTATGCAAAATCAGTAATGGATGGAATGACTGGAATAATTTATAAAGATGACAAATTGGTGTGCGAATTAAAGCTATCAAAGCGATATTCTGAAGATCCTAGAACAGAAGTGAAAATAAAAAGGTGTCATTTTAAGACACCTTTAGATGGAGCGTAATCTCCAAAATACTTATTTTCAGCATTTTTTCTAACTTGAATAGCTTCTTCCAAAGTATCAAAAGTACCTAAAAGGATTTCTTTTCGATTAACGGTTATTCTAGCGCGATATTTACCGGAAGGTCTTTTATCAACGCCAGGATAGTTAGTAGAGTTATTTTTGCTAGGACGTGAGTTTCTTACGTTGTTTTTGTTAGAAGTGATTCGTAAGTTACATCTTCTGTTATCGCTTGTATCACCGTTGATATGGTCAACGATAAGTTTGGGATCGTCAACATCCAATATCATTCTATGAAGCCTTACGATTTTCTTGTTTCTGTTTGCAACTAAGTACCGACCACTACGATTAAAGCACCATGTACTACCAGAAATTTTATCAAGATCAATTTCGTCAATAATAAATGGCTCTCCTTTATTCGTGTGCATGGTGACAATACCATCGTTGATTGTAAATCTGTTTCTTTTTCGTTCGGTAGGTTCTAATGTGCCGTTGGCGTACATTCTCAAATAATGTTTGTTGCAATAAGGAACATCGTTAAAAGTAGATGAAAAATGGCTATCGCATACAGAGCATTTAGTGAATTTTGGAGTTGGATATGGGTTTGGATAAGTTTTTATGTAATGCTTGCGTTTTCTTTCATTACTAGCTATAACGCGACATTCCGGGCAATATTTTTGGTTTCCGTTAGAAGTTCTTGGTGTTGATTTTTCGCACATCGAACAAACAATCATAACTTGTTTTTTCATAGTATCACCTCATATCTATTATACCATATTAGATAATTTTCAAAAAGTTATATTAGATGTTCTATTAATCTATAAATGGAGGGGCTGGCGATGGAAAAGAACTACACGGATCGTTACTATGATAGTCTTTTCGGAAATGATCGAATGAATGTAGATATTGTATTGGATAAAGAACAATTACTATCGTTGGCCGCACTAACAATTGATTTAAAACAACCAGAATGGCTGTCTGAAATAGAAACACGATTAAAGGAATTGGGGTGAACGAAATGATTAATAAAGATAAGCAGAAAAGGCGGTTGAAAAAGTCAATTAGACAGATGAAAAAAGAGCGACTTAATCAAGCGTGGAAAAACCTTCTTGGGGGGAAGGGGCTACTTTAATGGGAAAAGCGCTTAGAAAAAGGGAGCAGAAGGTTGTCGCTCCTTCTCCCTTAGATCCGCACATCATGCAGGCGTGGCATTCAGGCTATAGCCAAGGAGCATCTGAGCAACGAAAATCAGATATAGAAAATGTGGTCCAACTGTTGGAGAATCTCGAAGAAATTGACGGTATCGGTGAGAAAACAGCTTGGAAGATACGGAAATTGTTTTTAGACTTGTTCGGCAACTAAATTGTGGATGAATAACGATTTGATTTTTGCTCTACACTCAGGACAAGTTATTTCCCAAATAGGTTTAAATTTAATTTTTCGAAAGTCATTTTTGTTCATTGAGTAAAAATGATGGTATGTGAATCTACATTCGCAAATTTGTTTGTCTTTAACGACATGTACTACATTCTCTTTGGTGCTATAAATAGTAGGTAGAAACATTTTAGCCCTTCTTTACGTTGAATTAGGCAAATTAGAAAGGTAAGTGTAATTAAGTTACAGATTTTAACCTGGCAACCCGGCTACCATGACAATTACTGTTTTAGGCCCGTGGCTTTGCGTCTTTTACTTTCGTAAATTTTGCCCTTATAAAGGTTAACATAGATTGTTGTATAATGTGATATTTTGTCGGATATTTACAAACTTTACAAAGAATTTAGAAATATTTACGAAAATCAGGATTTAATTTAATGAACAGTTCGAAGAGAGATAGCGCGTATATGAATCAAACTGTGAAGGAGTGCCAAAAAAGAGGTTTCATAGAATAATAGGTAATTTCGATTTGATTTTTTGATGTTCATTCAATAAAACATCTAACTCTTGACTACATTTAATCGTATCTGGATGGGTAAATCCGTTTGATGTTGCTAGATCAATCATACAAGTTCTTAATACATCAATTTTATCTTCCAGTTCTTTGAGGGATAAAACTTTCGTTTTCATAATTTAACTCCTATTAAGTTGTAATAACAATTCAAAAACACAGGCAATAGGCTCTATTGTAAATGAGTATTTATAAAATAATAAGAGTTTCGACAATTAATCTATTAATTCGACAAAAATACAAGTAAAAGTATGATTTAAAAATAGAGATAAGTGAAGAGGTGTATTCAATATAGGGAGAAAGTTACTGTACAGTACGAACATATAGCGAAACAAAAGGGGATGGTGAAATTAATGGATAGATTAGAAGAGATTGAAAATAAATTCAATCCAATAGAGTGGTTTGAAGGTTATTACCTTAGTGCAGAAGACATTGAATGGCTTATTGAAGAAATTGGACGTTTGCGGATCGTAGAACAAGCTTATGAAGCTATGAAAAAAGCATTATAAAAGCCGAGATTCCTCCCGGCTCTAAGTAAATACTCGATACACTTATTTTAGCATGGGAGGAACAGAAATGGCTATAGATGCAGCAAAAATGACAGCTGAAATAGATCTGATGAAAAATAATAAACTTTATGTGATAAAAGACGGAAAAATAATCGAGCATGATCTCCCTGACTATGGCGAAACCGCGATTGTAACACTCGGGGGCAAGGTGGATCGGATCGAAACTACGGTGAAACGGAAGGTGTGAGGAAGGAATATTACAATTTAAGGAGAAACCTTACCATACTAAAACATTTATGATAGTATTTTTTTGATGAAAAAGAAGGGTGAAACAAATGAAAAAGTTAAGGGATAATGACATAAGGGAAGCGTTATTAAATGAATTATATAGTCACTACTCCAATGAAAATGATACTAAAATTGTTAATGAAATGGGAGTATTACACGGTCAATCTAGAGTAGATGTAGCAGTAATAAACGGAATATTACATGGATATGAAATAAAAAGTGAAAGTGATAATTTACTTAGGTTACCACGTCAAGTTGAAGGTTACAATCAGGTGTTTGATCGAATGACTATCGTGGTTCAAAGGAATTATATAGATAGTGTAAGGTCAATTATTCCAAAATGGTGGGGTATAGTATTAGTCACGCAAAATAAAGGTGTTATCAATTTACGTGAAATAAGGAAGGGGAAGTTAAATACTAACGTTGATCCCCTTGCATTAAGTCATTTATTGTGGAGAGATGAAGCTCTAAAGATTTTAAAAGAGAGAGGCTTGCAAAAAGGATATTTAAGCAAGCCAAGAATAACTATTTATAAAAAAGTCTGTGATTCTTTAAGTATAGAAGAATTAAAACTTATAGTGAATCGACAGTTGAAACAACGCCAAGATTGGAGAAATGAGAAGCAGTTAGTTCTAAATGGTGATTCACATTAATTGATACCCAGGTAGTAGCATTGCCAGTAGGGCTATTGGGCTTATTTGCACAATTATCAATAAATTGATCACCATATGAGAAATTTGACCCTAGATAGTTAGGGTGTGAAACTACATTTTTTGAAATTGCGCATACTTGGCTAAACCCCTGTCCACTTGCTTTTACACCAGACCCTCTAAAGATTAGGAATTTATCATCTACTGTATATTTAATTGTAGGTGCCATATCCATATAAGTTGGGTCAAAATTGGCTGGAACTGCAGAGTTCACAACTGTATAGTCTCCAAAAGTAGGGAATCGGGAAATGTTTTTTTGCAGAAGATCTTGATAAACAATCCATTCTACCCTAGGAAGTATACCATTAGTCTTAGTAGCGACCTTCTTACTTAGTTGACTAGGAAAAGATGTACTACAGATTGTGAATGTTCTCCATTTATTTAAATCAGGTACATTTAAAATTACGTTAAGATAGTTTGATAAGACATTGGAATACTTTTGAGAAGAAATGTCACCGAAATCTAAAATAATGTCAATTTCATTATGACTAAGCGAGAAGTCAATTAGGACCTGCTTTAGGTTTTTTACTAGATCATTCATTTCTTCAAAGTCTTCATCAGTAAGTCTTAAACATAAACCATTTCCATGTTTTTTAACAGATTGTTTTATCGCCTGTTCATAGTCTATTCCGAAATTATATCGAAAAAAACTATAAACGGGAACAACTGATACCCCTTCACTTTCAATTGTATCAATAATTGCTTCTACTGGGTGAAGACCATTAGATGTCAGAATAGAGGGGTCTACATCTGAGTCGTTATAAAGAGTATCGATGTCTACAAATATAGGGTTATCTATATCCCAGGATTCTCTTACGTTCTTCCCTATGTCTTTAATATTTTGTTCGAGTGTCTTGTTAGCATTAGTGAAGGGTTGAATTTCTAGCAATGGAGTAACATGCATCTTGGATGATTTTGTAACGTGTTTTAATCCATTTCTTTCTCCCATTTTCCATTTAAGAATGGGAACATAATGATCGTTTTTAAACATAAATAATTACCTCCAATTTTTTTGGAGAAAAGTCTAAGGTGAATGATCTAATAGATATACGACTAAATAACCCAATAAGTTTCAAAAAATTATAAATTGTTTTAATGCTTAACGGAAAAACCGAGGGCACTGAATAAGCTAACGCTTATTTGGTGTCCTTTTTTATTTCGAATTCTATATTAAAGGAGCAAATTTATTATGAGATTGCAAAATATTGATATAGACCCTAGTACTATGAGACTAGAAGTTGATATAATGAAACAAAAAGGAAGCTTTGCTATTGTGGTATGCGATGGGAAGGCAAAACTTACTCGGCTGCCGGAACATGGGGAAACGAAAATCGTCACTCATCAAGGAAAGATTAAGCGGGTTAAGTTTGATGAGGGGGAAGATTTTTGAAAAGTCACCAATTTGTGTGGTTATTAGGAGTAGGGTTTATGTTTTCTGCTATTGTTGCATTTGTTTTTAACATACATAGCGGAATAATTTTAGGATTATCTATTTTTGCATTTTGTATTACCGTTTCTGATTTTTTAGGAATTGAAGTAAAGGAAGAGAAAGAATTATCCCCACAAAATTCAAAGGGAGTTAGTTTTTTTCGTTTTGTTCAGTCATCAATTATTGCGATTGCTGTCCCTTTGTCATTTATAATACCACTTGTAATTATTGAGCTTTTTGTGAATGCAGATGAAGTAATATCTAGATTAGCATCCTATATCGCAATCTTTAGTTTAGGACTATCTTTAATGATACGTAAAAAAATATGTAGGGGTTAAATTTGATAAGGAGGAAGAGTTTTGAGTGTACTTTCAAATCATGAGCAAAAAATCCTAAATAAAGTAGAAACTTTATTGTTAGAACAACAAGTTTCTAACTTAGAGAATACACTTTCTGATACCATTAGTTTTTTCTCGATGGTCTTAGCGTTAGGTGCTATTTTATTTGCTGTATTAATAGTGGTTGCCTCTTGGTGGTTAAATCGCTTATTTAATAAAAAGTTAATTCAAGTAGAGGTTGCTGAACAAAATGCAACAAATAACTTACTTGAGTTGCAGCAGATAAAAGATGATGTAAATCAAAAATATGAGAGAATAAATGAAATGCATGAATTTGTTAAGTCAAAAAAAGGTAAAATAGAAGAAATTATCGAAGATCATGAAAATCTAGAAAAGTGGATAATGTTTTTGGAAGAAAAAATTAATATTTTAGATAACGGCCAAAAATTTTTAATATTAATTGATGAAGTAGAAAGAAAACTGAAGACGATTACTAAATCAGATATTGAAAATTTTTATGTTGATGAATTCGAGGGACCACCTGAATCACAATTTGAATCCAGCAAAAAATATTACACAGAAGCTAAAAATAAATTTTTAACGATGCAAAAGAAGACTTATATGATTGAGGACTTCGTGTTGGATAATGAAATGGAATATGAACCTCTATCAGGTGAAATTATATCTGAATTTGAAGAGGCAAAAGGATTTCTGGAAGAGTTAAACAAAATTAAAAAGGATTAATTAGTTCTACCAGCCATCTGGAGGACACTGAATGACGCATGTAGCGTTGTTCAGTGTCCTTTTTTGTTTGGATTAATCGTAAAGAAGGTGTTAACAACGCTTGATGCAATAGTTTTTATTTTATCTCTTGTTGCACTTGTTGTAGCGATTTTTGTATTGCTTTCCAATCACTATCACTAAGGGTAATAACCTTTGAATAATGCTTATAGTATTTTCTTGTTGTTGCGTAAGGATTTCTTTTAAAAGTTTTAATTGCCACTTTAATGTCTACTATAAAAGTTTGGCTGCACGGATAGACAACTGTTTCGAAACGTTTCATACTGTTGGCCGGCACTAGACCGTAGTTTGAGTTTATTGGATTAAAGTGGCCGACTGTACCTTGATGGTCATTGATTACAAGTAATTTTTTATCTTCAAATTCAGGCCGAATAGCAAACTTATAAAACCCAGGAAGCAACCGGAGTGTCTTTGCATCTAAGAATTGAATGTCGAAAAAACCAATATCTTTCGGAGACATATTTAGCGCTTTAATGATTATAAAGGCTGATGTAGTTTGATTAGGGAAAACGGATTCTTTATCAAACGTTTCAATTCTGTCTACTAGCCCACTGTATTCAATTGTGATATCTAATCTTTTCCTATTCATCAATAAAGTCAAAAATGAAATGGTTAATGATAAGCAGGAAATTAACAAAGTAATTGTCTTAAAATCTAGTAAAAGCTTAATCACATGAACACATCCTTATTAAAAATATAATTACACTTTATCAAAAGTGATACGAACTTGGTAATGAATTTTGAAACTAAAGGAGCTGATTAGATGAATCCAACGATGAAAGAGCAATTAAAGGATTTAACAAAACAGCATCCAGAACTAGCACCTAAGAAAAAGAAACGTCGTAAGAAGCCACAGAAGCGTAAATCAGAATGATTAACAGAATCAGATATTAAGAGTCTCATGGGAATTAATAAAGGTGCCATGCATAGAGGAAAAGGTGGAGCTTGGAGGAATGGAAGATGAATATCGAAATAGAAAATTTGAAGGAAACTCTTATAAAGTTCGGTGAAGCTCTTTGTGATTTTGTAAGAAAAATCTTTAAAAACTTTTGGGACTTTATTAAGGATTATCTCCCTCAAATTCGAATGGAATATTTCAAAAAACAAGTTGCTATGCGGAATACGAGATCATCTTGGTACGTTAAGCAGGATACCAGGAGAAAACATCAGGTTGTTGATAACAAACCTAAACTTTTAGTTAGGAAGGTGATTCGATGACAGAGCAAATGATGAAATGGCAAATTGAAGAGTGGATCCGTGATTATAATTTTATGTTAAGAGAAATTGCTAGGTTAAACAGGTTATTGAATATGCCGCATTTCGGACAAAAGCTCACAGCCACATATGGAGATGAAGCCGGAATGCCCAAAGGTAGTGGTGGTATTAGCCAGGCTGAGTTGCGCCAAATGGATATTCGTGAACGAAGGCTTATCAAATATGAAATGATTATTGAATTTTTAGAAATAGCTACAGATTCATTGGAAGATGAAAAAGAAAAGGTTGTATATGATTGTATGATTGAAGGCATGAGTTACACTTCCATTGCTAATCATTTGGGGTTTTCGAGGGATACCATTAGAAAAGTCAAAGAAGGCATACTCGGCAACATCGTCAAAAAAGTCCAAAAAGACCAATTTATGCAAAAGTTGAAATCAATTAAAATGGCAGTGTAAAATGGAAGGCAGGAAGGGGAGGCAGTTAAGCAAGCTGTTTCCCCCATATTTGGTCGGCGCGTCACCTTTCGGTGGCGTTTTTTTATCTCTTTATTTTGTTATACTGACAAAAGAGGGGGGCTATTGATGAAAAAATATATTAAAAAGCATAAGAAATTAGTTATCATTCTAGTAATAATTTGTTTTTTAATAATTTTATTTCCGGTTATGTTGAATTATTGGTTATTTGATTGGAGAGCCAAAGGGACAAACGGAGATATTGCATCATGGATTAGTTTTTTTGCTACTTTTTATGGTGCGATTATTGGTGGAGTAATTTCGGGTATATTAACCTTAATAGGTGTTAGATATACTCTTTTAAAGCAAGAACGACAAGATATAATAAAAGCATATCCAATAAAACGCAAATTGGGTGATGATGTCAGTAAAATTGTGACTGATACGTGGAGAAATACAAACCGATGTATTAATAAAGACAGAGATTATAATAAATTGAAAAAATATTTGAATGATATTCTCGCAATAATGGATTCTCTATTAGAAAAATCATCTAAAGTTAGTGATGAAGTTTATGAAGAAATCAGGTCTAATTTTTTGGTAAATGTAAAAGATTTTTCATATATGTTAGGAACTGCTCAATTTACTGATAATGATCTAGAAGAAAGGTTAAATTACTACCTTGCTGAATTATTAAAAAATGTCCATGTCATTTGCGATGTTAATGAAAAAATAACTAATGAATATAAAAAAATAAAAAAAGGATTATAAAGTACCCATAAAAAGGTGCTTTTTCTTTTGTCCAAAACAAACATAAAATATCGGAGGTGGCAGGTGATGTAGCATGGTCGAAAAATATGTGTTAGCTGAGAAAGATTATGTTAAAGGAATGAAGTATAAGGATATTGCTGAAAAATATGGTGTATCTTTAAACACCGTGAAGTCATGGAAAAAGCGTTATGGCTGGAATCGTTCAAGGGGTGCACCAACTGAAAAAAGTGTGCACACAAATAAACGAGGTGCACCAAAGGGGAATATAAACGCTAAAGGCAATAAAGGTGGATCAGCTCCTAAAGGTAACCAAAACGCAGTCACACATGGTTTCTTTTCTAAGTTCCTTCCACCTGAAATATTAGAGATCATGGACCAAATGAACGATCGTTCCCCAGCAGATCTTATTTGGGATCAAATACAGATTCAATACGCTGCTATTATCCGTGCTCAACAGATTATGTTTGTTCGAGATCAGGATGAAATGATCAAAGAACTTAAGAAAGAAAAGTTCGAAATTGTTCCTACTAAAGATGGCATGAAGCAAATGACTACAGAAGAAGAACATGAATTTCAGTTCGCTTGGGATCGGCATGCTACTTTTCTGAATGCTCAGTCCAGGGCAATGAGCGAATTAAGAGGGTTAATTAAGCAATTCAATGGATTGGCTCATGATGAAGATGAAAGAAGATTGAAACTTGAACAGATGCAGTTAAGTATCACTAACACAAAAGCTGAAATAGATAAGATAAGCCATGGTGACGATGATAAACCAATAGAAATTCTGATAAAGAGAAAAGGTGAACGGCCATGATCGAGAAAGAGGTCAATCCTCATTTTGAAGATTTTCTCTTTGACTGGACACAAAAGTTTTATTTCCTTGTTGGTGGCTACGGATCAAGCAAGAGCTATCACGTAGCTTTAAAACTCCTTCTAAAGCTATTAGAAGAGAAACGCACAGCTTTAGTTGTTCGTGAAGTTTACGACACTCATAGAGATTCAACCTTTTCTTTGCTGGAAGAAATCATAATTGATCTAGAATTGGATGGCAAAGTACGATGTGTTAGTTCTCCAATGCAAATACGGTTTCCTAATGGATCCAAGATTATTTTTAAAGGAATGGATAAACCCCAAAAGCTGAAGTCCATTAACAATGTGTCGATTGTTTGGATTGAAGAGTGTTCAGAGGTTAAGTATGAGGGTTTTAAAGAGTTATTGGGGCGCTTACGTCACCCGACATTAGAACTTCATATGATCCTCTCTACGAATCCCGTAAGCAAAGGAAACTGGACATACAAGCATTTCTTTAAGGATGAGAGAACGAACTTCTTTGTCCTAGATGATGAAGAGTTATACAAAGTTAAAACAATTATAAGAAACAAAACGTATTATCATCATTCAACTGCCGATGATAATTTATTTTTACCTGAAAGTTATATCGAACAGTTAGAAGATTTGAAAACACATGATCCAGACCTTCACAGAATAGCCCGTAAAGGTCGTTTTGGTGTGAACGGAAAGTTAGTGTTGCCTCAGTTTGAAGTGTGGCCACATGAGAAAGTTGAAACTGCTATGAGCCGTATTCAGAAACCTTTGCTAAAGAACGGCATGGATTTTGGTTTCGCAGACTCATATAACGCAGTAGTAAGAATGGCGGTAGATCAAAAGGAGAGGATCCTTTATATCTATTGGCAATATTACAAAAACAACATAACGGACGACAGGACAGCATTAGAGTTAATGGATCTAAAAAACGTCCTAATAAAAGCTGATAGTGCAGAGCCAAAAACGATTCAGTTCTTCAGACAAAACGGATTTCGTATGATGGCCACTAGAAAGTTTGCCGGTTCACGTATCCAGTACACCAAAAAAGTGAAAAGGTTTAAAAAGATCATCTGTTCAGATCAATGCCGCGATGTGATCAGAGAACTTAAGGGTCTCACCTTTACAATTGATAAAGATGGAAACATCATAGAGGATGAATTCAACATTGACCCTCATACATTCTCGGCTATTTGGTACGGGTTAGATGATGTAGAGGTCAGGAATCTAAAAGACGAACACAGAAAGTAGGTGATAGCATGCAGAAGTACTTACAGAAGATTAAGGAATTAAAAGGACAAATAACACCGGAGCTACTAAAAGATATCATTGCTGCACATAAGAAGGATCGAGACAAGATGCTTAAGCTTTATGAGAGGTATAAAGCTAGTTCAGAAGGAGTTCCAATTCTATCTCGATCTCTAATCGATTATGAGGATTTCGGCACCAAAGCAATGAAAAGGATCGATAACAAAGTAAACAATATGCTTAACAACGCATTCGATGCCGACATAGTTGATACCAAGATTGGTTATTTTCTAGGGCATCCGATCACCTATGAGTATGATGATGGAAGAGAAGCCGGCACTACATCAAAGGTTAAAGATGATATTGACACCTTCAATATCCGTAATCACGTTGAGGACGAAGATTCAGAGCTTGGTAAGATGGCTTCCATTTGCGGTAAAGGGGCCCGACTTGCATACATTGAGAAGGACACAGGACATGAGAGGATTAAAAACATCGATCCTTGGCAGGTTATCTTCCTGGGCGATGATATCCACACACCTGAGTACTCAATGCGGTACTATAGCGGTCCAGAAAATGAAACGCAAGCAGAGTTCTATAACGATACGAACATTTTCTACTTTGAATCTGAAAACGGTGAATATAAAGAGACAGGAAGCCAGCCGCACTTGTTTGATTTTAATCCTCTTTACGGATTAGAAAACAATAAGGAGCAACAAGCAGATGCTGAAAAGGTCTTAACCCTTATCGATGCGTATGATCGTACGTTGTCTGATGCTTCAATGAGATCGAACAATACAGACTGGCGTATTTAGTCCTTAAAGGGCTGACAGCCGATGATGACGTTGATATGAGGCATAAAAAGGTTATTGAATTGTTGGGTGAACATGACGATGTTTCTTATCTCACAAAAGACATTAACGATGCATTGATTGAACATCACCTTGATCGACTTGAAAAGAACATTCTCAGGTTTGCTAAATCAATCGATTTTACTGATGAAAACTTTAATGGAGATTCTACTGGAGTAGCACTTAAGCAAAAATTACGTGCTCTCGAGAACAAATGCATCACAATGGAACGTAAATTCACAGCCATGCTGCGGTACCAATACAAGGTTATTTTTTCCGCATGGTCTAAACGTTTCTCAGTAGGCAAGGATGATTACCTAAAAGTATGGTTTGCATTCAAACGTAACAACCCAATTAATCTACTGGAAGAAGCACAAGCTACACAAGCCCTAAGAGGCCAGGTAAGCGAGAAAACAAGATTATCAGCTTTAAGTATTGTGGATGATGTTGAGTACGAATTAGAGGAAATGAAGAAGGAAGAGGATGAGTATTTTAACAATTTACCACCTATAAACGGCGAACCACCTAAACAAAATCAACAGCAACCTAAGGGTTCAGAAAGTAAACCATCATCAGATAAAGGGAAAACTTGTGATAAGTATGGTGGATCCGGAGAGGTAACTAGCCAGGCAACCGGAAACCAGATTAAATGTGATAAATGTGGTGGAGATGGCGTGATTAAAGGATGAACCAGAATGACATCGATAAATACCTAGACGATATGATCACTGAAGCTGAAAGAGAAATAGATAAAATGTTTGCTAGGCGTTTAAAGGAGCAACTTTCTCAGCTTTCAAGGATGTTCCGTAAGTTTTCCGTTGAAGGTAAGGATCCAAGCTATACCGATCTAAACAAATACAACCGTCTGAAGAAAGAGTTAGCTTTAATGTCAGTGGCCATCGCAGATGATTACGTGCATCTTTTGAAAGGTATCCAGAAGCTAATGGAAACTCAATATGTTGAGAATTATCTCCGTTCAGCATATGTGTATGAGTTTGAAGCACAAGCAACAATGGGTTTTGGCATGCCGTCCTTAGATACCATCCGAAAGGCAATTGAAAACCCAATCGAATTACTTACACTACCTAAATTATTAGAGTCAAATCGAAATGAATTGATCAGAAGAATATCTACCGACATATCTCAGGGGTTACTTGCTGGTGAAAGTTATTCAGATATATCCTACCGTATCGAAAAGAGCGTTGGTTTCAGCGCTAAAAAAGCACGAAGAGTAGCAAGAACTGAAGGGCACAGGGCACAGGGCACAAGTACAAGGAAGATTGGACAGTGCAAAAGTAGCCTCTAAGCACGCAAAACTAGATAAGATGTGGGACGGTACACTCGATTCTGTAACAAGAAAGGCCCATAGAAAGCTAGATGGTACTGTTGTAGGGTTTGACGGTGTATTCGTTTCAATTGCTGGCGGTAAAGGTGTTGCACCAGGCTTCATGTTTAATGCAGCTGATGATATTAATTGCAGATGCTCTGTATTATACCTGGTGAACGGCAAGAAACCTGAAGTTAAACGAGCAAGAAATGAAGAATCTCCAAAATATCAGAAAAAGCTTGCTGATCGCATAGAGAAATACATGTTTGACGGCTTAACAGCCAAGCAAGCTGAGAAAAAAGCTAAGAGAGAAATTAAACCGCCGAGCCTTGTAGTCCCATATCAAAGCTACGAGGATTGGGTGAATACATTAACAGCTTAGGAGGAATGAAATTGAGTAAAAACACAGTAACACAAGAGAAGGTTAATGAGATTCTTAATAAGTCAGAAGTGGAGTATCAAAAATTCGGAAACAAAACCCTAGTTGGTGTATGCACTTTACCAAATGGATTTATTTTAGTTGAAGATGCTTCATGTGTAGATCCTGCAAATTTTTCCGAGGAAATCGGTAAAGGAATTATCACAGAGAGATTTTCAAATAAAGTTTGGGAGCTTGAAGGATACAAACTTCAAAGTGAATTAGGTGAAAAATCTAACCTGAGAGTTGCTGTAGACGTTAAGGGCATAGATGCAATTCAAGACCTTGCGAAGGTAATGCGAAAATTTGCCGATGACCCACGAACTCCAGTTGGTGTACGTGAAGAATTTATGGATCAAGTAAATGAAATCTTGGAGGTGCAAAAGATAGGGGGATGCACGATGGATTAAGAAAAACGAGTAACTAAAATGATTGATTATTTAAATACGCTTGAATACATCAATAGGGAATCACCTTGCCTTGAGCGAATCGACAGCACGTGCGATGAAATTGAAAAAGAGCTTTTCAAAAGTTCTCCAAGACTCGAAGGAAATGAAGTGATCATCGAACCTAGTAACGGAAACTACAGAGAGGATATTATGTTAGCTTCAGAAAAAGAGAGTTATTACTTTGATTTTATACATTCTTCTCAATACTTGGTGGTTGATCTAGGGGAACCGAAAGGAGAAAAGAAAACAGTCAAGATTAACAGCCCTTACCGCAGAGCTTTTCCAACAGGTAAAGCATAATTACATGTAATATACATCTCCATTAGCTGAACTTTACGGCATACGCCCAATCAAAGCGATAAGAGATGATCGGTTTACGGTTGAGCAAAGCATGATTGATCGAGTAGAAAAAGCGGTGGACAGCAGTTTAAAAATTGCTATAACTGTTAAGTTGTCGGACCTTCAGGCGAGCGGATATAACAAAAACCATCCAGACGAAGGTGACGTTATTATTCTCGTTGAAGATCGCTTTGACATGAAGGTAGATACAAGGATCGTTGAAATTGTGGAACTGCTAGACAAAGACGGGAATGTGCTTGATTGTGATGTTACGCTTTCTAATTTCAGCAACATCTTTGAGCAACAAAGGCGCATTCACAATGCCACAAAAACCATAGCTGATGCAATAGAGGGTAAACGCCCGTTACCGTTTGAAGCTCTAGCAATCGCTGTACAGCAAGCAACTATAGCTTTACAGAATGCCCAAACTGAATTAGAGTTTCCCGACAATGGAGGAATACTCGCAATCGACAAAACCAACCCAAATAAGTTGGTTCTTTTTAATTCAGCTGGGATTGGGATTTCGGATGATGGCGGTCAAACATTTAAAACCGCTATGACGGGTGATGGGATTGTCGCTGACATTATTACAGTCGGGACCATGTTAGCAAATCGGATCAAAGGCGGCATTCTTACGCTTGGTGGCACAGACAATGGAAACGGTAGAATGATCGTTCTAAATGAGGACGGAGAAGTAGTTGCGGATTTAGATGCAGTAAACGGAGGGTTTAATCGATTATACGTGGGTGATCTCAGTAGTCCGTCTGTCTATAATGTCAATCGAGATAATTTATATTACACGGTCAGTAAAAATGGTGGAATCAGCGAGGTTCTAAATAATGTACCGTGGCTTAACAACGCGACTGTCAAACTCACGCTTTCTGCCAATATCACAGAAGATGTTGAAATCTCCAATTTCTTAGGGAATGGAAATATAATAATCGATCTAAACGGCTACAAGTTAGATGGATCTATTTTTATAGTAGGAAACTCTCCACAGTATATCAACATTTACGGTGGGACCATTAATTCTAAACACCCTGACTATATCATCCGTGTTGATAGATGCACTTATGTTCGTCTAGAGACTTTGAAACTCTACGGAAACGATGTTGCGCAAAGTGGTATTTACTCACATTCAGGGTCGGCTGTTTATATCGAAAATAGTGAGATGTACGATGTGGTTAATTCAGCGATTTCGTCTGGGTCATCCGCACAAGTAACGGTCCGAAACTGCAAAGGGATGTCAAATAATATCGGTGTCCATGCCTTTTATGGTGGAGTGATTTATATTACTGGGTCTATACCAGGTAGGCAAAATGTAGATATGCAAGAAGTCAGCGGTGAAATTTTAGGGACAGCAACAGTCGATTATGGAGCAGCACATGGAGCAGCAACGGTTATTGGGTATCGGATGATAAACGTCCTAAACAGGGTAACTGGGGTTATGGTAGGCAAACTGGTTTTTGGTTTTTCCCGAACGACATCTCGTCTACATTAAGTGGAAAAACAATTAAGTCGATTCGAGCTTATGTAAAACGTGCTTCGCAAGGTGGATATAGTAGTGCGGTCCCAGTCCAGATCAGAGGGCACACATACGCAGATCATCCATCAGGTCAACCTGATACTAACCATTCAAGTGAATATGTCCAGAAATCATTAGCGTGGGGTGAAAGCGCATGGGTGACATTGCCAACAAGCTTTCACGACAACTTCGAAAGTGGAGAAGCAAAAGGGTTGGGTGTTTATATTGCGAGCGATGCTGGAACTAACTATGCCGTTATGGATGGATCTTGTAAGATCGAAGTCGTATATTCGTAAGGAGGTTGTGTATGAAACTCATATTTTATAAAGATAACACCGTAACTAACGTTATTGAAAACATCTATTCCCCAATTGTAGAAAGTGGCGTTTTTACATGGGAGAGTGGAAGGTTGAAAGGGATTAAAAATCAATACATTTTAATTGATGACGATGTTGATGTAACAGAATTAACAGACGACATTATTGATTTAGACAAGAAAAGTCAATTCGTGAAAATAGATACGGAAACCGAACAGAAAAAATTAAAGAAGCAACAAGCAGACCTTGTGTTTGAACTGATGACAAAGGGGGCGTTGTAAGTGGACTTTTACCCTTTTGCATTAAGTGATTGGGAAGTATATCACGACACAGAAAGGATTCGTGTTTTCGTGCAGCTTGGGAAGATTACAGATCAACAATATGAAACCATTACAAAAGAGCCGTACTAGGTTCTTTTTATTTTGTTTGAAACAGGAGGGATTACATGGCAGACAAAATAAAACAATTAGACTTACATCCCGATACATTAGAATTACGGAAATTACGCAATAACAATAATGCAAATTACGCAAAAATAAACGGAAACTTTACAACGTTAAGTGGTTTGCCTGCAAAAGTTGAAGCTGCCGAAAATTAACAGCAAATGAAGCAAACGATAAATCCGATACCACTCAAACGCAATTAGACACGATCATTTTAGAGTCAGGAACAAGTGATGCGGAGACACTTCAGGCGAGAGGTGGATTCCCTCTTTTATATAATCGTTTGGATTCAACTGATGCGCAATTGGCTCAAAATATGAAGAAAACAGACGGTGTTGTGAGTGTAACAGAATATCTCACAGATACTACTGGTACTACGGATAATGCTCAACAGTTACGTGATGCAGTAGCAACTTCTAAAGCAAATAAGAAAAAACTTCATGTTCCTAGATGGGTAACTGTCCGAGTTGACTCTACCGTAGATATGACAGGGGTAGACCTCGACATTCAAGGAGTAATTAAATCGTATGTGGATCATGCTCCTGCTATTATTATAGGCGGGGATAGTCGTAACTCTATCCCTACAAATGCTCACATAAATTGGGTACTAAAAGGAAATACACTAAACACTGATGATATTGGTGTTCGTGTCGTAGGGGTTAAAAATGGGAAGATTACGGTCATGTTAGATTATTATACTCAGCTATGGACAGATGAAAATACCGTAGGAAGAACAAGTATATCCTATTCTGAATTTTGGTTTGGAAAAATAGATACCCTCGAATTATTTGGTGAGCCTGGTCTTAGTTGGATAACGGATTGTAATTTTTATGGTGGACGATACCAAAAAATTCTTATTGGAACTGAAAACGGAACTTATCCTCATAATAATAATGTGTTTTATAAGCCATGTGTTGAAGGTGGAATAATTCATATTAAACGAGGGGTTCGTAATATTTTTAGAGACGTTAGAAGTGAAGCAGGAACAAAGTATTATTTTGAAGCTGATTCCCACAGAAATATAATTTTTGATAATTATATAGCTGGATATAGTTTTATTGATGGTGGCGGTTACTTAGAGTATGATCAAGGATTTGAAAACTTTGTTGTAAGTAGCATTGAACCGTTCTATAAAAGATATACACTCGCTTCGTTAGACGAAAAAACGAAGTTTAGAAATGGAGTTTGTGAGTGGAACATAAAAAATAAGACGGCGTTTACTAAAACAGATGATATTTATACCCCTTCTGCTTGGAAAGAATTATTTACGGTGGATATTGATTTAGACTATGTTAGGCGTATTGGATTCAAAGCAGATTCATCCATTTTTAGATTTAACATTCATCTATACGATGATCAAGGGACTTTACTAGATGATCCTAATGGTGTAAGTACCGCAGGGTATTCATACGAACCGACTGAGAAGAAATTTTATTATTCAGCCAATGTTGCACAGGGGGAATTTGGTTTAATAAGTAAAACAGCTAAAACCGCTAAAACCGCTACAGCTACATTAACCTTTGGTGGCAGTCTATCAGGTCTAACATTTAAAAATTTACATTTCTTTGTTGGAGGAAAACGAGAAAAAAACCAATATGTAGAAAACTTAGTAGAATCACTAAGGACACAGAAATTCGATCAATTAACTGAAATTGGATCAACTCGCCCTTCCTCGCCGTTGTTAGGTGAACCATTTATCGATACCACAATAAATAAAGCAATTTGGTGGAATGGTACTGCATGGATAGATGCAACAGGAGCAACTATTTAAGACGTATTTGGACTAAAATTGCGTAGTAGTGTGTATAAATAAACATTAGTATGTATTGATAAATATTTATGATTGTTGGATAATATTACCATACCTGTGGAGGTGGTAATATTGGCTACAAAAAGAGTAAATATGACAATTGATCCAGAGGTCTACGAGGAATTTTGTAAGTACGCTGGAAAGAAAGGCATCAAGATTTCCACCTGGGTTAACTTACAAATGAAAAATTTCATCGGAGAAGAAAAGATGCTAGAAGAAATGAGGAAGAAGCGCTCTTAATTAGAGTGCTTCTTTTCTTTTAGAGAATTTAACATTTCTGTAATTTGAACATGATGGTAAATTGAAAATACAATAATGCACACACTAAATAAGGCCGATAAAATAGTACTCCTTACGAGTAAACGACAGATTTGGTAGTTAAACATTTATATCACCACTTTTTCTTTTTAATATGCGATGTAACCAAACTTTATATACTTTATTTATGTCGCATTTGTATTTATAACTCTTTATAAGTCCTTATAAGTGTTGATATATAAGGGTTTATGGATATGTACTGACTTAGAAGGAAGAAATTCCGACATAACGATGTTGCACTAACGAATGTCGATTCTCAATATATTAGAAACGAAAAAAGGCAACCTATGAATGAGTTGCTTTTTTCTGATTAGTAATTTTAACTGTCTTTTTTGTTTGATTTAGGATTAAGTTTTTCAGTTATTTCAGGAGACTTTTCTATAGCAGCATGACTTTTATCTGTTCGAGTTTCCCATATACTAAACTTAATTGTATTTTGCGATCTTTTATTTTCTCTTGGCAATCTTATTCACCTCCACTTTAATATAGTGTCGATTAAAAAAAATATATCTATACAGGAAAAGGATATCTTATGTTAGATAAGTTAAGACATCGTCGGAAGAAATTGCGCAGTAAATAAAAGCAAGAAATGAATAAGAAAAAAGTAAGAGAGAGCTGATCCGGCTCTCTTTTTATTATGAGTAAAGGTTGGTGATAGCTTGGAATTTCAGTTAGCAATCATTGGGGGAATTGGTACGGTGTTCGGAATAATCATTTCGATTTTGAGCTTCAACCGACATAGAGATAAAGATGTTAAAAGCGAAGCGTCTGAATCGGCTGTAATCCGTACCAAATTAGACAATATCAATAGCGGAGTAGAAAGTATAAGGATTGATATGAAAGTGGAACAGAAAGCAAGAGTGGAGCTGTCAGAGCGTGTCGCAAGGGTGGAAGAATCATCTAAGCAAGCTCATAAACGGATTGACGAAGTAGAAAAGAAGGGGTGAGGGTATGATTGATGTAGCTTTAATTATTGGGGTTGTGGTAGCTTTAACGCAACTAGCAAAGACATTTGTATCAAATAAGTATCTTCCTTTAATCTCGTTAGTTTTGGGATTGATAGGAGGATATTTTTATATAGATGCCGTTATACAAGAGCGGATATTATACGGCTTAATGGTCGGTTTGTCTGCAAGCGGTCTTTTCGATCAGAGTAAGATTGTTACTAAAAAGGGGGTAAAGTAATATGACTAAAATTATTGACATTTCTCATCATCAAGCACCAGCTAAAATTAATTATGACAAATTGGCTAAAGAGGTTGATTTAGTTATCATTCGCACGCAGTACGGTTCCCAAACGATTGATAGACATTACAAGACTCACCATAACGAGTTTCAAAAGCGCGGTGTTCCTACTGCTGCCTACGCGTGGGTTCGTGGTACGTCTGTAAAAGATATGGAAGTGGAAGCAACTGACTTCTATAACCGCACAAAGGATCTTAACCCTACATTTTGGTTTTTGGATGTGGAAGAAAAGAGCATGAATGATATGAGAGTGGCGTTTCTGCTTATCTTAAAAAGCTTCGTACTTTAGGTGCTGAAAAAGTCGGGATCTACGTTGCTCATCATTTATACAAGTCGTTTAATCTTGATTTATCAGAAGCTAATGCCGTTTGGATTCCCCACTATGGAAAGAGAACAGCAGAGACAACAAGCAAGCCTGATTTCTCTTGTGATTTACATCAATATACCGATGTAGGCCGCTTAAACGGGTATAGTGGCAATCTTGATCTAAACCAGATTATCAGTGATAAAAAACTTGAATACTTCACGGGCAATGTGAAAGAAGCTCCTAAAACGGAAGTAAAAGGGGTATCGAACGATGATTATTTACATATGGTTAAAAGTGGGGATACTTTAAGCGTGATCGCGGCCAAACACGGGGTTACTGTAAATTATCTAACTAGGCTCAACAACATCGATAACCCTAACCGTATTTATGTAGGGCAACGACTAAAATTAAAGGGGAAAGTAGCAGACATCAAGCAATACTACACAATCAAGTCAGGCGATAACTTGTCTAATATCGCTAAAAAATATGGAACTACCGTTAATCAATTGGTTTCGTGGAACAATATCAAAAATAAAAATGTGATTTATGCAGGACAAAAAATTAGAGTGAAGTAATTTAAAGAGCCCCGTACTCATTTGAGTAGGGGGCTTTTTTATTGTTTTTCAATTACTGGAGCACCAATTTCAATGAATCCAGATTCATCTATTCCCTCATAAGCACCATAAGCCTTAATAATATCACCTTCTATATAATCCGCATCTTCAAAAATGTCGCTTATATAATAAGCACCAAAACCTTCTGCTTCTTCTGTTTCAATAAAGATCTTTTTAAAAGCAGTATCCTGCCAAAACGAAACAACCTTACCTACGACAAATAATCTTTTACCTACTTCTGTATTTCCTTTACTTAACTCTACAAAATTAGCTTGAACAGCTTCAGTTTTTATTTTCTCGTTTAGTTCCGCTTGTGATAATCCTTCGTTCTCTATTGCATATTTAGATTTTTCAATGGATTCTTCTACTTGTTTGGGCTCATCAATAGGCGCGGAAGATTCTTCATTACTTCCACAAGCGGTTAAAAATAATGCTGCTAATAATAAAATTAATATTTTTTTCATTCTTCTTCCTCCTTAACTTCCACTAAATTGCCCCACAAACTTTCCACTGTTTCATTTAACACCCTAGCTATCCTTATTGCTACTGGTAAAGTAGGCATCGATTTCCCATTTACAATCAAACTCAACGCGCTTTTCGATATCTCTGCTTTATCTGCAACATATCCATGTTTAAATCCTTTTTCCGCTATCACTTTCTTTAGCCTCGTTTCCATGATACCACCTGCTTCATTATTCGATGTTTAAACATTCGATAAAAATTTATTTTGTCCTCTTTATTTTTTGTGTAATAGGACGAAATCACGCCCTCATATTCTTTACTATTCCAACTGATATTCCAAATCAATATTCCTTTTAAAATTCTACCCTGGCAGTACAAAAGGAATGGGGAGAATCCAATCATATCAATTGTTTTATCGTTGTCCGATCTATTCCTTTTCTATGGAACTATTCTAAGAATATAAAAGGTGGTGACGCGTCGTGATCGTGGAGCTGGCAACATCGGTAATCGCTGGAGGTTTGATGGGTTTTTCTTATTATCAGCAAAAAGGAAACGGGAGTGATGATGCAAAGAAAATACAGCGTATCTGTCAAAATAATAGTCTTACCGTAAAAGAGGATGGGAAAATTAAAAACATCCAGTTATTGAGAAAAACTAAAATAAAAGATGACGAATGTGTTATTGGTAAAGAGTACGCTTATCGAATTCCGTTAGGGCTTAGTTTTAAAGATTTTGAGGATAAGAGAGAGTATATCCAGGACGGTATTAACAATAAACAAACGTCTATTCCGATATCGTTTGAAGACTTAAAAAAGCTCAAATTAGACCGTAAATTATTAAAGAACATAAAAAGTCTACTCAACCAAAAAAAAACCGTAAGAAAGGAAATAGAGCTTTCTTATGACGGTGTATTAAAGATAAGAGTATATGATGAACCACTTACCAAAAAATACGACTATGAAAAAGGATTAACAAGCGGATGGATAGTTCCAGTGGGGAAAAATAGAAAGGGTCTAATTGTTCATGATTTCGAAAAGAAGGCTCATATCATTGTGGCAGGTACAACGGATTTCGGTAAATCCAATTGGGTAAACAGTACGATCAACACTTTGCTATTAAATAAGCCGGAAGATGCCACGTTCACACTGATCGATTTAAAGGGAGGCTTAGAATTTAATCGTTATCGACAGATCAAACAAGTAAAAAGTTATGCAACAAATGTAGAGGAAGCGAAAGAAGCTTTGCAAGCATCTGTTGATCAAATGGATAAAATCACAAGTCATTTACTTGAAAAAGGATATTCCAACGTAAAAGAAGCCGGATTTAAAGAGCGCCATTTTATCGTGATTGATGAAGCGGCGGACATGGCAGACAACAAAGAATGTCAGGAGTTGTTGAAAGATATAGCGCGAAAGGGGAGAGCCAGTGGTTTACGCCTAGTCTATACAACGCAATATCCAACAGCCGAAACGATCAGCTCCCAGGTGAAAAGAAATTGTATAGGAAGGCTTTGCTTTGTCTTAGATACCGTAACAGCGAGTACTGTTGTGTTAGACCAAGGCGGTGCTGAAAAACTCCCTCCCATTCAAGGGAGAGCCTTATATAAGGATTTGGGATTAAACGAAGTACAAACACCTTATATTTCAAGCGAAATGATGAACGAAATCATTGGTCCTAACATTAACATTCGTACAAGAAAGGATGATCAGACGAATGAAGACGACGATCATAAAGGAACAACGGCAAGAAAACATACTCTTATCACTGAAGAAATTGGGCTTTCTTAGCAGATCACAAATTCAAAAGCTTCATAGACTTGGTGGCACACGGAATACGAACCGCATTTTAAAAGATATGCAGGACTTTTTGAACGTAGTGAGGTTGCATGAAAATGTCTACTACCTCAATGCAGAAGGGCGGCAACGTGTAGGAGAAACCAAAGTTTTAAAAAGGACTCATCAAATCACTCACCACTTAATGAGAAATTCCCTCTATCTTGCTTTTGGGTGCCCGGCCACATGGAAAAATGAAGTTAAATTAATCGTTAAAGATGAAGTGTCTGTTATTGCTGATGCAGTTTTTACGATGGCAGGAACTTATCATATTATCGAAGTAGACCACACTCAAAAAATGATTGAAAATCGTGAAAAGATTAAAAAATACAGGAGACTGATAGAGTTAGGAGTATTTGAGAAGCCGCCTAAATTCATTTGGGCCACGACGACAGAATATCGAAAAAAACAGCTACTGTCCTTATGTAAAGGAATGCAGGTCCGGGTCTATTTGGCTAATGAATTTAACTAAGGGGTGAACATCATGTTTAGACGTACAGAAACGATGACAATTAAAGAGTTTATGAACCGTAAAGAGATCGATAAGAAAAAGGTTTCAGGCGTTATATCTGGTATTTCTACTCTCCCTTTAGTCTTTTCTTTGCAAGGAAAACATACTTTTGCTGCTGAAGTAGCGAGTAGTGAAATGACAACTAAATTAATGGGTGCATTTGATCCGCTCATTGACTTAGTGCAAGCATTAGCCTATCCAGTAGCCATGATTGTTGCATTAGGTGGTGCTATTATGGTCATGATTGGCCAAAGAGATAAAGGATATGGGATGATGATGTCTGCTGGATTAGGAATTATCCTCGTTAACATCGCTCCTATGGTTTTGGAGATTCTGATCGGTGCCATGAAGGGGGTCATCTAATGAGTATAAAAGAAATTATCAACACTATGATCGAAAATGGGAATGTTGCTAATAATGAATATCCATCTGCTTGGGATTGGCTATTTGAAAAGGTTGTTTCCGATGGATTACAAGTTTGGGCTACAAATTTCATTACGATGATACCTCTCATGGTAGGTACTAGTATTGGTGTTTGGGGTTTACTTAATATGCTTCATCCTCGTTTGGCCACATGGGGAATAGCATTTGTTTTTATTTTAGGAGGGTTAGCGATTATATAAAAAATAATCCTGCCCCATCTCAACCCCAAGAAGATAGTGATACGAACGAGTTTTCGAGAAAATAAAAAAAGAAACCCTTGATACACAAGGGTTTCTGTTATGTCCCAGAAGGGATTCGAACCCCCGACCTACAGTTTAGGAAACTGTTGCTCTATCCTACTGAGCTACTGAGACAAATATATGACATTTACTAATTATAAACATTTAGTAGGGATTGGTCAATTTTTTTTTGAATGAAAATGAACTTTGTATAGTAAGGATTTGAATGTACTAGCTAAAACCGAATAGAGAAGATAAAGAGAGATCCTAGGGACCCTCTTTATCTTTTAACCGTAATTAGTTTTTCATGTCTTTCAGTTACTTCTCCAATAATCCAAGAATCATGTCCTACTTCTTTTAAAGCTTGAACATATTTCTCTGCATCAGTTGGGTTTAATGCGACCAACAAGCCTCCAGATGTAATTGCATCACAAAGGATAAGCTGTTCTTCTAGTAGGATATCTTGATAGTCCACATCTTTTTCAAGCCACTTATGATTTGACTTTGATCCACCAGGAACAACCCCATCTTTCGCTAATGGCAACGTTCCATCTAATAAAGGCACTTGGCTAAAATGAATCACAAAGCTAACGTTGCTTCCGCTCGCCATTTCACTTCCATGCCCAAGAAGTCCAAAGCCCGTCACATCTGTCACAGCACTTGGTGAAAAGTCACTTAATACTTCGGCCGCTTGTTTATTTAACATGGCCATTGTGCTAGTAACCACTTTTTCTTGTTCTGCCGTAACAGCCCCACGTTTAATACCTGTCGTGAGAATGCCGACCCCAATGGGTTTCGTTAAAACAAGAACTTCTCCAGGTTTCGCACCAACATTTTTCCAGAACTTATCAGGATGAACAATTCCCGTGACGGATAATCCGTATTTTGGCTCTTGATCATCGATCGAATGTCCGCCAACTAAGACAGCTCCCGCTTCCTTTATTTTGTCAGCGCCACCTCGTAATATGTCAGCTAGCATTTCACCGCCTAATTTTTTAACGGGATAACCCACCATATTTAATGCTGTTTTCGGTGTGCCGCCCATGGCATATACATCACTTAATGCATTCGCTGCGGCAATCTGACCGAACATATAAGGGTCATCCACAACAGGGGTAAAGTAATCAATTGTTTGTATTAACGCAATCGAATCCGTCAGTTGATAGACGCCTGCGTCATCAGATGTTTCACGACCGACAAGTAATTCAGGTGCGTTTTCTTGTTCAGGTAATAAGCGCAAAACTTGCGCTAAGTCCTCAGGACCAATTTTACAGCCTCAACCAGCCTTTGTTGACAACGATGTAAGGCGAATTTTTTCTTGCTCGCTCACATGACTCACCTCCAAATTACAGTATACAAGTTTTTATTCATGAATGCACCTGAATGGGGCGGACTATTTGTGTGAGAAATACAGTTTGTACTATACTTGAAATATAAACTACAAAGGGGGGAATAAAATGAATCAGTGTCAGGTTGTTATTGAATTTTGCATGCAATGAAACTATGCACCAAAAGCTGCGAGTTTCGCAGAAGAACTATTCACTCATTTCCGTGGAGATATTAAGAAAATGGAGTTGATTCCGACTTCTGGTGGAGCGTTTGAAGTGATCTTGAATGGAGGAAAAATATACTCTAAGCTTGATACAGGGGAATTTCCTAGTTCAGAGGACATCATTGAAATCATAGAATCTCAACTAAAGAAAGAAAGAAACGGAAAATAAACAAAAAATAATCCTTTTTCCATCAATTAACTGATGGAAAAAGGATTATTTTTTAATGTTTGTAACGTGAATCGATTTGAAAAGGTTTTTTAGGGAAGAGGGACTACACGTTTTTTTCCATGACATACTATATTTTTTGAAATGAATACCTCAAGGACCCCGCTTTCAAAAGTTGCTTTTACTCTATGATGAACGATGGAAAAGGGAAATGAAATCATTCTTGTTTTGTGTTCATCCCCTTGATAATGATTTGCTTCAATTAGGATTTTGTCCTCTGTCAGAAATACAGACACCTCATTTTTATTATATTCAAGTAGTAAAGCCTCAAGGATGAATTCCTCAGCTGTTTCAAATAAATCAATTCGAAATATCGTTTCATCTAAATAAGAAGTGAAAGGATCTAAAAAGAAGGTTTCAAGCCATTTATCAATTACATCAATATCTATGGGCTTATCATCTTTTTTATATACCATAATATTCTGATCCTCCTTACTACGATGTTTCACTGTATGCAGAAGGTTTCAAAAGGTGAAAGATGTTATAATAAAAAGGCTATTTTTATTTTTGGAGGGATTCTTTGTGCAACATTTATTAAGGTCGTTACCTCCCGTTCATGAACTACAAAAAAATGAGCGGTTTATTGTGTTAATCAATCAATTTGGGATTGATCATGTGAATTTGACCACTATTTTATCAGATACATTAAATCGAGTTAGACATTTGCTTATACATAATGAATGGTCAGGACCTGAGCCAGGAAGTGAGAGGTTTATAGAAGAGGTTTTTATGAGGTGTGAAGAAACGATTCACCAGCAATTTAGTTACACATTAAAAAATGTCATTAATGCAACAGGAACTATTTTACATACGAACTTAGGAAGGGCTCGTTTGAGTGAACAAGCTGTTCAGCATGTAACCGATATTGCAAGGCAATATTCAAATCTCGAATATAAACTTGAAGAAGGAGAGAGGGGCTCAAGACATAGCCATGTGGAAGAATTAGTCAAAAGAATTACGGGTGCTGAGGCCGCTATGGTTGTGAACAATAACGCAGCAGCGGTCTATATTGTGTTGCGTGCATTAGCCGCCGAGAAAGAAGTGATTGTATCAAGAGGACAGCTTGTTGAAATTGGTGGATCTTTTCGTATTTCTTCAATAATGGAAGAAAGTGGAGCAAAGCTTGTTGAAGTAGGGACGACAAATAAAACGCATTTATATGACTATGAGCGAGTAATAAATGAAGAAACTAGAATGATCTTAAAGGTACATACGAGTAATTTTAAAGTAGTTGGCTTTACGGAATCAGTCGAAACAAAGGAATTAATAGACTTAGCACACCAGCATGAACAAGTTATTTTTTATGAAGATTTAGGTAGTGGGGTTTTGTATGATTTCCGTCAACATGGAATTGGTGATGAACCGGTCGTTGGAGAAGTGTTAAAAATGGGTGCAGACCTTGTGTCGTTTAGCGGGGACAAACTTCTAGGTGGTCCACAAGCAGGGATTATCGCTGGTAAAAAGAGGTTAATTGATCAATTGAAAAAACATCAGCTTGCCCGTGTGTTACGAGTGGATAAAATGACTCTCGCTGCTTTGGAAGGAACGTTAATGCATTATGTAAAAGGAAAAGAGGCGCTAATAAATATTCCTGTTATCAGAGATTTATTAGCGAGCAAAGAAGTGTTACAGCAGCGAACGGAAGCATTCTTAGAAAAGCTTAGAAAAGCAAGGGGTTTGTATGAAATGTCCATGATAGAAGGAGTGAGTCAAGTTGGAGGAGGAACGATGCCAGAGGTAGAGCTTCCAACATATGTGGGGGTTCTAAAGCATAAACAATTATCTCCCATGAAATTAGCGAAACTCTTAAGAACTCAGTATGCTCCAGCCATTGTGGTCCGGATTCAGAAGGATGAAGTTCATCTTGATCTAAGGACAGTGAGCGCAGAAGAAGAGGAGATTCTTGTAAAGGCACTAGTAGATATTAAGTAGATCCGGGCTGGCTAGGTTTCACTTCGTACTACTTGGAATTATATGATATGGGGATTCTGGATCTTTGTGCTATCAAGGATCCAGAATCCTTTTGGATTTCTTAAAGGTGTTTTTTGAGGTTATATCCTTGTTCACCATATGGTTGAAGTTGTCTTAACCATTTTTCCTCAAGTTCTAATAATGCTTCCTTCTTTAATCGTTTTTTTAAAGCTGTATCTTCATAATCCTCGATCTCGATCATTGTATGCGATAGTTTGATGATACTCGCCCGCAGGATCTCATAAGTACCACCATCTACATTCACATTAATTGCTCTACATAAGGAAAAAACGATCGATTTATCTATTTTTGTTAAAGTTTAAATGAAAACATTTTAATTTCCTTTCGCAATCATTCCTAATAAATATAGAAAACACTGGATTTATAAAAAGACATATTGTTAAATATTCCTAATGACCATTTGTTTTGAAGATAAGTTATGGAGAATGGCAAATATTTTAAAAAGTTATATTTAGCTTTCTGGTGATAAAGATGTTATTTTTGTATTATATTTAACGATATTTTATTAGTTTTAAAGAAAATGGATTGAATTATTCATATTGGTTTGCATTTTATTGCATACATATATAAAAGAAGATTAAGTAGAGGTAATGTATAGTATGAATGAGGAGTTAATAAAAAATGCTGATGGATGCTATCAGCTGGCTGAGCAGAAGGCTGTTCATTATTTTCAATTACTTTTTGCGCAGTTTGAGAAAAAAACTTATGTTCCTATCTTAACAAAAGATATACAATCCTGGAAACAGAGCCATATTCATTCCTTTTGGTCCTTTTTTTCGCGGGGAAAGGGAAAAAAGGATCCTCAGGGGTATCATCATTATATCAAATGGCTGGATTACACAGGCAAACTAGATCATTACTTAGATCGGAGTATCTCCTATATTTTCATGCGAGATCTGGGTAAAGCCCTGGACTCACCTGATACACAGAAAAGGATCCGGCGTGTCGTTGATAGTTTGAAAAATCACCTGACTCATTCCACCACAACAGATCGAGGAGAGCAAACGGAGACGTTTAGTATGGCCGGATTATACCGGATGGCCCAAAAGGAAGGTATTGAATCCACCATGATCTGGTTGATAAACAAACTAAAGACTGTGTCCTCCCAGATTCCAAAGGGGATGGATGCTGAGCAAGCCCAGCGAAAACTTATTAAGATCATTGCTGGAGTAGTGATGCACGAGGTTGAGGAGATGGGTGATGAGCTATCGTCTGAAGAACGTACTCAGAAGCTTGATAAAGCTATAAGGCTAGGCTATTCCTATGGTTTGACCTATCCCTTTATTGACGACCTTCTAGATGCCAAAATCTTATCCGCTAAAGAGGAAAAACAATATTCCGATTTGATACGCACCGCCCTTATCACAGGATTTGTGCCGGAATTGGGCGAATGGAATGAAAATAACAGGGATCTGATTATTTATATTCATGCGGAACTCCGAGAGGCCTTTGAGTATATTAAGACCCATCAGCGACCAGAAACAAGAAAAAATTTTTTCGAGCAGTCCTATGTGTTTTTTCAATCCCAGGAAGTGGACCGTGTAAAGGATTTATCCTATGCAAATTACACTAATGAAGAGCTTTACATACCGATTATTTTAAAATCCTCTTCTTCACGATTGATTGTCCGTTCAGTCATCAGTGCTCCCGAGGATGAGGGTTTTGACAACCGAACATTTTTTTATGGTATTTATAACCAACTGGCTGATGATTTTGCGGATATGTTTGATGACATGGAGGACAGTGCGGTAACACCCTATACTTATTATATGAAATATCATGATCAACGTCCCGATCTTATAAACCCCTTTGAATTATACTGGACGGTCATCTCCAATTTGATTCATCATGTGTATCACTCAGACCCCAAGACCTGTGAGGTGATACTGGATCGTGTGATAAATGGTCTGAAACGATTTAAACAACGAATGGGAACCAAAAAATACAAGGAAGTGATGGAGCTATTTTCTTCTGGAAACCCAAAATTTAATCGCGTCATTCAAAATATGGTAGATAAAGCAGATGATGTAGATTTCTTCGATAAACTGCTTCGGGACCATATGATTGCCATTTTGAAAAATGAACGGAAGGAGAGGGAAGACTTTTTAGATACGATCGAAACCGTAAGAGACCAGATTAATAACATCTTACCTATCCCTAAAGTTGATGCTGTTTCTTTGATAAAAGAGCCAATCATTGATGCTGCAAATTACAGTCTGGAAGGCGATGGAAAGAGATTAAGACCAATAATGACTTGGGTCATGGGTGTTAACGAGTATGGATTAGATCAGTCGACAATCATGCCACTTTTGAGATCATTGGAATATATGCATACGGCATCCTTAATCTTTGATGATCTGCCATCCCAGGATAATGCGTCCATTCGTAGGGGGCGTCCAACCCTACATAAGGTGTATAACACGGCCACAGCGGAATTAACCGGTCTCTTTCTAACCCAGAAGGCTATCTGGGAACAAGCCTCTCTTGACGGGTTCGATTCGAAAACGGTTCTTAAATTGATTCAATATTCGGCCCAAATAACAGAGGATATGTGTAAGGGACAGGCAATGGACTTGGGTTCCAAAGGGAAACCATTGACACTGGAACAATTGAATAGGATGTGCTTTTATAAAACCGGTATAGCATTCGAAGCTTCTCTCATCATGCCGGCCATTCTCGCTCATGCAAAGGGGGAAGAAATTGAAGCTTTGAAAAGATTCGCCTATCATGCTGGAATAGCTTTTCAGATTAAGGATGATTTGCTTGATGTTGAAGGAGATCTGATTACGCTCGGAAAATCTACTGGAAAAGATGCTGAAAACAACAATTCGACTTTTGTATCCATTCTAGGTTCTGTTGGTGCTAGAAAAGCGATGTGGGAACATTACTGTCTTGCAATGGAAGTGTTGCAAGAGGTGCCACGCAATACCACTTTTCTGAAGCATTTATTGAATTATATTGTGAACCGGGATCATTAAGAATTTGTTATATGTGAAAAAATATATAAAGGGCGTCATCTTTGTATACAAAGAGTATAATGGCTTGGAAGAAGTAGACACTACAAGAAGTTGGGGTGTATTGATATAGAAAGTAGATAATGAACGATAGTATAGAACGTTTATGATTTTTTGTTTTATGTAAAAGAATAAATTAGGATACAAAAAGACAAAAGAATAAAAGGAGATATGATGAAAGAGAGAAAAGAAATGCTAGAAACAGGATGGAATTTAGACAACAGTTATGCTCGTCTACCGAAATCATTTTTTACCCACCTCAACCCAACTCCTGTACGCTCACCGGAGTTGATTATTTTCAATGATTCGTTGGCAACATCCCTGGGATTGAACGTTCAGGCTCTGCAAGGTGAAGAGGGTGTAGCGGTGCTTGGTGGCAATCGGATTCCCGAAGGCGCCTTTCCGCTTGCTCAAGCTTATGCGGGGCATCAATTTGGGCATTTCACGATGTTAGGAGACGGCCGGGCTGTGCTACTAGGAGAGCAGATCAATTCTTTAGGTGAGCGGGTCGATATTCAGCTTAAGGGATCAGGTAGAACGGTATACTCCCGCGGGGGCGATGGTCGAGCGGCACTTGGACCGATGTTGCGCGAATACATTATCAGCGAAGCTATGCATGCGCTTGGTATTCCGACTACTCGTAGTCTAGCCGTGGTAACAACCGGTGAGTCAGTCATCCGCGAAACGGATTTGCCTGGTGCAATTCTGACTCGTGTCGCTGCTAGTCATCTGCGCGTCGGTACCTTTCAATACGTTGCAAAATGGGGCACAGTAGAGGAAATACAGGTTTTGGCTGACTATACACTAAAGCGCCATTTTCCAGACGTTGAAGTTGATGAGAGTCGGTATCTTTCGTTACTTCAAGAAGTGATCAAGCGTCAAGCTGTACTGATTGCCAAATGGCAACTGGTTGGCTTTATCCACGGAGTGATGAACACCGACAACATGACGATTAGCGGAGAAACCATTGATTATGGTCCTTGCGCTTTTATGGATGATTATGATCCGGCAACGGTATTTAGTTCTATTGACATTCAAGGCCGCTATGCCTATGGTAATCAGCCTCATATTGCGGTGTGGAATCTAGCACGGTTTGCTGAAACGCTATTGCCTTTGCTTCATGACGATCAGGATCAGGCTGTCAAACTGGCCCAGGATGCGCTTTCAGGTTTTACAGAGTTGTATCAATCTAATTGGCTCGCGGGAATGAGAGCCAAACTGGGAGTGTTTAACGAAGAGCAAGAGGATGAAGCCCTTATTGAAGATCTTTTAAGTATGATGCAGAAGTATCGTGCGGACTATACCAATACTTTTCGCGCATTAACATTTGATAATCTAAAGGATACAGTCTTGTTTGAGACCTCAGAATTTACTCAGTGGTATGAGCTGTGGCAGGCGAGATTAGGCAGGCAGGAGGAACCCAAAGAGTCCTCACATCAGTTGATGCGAAATAGTAATCCTGCAGTAATCCCTCGGAATCATCGGGTAGAAGAGGCACTAGAAGCTGCAGTGGAACAAGGAGACAACAGCGTGATGGAGCGCCTTCTTGATGTTCTTTCAAGACCTTACGCGCACTCCCCCGAACAGGCTGATTACTGCACACTGCCTGCGCCATCAAATCGTCCTTACCGCACCTTTTGCGGTACATAATACAGAAGAGCAGGGTCTTTCTGCTTTTCTCAATCAAGTTGACGTCTTGTCATGATTTACTATTAGTATAAGAGAATGTTCCCCCTTTACTTGTAGATGATGTGGAATGTCAAAGGGGGAATTTCGGGTGCAAATTAGTTCAACAATGTAAATAAGATCTGCTTTGATGATTAATCATTTGAAAAAGTTATTAGTTTAACTATACTTTTATTTTCACTAGTTGATTTTGCAGGTATAATAGATTACATCATATTAGAAGGGATGATGGGTGGCTGATGATTAACTAATCTTATTTCAAACATTTGAGAATAATTTTTTCAAATTAACAAATAGGATTAGTCTGCCCATTTTCCATATCATTTTTTAAAGTTATTCATTAAATAGCTTATTTTCGTTATGAAAAATGCAACTAATCCTTCCAAATTCATTTGGGAGGATTTTTTTCTCCCTTGAAAAAGAAAGTGTGAATAACGGTGATACGATGAAGGAAATCGTAAAATTACATCATATCAGTTTAGAAATGATGGACCGTATTCTATTTAACGATATGAAGGCAACCGTTGGACGTGAAGAAGTAATTGGTCTAATTGGTCGTAATGGCAGAGGAAAGTCCTTAAATGAATCAAAATTCTAGCTAAAATACAAAAATATTTAGGAGTTGAAAATAGTGGAAAATAAAATCAGGAAAATTACACCAAACTTGTGGTTCAATACAGAAGCCGAAGAGGCGGTGAAGTTTTACACTTCGATCTTTCAAAATTCCAGGATCGGTAGGATCACACGTTATGGAAACGAAAGGCATGAATTCGACGAGATTTCAGAGGGGACAGTCATGACCGTAGAATTTCAACTGGAAGGACAAGGATTCGTAGCATTAAATGGCGGTCCGCAATTCAAATTTACTGAGGCCATCTCATTTATTGTCAATTGTGAAACACAAGAAGAAGTGGATTATTATTGGGAAAAGCTCTCTGAAGGTGGAGACGAGAAGGCACAAGCGTGCGGTTGGCTTAAAGATCAATACGGTGTATCGTGGCAAATTGTTCCAGCAGAACTAAGCGAAATGATAAGCGATCCAGATCCTGAAAAATCGGCGAGAGTGATGAAGGCATTACTCCAAATGCCGAAAAAAATTGACATAGATACTTTAAAGCAGGCATATGAGGGATAGGGATTATAGAGAAATCCGAACAGAAACTAGCCTTGTTGGAACCTGAATGGGAAGTGCTTGAATCATATCGTTCATTTCCAATTTTAAATCCAAAAGGTCCATTTTCTTTTGGTTAGTATATTCGAAAGAGCTAGACTCCCTCTGAATAAAGTTTCTGCACACTGGAGCTTCCGTTTCCTTTTGGTTCGGGGCCCCAGTTAAATCATACTTCGTGAATATATAAATATGTATGATTATTTCTTCAATAACCTATGTACCTTCTGCCATAACCAGTTATCTCTGTTGGACTGGGAGCTAATGGCTACTTCTTCAATAGCCTTTTGAGTAGCTAATAGACTCTCAAGTATTGAACTAACTTTTTCGGTTTCTCTTTCATATTCGAGTTTCTGAACTTCTCTCATCTCTTCGATTGTGTTCCTTAATTCCTGTACTTCATTTATAAGATCTTGATTCTGTTCTTTGATTTTATTTTGATGAAGCCGAGATTGTTCATTTTGTTGAACGAGAAAGCTGACTAATTTTTTCATATCGGTAAGTTCATGATTAACAGACAAGAGTGACTGATTTTCAGTGGCGTCAAAAGTAATCGTTAGAGGAATTCCACTTTCTTCTAACTTTGCATTCACTTCCTCTTTTTTTAAACCGTCAGAATAAAGTTTTCGGATAAGTTTTAATGTCTCTATCTCGGAAGTATGAACGATATAACGATTATGCTCTTTTTTAAAGTCTAGGTATTCTTGATGTTCTTGTATGTACCGTTTTAAACTATTTTCGGGGATATCGGGTAGTGCCTCTTTGAGTTCTTTCATCGTTAAATACTGATTCATCCTTGTATCAGCACCTTTCTAGGTTCATTAACCAACTAACCACTAACATAACCACCATGAATCTTTATACGACGAGGACTTGGAGAACATCATTATGCTCTATTTTAACACATTATCTGAAAATTCGCATATTTAATGATGCTTTTTATGATTAATCAGTGTCAACCACTCAACCACTACGGTCATTTTATGGTGCTTTTTTAAGTGGTATTGGTCCCACGATGATTGCCTTAATATCAAAAGAAGTTATCTAGTTGGAAGACAAGCTTATCCAGAGGTGGATTGGTTGTTACTAGAAGTAGAAAACCGAGGCGTAATTACGAGTAAAATATAAATCATCCCCTATTTTCGTAGTTATGTTGAAATAGGGGATGATTTTTTATCGTTCCGACTTGCACGATGAATAGGTAGAGTCAATGCTTTGAACGCCAATACTCGTACAATGCGACTAAATTGAAAGGTTACATACTTAAGCGTTGCTTAAGTAACACTGAGACACGCGTAACTATTCAGTCTTAATCAACAAAAATGCCATTACAAATTATTTTAGCTTTCTTGTCATAAAGCCTATTTAAATGTCTCGTTATTTTCTCTTGTTTTCACTAAAAAATAGGCAGTAATCCACGAAGTAATGGGAATAATCAGAGCTACACCAATTCCAGCACAAAGTATAGTGATCATTTCAGCACTAAATATTTTTGAATTTATGATTTCTCCAAAAGAATAAGATAAATCTTTAAACCAAAGAAGCAATCCCAGGTAGCCTCCAAAGAAGGCAAAAAATAACGTATTCGTACTTGTTCCTAAGATATCCCTCCCAATACTTAACCCAAATGCAAATAAATCTTTCCTACTGATTAATCGATTATGATTAAACATTTCACGCATGGGAGATGAAATGGCCATGGCAGTATCCGTAATGGCGCCTATTGTACTCATAATAATCACAGAAGCTCCAATTTTAACAAAATCTACTCCAATATAAAGGGAAAATATGCTAAGCTCCTCTGTTTCTTCTTCACCAAAACCCTGAATCATAGCATTTTTTGTCACAATGACAATAAAAAAGAGTAAAACAACAATTGTGATAATAGAAGAAATGAATGCTGTTTTCGTTTTAGTGTTCACTTCATTAATATAAAATAAATTAATGCAACTAATCACTATACATGCAATCAATGTTAAGATAATCGGATCAGCATTTGGATCTGTCATAATAAGGATGGTAAAAAAGAGCACACCAAAGTTTAAGAATAAAGCAATAAAAGACCGTGCTCCTTTTTTTCCACCAATCAGTATCATCAATATCAATAAAATAGTTGCGAGCCACACTAATGTATTCATGATCTTGCCCTCTTTCGTTCAACGAAAAAAATAGAAATATATAGACCTATCGGAATGGTTAACACGATTCCAATACCACCAGCTAGAGCTCGAGCCAATTCCAATGATAGGTTCATCGAAAGAGTAAACATCAAGGGAGAAGCATTTTTTAAATACAAAATAAGCATCGGAATGGAACCACTTATATAGGCAAAAAACAAAATATTTGTCATGGTTCCCATAATATCTTTTCCAATATCCATTCCTGAAGTTTTAAGTGCTTTTATTGGTATGTTGTTATTCTTTTCATATAATCCAAAAATAGAAGCAGACATTGTAATGGCTACATCCATTACGGCTCCTAAAGATCCGATGAATAACCCTGCCATAAACAGCATTTTATAATGACGAGTGACAAATTGCATTTCTTCATATTGAAGGCCCTTTTCGGAAGTTACCCACATAACAAGGTAGGTAATGAGCAGCGAAATAAAAGTTCCTAGCAGGGTCGCAACAATAGCTGCATAGGTTTTTTCATTAAAACCGTTAACGAGCAACAAAGAGATGACAGTAAATAAAATAACACTTATACCGCATATCCATAACAAATTTATGCCGGATGTATTCATATAAACATCTAACGCATATGATAACAAAACGGCATTGACTGCCAAGCTTATAACAGAAAACAGCCCTTGCTTTTTTCCAACGATTAGTAAAGTAAAGATAAAAATCCATGCTACAATCAAAACGTGTTTATCACGTTTTACATCCATTATGGTTCCAGTTAAATCTGTATTTCCTCCTGTGTTCGTATCAATCGAAACAAACAATTCATTTCCAACATGATATTCTTGATCATAAGCTCTAGAAGATGAATACTCATTCGTTAAATGAATAAGCTGTCCTTTTTCTTCTCCATTTTTTAATTCGGCTATTATACGCTGGGTGAATAGATGATCTTCATTTTGATGCATATCCATTATTTCAGTTGTATCTTCCAGAGTCGTTTTGATGACTTTGGCTATTGGACGTTCATAGAATGAATAATTGTGATGAACAAAAAAAACGGAGGTGGCAAAGCAAATTGCTAGTAGGATGTACAAAAAAATGGGTCTGTAACCTATTTTCTTTAATTGATTTACAACAACATTCAAAAAAAAACCTCCAACTATCGGCATGAAATTCAGTGTATAAAATTTGAATCTATTGGTTTCAGGGACCAATTGGAATGTTCATAATCGCTTTCAAAAAAGTGCAGGGTTCCAGACTCCAGCACAGGAGTCTCACTTAATGGCGGTATTCAGTTCATAATGTACTATAGAATAACAAGAATGTTTTCAAACCGTCAAGAGAATCTCTCCCAATTCGCATCTTATTACAGATTTCCCGAACGAGAAAGTCCGCTTCTTTAGATGTGGGATGAAAGTGAGGTCGAACCAGGCGTGTCTTATGATACGTTAAGGGTTCGATTTTTTAATTTTTAATCAATTTGACTGTAACGCA
>NZ_JAETXM010000001.1 GCF_024494465.1 Bacillus sp. V3B | reverse complement strand
TCATCATAAAGAAAATAACACCATCGCAATATTTTGTATTCCTTACCTTTACATCGGCAACCTAGTAGCGAGAGAGCGTCGCTTGTGACAGCCCTATATTGTTTAGCTATTTTTTACACGTGTTAAAAACAACTTTATTTTTTCCAAATCCTTATGGCCATTTGTTTCGACACCGCTGCTTACATCCACTATAGAAGCGTTTGTTTCAGCGATCGCAGCCGTTACATTTTGTGGGTTCAGTCCTCCAGCAAGAATAACCTTTTTATCTTTAAAATCAAAGTTAGACAATATTCCCCAGTCGAACGCGACCCCATTCCCTCCATAATATTTTCCTTTTGGACCGTCTAAAAGGATATATTCACAAGGATAATCATGGACCTTTTTTAAATCTCCAGCAGACTCAATACTGAAGGCTTTAATGATCGGATAGGGAATTGAACGACAAAATTCAGGTGTTTCTTTTCCATGGAGCTGAACGTAATCAATCCCTGTTTCAGAAACAACCTCCTCAATCCTTTCCATACTCGGATTGACAAACACGCCTACTTTTTTTATTTCTTTTGGCAGCTTAGAAATAATAGACTTTGCTGTTTTAAGAGAAATTTCTCGTTTGCTTTCTGCAAATACAAAACCTAACGCATCAGCACCATTTCGAGCAGCATGAAGCGCTGCTTCTTCATTAAGTAGACCACAAATTTTTACCTTCATTTCTTTGCCACCTGATGGATAGGTAACTTCATTTCCTGCAATGTATTGGCCAAATTCTCCGCCATCATAAATGTTTCACCGACTAAAATTCCATTCGCACCAGCTTTCACAACCCGCTTCACGTCATCCAGTGTTTTAATACCACTTTCACTAATTAAGTAGGCTCCAGCTTTTTTCACGATTGGACCAAGTTTTTCTGTAACAGATAGATCCACTTCGAAGTTTTTTAGATTCCGATTATTAACACCAATAAGTTTCGCTCCTGTTTTCAATGCAATTTCTAATTCCTCTTCGTTATGCACTTCCATCAACACTTCTAATTTCTTTTCAGTCGCATACTTGTAAAGATTACCTAACTTTTCTTCATCCATCGCTGCAACAATTAGTAAAATAATATTAGCTCCTGCATTTTTGGCAACATCAATTTGGATCGAATCAATGATGAAATCTTTACAAAGAATCGGTGCATCGATTGCGTTTCGAACAGCTTCCAAATCAGAAATATCTCCTTTGAAAAAACGCTTATCTGTTAAGACAGAAACGGCACTCGCTCCATATTTGATATATGAACTTGTTTGTGTTGCAGGCTCTAAAACTCCATTGATATCTCCTTTTGATGGGCTAGCTCGTTTAAATTCCGCAATTATAGAAAGCTCATCTGCATTTTCAAGAATCGATAGGAAAGAACGGTGTTGATAATTCTTTTCAGTGCTTAAACTTGAACGATCCTTTTTTAAACTTTCTACTTCTATTTCTTTCTCAGATAAAATTACATCTAAAATGGTTGCCATTTATATCACCTCTGTCTTTACTTTGCTTGCTTCTATTAAGCGATGTAATCGATCTAGCGCAGCACCGGAATCAATGATTTCCTCCGCTAACTCAACGCCTTCTGCAATTGTATTGACTTTGCCACCAGCGAAAATGCCGATTCCTGCATTTAAAAGAACCGTATCACGGTGTGCTCCTTTGATTCCTTTCAAAACATTTTGTAATATTTCGGCGTTTTCACTTGCGTAGCCTCCTTCAATCGCTTCATTAGGATACACAGATAAGCCGACCTCTTCAGGATGAAGAATTTTTTCCGTAATGATTCCATTCTCTAAAATGACTAGATAATTATCACCTTGGAGAGATGCTTCATCCATAGAACCAGCACCATTCAACACAACCGCCCGTTTTCTTCCTAGAGCCTGAAGTACTTCAGTGAACATCCTCGTTAAATCGCGACGATACACTCCTAAAAACTGTGAATCGAGATCCACTGGATTCATTAAAGGTCCTAATAAATTAAACACAGTTGGAACGCCCAATTCTTTACGAACCTTTTGGATTCGACCAATGTTCGGATGAACATTTGGAGCATATAAAAATGCAATGCCTACTTCTTCAATAATTTCTTCAAGTCTTTCCGCTGAAAGGTTCAATTCAATTCCTAACTCTTCTAAAACATCCGCACTTCCTGTTTTACTTGAAACACTCCGATTTCCATGTTTCGCTACTGGTATACCTGCTGCCGCAATGACAAAAGCAGAAGTAGAACTGATATTGAAGCTTTTTACACCATCTCCCCCTGTTCCACAATTATCCATAACATTAGGGATTTTTTTCTTAAAAGGCAAAGCCTTTGCACGAATTCCATTTACAAGCCCCGCTATTTCACCAACAGTTTCTCCTTTTGTTTTTAAGCCAATTAAAAACGCAGCAATCTCACTATCTGTTATCTCATCGGAAAATAAATGCTTCACCGCAACCTCAATATCATGATCTGTTAATGATTCTTTTGCTGTTAAACGTTCCAAAATTTCTTTCATAGCGAAACTTCCTTTCTTATTTCAGTTAAAAAGTTTTGCAACAGTTGTTTTCCATATTTAGTCCCAACGGATTCTGGGTGAAATTGCATTCCATATAAAGGATATTGGTTATGTTTAATTGCCATGATTTCATCATCGTCCATTGATTTAGCCAATACTTGAAAACAAGCCGGTACCGTATCTTTATTAATCACAAGCGAGTGATAACGCATGACGTCAATCTCCTGTGGTAATGACTGAAATAAATATTCTTCTGCATGTTGAAGTTTCGAGACTTTGCCGTGCATGATGTTTTCTACCTTTTCAACCGTAGCACCAAAGCTATAACCCATTGCTTGATGACCGAGACAAATCCCTAGAATCGGTATTCTTTCATAAAAGGTTTTTATCGCATCTACACACACACCAGCTTGTTCCGGTCTTCCAGGACCTGGAGAAATCACAATGGCTTCAGGCTTTAGATTCGCTATATCCTCTAGAGTGACTTCATCATTTCTTTTGACCATAATAGCTTCATCAAGTTCTCCAAGGTATTGATAAAGGTTATACGTAAAAGAGTCATAATTATCAATCAACAAAATCATTGAGCGGTCCCTCCCAAAAACATTTTTAATTTATGAAGCGTTTCTTCGTATTCTTTTTCAGGAATAGAATCATATACAACCCCTGCACCGGCTTGAATATACGCTTCATCTCCCTTGATAACCATCGTCCGTATCGCTAATGCAAAATCAATATTTCCATTTGCTGAAACATAACCAATGGCCCCAGAATAAATACCTCTTTTGTTATTTTCCATTTCATTGATAATTTCCATTGCTCTAATTTTTGGAGCTCCAGAAACGGTTCCTGCAGGTAAGCATGAGGTTAACGCATCAATTGGAGCAAAATCTTCCACTAGTTCACCCTCTACTTCAGAAACAATATGCATCACATGTTTGTATTTTTCAATTTCAAGAAACTTCGTAACATGAACAGTACCGAATTCACATACACGCCCAAGATCATTCCGACCAAGATCAACAAGCATTTTGTGTTCTGCTAGTTCTTTTTCATCCGCAAGCAATTCTTTTGCTAATGCTTTGTCTTCTTCTAAATCTTTCCCCCGTGGTCTTGTGCCAGCAATTGGGTTTGTGATAACTTGACTTCCTTTTACTTTAATTAAGCTTTCAGGAGAAACACCTGCAACCTTATAATCCGCAAAATCAAAGTAATACATATAAGGGGACGGATTTTTAATTCTTAGCTTCCGATATAATGAAAATGGATCACCTTGTATGGTGGCTTTAAGTCGTTGCGAAAGAACAACTTGAAAAATATCTCCCTCTTCAATGTATGTTTTTGCTTTTTGAACATTATCGATAAATTGTTCTTTTGACATGGACGCTTCAAAAGACGAAAGGCTCACTTCCTTTGCTTCTTCTTCTCGTGCACCATTTCTTATTTCCTCTCTTATTTTAACTAACCTTTCTTGAAGCATGTCAACCGTTGAACCATTTTTTTGTGGAGACGCCACGAGATATACCTTTTGATCAAGGTGATCAAAGACAATAAGTACCTCAAAAAATAAAAAGTGGACGTCTGGTGTTTGAAGTTCATCGTTTGGAATCGGTCCAATCTTTTCATATTGTCGTATCGAATCATAACTAGCATAGCCAACTGCCCCACCAATAAAGGGAAAAAGCGGTTCGATTTTTGGTGTTTTCTTTGGCAATAATTTCTTTAATACTTCTAATGGTTTTTCTAAAACCATTTCCTTTTCGTTTGCTTTAATGATTTGACTTTTGTCCCCATCACCAATTAACTCCATAAACGGATCAGCACCAATAAAAGAGAATCTCCCTGAGTTTTCATGCTTTAAAGAGCTTTCAAGTAAAAACTTTTTTTCCCCTGTTAACCTTTGATAAATGGTAATAGGTGTTAGTGTGTCCCCCTCTATTTCTTCTATTATCAACTCTGTTTCTGTATATAAAGGCTTCATTGATTTATACCCTCCTTTGATTTTTGAAAATAAAAAAATCCTCTATTTACATAGTAATCATGTAAATAGAGGACGATTATTGACCGCGGTGCCACCCCTGTTAGAGCACAATCAATGCTCTCTCTTTTCAGGTACATTAAAAATAATACTATACCCTATCCTTTTAACGGTGGAATTCCGGACAGCCCTACTTTTGTTCAAGTTGCCTCTCGTAAGTCCATTCCAACGATGCATTCGTACCGGTTTACACCATTCCCGGCTCTCTGTAACGAAAAACGTTCGTGTACTACTCTTACTCAACAATTTAGATTATTTATTTTTTTAAAAGACAAAAAGAGCTTCCCTCCAAAAAGGACGAGAAACCCGTGGTGCCACCTTTATTAGCTGAAATATCAGCTCACTTAACAGGTATCGAAACATAGAATAGATGTTTGAATACCTGTCTCTTGTAACGATGAGACGTTCGCCAAAGCCTACTACTTAAAAAAGATTCGGTTTGGGGCTCAGAAGTCCATTCACCTTTCATTCCGCACTGATTTGCACCAACCATCAGCTCTCTAGAGTGTTCAAGAAAAGTTACTACTCTTCGTCAATGCCATACGTTTGTTTATTTGTTAATTATCATAATATTAATTTTATTATTCGTCAACAGTATTTTTAAAAAACATAAATTTTTTGCTATTCACTTTTTTAACCATACCATTAGGCAATTCTGTTCTCATCTCTATCTTTCCATCCATCTACTGCACATTAAATAATCGCATCGAGATGATTCAATGCTATTTTGTAATCTGATCAAAAATAAATCCAGTGATGGTTTGGTTCACTAACTCCCATTTTTTTGTTGGTAGCTGGTGAAATACCTTTGGGAAGATAACAGCTTGGTGGTCTGTATATTTTTTATATACCCGTATATGTTGATTTGCAAAATCTCGTGCTCCATACATCAATAATAGTGGTACAGAAATTTGATGAAGCCTGTCTGTGCAACTATAGTGTAAAGATTGTTCGTAAAATTGATACCACATGTTTCGATTCGCTTTTTTCATATGATGGTTTATCTCATGACAAAATAATGGATCTTCTGTATGGCTTGATGCTATAACAAAGCTAAGAAAATAAGGGAATTTCTTTACTAAGTACATACCTGCTAAATGTTCATATTTCAACCCTGTTGAAATAACTTCAGGATACCCGCTTATCAATATTAAGCCTAATGTCTGTTCTGGAAAGGATAAGGCAAACTCCTGAGCAACCATTGCCCCTGCTGAATAGCCACAGAGAACAGCCTTTTGAATATGGAGATGATCAAGTAATGCCTTTACTTCTTTTGCATAGTTATAAATCGTTATTTGTTTCTCAGGTCCTATTGTGTCTCCATTTCCAGTTAAATCAGGAGTAATAATGGTAAAATAACGATCTAATTTTTTTTGATAACGGAACACAACTCTTCCCATTGCAGGAGGATGAATAAATATGATCGGAGTTCCCTCGCCACTTAATTCATAATAGATTCGTGTATCTTCATACTGGAATTCAGCCATTATGATTGAAAACTCCTTTTGATTTTTTAAACGTAAACGAAATTATCTTTTGCATCTACATTTAAAGTTATCATTCCAAACTTCAATGGAAATCATTCTAAATAGTGCTAAAATCAATCATATTTAAGTACCATTTTTATTTTGGACTGGATCATGTCGCTGTTTAAATATAGGTACAGTAAAAAAGATCACTGGATAAGCGACCTTTTTATAAATTATTTCTGTATCGGTTTTTTCAAAAATCCAAGCATAATAGCTGAGACAACTGCACCAATGATGATTCCGCCTAAATAGATAACCCAGCTGCCATCAACAAGCGGAATCACGAAAACTCCGCCATGTGGTGCACGCAATCCAATTCCCGAGACCATCGATATCGCACCAGCAACGGCTGAACCCACCATAATGGATGGAATAACGCGCAATGGATCTGCTGCGGCAAAGGGAATCCCTCCTTCTGTAATAAAAGATAATCCCATAATATAGTTTGTTTTACCCGCATCTCGATCTAACTTTGTAAAACGATTTTTGAAGAACGTTGTTGCAAGCGCAATGGCTAAAGGTGGTACCATACCAGCAGCCATAATCGCTGCCATTGGCTCATACACGCCACTTGCTAAAAGACCCGTTCCAAATACGTAAGCCGATTTATTTACCGGACCACCCATGTCAAACGCCACCATAAGTCCGAGCACAATTCCTAAAAATACTGCATTCGCTGTTCCAAGCCCTGTTAACCACTCTGTAATGGCTTCATTTGCTGCTGCTACAGGTGTATTAACAATATACTTCATCACAAAACCTGTAAGCGCAATCCCAAGGAGTGGAAAAATTAAAATAGTTTTGATCCCATCTAATGAAGCAGGTATATTTGAAAATGCCTTTTTCAAGCCGACAACCGTATAACCAGCAAGGAAACCTCCGATTAAACCACCAAGGAAACCCGCTCCACCACTAGCAGCCATCATTCCCGCTACCATACCAGGAGCAAACCCAGGACGATCCGCAATACTCATCGCAATAAATCCAGCTAATACCGGAACTAAAAGAGCAAATGCATTTCCTCCGCCGATTTCATTCAGCACAGCCGCAAAAGCATTATAAGACAGATCATTTGGATCGGCAGAATTGTAACCAAACATAAAAGAGAGCGCAATTAATATACCGCCGCTGACAACAAACGGCAACATATTCGAAACACCACTCATTAAATGCTTATAAATCGTTCCACCAACACTACGCTTGTCTAAACCTATAGATATTTCCTCAGACCTTCCTGCTCCCCCTTGGTATACTGGTGCATCCTGCTTCAGTGCGCGGTTAATCAATTCCTGTGGTTTGCGAATACCGTCAGCAACAGCTGTTTCTAGTACGTGCTTTCCTTTGAAACGTTCCATTTGCACTTTTGTATCAGCTGCAATAATGACAGCTATAGCATTATCAATTTCCTCCTGAGTTAACACATTTTTTGCTCCGCTAGATCCGTTTGTTTCAACTTTAATATCCACACCTAATTCGGCAGCTTTTGCTTTTAATGAATCAGCAGCCATATATGTGTGGGCAATCCCAGTTGGGCAAGCCGTAACAGCTATGATAAAGTTCTTTCTATCAGCAACTGAAACCTCTTCTTCCTCTTCCTGATCATATCTGTCAATAATCTTTAATACTTCGTCAGCCGTTGTTGCGACCATTAACTTTTGACGTGCATCTTCATTCATTAAAATAGTCGCTAACCGGGATAATGCTTCTAAATGTGTGTTATTAGCTCCATCCGGTGCAGCAATCATAAAGAAAAGGTGTGATGTTTGACCATCAAGAGCTTCATATTCAACACCATCAACAGATTTACCAAATGCAATGGCAGCTTGTTTAACAGCAGCCGTTTTAGCATGTGGAATCGCAATGCCATCACCTATCCCCGTTGTACTTTGCTCTTCTCTTTTTAAAATCGCTTCTTTATATTGTTCACGATCTGTTAATTTTCCAGCTTTGAATAGTACTTCTACTAACTCATCAATTGCACTGTTCTTTTCTGTACTATTAATCGATAATAAAACTGTCTCTTTTGTTAGTAATTCGGTAATTTTCATAGAGATCCCTCCCTCTTAAATATTTATTGCTTTTCTTTGTTTATTTGGTTAATTTTCACTTGTGGAAGCAGTTCCTCTACCTTTTCTTTTGTGCAAAGATCAAGAGCAAAAGCGGTAGCACTTCCTGAGGCAACACTGTATTGAAATGACTCCAAAACATCTTGTGTTTTCTCATATTTAGCTAAAAAACCCGCAACCATCGAATCACCTGCTCCTACAGAGCTTTTCACTTCTCCTTTAGGAATCGATGAGACGAAAACATACTTTTCATTCACAAAAACAGCTCCATCGCCGGCTAAGGACACAATGACGTTTTGTGCACCCATTTCAATTAATTGTTTAGCATAAGGGATAGCTTCCTTTGGCGTTGAAAGCGCTGTACCAAATAAATTACCTAATTCATGATGGTTCGGTTTGATAAGAATAGGCTTATACGCTAATACGTTCATTAGTAAATCACCTTCAGTATCAACGACGAAAGCAGTACGATTTTTCTCACAAACTTTCACTAGTTCTTCATATGTCGTTCCTGGAAGAGAAGAAGGGATACTTCCTGCTAAAACTAATATGTCTTCAGCTGTAAGCGAGCTAACAATTTCTTTAAGCTTTTCAAAATGCTCACTTTGAATGGTTGGACCTTTTGCATTAATTTCTGTTTCCTTGCCCGTTTTTAACTTAATATTAATCCGGGTATCTTCTTCCACTTTAATAAAGTTTGTCTCTATACTTTCGTGATGAAGATACTTTTCAATGTAATCCCCTGTAAAACCACCCACAAACCCAAGTGCCTTACTTTTAACACCCACTCTGTTCAGTACCCTAGAAACATTGATTCCTTTACCTCCAGGAAATGTTATCTCGCTCGTTGACCGATTCAGTTCTCCTATCTTTACGTCCTTGTCAAGTTTGACAATATAATCCACAGATGGATTTAAAGTCAATGTATGTATCATATTGTCACAACCTTTATCGTCGTTTTACTAGAGTACTTTTTCCTCATTTCGTCATCCAGTTCATTTGTAATAATTGTTGCTTTATCGAGGCCCATAATTTTAGCGAATGATACTTCTGAGAATTTCGTATTATCACTAACTACAAATGCTTCTCTCGATAGAGTAATCGCTTTCTCTTTAATCATTGCTTCTGCTTGATCAGGTGTCGTAAAACCAAATTGCGGATGAATCCCGTTTACACCCATAAAACATTTATCAAAGCGATAATTTTGCAAACTCTCTAATGCACTCCTGCCAATAACCGCATTTGTTTTATATTTGGCAAACCCACCAAGAATTATCTTTCAAAAACATTTAAAATCACTCATTACTAATCGATATACGAATATTTCCGAACGTTTATTCGTTATACAAATAAAAATAAATCGAGTAATCCTAAAGATAAATCATTAGTAGAGAACTAAATACCTTGTTTCTTTTAAAACAACAAAAGGGTTAGATTCTCACACATTTAAAATGTGAGGATCTAACCCTTTCTTTAAATATTAATAGATCTAACTGCTCAATGCCAAGTACTGGTAGGCAATCTCCATGTTTTGCTGCAATTTATCCGGACGATCGTGATAGACGACCTCTCCCTTACTCAAAATATAAACATCATCTGCGATACTTAGAGCAGTTGAAATATTTTGTTCTACAAATAACATCGACATACCAGACTGCTTTAACTTGAGGAGAATTTCCATCACTTCACCTACCATTAAAGGAGATAAACCTTCTGTTGGTTCATCAAGGAGAAGAATCTTCGGATTTCTCATTAACGCTCGTCCAATAGAAAGCATGGATTGCTCTCCCCCACTTAAATTGCCAGCATGGGATTTTTCTCTTTCTCTTAAACGCGGAAAAAGATCAAAAATCCTTTCAAGATTCCACTCACCATTTTTTTCATTTGCAAAAACCGTCAAGTTCTCGGTTACAGTTAAATTACCGAAAATACGTCTTCCTTGAGGAACAATACCAAGCCCCTTCGCTGCAATTTGATGACTTTCAAGTTGAGCAATATTCTCGCCTTCAAGCAAAATTTCACCCTGCTTTTTCCTTACAAAGCCAACAATGGAATGGATCGTTGTTGTTTTTCCCATGCCGTTTCTCCCAAGTAAAGTGACAACATCTCCTTTGTTCACTTCAAGATCAACTCCATGTAGAATATGGCTCTCCCCATAGTAACTATTAAGTCCCTTCAATTTAAGCATGAAGCATATCCTCCTTTCCCATGTATATTTCTTTTACATCAGGATTGTTTCTCACTTCATCTGGAGGTCCATCACAAATCAACTTTCCAGTATGAAGAACGACCACCCGATCCATATTTCCAAATAAAACATCAATATCATGTTCAATCATAATAATCGAAACATCAGCAGATAATTTATTAATTAATCCAATAATTTGATCGGTTTCTAATTGTGACATTCCAGCTGTTGGTTCATCTAACAATAGCAGTTTCGGTTCTCCTGCAACCGCTAAAATGATTTCAATTTGCCGTTGGACCCCATAGGATAAATCTTTAACGGTTCTGTTACTGTATTCAAATAAACCCCATTTAGTCAGAATGTCGTCTGCGGTTTCAAATAATGCAGAATAGTTTTTCTGATTAACACGTTTCCACCATTGAGTATGTTCACTTCTCATTCGCTGTAATACAAGCAATAGATTTTCCTTCACCGTTAATCCCAACATCAGATTATTTTTTTGGAAAGTTCGAACAATTCCTGATTGTGTTCGTTTATAGTTGGGCATCCGATTAATTTTTTCACCAAAATACGAGATACTTCCTCCAGAAGGTTCAAGATCGCCAGCAATCATATTAAAGAGTGTTGTTTTTCCAGCACCGTTTGGCCCAATTAACCCTACTTTTTCACCAACGGATACATCCAATGAAATATCTTCGATTACCTTTAGTCCCCCAAAATGCTTTGCAAGACCATTTAAAGAAAGAACGATTGATTTATCCATCATATTCACCGATCCTATCCATCCATTTTAGTTTTGCTGTTTGATAGGTTTTAACATATTATTTTCCAAATCCGCTTGAGTCTGCTTTTTATCCAACATTCCTTTTATTTTATTAAAGATACCGACAATGCCATCAGGTACAAAGATAACAAACAGGATGAAAACAGCTCCGATAATCATCATCCAATTTTCGGTGTAGGAACCGATGATTGTTTCCATTAAAACAATAAAAGCAGCTCCGACGACAGGCCCCCATAATGTTGCGGCACCACCGATTAACACCATAATCAAAACAGACCCTGACATCGTCCAATACACATCAGATGGGGAGATAAAGCCGTTAAATAGAACATATAAACTACCTGCCAATCCACCTAGTGTACCTGCTAACAAAAAGCTTAAATTCTTATAAAAAGCGGTATTATACCCGTTTGATTTCATTCTTTCTTCATTCTCTTTTATTCCGATGAATACATAACCTAATGGAGAATGTAATAATCGATTAATAACGAATAATACAATCGCGAAAACAACAAGTACAAAGTAGTAAATCAACACTTGATTAGACAGTGCGAAACTCCCAAAAAGTACAGGCATCGGAATACCCGATAAACCATTTGAACCACCTGTTACAGGTGTCCATTGATAAATAATGGAATAAACAATCTGCGAACAAGCAAGGGTTAGCATCAAGAAATAAAATCCATGGGCCTTAATCGATAAAAATCCAATCAATAGTGCCAGCAAAGCGGCTACAAGCATACCAATACCAATAGTCAGAAATACGTTTGCATTGACATGGGATGCAACCAATCCAGTCGCATATGCTCCCGCTCCGAAAAATGCCGCATGACCTAATGAAACGAGACCCGTTTGACCTACTAAAATATTTAAACTAACCGCAAAAACAGCTAGAATAAAAATCTCTGTCAAAACATTAACGTAATACAATGATGCAATAAAAGGAACGAAAGCCATAACTAAAAACAATAACCATCCACGAAACTGCTTTATTCTCATCTACGCCTTCCTCCCAACTAAACCTTGAGGGCGAACAACTAGTACTAAAGCCATCAAAGCAAAAGTAATGATTAAACTCAGTTCTGGAACGAGGTAACGGCTGAATGTTTCTACAAAGCCAACTAACAAACTTGCTAAAAAAGTTCCTGTGACCGAGCCAAGTCCCCCAACTACAAGGACAACAAGCGATAGTATAAGGATAGAAAATTCCATTCCTGGGTATGTTCCAAGAATAGGTGCTCCAAGAACCCCACCTAATCCCGCTAAAAGACTTCCAAAGACAAATACCATTGTAAAAACAAAATGGATATTAACGCCTAATGCACCAACCATTTCTTTATCAGATAAACCAGCGCGAATAACTGCTCCCCATTTTGTTTTTTCTTGTATATACCATAAGCCAACAACAATCACTGCTCCAATCACAATTAAAGCAAGTCGATAGGAGGGGATTGCATAACCTAGGATTTCGACAGAACTACTGAACATTTCTGGAGGATTAACAGTCAAAACTTCTTTTCCCCATACAATGGAAAAAATGTCATGAAAAACATAGACAAGACCAAAGGTTAGTAAGACTTGCGACAGATGTCCAAGCTTATACGTAGGACGAAGAATCGCAATCTCTGTTATGTATCCGAGTGCAGCAATGATCAATGGAACTGCCAATATAGCAACCCAAAATGGAAGTCCTGCTTGCATGATCAAAGAGTAGCCAATATATGACCCTAGTAGATACAAGGAGCCATGAGCAAGATTTAACACGCCAAGGATACCAAACACAATCGAGATCCCGCATGTGATGAGAAAAAGAAGAAACCCATAGCTTAAAGCGTTCATCATTTGCAGCAATAAAGTACCCATTATTACCCTCCCTCTATTTATTACACTTTTTTAATAGAAAGAGGCAATATTACTTGCCTCTTTCTGTTTTCATCTTTTCAAACTAATCCAAATTCCCTTACTTACCAGGATCTGCTACTTCTGTTATTGTATCGATGACGTTGTTTTCAGTCGCGTCGTTTTCGATACCTGTCTCCATAATGTACATATTTTGAACAATATTGTGTGTTTCTTTGTCAAATTTGATCGGTCCTCTTGGACTTGTAATTTCAACAGCTGCTATAGCGTCGATAAATTTCTTTGAATCAGATACATCTCCATCCAATGCTTCAATCGCCTTTGCTATAATAATCGCTGCATCATATCCTTCAAGTGATTCGATACTTGGTCTTTGATTGTATTTTTTCTCATATGCTTCAACAAATGATTTATTTTCTTCCGTTTCCAAATGGTAGTCCCAGAATAACGCTGACTTGATACCATCACCAGATAGTTTTTGTTGCGGACGTACATCTTCTGCATTCAACCAGCCAGATCCGATTAATGGAATTTTCCCTTGTAGACCGTATTGATCATACTGCTGAACAAAGCGAATCGCATCACTTCCGGCAAAGAAAGCATAGATACCGTCAATGTCATCTCTATTCATTTTCCCTAAATAAGAAGAGAAATCGTTATTACCAAGCGGAGGATATACTTCATCAACAATCGTTCCACCAGCTGCTGTATACGCTTCCTTAAATGCATCTGCTACTTCATGTCCAAATGCATAGTCAGCTGCTGTTACATAAATTTTTTCACCGACATTATTATAAGCCCATTCACCCATAGAATGACCAATTTGCCATGAACTGAAAGAAGATCTCCAAATATAGTCACTTCGCTTGCTTCTTACTAAGTCATTTCCTCCAGCATGAGAGACAAGAAATGGAAGTTTCTTACTATCTACTTCATCACGAATGGCATAAGCTACGGCCGTGCTGATAGGACCTGTTAAGATATCAATAGAATCCTGATCCATTAGCTTTCGTAGCTTTCTAAGTGACACTTGCGGATCAGCCTCAGAATCTTCATGGATGATCTCAATTTTTTTCCCTGCTACTTCCCAATTGTTTTCCTCAAAATATAGATTTAATCCATTTAATAGATTTTCACCTAAAGATGCATACACGCCAGTTGATGGTAGCAATGCACCAATTTTAATTGTGTCACCCTGTTCTTTTTTTTCATCTGATGAAGATGTTGAGCTAATAGCACCTGAACTGCAGGCAGATAGTAATAGTATCAATCCTATCAAAATAATCCAGCTTCTTTTTAAATGTTTCATATGTACCCCCTAGTAATTTGTTAGCGTTTACAACAGTGCGATAGACTCCTTTCTTTTTTGTATGCTAGACGGCAAGGTTAATAAAATAACTTCTGGCTTATTCAAAGTAAAAATATAGTTTCACTATACCTTTAACCATTGCTGAAAGATTGCTCCAATGAATAAAATATTTATTAGAACAAAATAAGCCAAAAACCAACATTGACGTTTAACATTTATTTTTAAAATATTACAAAAATTATTATAATTCGAATTAACACTTAATTTCAACATATTTTTTTATTTTTTCTAAAAATATATAATAATAAAAATTTTCAGTTTATTAATTTGGTATAGGTATATAATAACAAAATTACTATCATCTCTATGTTTTCTGATTCCGTCAATGCGTATAAATGCTTAAATTTTGTTTTAAATTCCCCTTTACTTATATAATTCTTAAAAACTTATTCTGTAGTCTATATAAGTCCACTTTAATTTTTCGACATAGATAGAGATGAAACGGCCGTTCAACCTACTTTTACTGCGCTGTTCATTACTAGCGTAATAAGAGGCTTGCTCAAGCAGGCTGACCGACCGTTTCTTATGTCGATTTAACAAGTTGAACATGTATATTATAATCCATCACTAATCCATTACTATGTTAATATAATGATATATTTTATTGCTATTGTTTTTTAAATAAAGAAATTATTTTCATCTTCTTTTTATCAATACTTTTTTACAATAAATTTTTTATATAAATATGAGTTTTTTCAAAAAAATTTCTTTAGTAATTTCATTCAAACTGTTATCAATGTATAAAAAAGGCTATCCTAAAAGCAAAAGTGTCTGATACCTTTGCTTTTAGGATAGCCTCTTTGGATTAATTTCCTTATACTTTGTTCGTCATGCGCTGAAACTGTTGCTAAATGCGGGTTAAACTCTGACTGCAACTTAGCCGTTCACGTTTCTGCTCGTGAGCCTAATGAATCCGTACTCTGACTGGCTTTAAGTACATTTTGTATAATAAGCACACCATTATATTACGTAAAGTAAAACGATTTTATAACGTTTGGAACACGAAAGTCACCTTTGACAGTCAAAAAATAAATACCACCTAAAAAACAACCATATCTATATTGTTTTTTTAGGTGGTATTTATTTTTTACCAATGCATATATATAAATTTCTTAAAAGTCTAAAAAAGCCGATTTTCAACGGCTTTTTTAGATTGTATTTGTTCATTCATTTATCCCTAATTTCCCATTAAGTTTTCAAGTATAACAGAGATATTCCATTCCATCATGTCGATATAAGAATCTCCATCTTCACCAGGTTTTCCTAGAGAGTCTGTAAATAATTCCCCACCAATAGGAACCCCAGTTTCTGTTGAAACCATTTCCATACTCCGAGGATCGATACTCGTTTCTACAAATAATACTGAAATTTCTTTTTCATTGATTAAATCCACTATTTGCTTTACTTGTTGCGGTGTTCCTTGATTTTCTGCATTTATCTCCCAAATGTATCCTGCCTCAAATTCGTATGCATCACTAAAATATTTAAATGCTCCCTCACTTGTAACTAAAAAACGCTTTTCCTTTGGAATTTTGTTAAAGCTTTCTAACGCTTCTTGGTGAAGTTTTTGTAATTTCAAAATATATTCTTCAGCATTTTTTTTGTAAATATCGGCACGATCAGGATCAACTTCAATAAGTGCATCTCTTGCATTTTCTGCATACTTTATACCGTTTCGAATATCAAGCCATGCATGAGGATCTTCCTCCCCTTTATGTCCTTCTGATGTTAAGTATTTGGGCTCTACGCCTTCACTTAGTCGATATACAGGACCATCTTCTACATTTTTCCCAGCCGTTTGAATTAGTTCTTCAAACCAAGAGTTTCCTGCCTCAAGATTTAATCCATTATAAAAAACGACATCTGCGTCAGTTGTTTTCTGGATATCTAATGGAAGTGGGTCAAATTCATGAGGGTTAGATCCCACTGGTGCCAAACTATGAATCTCTATTTGATTGCCACCTATACTTTTTACGATATCATATAGAATGGAATACGTTGTTACTACTTGTAACTTATCATCTTTATGTTCTTCTCCTGCTTCAGTAACGGTTTCTTTACTTTCACTACATCCTGCTAAAATGAAAATTGCAAAAAGACTTGTAATAAATAATTTCAGTAAATGTTTCATAACTTTCCTCCTAATTTTTTATGAAAGTGACAGTTTTTTTCTTCTTGCTTTTAATGAACGCCATAAGACACCTTGTTTTGGTGAAAAAGCAAATGCTAATAGAAATAAGACAGTTGAAACCAAAACAATTGTAGCTCCAGAAGCTAAGTTATAAGTGAAGCTAAAGTATAATCCAACAACAGCTGCAATCACTCCTAAGCCAGCTGAAAGGTAAATCATCACCCATAGTCGATCGGTTAATAAGTAGGCTGTCGCTGCTGGTGTAATGAGCATAGCCACTACAAGTACGATTCCTACCGTTTGTAAAGAAGCTACCGTTACCATTGTTAGTAGCGTCATTAAAAAATAATGGATGATTTTGATCGGCAATCCATACGCTTCTGCCATCGTTGGATCAAAGGAAGTAACAAGAAGCTCTTTGTAAAACAAATAAATTGAAACTAGCACAAATATTCCTATTCCCAGCGTAGTCCACATATCCGAAGGTCGAACTGCTAATACATTTCCAAACAAGATGTGATAAAGATCAGTACTACTCTTCATGAGGGTAATAAGAATAATCCCTAATGCAAAAGCAGCAGTAAACATAATTCCAATGGAGATATCATTTTTGATACGACTATTTTGACTAATAAAACCAATCCCCATTGCTGTTAATACTCCTGAAATAACTGCACCTATAAAGAAGTTAATTCCAAGCATGTAAGCAATTGCTACCCCAGGAAGAACAGCATGAGAAATCGCATCCCCCATTAGTGCCATACCCCTTAAAATAATGAAACAACCAACTACTCCACAAATAATTCCAACCATTGTAGAGGTCAAGAGAGCCTTTTGTAAAAACCCATATTGAATTACAGCCTCAATAAAAGACATTTATACCTTCTCCTCCAAGCTTTCAAGAAATGAAAATTGTCCAGAATACGCTTTGGACAAAACATCTGCACGTAAAACCCCATCTATCTCTCCAAAACCTATCAATTCTTTATTTAACAGAATAAGTTGGTCAAAATAATCACTTACTTTACTTAGATCATGATGAACCACAAGAATCGTTTTGCCACTATTCTGCAATTCTTTCAAAATAGTAATAATGGTCTCTTCACTCGATACGTCTATTCCTACAAATGGTTCATCAAGAAAGAATAATTCAGATTTTTGAGCGAGTGCCCTTGCTAAAAAAACTCGTTGTTGCTGTCCCCCTGAAAGTTCTCCAATCTGACGCTTACTAAAACCACCCATACCGACCCTTTGCAAACATTGAAGTGCCCATTCTTTTTCCTTTTTCTTTGGTTTTTTGAATAACCCTAAATTTGGATACGTTCCGAGTAAAACAGTATCCAAAACAGTGATTGGAAAATCCCAGTCAATATTGCTTCTTTGCGGGACATAGGCAACGGATTTTCTTAGCTCCTTAAAACTTTTTCCGTATATTTGAACTTCGCCTTTATCTTTCGGAATAAGGCTTAACAATGCCTTTAATAGCGTTGATTTCCCAGCTCCATTTGGACCAATAACGCCAACTAATTTACCTTGTTCTATTGAAAAACTTACATTTTTCACCGCTTCATTACCATCGTAGGATACAAACAAACTTTCCACTGAAAGCGCTGGATTCATTAATAATCATCTCCTTCCATATCTAATATTTTTCCTTGCGCGAAAGATGTTGACTTAATGCAACTTTTACTTAAAAAAATAAAGTGGAAATTTGCCACATCTTACTTTAACTATATTATATGGTCTAACCCAAAAAAGTTTCCCTTAAGAAACATTTTAATCTACAGGAAAAACCATGTCAATGAAAAAGATTTTTCTTTTGCAATAAATAATTTGCCCACATTTCAACCTTATGGAGATTTTGTTTTATAATACAGGATGTATTTTTAAACTTTTGGGATGAAAGGCAGACATAAATTGCCCACACCAAGTATGGAAGACTGATCGGGGTACAAGATAAGAATATATAGGAAGAAGTTGAAAAGCTAGAGCGCTATATTAGGAAAGAGACTTCAATTTGTATATTAAAGCTTCTTGATTTTTTTGAAAATAATCCGTCTATAAAGGATTATTACCTTATCTATATCCAAAAAAAACAATAACTAGAACATAAAAATGGTAAAGTAAGAAACTGATTTCACAAGGATAGTTTCTTCTATCTCTTTTACTTTCAGTTCCTCCTTATCAAACCGTACGTGAGATTTCCTTTCATATGGCTTTTACTTCTAATTACAATTTATTAATCAGAAAAATCTGATTATTCATTTAACCCGAAAGTGATGTAGTTTCTCAATAATGTATTGAGTTAGATCATCTATGATTTCATATGCTTTTTCGAATGCTTCAGACCCCCATGGATACCAATCAACTGGGTTATGTGCGTGTTGAAGTAAGTACGGAGATTTTTCAGCGATTAACCCATTGGGTTTATTGTTAGTTGGCATTTGACCATCTTCTTTTATGATAAAATTTTAATTTTATTATTAATGTTACCCTAAAAATCAAAAAGACACTAAACATGTATTAGTGTCTAAACTTGAATATAGTTATACCCAAAATATTTTCCTAACCTAAAGAAGTGGAAGCAAATTCAAATAAGATTTATCTACTTAAAATAAACCTAGTTGCTTTGGAGCAAGTCCTTCATATTCGATCCCTAGCATTTCTTGAAATTCTTTTGCATTCCCCGCTGCATCTCCACCGGAATTATTGTTAAATAAAATGATCATATCTTTTGTATCCTTTGACAGTTTCTTAATTCTCTTTTTCCATTCCAAAAGCTCTTCCTTATTGTATTTATATAAATAGCGAACTTCGCGCCAGTTGGCACTATTTGATTTATTCCACCCATGCAAATTTCTGCCATGCATACGAACTAATGTCATATTTGAATCCGTCGCTACAGGCACAATAGGAATAGATCCAGATCCTGCTTGAGGCTCATCAGCAATGGAGTGAATCCAGCCTTCCTGTTTCATAAAAGATAATGTACTTGTACGATACCGGTTGCTAAACCAAGATTGATTTCTAAATTCAAGTGCAACCGGGATATCCCCCATCATTTTCTTACAGTATCTTAAATAAGCCACATTCTCTTTCCTACATTCAAACCATGGTGGAAATTGAAATAGAACCAAGGCTAACTTACGAGCATCCTGATAAGGTTTCACGGAATCCTTAAACGCTTGAAACATCTCTGTTCTTGTTTTAAAAGGACTATCACCTCGCTGATGCCCTGTCATTCCTTGATAAGCCTTAACAACAAAACGAAAACCCTCTGGAGTTTCCTTTACCCATTTTGAGGCATTACGGATAGGCTGTACCGCATAAAAGGATGCATCTACTTCTACAACTAGAAAATGACTGCTATATTCGGATAATTTATTTTTTGATTTAATTTGAGCAGAATATAGGGAATCATGATCCCCCCACCCTGTTACACCTATATATATCATTATTCTCCCTCCTTCTAGCATCATAGCACAGAAGTGTTAAATATTAGGTGTCGGGGTATAAAATTAGTATAAATGAGTCATATCTCTTTATAGTGGAGCCTACTAGATTTTTTTTAAGTTTTTTAGCAGTGGTTGCTACTTTAAAGGTTTGCCCTTTGATTTATTTTTTCTTACCTAAACAACAAAAAACACTAACAAATAGAACCCCTATCTTTTCTATCATTTCTTTCAGGAAGCAAATTAAAACTGTGTTCAGATTAAAAAAAGAGAATCCTTTTACAAACATAAGGATTCTTGCTTTTCATTCACTAATATCAGTTTTACCATTTCTTCCGCAGTAGTATCTAAAGAAATGGAAGATCACATCGATGTCTATCCGTATAAGAGAAAAATGTTTTTTGTGACTTGCCATGTGCATTTTTATTAAAAGCGAAAAAATGCATCTATTATAGATTTTGAATGCGTTCTTGAAATTCGTTAATCGCTGTATAACCTTGTTGTTCAAGGCGCCAGTTTTTAGCTGCTACTTCAATTAGAGCCGCAATGTCTCTTCCGGGACGAATCGGAATTTCAATGTTGGGAACCACTACATCCAAATATTCAACGATTTCATTTGTGTGTTCAATTCCATCATAATATTTTTTCTCATCCCAAGCGGATAATACAATATCTAAATTAATCAACGTTTCATCTTGAAAGGCACCTGAACCATAAAGTCTCGGTACATTAATCATCCCAATTCCTCGTAAGGATAAAAAATCACGGTTCGTTTGATTATGTGTTCCAATTAAAGTTTCGGGATCAATTCTTTTGAGAATGACTAAATCGTCCGAAATAAGACGATGTCCTTTTTCAATTAAAGATAGAGCTGATTCACTTTTTCCAATACCACTATCTCCTCTAATTAATAATCCTACTCCAAAAACATTCATACACACCGCATGAATCCCAATACTTTTTGCAAATTCTTTTTCTAAATAATTATTTAATGTGCTTATGACTCTTGTCGTCTTTTCTTTTGCTCGAAGAAGCGTTACCTTTTCTTCATTGCAGTGCTTAATCAAATAAGAAAGACCTTCTTGATTTTGCGTAATGATCATACAAGGTGGATGTTTTTTAATAACATTTCCGATTCTTTCATCACGTTCTTCTTTTGTTAATGAATGCAAATATGTAATTTCTTGTCTCCCTAACAATTGTATTCTTTCGTTCGGAAAAAATTTAAAATATCCTGTCAATTCTAATCCTGGTCGATGAATATCTTCATTGTCAATGACGCGATCAAGCCCTTGTTCACCAGCTAGAATTTCTAATTTTAATTTATCAGCTAATTGTCGTATCGTTATCGTATTCATATGAGCTCCCTATCTTTTCCTTTACTATATGATATTTTTGACTTCTTATTCAACTCTATCTTTGGACACGGTTAATATATATCTTCAAATTATACAAAGAAAAGACCAAGTTGTCGATGTGCTAAAACAAATGAAGAATCATCCAATCAAAAAACTACTTATCAGCCATATCATTCACGATAAGACTCATACAGTTAACAAGGTTAGAAAAAATAATTGGCAGTCTTTATATCCTCTGTTAGAATTAATGTAATCTAATAGGCGATGGAGTTCGCCATTAACCGCTTCAGAGCTAATGACTCCTTCCATTATTGATCTGAAATGATCTATTCTGGGGGAGTCTATTTTTATTTGAGACAAAGAATATAGAGGAAAGGATATATATATGAATAGAATTAAAACCCCTATAAATAAACTATTACATATTCAATTATTGATGTATGTAATGAAATGGACTGTAATAGCTGGAATTGTAGGCGTTTTAGCAGGTTCTGCCTCCGCATTTTTTCTGATCAGTTTAGACTGGGCAGCTCAAACGAGAGACACCTATGAATGGTTCTTGTTCTTATTACCAATAGGAGGAATGGTTGTTAGTTTTCTTTATTGGAAATACGGACTCAATTCAACGAAGGGCAATAATTTATTGATCGAACAGGCTCATGGAGCAAAGGAAAGTATCCCTTTTCGCATGGCACCTTTGGTTTTGTTCGGTACTATAGTCACACACTTATTTGGTGGTTCAGCAGGGAGAGAGGGGACAGCGGTTCAAATGGGAGGAGCTTTCTCTGAACTTGTAGGTAAATTATTTAAATTAGACCCTTTGGATAGAAAAATTATAATTATTTGTGGAATTAGCAGCGGATTTGGATCTGTTTTTGGAACTCCCTTAGCAGGAACCGTCTTTGGTTTAGAAGTATTAGCTCTTGGTCTAATTAGACATGAAGCGATATTCCCTGCTTTTGTTGCAGCATTTGTCGGAGATTTTGTGACTACTGCATGGGGGATACATCATCATCATTATGAGATTGGTTCGATTCCGGTACTATCACTCATGCTTCTCATAAAAATTCTGTTGGCAGCTATCCTATTCGGCTTAACAAGTACATTGTTTTCTGAATTAACCCACTTGCTAAAAAAACAATTTTCTAAATGGATGCCTAATCCGATGATTAAAAGTTTTGTTGGTGGACTTATGATTATTGCACTTGTATATATTGTCGAGTCAAGAAAATACCTTGGCTTAGGTATTCCACTAATTGATGATGCCTTTGAAGGTAAGGTTTCTCCGCTTACCTTTATTACTAAATTAATTTTCACTTCCCTTACACTCGGATCTGGTTATCAAGGAGGAGAAGTCACACCTTTATTTGTGATAGGTTCTACACTTGGAAGTTCCTTAGGAGAACTATTACATGTTTCAATTCCTTTTTTAGCTGCTTTAGGATTTATCGGTGTTTTTTGTGGAGCGACAAATACGCCTATTGCATGTTTTATTATGGGAATTGAACTTTTTGGATCAGATGCTAGCCTTTATCTGTTTCTTGTTTGTATTGTTAGTTACCTATTCTCAGGATATACGGGTATCTACACTTCACAACAAATTGCTGTTTCTAAGAGTAAATGGGTTACAATCACTGAAAATGATACACTCCAATCAATAAAATTGAAGAAGAAAAAGTATAAAAAGCATGAGGATTGAAATTCTCCATTTCTAGATCGTTTCAAGTTATTTAATATTCGAACTTTTCCTTAATCTAATCTAGTTATTATTTATTAATTGTACGGTTTATCCATTGTACATAGTTAGTAATTTTTTATAGTTTATTTTTAAGAATATGAGGAAAGGTAATCATAACTAATTCAAAAGGAGTATACTCAATGAGCGATCAAGACTTAAGAAAACAGGTTCTTAAAATTATTTCCGATCATAGAACTGGTGTCCTTTCATCAGTTGAAAATAATAAGCCTCATTCAAGATATATGACGTTTTATCATGAGGACTTAACACTCTTTACACCAACAAAAATGGATACTGAAAAAACAGATGAAATAGAAAAAAATCCATCTGTTTCTGTATTGTTAGGGTATGAAGAAAAAGGACAAAGCGACGCCTATGTTGAAATTTCTGGAACATCTACCATTAATAACTCAAACCTTTTGAAAAAACAATTCTGGGATGAATCATTTAATAAATGGTTTAATGGCCCTGAAGATCCAAACTACGTGTTTCTTGAAATACAACCAGAAACTGTCCGTATCTTAAACATTCACGGTGAACAGCCACAAGAGCTTATTTTATAATATGACGCACATCAACAATCCTCACCAAAATAAATGGAAGAAAAGGCGAGCACACAAAATGCTCGCCTTTCTACTACCTTCGATATTGGATAAGTTCCAATACGCCTAATCCTATAAATACATTCTCACCTTTTTTTCACATATCTCTTTACATCGTATTCATTTCAGTTGGGAGCTTCTCTTTTTCTAACGTAAGGACACCATCTGTCATATTGTACACTTTGTCACAATAACCAATTAGCCGAATATCATGAGTGACAACAATCGTTGTTTTATTTTGATTCTTTGTTGCATTTTTTAAAAGCTCCATCACTTCATAAGCACGATCAGAGTCCAAGGAGGCTGTCGGTTCATCGGCTAGAATAATCGATGGATTACCATACAACGCTTTAGCTATAGCCACCCGCTGACGTTCACCACCAGATAGATCAGCTGGATATTTTTGACGGAGATCGTCAATACCCAAATCATTATAAAGGTGCTCTAATTCATTTTTTGTCATGTTACTTTTCTTTACTTTATCTAAAAGTTTCATTTGCATCTCAACAGTTAGAAATGGGACTAAATTAGACGCCTGAAGAATAAATCCAATCTCTTTTAAGCGAATCTTTGACCGTTTTTTTTCATTTAACACCGAAAGATTTTGTTTGTTAATGATCACATTCCCACTGGAAGGAGTTTGTAAACCTCCTGCAATCGTTAGAAAGGTACTCTTTCCTGAACCGGATGGACCAATTACAGCGATTAATTCTCCTTTGTCAGCATAGAAATGGGTTTCCTTAAGAGCGTCTACTCTTTTATTACCTTCACCAAAAAACTTCTTCACTCCAACTAATTCTAAAATGGTCATTTTTTTAGCCTCCAATCGCTTTTAAAGGATCGATTTTCACAATTGTTAATATGGAAAATAATGCTCCTAATACTGCTACAAGAATCAGAATCACTCCATATATCATCATCGTTACAATATCAAAGGATACAGGAACCGCGCTTGGTAGAAAATAACCGGAAATAAGAGTTAATAAAAACCCCACAGTTACCCCCATTGCCGATAAAATAAATGTTTGTACGATAGTTGACCGAGATAAATAGCCATTTGAAATTCCTTGTGCCTTCATTACACCAAACATACTTATTTTTTGAACAGTTAAAACGTACAAGAAAATGGCCACAATTACCGCTGATATGATAAATAAGAAATAAATCATAAAGTTTAACGTTAATTCTTGTTCCGTGTAACCAGGTAACTTCTCAATAAAGCTCTCGATTTCAATTACTTCTAATTCATTATTTTGAGTAACTACAGATAAATCATCTGCACGGAAAACAATCCCATTTATCTGATTTTTATTGATTTCTTTTGATTCTCCATATTTAATTTTATTTAGTGTAATCAAATCACCATAGAGAACAGGTGCAGCATTAAATCGTGCTTCATCTGTAAATCCAACAATCGTAAGGTTTTCTTCACTGGAGGATAGATTTAGTTCATCGCCTAATTTAAGTCCATCCTCTTTTAATGTATCACTTGCAATGACTTCATTTTCTTTTGAAAAAGCTTTGCCTTCTATCACATTAGGCATAATAAATTCATCTTTATTGATACCAAAAATAGATACATTTGTCTTTTTCTCACCGTTTCTGGCAATTGCATTTATTTGACCAATTAGGGCAATTTCTGTAGCTTCAATACTGTCCACATCATCAAGGGTCATCGATGATTGAGGTAAACTTTTGTCTGATTCCTCTGTTAATACAATACCTGTTGCATCCCATTTGTCTACTGATTCCCTGTTCAAATCTGCCAGACCAGTTGCAAGGCCAGATAAAAAGAAAACTAAATAGGAGATGAGCATTAAAACACCTGTAATTAATGTAAATCGTAATTTATTCTTTTTTATTTCATTCCAAGCTAAAAACATCTCTATCACACCCTTTATTTTATGAATTTACCATTCTCTTTCTCGTACTCTTCTAAACTACTTTTCATTTCAAAGCTACCTTTTATAAAAAAGAATCATTTGAAAAGATGTGATTTTAAACATTCATGTTAAACCATTGCAAAAACGTCATTTATAAGGAATTGAGCCTAACTCACATTAATCAGTTTTTGTTAAATCAACGTTAACTCTACCCAATCGTTACGAAAACAGACTTGTTTTCACGTTTCGCTTTTTCAACTGTTTTTCTCCCCCAAGAATACCCACCCATTAGATTATGTGCGTGTTTTAATAAGGATGGAGATTTTTCAGCGCTTGATCTATTGGACTTATTATTAATTAACATACGACCAACATTGCTTTTATATTATAACAACACTATCGATTTATTTCGCTAAAAACTATTCCCATTTGTAGCTGATCACATTTTCAAACAACCTCCTCACACTATGTATCCCATTTTGACCAAACACTTACATACATAAAAGTTTTTTTGATATATCCTAATGACGGTAGCCTTGATAAAAAAATACATTCTGTACAATGTTGGAATCTAAACTATTTAAAATCGGTCTAGATCGAATTATATTTTAGGAGGAATCATGAATGGATTTATTAAAAGACCTACTGACTTTATTATTAGGTAGGATTTTGACCATACTTCCGTTACTCTTATTTGTCACGATCTTTATGGGCAGACGTGCTATAGGAGAACTTCCGATTTTTGACTTTTTAATTTTGATTTCTCTTGGTTCAGTCGTAGGAGCTGACATTGCCGATCCAGACATTGGACACATTCACACGGCAGTTGCCATCATCTTAATTGGGCCCCTGCAAAAATTAGTTGCTTATTGGAAAATGAAGAAAAGAAAATTGGGTAGGCTCATTACCTTTAATCCAGTCGCGGTGATTAATGACGGATTATTCATCGTAGAAAATCTCAAAAAAATCCAATATTCTATCGACAATATTCTTTTAATGTTAAGAGAAAAAGACGTATTCGATATTAGTGACGTAAAGCTAGGGATTATAGAGGCAAACGGCAATTTAACTGTTTTAAAAAAGCCCATAAATCATCTGTAACAGTTGAAGACTTAAATATTATAAAAAAGCATGCGGATTTTGCCTATACTCTCATCATAGATGGAAAGCTTTATCCAGAAATTCTGTATGACTTGCATCTTAACGAAGAATGGCTGAAACAACAGTTAACCACTCTAGGAATAGCTAAGATGGATGAGATTTTCTTTGCTTCTATTAATCCAAAAACAAATTTACATATCTCGTTAAAAAATCAAAAGCATAAAAACATACCGGCTATCTATCATTGATAAACAGTAAAGAATACTAAAAAATATAAATTCATTTATAGGATATATATAGGAAGGGGCACTAACCTCGAAGTTAGCACCCCTTCATTTTAAGACTAAATAGTCTTATTTTTAGCTTTTCTAGATTAAATTATTGATTTGTGTTATCCGTCCTATTACTTAACCCTTTTGGCATTTGGGTCCGTATTGTTTGCCCCGTAATCTGGAACATGGCTCGCATGTTCTTTATGATATTGCGACCCTGATCCCTGCTGGTACTTCCCTTTTTGTTTTTCATTAAAATAATCTTGTTGATTTGACATATACGTTCCCTCCTATTCACATTTATGCCTTTTCTATTCGCAAGAATTTAGTACTATTTTTCCATTCAAAAACAGTAGAAGACAATCCTATATCACTACTCAACCTTCCCATTTCTAACGACGATGCGTCGTGGTAAGGTCAATGACACCCAAATACGATATGTGCTAAACCAAAAACAGTATTAGCGATCATTTTATTTGACCCTCGTTTTTGTTTTAAAGCATAACCTGTAGCCGTAACAGCTGAATCTCATGCAGTTGGAATTAGCCCTTCACGAATATCCATAGTAAAATCCCCCTACATCGAAGTTAGTCGGTGTTTATACACTACCATTATTGTTACCTTTATCAATATAAGTATGCTTATTTCAAATGTATTTCCTTCATATTAACTACTATATAGGAATGAGTACCCCTTATGTGAAATATTCCAATTTGGCATTTGGAAAAAATTTCTCCATATAGGTGTATAGATGATTTTTTATATCCTCTTCTTCCTCTTTTTGATAAATGTATTTTCCAATCCCATACTTCCCCCATTTATATCTTCTTTTCTCTTCATCCAACTCTAATTTTGTCATGGGATAGTTTTTTTCAATCACCCTCTTAGCTGGTTTTGTAAAACGATGTTGAATAAATTCAAACGTTACATCCTTCTTAGCTTCCAGAGGTAATTCTGCGTCCAAACGCTCAAACATATGATAGTATCCTTCTTCCCACCCTTCATGAAGATAAATAGGTGCCACGATAAACCCAAGTGGATACCCAGCTCTTGCAACTTTTCCTGCCGCCTCAATTCGTTTCTCTAATGGAGAAGTCCCAGGTTCAAAGTGCTTAATCACATAATCAGCATTAACACTAAATCGAAACCTTGTTTTTCCATTATGTTTGGCATCAAGTAAATGATCGACATGATGAAATTTCGTTACAAATCTTAATTTTCCATAATCCGATTCTCCAAAATGTTCAATTGCTCTTTTTAATGTATGGGTCAAGTGATCAATCCCTACTATATCTGATGTACAAGATGCTTCAAACCTTGTGATTTCCGGTGCACGTTCTTCCATATATTTATCGGCAGCTTCCAGAATTTCATCGACATTTACATATGTACGAATATAAGGCTTACTCCCCATCGTAGTTTGTAAATAACAATAATGACAATGACCCATACAGCCTGTTGCAAAAGGAATTGCATATTCCGCTGAAGGCTTAGATGTGTCAAATTTAAGGGTTTTTCTAATCCCAACTACTAAAGTGGACTTGGCGACCCGATATTTTTGGAAATCGCTGTCACCAGGAAGATTCCGTACTTGATTATGCGAAGTGGTGTACCTAATTTCGATATCCATCTTCTCAAACTTTTCTTGAAGTTTTTTTCCTAGTGGGTAATCCAACGCTTTTGGTTCAAAATAGACAAGTTTCGGTGTAAATGAGTTTATCATTCCGTTATCCCCTCTGAAACATTCTCAAAATAATAATGGTAGGCTTGTTCTGCCTCTTCTTCTGTAGAATAAACGGCCATTTCATTTGATAACGGATAATATGTTTCATAAAGAAACACAGCTAATTCATTTGGATTCTCAGGGTTATTCACAACTGCAGCTTCCTGTATGTTTGCTACATCTTGAGTATGTGGATTTCGATAAAACACATAGACAATATCACCAGCATTATACGTTTGGTTTTCGTTATACAATTCCACTCTATCACCTTTTCTTTTCATAAAAATGTACTAGGTTAAGTTATTCACTTATTCTGCCTTGATCCCTCCAAATTATGTTTTCTTCATTCTGGAAAAGGTTTAAACATGAGTAATTTAATACCTTATTTTCACAATAGGGAATTGACTTTTTAATAACGGGGAAAAACTACTTTATGTACTTATCATTTTTCCAATGGAATGATATTCGTTTTCACGTAACGATGAAATAATCTATGTAAGCCATTTACAGTTAGACGAGAAAGAAAGGGGAACGTTATGCAGAAAGGAAATTTTCAGCTAACACTTCAAACAACAAGCTTGATTACCGGCTTCATGGTATGGGTTATTATTTCTTCACTCATGCCTTTTATCCAAGCTGATATTGACCTAACATCAGGTGAAATCTCTTTAGTCAATGCTGCACCGGTTATTCTCGGTTCAATATTAAAGAGTTCCAATTGGTTACTGGACAAACCGATATGGGGCTAGGATTGTCTTTACAGTAAGCTTTATCGTTCTTATTTTGCCAGTGTTTATCCTTAGTTCAGCGAATTCAATGCTGGCATTAATCGCGGGAGGTCTTTTACTGGGAATTGGGGGTGCTGTTTTCTCCGTTGGGGTCACCTCTTTGCCGAAGTATTATCCAAAAGAAAAACATGGATTTGTTAATGGAATTCAACCTGCTTACACTACTTAAATTTATTAAACAGCATATCCATAATCATAGTCACTAAACTTGTTGAGTTTGTTAACTTCAATTGATAGGATTCTGTTAAAAGGCTGTGTAATATTACTTAAAGTAAGGCATATTTTTCTATTAATCAAAAGGCTGTATTAAACCATAGTGTTGATGGTCCAGTGGCCTTTGGTGTACGTGTCCATTAAGTAATTCATACTAAATCAAACATATGGCCACATATATCAAAGATCATTTATCAACAATTATCATGAATACAGCCACTCAAAAAAAGAGCTGGGATTCCCCTCAGCTCTTTTCCATATTTAAATTTTTTTGAGGACATGTATTATGTATCATCAAAATGAAATTAGCCTGCAGAGTAAAAGGTTGTTTTATTCCTGCCTTCTGATTTAGATATATACAAAGCTTTATCAGCTGCTAATATAATTTCCTTTGCATCTTGTCCATGTTCTGGATAGACAGATATGCCTAATGAAATCGTAATAACCTCTCCTGTTGGGCTTGCCGTACTTTCTAGTTTCATGCGCAATCGCTCAGCAATAACTGTTGCTGTTTCATAATCACCGTAAGGAACAATGATGGCAAACTCCTCTCCGCCATACCGGAAACATAAATCACCTTCACGGGAAAGTTCTTGAATCGTTCTAGCTAAGAATCTTAACACATCGTCACCTTGCAAATGTCCAAAAGTATCATTTACCTTTTTGAAAAAATCAATATCGAACAAGATTAATGAAAAAGAGGTACCATTATGAATTTGTTCATCGATGACAAGATCAAAGGTTCTCCTATTCGCTAATCCAGTGAGGGCATCTGTTTGAATCTCAATATCTAATTGATTGATATGATGTTTAATTTCTCGGAAAGCTAAATCAATACTTTGATAAAGTTGCTTCACTTCATAAATATTTGATTTTACTTTAGGAAATTCCAAATTAAACTTTCCTTTTGGAGTGATCATTTTTTCCGTATATTGGGCTAATAGATATAAGGGTCTAGAAATGGAACGACTAGTAATAATCGCTGAAGCAGCACCAATTAAAAAGATAATAATCCCTAAATAAATAACAGTCTCTTTTGTTTTTTCAACAGCATCTGCTACTTCTGTACTCCCTTGTTGTACTAACTCTTCTTGTCCCGTAACTAAAGCATCTATTTTTCCTTTAAAAACATTTGTAATGGTCTTGGCTGAAGTACTAAGTAAATTATTATAACCAACTTCATTCCCGTCTTTCTTAAATGCAATGGCCTTATTGACTAATTCCTCATAGCGCATTTGGAATGCTTCCAAATGTTGAATAACTTCTTGATCTTCTGCTATTTTATAAGTTTTCAACATATGATCAATCGTCTTATTTACTTTTCCCTTATATTCTTCGTACTGAGAAAGATATGTGGGATCACCCGTTAATAAATAATTTTTAACAGCCCCGGATTGTTTTAAATGATCACTTTCTAAACTATTGGCCAGCAACACATTTTCTATATTTTCATCAATTAGCTGTTTATAAGACTCTTCTGTAGAACTTATGAGATTATTAGAAACCACGCTTTCAATTACTAATAATATGAGAACAAACAAAAATCCACCGAGAAGTTTTTTACCAATTGTTAATTTCATATAAGAAACTCCTTTATAGATACGATCATTACCATTTCATTATATTAATCTTTATTTATCAAACATTTAAATCATATCATTTCCTTTATAATTAGCCGTAACTTGATTTTCTCGCGTATTTCACACCGCTTACACATGTCAATATACCTATATTCTATTATACTCTAAAAAAAGATAATATGGCGTTATTTACCAATAATAGTCATAATACTATATACGAAAATTGATGAAAATCGTTTAAGAAATTCCCCCTAAACAACGAAAAAGACACTAACTTAGAATATCAGTGTCTTTAAGTATCTTACCAAAGTCAATACGGACTCTCTTTGGCAACTATTTATTATTCATAGATTTATAGTCTAAATAACTAAAATAGACCTTCAAAAGATTCAAGGTAGCACAACTACTTTCTCCGTACATAAAGCACAATACTTGATATATTGGATACAGGTTTCTAAAGAATCATTAGACTCCATTCCCAAATGGCATATGTCTGATTTAATAAAGAGCGATAAGGGCGCTGAATCTTATCTTTAGATTTATAGCTAGCTGTGAATACGGACACTAAGGGAGTATCTGAAGAAAATCGAGTCGAAGGAACATCCCTATTTTCAGGTAGAGGGAAGGAGTTTTTCCCTTAGGGACCTGTTCGTAAGTAACTTCAAATATACGGTATTTAATGATAATTCAATAATTACTGTCGACTTAATTGGCCACACAATCGGCCAGTTTGGAGTTTTTGTTCATATGGATAGTGAGAAATGGGTTTTTTCTGTGAAAAGGAAGGAAACTACATCCTCTATCGATAACCCAACCTGAAATTGATATTTCACTTACACGCATAGCACCTGGGAGAAAGCGAAAACAGGTTTTATTTATGAATAAACTGGATAACTTAATGTCCTATGCTCTCACCCAATTTAAACAAAAGGTTTCATCAGAATAAAAGTCGTTTTGAAAATTGCGCCAAATATTTCACATTCAATCTGGTGTGCTGTGAGATTAAATAAGCTGAAATTGTTGCATCTTTTTTCCTAAGAGTATTTAAATCGTTCACCATACCTTCTGCTGTCTTAATTCCTATACCGTGCCCAAAATAGAGACCTTTCCCCAAATAGACTGCATTTTCTCCTGACCATACAGGATGATCATATTCAGGGTTAGCAAAGTAAACAACATCACCTGGGATAAAGTCTCTCCCCCTCTCAGCGATGATTCCCAGATCTTGATCATGTTTCCAATCCCACACTAGTAGATCTTGAAATAAAGTATTAAAGTGAGTTATCGATATCGAATCGAGTACTGCTTTATAAAATATAAGCACGATAGCTGTTGTACATTCAAATGCATATTCCCTACTGTTTTGAAATACATCTCTTATCGCTTCTGAAGGTAACACATTAGGATTTTGTAAATACCCATATTTCGTTTTTCTCCATTTTAATGGATTGAATCTTGAAGTGGTAAAAGGCGCAAATGTTGCCTGACTTTCATGCAACATTTTGGCAGCTTTTATAATATTTCCCCGCAATACTATTTCAAATAATAATTGATGAACCGTATCATACTGATACAACGAAGAGCTTCTTTCTAATGCAAGATAGATATCCCGTTGCAATCCATTAAAACGAAGTATATCGGGCTTCTGTTCATAACTCACAAAAATGGTCATCCTATCTCCTCCTCTACCCAAAACCCTTATTGTACCTTATGTGCCTTTAGAGGAAGAGTTCCATTTCTTCTTAAAGACCTATTGTAACTTAGTACTTATACACCATCTTCTATAATAGCTAAGGATTGGCCTCAAAATACAATTACCCGTATTGGTATAAAACATTAAAAATAAAGTTCATCAACTCTCCATTGTAGAGTAGTTGATGAACTTTTATTATCGGCTTTTTATTAATAACTCTACTGCTTCTTTTACTAGATGTTCTGTTCCTTCACCTTTTTCCATATTTTCACGAACACATTGTTCGAGATTGGTACTGACAACCACACCCATTGTACGATCAATCGCATTACGTGCTGCTGATAATTGTGTCACAATATCTCTACAGTCTTTTCCCTGTTCCATCATTCCAATAACGCCTTTCACTTGTCCTTCAATTCGCTTTAAACGGTTGATCACACTTTTATCGTATAACATTTTCTAATCCACCTTTCATTTTATATAGACTATCCTTCATTTATAATAAAAATATAATATACTGCGCAGGGTATGAAGTCAAATTTTAATCGTTTATGTTACCGATAAAAAGCCGTTCATTATTCGAAATACAACAAAAGGATACTGCCAATGCAGCATCCTTTATTAATAACCTTTGATCTATTTTATGAATATGAATACAAAGCGGTCGTCTCTGCATTTGTTTTATTACCTTGTTCGGACTCAGCGTTAATGACAGCTTCTGCTATATTAGAGGCATGATCTCCAATTCTTTCTAAGTTGCTAAGCATGTCAACAAAAACTATTCCCGCATCACCAGAGCATTTTCTTTCATTGAATCGTAAGATATGCTTCTTTCTTAGAATTCTTTCCATTTTATCTATTTCATTTTCTTGAGATAAAACAGTTTTAGCTAAATCTACGTTATTTTCGAAGAAAGCTCTATACGCTGTTTCTAAAGTTGATAGCGTTAATTCATACATTTCATTTAATTGAACCGTTGCATCTTTTGAGAAATTACCTTTTTTATTGATTTTATAGTCAACAAGTTCAACAACATTTTCCATATGGTCACCGATTCTTTCAATATCTCTAACCGTGGACCCTAAGTCTGAAAATTCTTCACTTTCTTTGACTGATAATGATTTAGCTGAAATAGCTAGTAAATATTCCGTAATTTCCTTATCTAAATTATCTATACCAGCTTCATACTGAAGAGCATTTTCCGCGTGCTTTTTATCATTTGTCTCTAAATAGCTAAATGCTTCATTTAAGCCAGCTATTGAGAATTCACTCATCCTTTTCAGTTCTTCCTTAGCTTGTCCTAAAGCAATGGATGGTGAGCGTTCAATAAACATTGTATTTAAATGATGTGCTCTTGTATCGATAAACTCATCTTCACCAGGAATTAATTTTGTCACTAACCAAGCTAATGCTGCAATGAATGGAAATTGTATAATCGTATTAGATATATTAAAAGTTCCGTGTGCAAAAGCGATTGTCATTTCTGGATTTAGATTTAATGTACTCTGTAAATAAACAATTAAATTTGTAAAAGGTATTAAAAGAATAAGGAAGACAATTGTTCCAATAAGGTTAAATAATACATGGACTGCTGCTGCTCGTCTTGCCGATATTGATGCTCCAATTGCTGCAATGACTGCGGTAATAGTCGTACCAATATTATCTCCAAATAGGACAGGTATAGCTGCATTTAATGTGATAGCGTCCGATGCAAATAATTCTTGTAATATCCCAATTGTTCCACTCGAACTTTGAACAATTAAAGTAAGTACGGTTCCAACAGTTACACCCAAAATAGGAATGTGACTCATACTTAACATTAAATCCTGAAATGCTTCAAGAGATCTTAAAGGCTTCATACCACCACTCATTAACTCTAAACCAAAGAAAAGGGCCCCAAACCCAAAAATAACTTGACCTATTGCCGTAATCCTTGGTTTTTTAAAGAAGAAAATGAACATAACCCCAACTGCAATGATCGGTAAAGCATATGCCCCAATATCTATACCTATAATAAAGGCTGTAACGGTCGTTCCAATATTGGCCCCCATGATGACACCAATGGCTTGTCGCAATGTCATAAATCCTGCACTAACTAATCCAACCGTTAATGCTGTTGTACCTGAACTAGATTGAATAAGTATAGTGACAAGTATCCCCGTTAAGACACCCATAAAAGGATTTGTTGTAAATCGATCTAAGAGTTCTCTTAAGCGGTCTCCAGCAGTCGCCTGTAAGCCATCTCCCATGTATTTAAGACCGAATAAGAAGATTCCTAAGCCACCTACAAATTCAAAGAGCATTTCCTGATAGTTTATATCCAAATTGATTTCACTCCCATATAAAAATCGACATTATTGCTCCAAAACATAATAGCAATTTACGACATAATTTTACACATTTTTTAGGATGATTTACAATAAAATAATAATATTTAAACAAAATTTACAATTGAACTTATACTTTTTTCTTGACTTTTTTATCGAGATGTTTTTTTAAACTTTTCTTTGTAACAGTGATGTTAAACAAGATAAACCTTCCCTAATACATCGTATATTAAAGGTTGTTATTACCTTGGTGGATGGAATAATACTGTCTTCGTTATTCAAGTTTATTTTCATCATTTACTTTTAGTTTATATTATTAATTTAACTGCAAATAAAAGGAGTTATGTTTACTTGATTATGGAAATTAATTGAAATCAATACCTCGGTAAGAATAAATAATAAAAACAAAAAGGGATAAATTAATCCAGTTAAAAATATCAAGTTTAATTATTTTTTTTTGTCCCATACTAATCGTTGGTTAATGATATTAGAAAAGGAGCTGAATTGTGTATGGAATTTCAATCTAGAAACACTACTGAAGCGGCACTCCATCATTATAAATCTGGACTTGGTTTGTTTACGGAAAAGATGCCTGAACTTGCAGGACATTTTAATGCCTTTACTGAAGAATGCTTTAAAGAAGGAGTTCTATCTCAAAAAGATAAACAGCTTATTGCTTTAGGTATCAGTCTTTATTCTCAAGATGAGTATTGTATTATTTATCATATTAAAGGGTGTCTTGACCAAGGTTGCTCAGAACAAGAAATTTTCGAAGCGGTTGGTGTGACTGCAGCATTTGGCGGGGGAGCAACGATGAGCCAAGCCGTGACCCTTGTTCAAGACTGCATTCAGGAATTAAATCAGTTGAAGCAATAATATTTCAGAAGTATTAAAAGCATTTAATCTAAATCATGATTTTACAAAACTCGAATTGAAAGCTGGATATTCAGATAGATTTGAAAAAACATTAGACAAATAAATAATAAAAAGAGCAAGTTCCTGATCATTTTAAAAATAAAAGGAACTTGCTCGTTATTTTGGTGACATCTAATTTACAGATTATTCAAGAACTCTCTCACTTGATCTGCGGTTTTCGCGTTTGCACTATGCAAATGTGCAAGCTTTTCTCCATTTTTAAAAACTAATAATGATGGAATTCCCATTACACTTTGTTTCTCAGAGATCTCTGGGAACTCATCACGATCAATCGTGAACCATTGCTTATCTTGATTCTCTTCTGTAACCTCATCTATGAACATGTCTAAACGTTTGCAGTCTGGGCACCAAGTTGTGGTAAAAATTCCAACTGTTAATTCATCTTGAGTAATTTGTTCTTGATATTCTTGTTCTGTTTTGATTTGTTTCATGTTTTCACTCCTAAGATTTTCTCTTCTCTTACTAATCCAATACAATCTATATAACACAACAATCAAAAAGTTAGCAAATAAACTGCACGATTTAAATTAGCCTCTTCAAAAATAGCTAGCATAAAAAATAAGGCTTCCACTATTCATAGCGAAAGCCTTATTTTTTATGCTGTTACTGTTGTCTCTTCTAATGTTCCTGCTGGTCCGAAAAACTCGAAGTGAATATTGTCTGTCGGTACATCCCAATCCTTAAGAGCACGATAGATAACTTGCATAAAAGGAGTCGGTCCACAGAAATAAAAGTCTGCTTGATTGGTTGCTAGAATAGATTTCAACCATTCTAAATCAACAAAACCTTCTTTATCGAAATTTTTAGCTTCACGATCTTGTTCAGTTGGCTCAGAATAAGCAACAAAACTCTTTACTCTTGAATTTGCGCTTGCTACTTGTGCCACATGTTCTTTCAATGCATGAACATGACTATTTAATGCTGCATGAATAAAAGTAACCTCACGCTCCGGCTGTTGTTCTACAATTGTGTTTAGCATACTTACCATTGGCGTTAATCCTACTCCACCACTAATTAAAACAGCTGGCGTATCCTTTGTTTCAAGCACAAAGTCTCCTGCAGGTGCATTCACTGGTAGAACATCCCCTACTTGAATAGAGTTGTGTAAATAATTAGAAACTACTCCTTCAGGCTTTTCTGCATGACCCTCTTCTCTTTTTACACTAATCCGATAATAATCTTTTCCTGATGCATCAGATAAACTATAATGACGAAGACTAGTAAACTCTTGTCCTTTAGGTTGTACTTTTAACGTAATATACTGACCTGCTTGATAAGGTGCAATCGCTTTCCCGTCTTCCGGTTTCAAATAAAATGAAGTGATAACATCACTTTCTTTTACTTTTTTATCAACGATAAAATTTCTAAAACCTTCCCATCCACCTGCTTGTTCTTTTGCTTCTTTGTACATTTGTTCTTCAATACCGATAAATGCATCAGCAATGACTCCATAAGCTTCAGCCCATGCTCCAATGATTTCATCAGTAGCTGCATCGCCTAATACATCTTTAATGGCTGCAAGCAAGTTCTCTCCAACAATTGGGTAATGCTCAGGTTGAACACCTAAAGCCCTATGTTTCATACCGATTTGTTTCACTACAGGAATAATCGCACCTAAATTATCAATGTTTGCTGCAGCCGCATACACGGTATTTGCTAGTGCCGTTTGTTGACGTCCTTGTTTTTGATTCGCATGGTTAAAAATATTTAATAGTTCTGGATGTTTACTAAACATTAATTCATAAAATCGTGTCGTAATATCTTTTCCATATTTTTCTAATACAGGAACCGTACTTTTTACAATTTCAATTGTTTTTTCGCTTAACATTTGCCATCCACCCCTATAAAGATATATTTTATCTACATGTTTAATAATATAACAACAGTACCAATAAAGATATATATAAAATACATCTTTCGAAAAGTTGTCACAATTACATTAAAATTCCTTTGATGGTATAATAAAAATATTCACAGTCAGAATAAGGAGTCTTTAAAATGAGATTAACACATTATACGGATTATTCTTTACGTGTATTAATATACTTAGCTTTAAAAAAAGAGAATGAATTAGGTACGATTAAAGAAATTGCCGAGACCTATCATATTTCAAAAAATCATCTAATGAAAATTACTCATGAACTAGGAAAACTTGGTTATATTGAAACGATTCGGGGCCGTAACGGTGGTATTCGCCTTGCCAAGCTTCCAAAAGAGATCAACATTGGTGAAGTTGTTTCAAAAACTGAAGAAGATTTCCATATTGTAGATTGCTTCAGCCAAGGAAATAGTTATTGTGTGATTACTCCCTCTTGTAAATTAAAGAATGTCTTATTTAAAGCTCTTCAAGCATTCTTAAATGTATTAAAAGAATATACATTGGAAGATTTAATTCAAAATAAAGATGACCTTTGCCAGTTACTCTACTCTTAAGTATTAATACTTTACATCCTGCAAAATCCCGATTAATTAGGCTAATAGAATAAAAGACACCAACACAAGGTTGGTGTCTTCAAAACAAGTACATATATTGGCAGAAAGAACGAAATCGTTTTCTAGAATAATTAATATAGAATATCACTCATTCTAACCATTTAACTGCTTAAATTCCGCTTACTCTCTAATCACATTTTACGATTGGATAAACGCCTTACAGCTCGAATAATACCTCCATATCCTATACAACGACAAAGATTGCCGGAAAGTGCTTCTTTTATTTTATCCTCTGTCAGGTTAGGGATTGCATCGATAATTGTCTTTACTGCCATGATCATTCCAGACGTGCAATAACCACATTGAAAACCACCTTCATGTAAAAAAGCTTGCTGGATATCTTCAATATTCGTTTTTCCTACTCCCTCAACCGTTAAAAATGATTTACCATTTGCTTGATACGCCATTAGTAAACAAGCATTGACTAGCCTTCCATCCATCTGAGATGAAGCAGACTTCAGATTGAAGTTCCACTTTCATAGCCTCCACTTCTTGAATAATTGTTGGTGTCTATATCACACACGATGTCAATGATGATGTCTTCTTTTCAATCATCCTGTCCCCCTTTTTTTATTCGCTCGTACTATTCACTGGTTGCGTGTTTCAATATTACTATTTTGTTAATGTATTAGATTTATTTTCCTTAAGTAAGTTTTTTAGTCATTCAATCATTAGAATTTATCTAAAAAAGATACTCTTCATTTCATTTTATAATAAAAAAGAAAAATACATTCTAAATAGCTTAAACAATTACCATATTCTTAGGAAAATATGTTAAAATATTTTTAATATATGCACATTTAATTAGTTAAAGCTCTAGAGGAGGATATTGGATAATTTGTACAGGATTGTGATTGAACGAGAAGATGATGTATACATGGCTAGTACAATTGGAAAAAAAGTTTCTGAAGAATGTGGTTTGAGTAAAAGCGAACAAACCAAATTAGTTGTATCCATAATGGAATTAACTCGTAACATTGTCTTTTATGCTGACAAAGGAGAACTTTTTATTAAACCAATACCCTCCTATGGAATCGAAATCGTTGCCATCGACCAAGGTCCTGGCATTCCAAATCTTGATCAAGTTTTAGATAATTCAGTTCCTTCCAAAACAGGTTTAGGATTGGGATTATCAGGAGTAAAACGATTAATGGATGAATTTGAAATTACCAGTACGATTCATCTAGGAACGAAGGTTAGAGCAGTAAAGTGGTTTAACGAAGGGAAGGCTAGATACAATGATTACATCACCAGCGGTAAATGATATTTTATATGGGTTGGTTGAGCTCAATCCCGATGGTACCATTCAAAAGATAAATAATGAAGGAAAAAAGTTATTAATCTCGAATGAAACTAACTCAAACTACCTTTTTCATTGTATTAAAAACAACGAAATTAAAACAAAATTGCATGAATGCTTCATGGGAAAATTAAATGATTTTATCGTAAGCATTGATTCTCAACCCTACTTTTTTCTATTTCATCGAACCTATAAAGATCAACTATTAGATAAAATTCATATCTACATGTTTAATGTTCAACATTTACAAAGCTCTCATGACCATAACAATTGGAATAATCATTTATTATCTTCGATTGGCGAAATGGCCGCTGGGATTGCGCATGAGGTGCGAAACCCTTTAACAGCAGTAAAAGGATTTCTTCAGTTAATGGACCAATCGTATACAGAAGAATATTCCGAAATTGCGCAAAGTGAATTAGATAGGGCCATCCATATCTTAAATGATTTAATGAGCGTTTCAAAACCAGAATTCTTTCAAGAAAAACAGACAACCTTCAACGTCATTTCTGAGATTGAATCGATTCTACTCTTATTTCAAAACCAGCTCTATTCGATCAATGTAATTAAGCATTTTAAAAATGAAAATGCCATGATTATCGGCAGAAAAGATCAAATAAAAAAGGCTTTATTCAATATTATTAAAAACGCCATTGAGGCCATGCCTAATGGCGGAACATTAATGTTTGATCAATCCGAAGACTCTCAGAGTATCACACTCTGTATTTCAGATTCTGGTGTTGGTATTCCAAAGGACAAGCTAAGGTTGCTTGGAACGCCTTTCTTTACACTAAAACAAGATGGGAAAGGTATGGGTTTAGCACAAGTTTTTAACGCAATTCAAAGTAGTAATGGAAAAATAAATGTTAAAAGTGAGGAAGATCACGGAACCTCATTTATTCTTACATTTCCAAAAACATTCAAACATGCTAATACATTTATAGGAGGTCAAAACATGATACAAACAATTGATTCAAAAGTCGAACTATCTCAATTTTTAAACGATAATTTGAATTTTTATACAATGGAATGGGTTGAATATATAAAGAAAAATAAAAGTTATATGACATCCTTACTGAAACAGAATAATGATTTAGATTATTACGCAACCTTTGGTAATCCAATCTTAAAAATGTTAGCACAAAATATTCATGAATTAAAAACAGAAGAAATTATGGATCATGCAAAAGAAAGAGGAATTAGTAGTGCGAAAACTGAATTTCCGATCCATATGGCATGGGAGCTTTTCCAATCATCTAGAGGCATTGCTTGGAATGCGATTAAAGCCTTCTACCTGGAAACCCAAAACACGCTAGAAACAGAGCAGTTCTTTGCTTTAGAGCGTCATGTCAATGATATCATTGACCTATACATTGATTCTTATACAGCTTATTTTGTCAGTTATAAAGAAGAATTATTAAAAAGCCACCGAGAAACTGTGGATGAACTGTCAGTTCCTATTATTCCAATCGCTGAAAAGGTTTGTATTCTTCCAATTGTCGGAAACGTGGATACGTACCGAGCTAAAAAGATTAGAGAAAAAACCCTTGTCCGTGTGAATGAATTAAAAGCTCATCAACTAGTTATTGATATTTCAGGTGTCCCTTATGTTGATACCGCTGTTGTCAATCATTTGTTTAAAATTGTAAAAGGAATTAAACTGTTAGGTTGTTCCACCATCCTAACAGGAATCAGCCCTGAAATAGCTGATACAATGATTGAACTTGGAATTGAAATAGATAGTGAAGTAAAAACAAAATCTGATCTACAACAAGCATTACAAGATATTCATTTATTTTCTAAATAAGAATAAAAAAGAAGCTGACTCATAAAATGTCAGCTTTCTTTTTATTCTTGATCAAATACAAGGTCATTACTGCGAATGGTCATTAATTCATGTCGATCAAATGTATTTTGCATCAATAACCTCATCGCTTGTGTTCGAATGGACTTTTCAAGTACATTCCGAATATAACGACCATTTGAAAAACTAGTTGGGTTTAATGTCGTCTTTATCCATAATAAATGTTCACGAAGCTTTTTTTCTGCTTCATGACTTAATGTATACTCTCTTTCCTTTAACATCTGTTCCGTAATTTCCATCAGCTGATTAATGGAGTAATCGGGAAAATCAACGACCAGTGGAAAACGGGAGTGCAGTCCAGGATTAAGTGTAAGGAAATAATCCATCTCTCGTGAATAGCCCGCTAGAATTAAGATAAACTCATGTTGCTTATCTTCCATATGTTTGACAAGTGTATCGATTGCTTCTTTGCCAAAGTCTTTTTCACCACCACGTCCTAGTGAATAAGCTTCATCGATGAATAATATCCCACCTATTGCTTTTTTTATTAAGTCTCTCGTTTTTTGGGCGGTATGACCAATATATTCACCAACAAGATCTGCTCTTTCTGCTTCAATTAAATGCCCTTTTGATAGTACATTCATTTTTTGAAATAATTTCCCAATCAGCCTAGCTACCGTTGTTTTTCCTGTTCCCGGGTTCCCTTTAAACATCATATGAAGTGCCTGTTTACCAGCTTTTAAGCCATTTTCTTCTCTTTTTTTATTAATATAAATCCAAGCATATATTTCTTTAATCATTCTTTTCATTTCTTCCATGCCAACAAGTGCCCCAAGTTCTTGCTCAATTTCTTTCAAGGCGGCATGCTCTAGTGGGATTGATTTTGGAGCAACGGAAGTTACATTTATATCTCCAGAAAGAGGATTTCGCTTCTGTTTGTTTAGAACAATACTGATTTGACCATTATTTTTCATTCGCATCGGTTGTTCCAAACTTTTCACCTCACATTCTATATACAGTATACGCCCCCACCCATTATTTGTGACGAACGCCTATTTTTTCATCATTATGTGTTTGTACAGTTCATACTGGCGATTAACTCATATTCATTGTATGAAAAATAGAATTAGCTACGATTCATTCTATTCTTTGGAACTATGGTTATTTTGCGTATTTTCACAAGAAAATGACACCTGTATTTATTTATATTCATCAAGTAGCCCGTTCATTAAAAAAATAAAAAAAAGCATTCACATCGAAGTAAGATGCAAATGCTTTTTTACATAACATTCATTATTTTTGTTGTGGCATTTCTAAATCAATTTGTACATTTCGTTGTGGAGCAAAAGTAGAAATAGCATGCTTATAGACTAACTGTTGCTTTCCTTCTGTTTCAAATAAAATCGTGAAATTATCAAATCCCTTTACTTGACCCCTTATTTGAAATCCATTTAACAAAAACACCGTTACATTTATTCCATCTTTACGGAGTTGATTTAGAAATTGATCTTGAATATTCACTGATTGCTTCATGTATAAAGCTCCTCCTCTTTAATCTCTACTATTATGTATTCGATCTAATTTTAAGCATTCCTTCAATATAAGTAGAAATTTCATCTATTTTTTTTGCTAAAGAAATAGGTTCTATTTCCTCTGTCATATCAAACCATTTTACATCCATTTTGTTGCGAAACCAGGTTAATTGTCGTTTTGCATAACGTCGTGAATTTTGCTTAAGGTTCTCTACAGCCTGCTCGAACGATACTTTTCCCTCAAAATATTCGTACATTTCTTTATAGCCGATTGCTTGGATCGACTGACAACCTTTTAATCCTTGCTGAAATAATTGTTCAACTTCATGTACCAGCCCTTCATGAATCATCATGTCGACCCGTTTATTAATTCGTGCATATAGTTTCTCACGGTCCATCGTTAAGCCTACAATAGCAGTATCATATAAAGAATCTGGTTGCTGTTTTCTTTGAAACTCACTCATTGTTTTGCCTGTACAGTGAAACACCTCAATTGCTCTGATGACCCGCCGAACATTATTAGGATGAATTCGTGCGCCACTTTCAGGATCAAGTTTCATTAATTGATCATGCAGAAAGTGAATTCCCTCTTTTTCAGCCTGCATTTCTAAATTTTTACGAAACTCATCATCTGTTGGTGCCTCTGAAAATTGATAATCAAATAAGACTGATTGAATATATAAACCTGTTCCACCGACAATGATCGGTAGCTTGCCCCTACTTGTGATTTCAGAAATTCTATCCCTTACTAATACCTGAAATTCAGCTGCAGAAAAAGGTTCATCTGGATCTTTAATATCAATTAAATAATGAGGAATCCCTTCCATTTCTAACGGTTTAATTTTTGCGGTTCCAATGTCCAGTTTCTTATAAACTTGCATGGAATCACCACTAATAATTTCACCATTAAAAGCTTTTGCCAACTCAATACTGGTTTTTGTTTTTCCAACTGCTGTTGGTCCAATTAAAACAAGAAGCTTACATTTAGTGGTCAATCTTTCACACTACCTTTAATACAAAATTAGGTTTAGCCAACATGAGCTTCTTCCTCATTGTTAAGAAACATTACTTTTTCATTAGCAAATCTTTATGATGGCTACCTATTTTAATCATATCATATTTCAAAAATATTGCAGTGAAACATCTATCCATTATGACCATTTTTGAAGGAACTATTCACTTTATCTCCATAAGAAAGTTAATTGACAACTTAAAAAGGGAGAAGAAATTCTCTTTTTATATTACAGTTCATTTAAAATTAGATAACATTCACACTCTACTCTTTTTTTCATGCTAATGTTATAGAGGTAATAGTTAATCAATATTTTTTTGTGAAATTGGGTGAATAATTATGTTTTCGAATGCTGAAATTGGAATTGATTTAGGTACTGCTAATACATTGATCTATAGTAAAAATAAAGGAATTATCTTAAATGAACCTAGTGTTGTCTCTATTGATAGGGTAACGAAAAAAGTACTTGCTGTTGGAAATGAAGCAAAAGAGATGGTTGGTAAAACACCAGAAAACATCGTTGCTATCCGACCGTTAAAGGATGGTGTTATTGCTGACTATGATATAACGACTGAAATGTTGCGTCATATTATGGGAAAAGCCTCAAAAATACTTGGATTTTCTTTAAGAAAACCCAATGTGGTCATTTGTACACCTTCCGGCTCCACAAGTGTTGATCGAAGAGCAATCCAAGATGCAGTGCGCAATGCAGGAGCAAAAAAGGTTTATTTAATAGAGGAGCCTGTTGCAGCAGCAATAGGTGCTGGACTTCCTGTTGATGAACCAATTGCCAATGTCGTAATCGATCTTGGAGGAGGTTCTACTGAGGTTGCGATCATATCCTTTGGCGGAGTTGTCGCTTGCCATACGGTTAAAATTGGCGGTGACCGCCTTGATGATGATATTATTCAATACGTTAGAAAGAAATACAATCTGCTTATTGGAGAAATAACAGCTGAAAATATTAAAATGGAAATCGGCTATGCTTTAATCGACCATGAAGAATTAAAAATGCAAGTTCGAGGGCGTGACCTTGTCAACGGTCTACCAAAAACCATTACCCTTTTTTCTCATGAAATTCGTGATGCAATGAAAGAGGCATTGTTACAAATTTTAGAAGTGGTTAGAGCAACCCTGGAAGATAGCCCTGCTGAATTAAGCGGTGACATAGTCGATCACGGTGTCATTCTAACTGGTGGTGGAGCCCTACTTCATGGAATGGAGGAATGGCTAACAAAAGAAATTGCAGTTTCAGCTACCTTAGCATCAAATCCACTTGAATGTGTTGCCATTGGAACAGGTAAATCATTGCAATACTTAAACAAACTACACAGTGTAGCAAATTAAAAGTGTCCATTTACGGTACAAGCACCGTAAATGGACACTTTTTGTCTATATAAACAGTTCACTTAATATATATCATAATTTAATAGCCTATTAAATTTAACAACATATCGAAGCAAATAGATTTTGTAAACAAAATTGTATATGTTTATTTTTTGGTTATCCTATCTTTACATAATACGTTTGAACATTTTTTCTAATTCATAGACAGATGTGTGGATGATGATGGGCCTACCGTGTGGACAGGTGAATGGATCGGATGTTTGTCTAAGTTCATCTAATAAAGCCTGAATTTCATCATTTCGTAAATGACGATTTGCTTTAATCGAACCTTTACAACTCATCATGATCGCAGCTTCCTCACGCAGTTTTCTTATATCTACTTTTTTCATTGAGAGCAACTGCTCGATCATATCTTCAATGATTTCCTTTTCTTCCCCTTTTGGAAACCATTGTGGGTGGGCTTTAACAATATAGCTATTATAACCAAATGGCTCCAGAAAAACCCCCACCCTTTCAAGTTCACCTCGGTACTCTTCAATTTTAACATATTCGTCTGTTGAATATTCAAACGTCAATGGGACAAGAAGCTCCTGCAACTCTTGCGCCACTCTACCCACTTTTTCTTTAAAGTATTCATATTTAATCCGTTCTTGTGCCGCATGCTGATCAATCATATATAATCCACGCTCATTTTGCGCAAATATATAGGTGCCGTGCATTTGCCCAATGGGATAGAGTGGTGGAACTCTGCTTGTCTGAATTGTCGCTTGCTGTGATAAAGAATGGTTATTTGAGAGTTTCTCTAAATCTGTTTGAGTACCATTTACAAAAATAACTGACTGTTTATTATCTTTCTCACTAAACGATTCAAATTGTCCATTTCCCTCTTCAGAATAGAATGGTTCCCCCTCTCCAACAAACCTATTACCATCATCTTTTGCAAATGATTGTGAGGAATTCACCCATACTGATTCTTGACTTGGTATAATAGGTTGTGAAAAACTTGTTTCATTCACTTGTTGTTCCCCTATTTTTTCTCGTTCTTCATCAGAGGAATGTATTTGTATGTGATCTAGCTCCATCATTGTCTGCTCTATTTGCTGTTTTGGAACTTTTTCTCGAACGACTCCTGCTGGAATTAGTTCTTTTGTTTTAAAAATAGATTTAATTGTTTCAGTTACGAGTTCATTTAATTCATGTTCTTTACTCATACGAACTTCCAATTTTGACGGATGCACATTAACATCAACTAAAATTGGATCCATCACAATATTCAATAAAGCGATTGGATATCGACCGATCGGTAACAACGTATGATACCCTTCTTGAATGGCCTTGACGAGAGGATAATTTTTAATAAAACGACCGTTGATCATAGTCGAAATATAATTTCTAGATGCTCTTGTTATTTCCGGAAGAGCAATATATCCATCAATCTTAAAATCAAGTGATGTTACATGGATGGGGATCATTTTTTTTGCTATATTAATCCCATAAATAGCCGCCAAAACTTGTCTTACATCGCCATTACCATTCGTATGCAACAGCTTCCGATCATTGTGTATAAGGCGAATAGATACTTTTGGATGAGCAAGAGCCAATCTGTTCGTCACATCAGTAATATTCCCAAGTTCTGTATGAACGGTTTTCATATATTTCAAACGAGCCGGAGTGTTAAAAAATAAATCCGTAATCGTCATATCCGTTCCTTTTCTACTTGCTGCTTTTTCAAGCTCAACCACTTTTCCACCCTCAAGAACCATACGTGTCCCTTCTACCCCTGTTGATGTAACGATTTCCAACCTCGATACTGAAGCGATACTAGGTAGAGCCTCTCCACGAAATCCAAGCGTTCGAATTCGAAAAAGATCATGTTCATTTTTTATTTTACTTGTTGCATGTCGTTCAAAGGCAATTGGAACATCCTCTGCTTCAATACCATCCCCATTATCGCTTATGCGAATTTTCGCAAGGCCAGCTTCTTCGACTTCAATATTAATAATGGTGCTACCTGCATCAATTGCATTTTCAACCAATTCCTTCACAACTGAAGCAGGACGCTCAACCACCTCACCGGCTGCAATTTTATTGGAAAGGGCATCATCTAGTTGAATGATCTTCCCCATATCCTCTCACCACCGTTCATTAACTTTTTACTTTTTTATGGAGTTCATAAAGAATATTCATCGCCTGCATGGGAGTCATATCTAAAATATCTAATTCCTTTATTTTTTCAAGCACTCGTTTCTCTTTCACTGACAGTTGAGTTTTTTTCAGCCCGACAGCTTCCTCCTCAAAGAAAGAGAGCTGCGCTTCTTCGACCAATGAAGAGACCGATAATATGTCATCCTTTTCCTCGTTCAAATAGCCCACTTTAGATTGTTCTATTTTTTCATCATGACCAGAAAATGAGTCCATTTTTTGATCCATATTAGCTTCTTCCTCTTGTGGAACTTTGGCGACATGCTGTTGTACCTTTACATCCTGATTTTCTAATGACGCTAGTATTTCGTTCGCCCGTGTAATAAGCTCGTCTGGCAATTCAGCTAACTTCGCCACATGGATACCATAACTTTTATCAGTTGGACCTTCTTTTATTTTATGAAGAAAGACGACTTTTCCACTTTGTTCTATGGCACTTACATGAATATTAGTCAATCGTGGTAACTCTTCCTCAAGCACTGTTAACTCATGATAATGCGTGGAGAACAAGGTTTTTGCTCCTATTCGATGATGAATGTATTCAATAATAGCTTGTGCTAATGCCATCCCATCATATGTTGATGTTCCTCGGCCAATTTCATCAAATAAAATAAGACTATCTTTCGTTGCATTGGAGATCGCATTTTTTGCTTCCAGCATTTCCACCATAAACGTACTTTGTCCAGAAATTAAGTCATCTGCCGCACCTATCCTTGTAAATACCTGATCAAATATCGGTAGCACAGCTTCTGTCGCAGGTACAAAGCAGCCAATTTGTGCGAGAATCGAAGTTAAGGCAATCTGCCGCATATACGTGCTTTTACCAGACATATTCGGTCCTGTAATGAGTAGTATTTCTCGTTCGTTATGCATGTCACAGTCATTTGGAACATAACGATCCGCATTCATCACCTTTTCAACAACTGGATGGCGTCCATCTTTTAAAAATATACGGCGCTCTTCAGAAAAAGAAAAAACAGGTTTCACGTAATGTCGTTCCTCACTAATTGTCGCAAAGCACTGTAGCACATCAAGCTCACTGACTATTTTCGCTAGTGATTGCAGTCGAGGAATGTAGTCTTTTACCTGCTCACGGATTGCTGTAAATAAATCATATTCCAACTGCATACTCTTCTCTTCTGCTTGTAGTATTAATGCCTCTTTTTCCTTTAATTCGGGTGTAATAAAACGTTCAGCATTTGTTAACGTCTGCTTCCTTTCATACCTGCCATCTTCCAAATGGTGCAGATTGGCCCGAGTGACTTCAATATAATAACCAAATACACGATTATAACCGACTTTTAACGATTTAATTCCTGTTTTTTCTCGCTCTTCACGCTCAAGTTGAGCAATCCAGGTTTTCCCATTTCGGCTGGCATCGCGGTAACGATCAAGCTCTTCGTGGTATCCATCTTGAATCATATTTCCTTCTTTAATAGAAATTGGTGGATTATCAACAATAGCTTTTTCCAACAGATCCGTAACCTCCTCACACGGATCAATTTTGCTTATAAGTTGCATCGCCTCTTCCGTTCCTAGTTGTTCAACAATCGTATAAATTAAAGGAATTTGTTGAAGTGATCGTTTTAATTGTACGAGATCACGTGCACTCACATTTCCAAAAGCGACTCGACCAGCAAGCCTTTCAAGGTCATAGACTTCTTTTAGTTTCTCCCTTAATTCTTGACGTTCGAAGTAAGCAGCCATCAAGGTTTCAACCATCTTGTGTCGTGCTGAAATCTCCTCTTGATTGATCAACGGACGGTCAATCCATTGCTTTAATAACCGCCCTCCCATAGCTGTATTCGTTTCATCAAGTAGCCATAATAAGGAGCCTTTTTTTCCTTTTGCACGAATCGTTTCTGTTAACTCCAAATTACGTTTTGAATAATAATCAATTTTCATATATTGATAAATTTTGTAAGATGTTACGGGCTGAAGATGATCGAGGCTTCTTTTTTGCGTGCGATACAAATAATTTAACAGTCGTGCCATTGATTTTTGTAGCTTGTCCTCTGTTACATGAGTAAACAAAGGTTGATATACGTCTTTTACGAGAACATCATCTTCAAATGAAATCGTCACAGCCAAACGTTCTCGAATTTTCCGTTGCCATTCACCATCAAAGGTTGCTGCTACAACGACTTCCTTTGCACCTGACAGGGAAAGTTCATTTAATACTTCATCAAAATTTCCGTTCAAAACCGTTACTTGGTTTTCACCAGTAGATAAGTCATTATAGGCGAATCCAAATGTCCCATCCATGAAATGAGTAATAGTAGAAATATAATTATTTTCCTTCTCCTGTAGCCCCTTACCTTCCATTACCGTTCCAGGTGTGATAAGTTGAACAACCTCACGACGAACGACTCCTTTTGCTTGCTTCGGATCTTCAGTCTGTTCACAAATCGCTACTTTATACCCGCGTTCAATGAGCTGTTCAATATAGGTTGCCGCTGAATGATAAGGGACACCACACATCGGAATACGCGCTTCCCCTCCACCTTCCCGACTCGTTAAAGTAATTTCTAATTCCTGTGATGCTTTAATCGCATCATCGAAAAACATTTCATAAAAATCGCCAAGGCGAAAAAATAAAAAGGCATCTTGGTAGTCTGCCTTTACTTGTAAGTATTGTTGTATCATCGGCGTATAAACGACCATCATATCCTCCATTAGCTAAACAGAATCTTTATCTATTCATTATAGCATATTATAGGTCTTCTATCAGGAGGATTATTTCCACCTTAAGAGAACAAAAATACAGATTGCTAGGGGGAAGAACTTCGATTAAAAACCTTCAAGGTCCTTGGATGAATATTGATATTAGTACATCCAACTCTAACAGGCGTATGATAAACCATCTATAACAGAAAAAACTAGGAAGCAAAGTCTTCCTAGTCTACTTTTATCTGTCTTTTTTTTCATGTAAAAAATCAGGATCTAGGTCTTCAAAATCCTCATCTTCAACATCTAATCCCCAATCGTCATCCTCACTGTCACACTTTTCAGGATATACAGCCACAATGACTTTTGTTTCACCAATTACTTCCACAATAAATTCTCTTTCAACATGGACAATGATTTTATCTCCCTTTGATGAAATCACACATTCCACACAGTTTGGCTGTTGCATCACTCTGGCAATCACATCTTGATCGTCTAGACAATCTGGGTCGCGATATTTCAATTTAATTACATCACAATAGTCAACTCGCTCAGTTACCACTTCTGTTTTTGTATTTTTATTAAAGGAGTACCAAACATTTATATCATAATACCCTTTAACTTCGACTGTCTTTCCAACCTTTTTCGCTTCGTACGTATGGTTTATAATCCAGCAGCCAAGAATACTTGACGGCTGGTGCGAAGGGCAAATCGTATGATTAGACTTTGTATATTTACGTCCTTTCGCTACGACCGCTTTTGTAATAATTTCTCTGTACTCTCCCATTGCGAGCGAAACCTCCTCATTCATTTTCAATTCATCCTATGCGTGATATTAGACTAGTGTGCGATAATTTTTTGATGAATATCAGAAAAAAATATAGGCATGGTGCAGTGTATGCTCATAGAAAAAGAAGGTTCCGACTTAGGCAAAGAATCTCTATTTTCCATAAATCAGAAAATAGTATATCTCCATAAAAAAAGGTCTGGACTATTGTCCAAACCTTTTTCATATTGGTCGATATTACCCTCTAATGATGGGAGCAATTTTTATTATTTATCGCGGATCCTGTTTCTCCGCTTAATAAATTGCCACCTGTTGCTGTGAGGATTTCATTTGTCACTGAGTTCGAGATTGTTGAAGCCACGAGCTGTAACAAATCATTTACATCTGCTTGAGATTGCTTAAATTCATACACAATTGGAAGTTCATCTAACTCTTGTTCAAGTTTAGCAATTTTTTCTTCTGTCTTTCTTAAGGCTTCCACTTTTCCATAATGTTGGAAGTTTACCGCTTGTTTTTGCAAACCTTTAATAGCTGAAATGCTATCACTCACTTTTTTATTTTCGTTAATGTGTGCTTCGGCACGTTTGAAAAAATCTACTTCTTCTGTCTCTGCAATCATCTTCGCTAAGTCTTTTGCTTTAGCCACAATTTCATCCTTTGTATACTTCCCCATCTATTCCACCCCAATCAATTTAACTTATTCCACCATTTCACCTTTTAATGACCATGTTCTAGTCTCGTTAATCTGAACTTTCACTATTTTACCAATAGCTGTTTTTGGACCAATAAAATTAACCAGTTTGCTACTACGCGTATAACCAGCCAATACATCTGGATTGTTTTTACTTTCTCCTTCAACTAACACTTCTACCGTTTTACCTTGATACTTTTTCATAGCTTCCGCTGAAAGTTCATTTACAAGTGCATTCAAACGCTGTAAACGTTCTTTTTTTACTTCCATCGGTACATTATCCTGCATTTTTGCAGCAGGTGTCCCTTCACGAGGAGAGTAAATAAACGTATAGGCCGCCTCATATCCCACTTCACGATAAAGGGATAAGGTTTCTTCAAATTGTTCCTCTGTTTCGTTTGGATACCCAACAATGATATCCGTTGTTAGTGCAACATTCGGTATGGCGGCTTTGATTTTACGTACCAATTCTAAATACTCTTCTCTCGTATATTTACGAGCCATGATTTTTAATACATCTGTTGAACCTGATTGCACAGGCAAATGAATATGTTCAACAAGATTTCCACCTTTAGCCAAAACTTCAATTAAATGATCATCGAAATCACGAGGATGACTTGTAGTGAAACGAACTCTTGGAATATCAATCTTTCGGATCTCATCCATTAAATCGCCTAGCCCATAATTCATATTGGCTAAATCTTTTCCGTATGCATTTACATTTTGACCAAGAAGCGTGATTTCTTGATACCCTTGGGCAGCCAAGCTACGTACTTCTTGAATAACATCCTCAGGAAGACGGCTTCGTTCTTTCCCTCTAGTAAAAGGAACTATACAATACGTACAGAATTTATCGCAACCATACATAATATTGACCCACGCCTTAATATTTCCGCGTCTCACCTTTGGCAGGTTCTCAATCACATCGCCTTCTTTAGACCAAACTTCAACGACCATCTCTTTTGACATATACGCTTCTTGTAAAATATTTGGCAAACGATGAATATTATGAGTACCAAAAATCATATCTACTTGGTCATACGTTTTTAAAATTTTGTTTACAACTGATTCTTCTTGAGACATACAGCCGCATACGCCAAGCAATAAATCTGGTTTTTCCAGTTTCAAATGCTTAAGATGCCCTAGTTCGCCAAACACTTTATTTTCAGCGTTTTCGCGGATAGCACATGTATTTAATAAAATGACATTGGCATCCTCAACCGTATCAGTTAGCTCATATCCTAAAGCAAGAAAGATTCCTGCCATTACCTCTGTATCATGCTCGTTCATTTGACATCCATATGTGCGGATATAAAATTTACGTCCATCACCCAGTCCCTTAAACTCTTCAGCAATATCAAAATCCTTATGATATTGTACATCTTCTTTCCCACGTTTTTTCGCTTCTTTTAAAGATGGAGCCGTCATAACCGTTTCAAAATACTTGCTGTAATCCTGGTCGGATTTTTTGTCCGAAGGATTAGTTGTTACTACTTGCTGACTTTCTAATCGTTGCTTTTCATTCATCTACTATCTTCTCCCTTCATACTCTCCATATAAATTAATAGAGTAACACACATTATTATAGTATAATGCCTTAAAAGAATGAACACAATAGACACCCTGTTATACAAATTAGAAATATAAGTCAAACAAAATAGATGAACAAAATAAGCAAGTGAACTGTCGGTAGACATCACTTGCTTATTTATATAACCATTCTTTTATTTCACCGTCAAAAGATCTCTTGTGAAAATCCCTACTAACATGTGTATTACTTAAACTCTGAAACTAGTTTATTAAAATGCTCTGTATCTAAATCTAGATCAGCATGTACTAAAGATTCCTGAGAGTATCCTGTTAACAATTCTTGATAAGATGGACGCTCCGTATTTTGATAGATTAATCCTGTTACAAGACCGTTATTTTCCATTAATGTTTGCATAGCAGCTTCACGATTTGATGGATCATAGCCTTCAATACTACTTAATTTGATCAAATTCTCTTTAAACCAATCGTATGTGTTTACCTTGTTATAAGTAACACATGGACTAAAAACATTAATTAAAGAAAATCCTTTATGATTCATACCCGCTTCAATTAAAGCAGTTAAATCTTTCAAATCTGTAGAAAAACTTTGTGCAACAAATGTTGCGCCTGCCGATAAGGCTAGTTCCATAGGAGCCACTGCTTGTTCTACTGAACCATTTGGCGTAGATTTTGTTTTAAATCCTGCACCTGAACGTGGCGATGTTTGTCCTTTTGTAAGTCCGTAAATTTGGTTATCCATTACAATATAGGTAATGTCAATATTACGTCTGATAGCATGGACCGTGTGTCCCATTCCAATGGCAAATCCATCCCCATCACCACCGGAAGCAATGACTGTTAAATCACGATTCGCCATTTTTACTCCTTGTGCTATAGGTAAAGAACGACCATGAATACCGTGAACGCCATATGAATTAATATATCCCGAAATACGCCCTGAACACCCAATCCCTGAAATAACTGCAAGATTTTCAGGATCTAATCCTACATTTGCTGCAGCACGTTGAATCGCTGCTTGCACGGAAAAATCTCCACAACCTGGACACCAGTTTGGTTTCACATTATTTCGAAAGTCTTTAAATGTTGCCATTTAGAACAACTCCTTGCATTTTGTGTGAACTTCATGTGGCAAAAATGGGTTTCCGTCATATTTTAACATTTTATTTATTTTTTCAATATTTCCGACATTCATTTTGATGATATTGGCTAATTGTCCAGTTGCATTGTTTTCAACAACAACCACTTTTTTTGCTGATTGTACTAACGGCAATAGTTCGTCAGTTGGAAACGGATGAATTAATCGTATATGAGCGTGATTAACTTTCAATCCATCGTTTTCAAGGCGAATCATTGCTTCTTCTATTGAACCACGAGTTGAGTTAAAGCCAACAATTAATAAATCTGCTTCTTCATGTGGAGCATTTTTATAAACTGGTATATTGAATTTAATATTTTCAACTTTTCTAAATCTTTTATCCATCTGGATATTACGATTAACAGCAGCCTCAGACGGCTTACCTGTCTCGTCATGTTCAACACCTGTAACATGATGAATCCCATTCTTGACACCTGGAATAACCCGTGGTGACACACCATCTTCTGTTACTTCATAGCGTTTGAAATAAGCTTTATTTTCTTGTTCAGGTAAATTTTCGGTAATTAATTTCCCGCGTCGAATCTCTACTTGATTAAAGTCAAGTGGATCAACTGTTTGTTTTCCTAATGATAACTGTAAGTCAGTTAAGATAATGACTGGACACTGGTACTCTTCAGCTAAGTTAAACGCTTCTGCTGTATCATAGAAAGCTTCTTCAACAGTACTTGGAGCCATAACGATTTTTGGTATTTCACCATGAGTTCCATAAATCATAGCCATTAAATCTGATTGTTCCTGTTTAGTAGGAAGACCTGTTGATGGACCTCCACGTTGTGTATCAACAATCACAAGAGGTGTTTCCGTTATTCCAGATAATCCAATTGCCTCCATTTTCAGTGACAATCCAGGACCTGCTGAAGCTGTTAGAGACCGAACACCACCATAGTTAGCACCAATTGTCATTGTAACAGCTGCAATTTCATCTTCTGTTTGAATAACTGCCCCACCAAGAGGAGGAAGCTTTTTAATTAAATATTCCATAATTTCAGAAGCTGGTGTGATTGGGTAGGCAGCCATGAATCGACAACCTCCAGCAAGCGCTCCTAATGCAATCGCATCATTCCCAATCATAAACAATCGATTCTGACCATCAGCTTTTTCAAGCTCCATTAATTGGGTAGAATCTGCAAGTAGATTTCTTAAATAATCATAACCTGCTTGGATAGCTTCCATATTTTTAGCAACAACTTGCTGACCTTTTCGTCCAAAAATTTCTTGAACTACTCCTTCGAATACGCTAATATTTAAATTTAGGACTGCACAAGTTGCCCCTACAGCCACCATATTTTTCATTAGAGATGTTCCTAAATCTGTTGCAATTTCTGTAAATGGAACCGCATACAATGATGCTTCTGTGTCACCTGGCTTACTCGGATTTATTTTAGAATCTGCAATAATAACACCTTTTTCATGCAGTTCCTTATAGTTCACATCAATTGTTTCTTGGTCAAATGCGATTAAAATATCAAGATCGTCAGAAACTGAACGTACTTCTGTTGTGCTTACTCGAATTTTGTTATTTGTATGACCACCTTTAATCCGTGATGAAAAGTGGCGATATCCATATAAATAGTAACCTAATCGATTTAAAGCAATAGAGAATATTTCCCCCGTACTCTCAATTCCTTCTCCTTGTTGCCCTCCAACCTTCCACGAAAGCTGATTAACCATATTTCCACCCCTTTGGATACGTAAAAAAATTATGTCTCTATATACATAAGAGTATAGCACTTGTCCGAATAAATCACTATAAATATGCCTAATATTATATTTTCTAGGAATTTTCATTATATTTAGAAAATCGGGAAGTACTAAACGATTTCAATTCTAGACGTATGTCATAAAAAAAGCAACCTTTTCGAACTAAAATTTGACAAAAATATGAATATTTTTTATTTGCAAAATAAATCCCCTGTTATATGATCAAAACCTCCTGTTTATATTGTTTTATCATACAGTATACACAGTGCTAAATAGTACTCTTTTCTATTCCTATATCCATTTTCACAATTCAATTATTCATCATTATTAGATTCACATCTGTTGAGCTCCTCAAACACGAAAAAAACCCGCTTGCATATTGCAAACAGGCTTTACATATTTTCATCCTTTTTTATCTAGGTTCAATAATTAACTTGATAGCTGTTCGTTCTTCACCATCAATCAGTATATCGGTGAAGGCTGGAATACAAATCAAATCTACTCCGCTAGGTGCGACAAATCCTCTTGCAATGGCTACCGCTTTAACCGCTTGATTTAATGCACCTGCGCCAATTGCTTGAATTTCTGCTCCACCTCTTTCACGTAGAACCCCCGCAAGCGCACCAGCTACAGAATTAGGATTAGACTTTGCTGAAACTTTTAATATTTCCATTCCTAGCTCCTCCTTGTTTGGTCCCTCCCATATGCTCGTTTAACGAACAATTTAGGTACTATCATTCCATTGTTACTATATTCAGGAAAGAAATCAGTTATTCCGGCTTGGTCAAAAAAATGCGCCTACATTTCGAATAAAAACCAACAATCTAAATAAGAAAAACGCAAGTCGCCTGCCTATGAAGAACGCAGACTAAGAATGCCACGTCCGTATATCTTCATCTGCATGACCCACACCCTGCGGGCCGGCAGGAAGGTTGTTCTTTAACCTTCTTGATAGATTGGCTTATGACTCGAGTCTCTAGGAACCGATCTAGATAAGCTTGTGACCTCGAACCGATAGGCCTTCTTGGAGCTGGACCGCTATCACAGTTCGGAATACTTTCTTATCTAATAACAAAACAAACCACCAATCACCATAAAGTTAACTAGATGGCGATTGGTGGTTTGTTTATTGAATGCTAATCCTTTTATGAATAGAATGGATGATCATCATTAATTAAAATACGCTCAATCTTTTTAGCTGAGCCACTTTTTTTATCGATTTCAATACATACTGCACTTAATTGCGAACGTCCCGCTTTGGGAACCTCAAAACGAGCAGGCATACCCGTTAAAAATCTTTTTAAAACGACTTCCCGGTCCATGCCTAAGACACCGTCATAGGGTCCTGTCATGCCTACATCAGACATAAAAGCTGTTCCATTAGGCAATATTCGATTATCAGCAGTTTGAACATGTGTATGTGTTCCGATGACAGCAGACACTCTTCCGTCTAAATACCATCCCATCGCTTGTTTCTCACTTGTTGCTTCCGCATGAAAATCAACAAAAATAATCGGTGTCCGTGTCTTTGCTTCATCAATTAATTGATCCACTTTTTCAAAAGGGCAATCATTTGGAGGTAAAAAGGTTCGTCCTTGTATACTGATAACAGCTATTTCATCATTATTCATTTTTAAATAAACAATTCCTTTTCCGGGGTTGTTCTCTGGGAAATTAGCTGGTCTTACAAGATACTTCGCCTCATCAATAAATTCAAAGATTTCGCGGTTATCCCAAGTATGATTCCCTAAAGTCACTGCCTGCGCACCTACCTCTAGAAATCCACGATAGATCTTATCTGTAATGCCCCTTCCTCCTGCTGCATTTTCACCATTAATAATGGTAACGTGTGGACGGTACTGCTCTTTTAGCTTAGGTACATATTCTTTTATCATATCCCGTCCCATTGAACCTACTACGTCTCCAATAAATAATATATTCATATATAAACCTTTCTTTAAAGCTTCTTTAGTCTAGTCTTAATAAAGTGTTTTAAAAAATAAAGCGGTGTAAATACACCGCTTTATTTTGCATATTCAACCGCTCTTGTTTCACGTATTACCGTCACTTTGATATGCCCCGGATAATTGAGCTCTTCCTCAATCTTTTTACGGATATCACGAGCAAGACGATGTGCTTCTAAATCATCAATTTGTTCCGGTTTTACTAAGATCCGCACTTCACGTCCAGCTTGAATAGCGAATGATTTCTCCACTCCATCGTACGATTCAGAAATTTCTTCTAGTTTTTCAAGACGACGAATGTAGTTTTCAAGTGTTTCTCTCCTTGCCCCTGGTCTAGCTGCAGATAAAGCATCAGCGGCTGCCACAAGAACCGCAATAATCGAAGTCGGCTCAGTATCGCCATGATGTGACGCGATACTATTAATCACAACCGGGTGTTCTTTATATTTCGTTGCCAATTCAACCCCAATTTCAACATGACTACCCTCTACTTCGTGGTCAATGGCTTTACCGATATCATGAAGTAATCCAGATCGACGCGCTAAAGTCTCGTCTTCACCAAGTTCAGCTGCTAGAAGGCCACATAACTGAGCAACTTCCATAGAATGCTTTAGTACATTTTGTCCATAACTTGTACGGAATTTTAAGCGACCAAGAATTTTAATCAAATCAGGATGCAATCCATGGACACCGACTTCAAAGGTAGTTTGTTCACCGACTTCACGGATATGTTCATCCACTTCACGTCTCGCTTTGTCTACCATTTCTTCAATACGTGCCGGATGGATTCTACCATCTTGAACAAGTTTTTCTAGTGCTAAGCGTGCTGTTTCCCTTCGAATTGGATCAAAACCAGATAGGATGACTGCTTCTGGTGTATCGTCAATAATGAGGTCAATACCGGTAAGGGTTTCTAACGTACGAATATTACGACCTTCTCGTCCAATAATACGACCTTTCATCTCATCATTCGGAAGATTTACAACTGATACCGTTGTCTCAGCAACATGGTCGGCTGCACATCGTTGGATCGCCAACGACAAGATTTCTTTTGCTTTCTTGTCAGATTCCTCTTTTGATCTTATTTCGCTCTCTTTTATCATTACAGCGGTATCGTGTTTCAATTCACGTTCGACTCGCTCTAAAATGATGGTTCTTGCCTCTTCACGAGTTAAGCCCGAGACACGCTCCAACTCTGTTTGCTGTTTTCGCACGATCTCATCCATTTTGCTTTCCATCTCTTCAATATGCTGTTGTCTTTTGTTAAGGGAATCATCTCTTTTTTCTAAAAGTGCTTCACGTTTATTTAACGTTTCGTCTTTACGGTCAAGATTTTCCTCTTTTTGCAGTAAACGATTTTCTTGTTTTTGCACTTCACTCCTGCGCTCACGAATTTCGCGTTCTGCTTCGTTACGAAGCTTATGAATTTCATCCTTTGCCTCAAGCAGGGATTCTTTCTTTAAAGATTCTGCATCACGTTTAGCATCCTCTAAAATTTGCTCTGCAGCATTTTGTGCTCCTGCAATCTTTGCTTCAGCAATGGATTTACGAACAAAATAGCCAACAACTGCACCGATGATAAGGCCAAGCAAAATGGAGATGATTGCTATTAAAAGATCCATCATTTCACCTCCTTCTGCTATGAACTTGTTTCTGTTACGTTTCTAAAGTGTCAACATGTACATTGTTCAAAATCAATATACAATTCGCTTCTATTTAATACTAATAGAAATGTAAAATATACATTATAATTGTAATGGTGTATATTTTCAATGTCAAGTAGTACTCCTTACAGTTTTTACTAATGTTAACATGGACATTTCCCTTGAAAACAAAGGGCAAAGTCTCTCATCTAGACTTTGCCCTTTGAAATTAATCGATTAAATTAGGTTCATCTTGTTCAATGTCAACTGATGGTGTAACCCCAGCACTATCAAGACCATAATATTCACGGATTTTCTGATGAATTTCTTGACGAAGATCTGGATTCTCCTTTAGGAACTGTTTCGCATTCTCTTTTCCTTGACCAAGACGCTCTTCATTGTAAGAATACCAAGATCCACTCTTCTGGACAATATCAAGCTCTGAACCAAGATCAATAATTTCACCTTCTCTAGAAATTCCTTCACCATACATAATATCTACTTCTGCTGTACGGAATGGTGGAGCTACTTTGTTTTTAACGATTTTAATTTTCGTTCTATTCCCAACCATATCGTTGCCTTGTTTAATCGCTTCAGCTCGACGAACCTCAAGACGTACAGACGAGTAGAATTTTAATGCACGACCACCTGGAGTTGTTTCCGGATTTCCAAACATAACGCCTATTTTCTCCCTAACCTGGTTAATAAAGATCGCAATGGTGTTGGATTTATTAATCGCTCCAGAAAGCTTACGCAATGCCTGTGACATTAAGCGAGCCTGCAAGCCCATGTGGGAGTCGCCCATTTCCCCTTCAATTTCAGCTTTCGGAACAAGAGCCGCTACAGAGTCTACAACAAGAATATCAACAGCTCCACTTCGTACAAGCGCCTCAGCAATTTCTAAAGCCTGTTCACCCGTATCGGGTTGAGAAAGAAGCAATTCATCAATATTAACACCTAGCTTTTGGGCATATAACGGATCAAGCGCATGTTCGGCATCAATAAATGCTGCTTGCCCACCTGTTGCTTGTACTTCCGCAATTGCGTGAAGAGCAACAGTTGTCTTACCTGAACTTTCTGGTCCATAAATTTCAATTACACGACCTCTTGGATAGCCACCTACTCCTAATGCAGCGTCTAACGCTAGCGATCCGCTTGAAGATGTTGATATTCTATGGTCTGTTTTCTCTCCAAGCTTCATAACGGAACCTTTTCCAAACTGTTTTTCTATTTGTTTTAATGCCTGTTCAAGGGCTACTTGACGATCACTCACAAAAATTTCCTCCTTTATATAAAACCGGAATTGAATTAAATTATCTGGTTGTCTTACCTCATAATCTATCCTTACTATATCTTTTTTTTTCTCATTTGTCCATCAAAATGTCGAACATTCATTCGTTTGTTATTAAAGCTATAATTCTTTGAAAATATCTATTTGTTCTAATCAAATGTCTATTTTCATTTGACTATTCTTACTAGAAATAGAAAATTGAATCGAAATCTTATTTTTCCAATTAATCGGATAAATAACTATCTAATTTACTATAAAAAGATCAAAAAGCTGCTTTCAACATAATTGAAAGCAGCTAACCCATGTTATCTCTTATTCATTCACTTCAATTATAGCTACTTTTATAGCTACTTTTCAACAAAAGATAGCAACCGTATTTAACCGTACGAATTCGATTAGATGTTCGATTCCCTCCAAGATTCAATTTTTCAACTCTTGTTGGTTTTCCATTGATCTTAATCCCAATAAATACGGTGCCTACAGGTTTTCCTTCTAATTCCTCAGGGCCCGCAACACCTGTAAAGCTAATCCCAATATCTGCATCCATCAAATCAGCTACATTTTCAGCAAGTTCCTTTGCACATTCTTCACTCACCACACCAAGATTTGCAATGGTTTCTTTTTTTACATCTAACACTTTTTGCTTCACTTCAGGTGTATAACAAACTACTCCACCCTTTAATAAAGAACCTGCACCGGGAATTGCCGTTAATTCCTTCTGAAACATTCCTCCAGTTAGGCTTTCTGCTACTGAAATCGTTAATTGTTTTTCTTGTAGCATTTTTGAAAGTTCACTCATTAGAGATGTTTCGTCATAGCCATAAAAATATTCCCCGACACGGGTAAGAATTGCCTTTTCTGTTTTATTAATCAACTGTGTAGCCTTTTCAACTGATTGATGCTTGGCAGTAATCCGTAATGTGACTTCATGATCTCCAGCAAGAGGAGCGATAGTTGGGTTTGTTTGAGCGTCAATTAAATCTTCTATTTCTGTTTCTAATTGCGATTCACCAATACCAAAAAACCTTAGCACTCTCGAAACAATTCTTTCTTGCAGTTGAAGTTTATCTATCATAACAGGATGTGCGTAGGTTAAAAACATAGGTTCCATTTCTTTCGGTGGTCCTGGTAATAACATATAAATATGTTTTTCGGCATTAACTATCATTCCTGGAGCCATACCATGATCATTTGGTAACACTTCACAGCCATCTATGACCAATGCTTGTTTTCGATTATTAGCCGTCATATCTCGGCCAGTACGTTTAAAATAGTCTTCTATAGATGCTAAAGCATGTTCATCAAATGTAAGCTTTTTATTCAAATGGGTGGCAATGGTTTCTTTTGTCAAATCATCTTTAGTTGGACCGAGACCACCAGTAAAAACAATCATATTTGAACGACTTTCTGCTATTTCAATGGCTTTCTTTAATCGAGTTGAATTATCTCCAACGACCGTATGATAAAATACGTTGATTCCCGAATCAGCAAGAGCTTTAGAAAGAAAACGAGCATTCGTATTAACAATTTGCCCTAGTAATAATTCGGAGCCAACGGCAATAATTTCTGCATTCATAAATATATCCCTCTTTTCGTTTTGTCCAGCTACAGAGCCTAGCCGCTCGAGGTCAGGCCCTTCCGCTTTTCGTTTCACTTCGAGTTGAGGAAAGGTTGTTTATTTTTTATAAAATAATCTAATCCTGACCACACGGTAAAGAATAAAGCTACCCATAGGGCAATCATATCAAAAGGGAAAGAAATCATTTCGAATAGGATATTATGTAATAATAAGGCAGAGATAGCAACGATTTGTGCCCAAGTTTTGATTTTACCGAGCATATTAGCTGCGACTACTTCTCCTGCTCCTGCTAATACAAGACGTAACCCTGTAACAGCAAATTCTCGACTAATAATAACGATAACCATCCATGACGGAGCTATTTGAAGTTCAACAAGTACAATAAGTGCAGCCGATACGAGAAGCTTATCAGCCAATGGATCAAGAAATTTTCCCATATTGGTTACCATATTGTATTTTCGTGCATAATAACCGTCAACCCAATCTGTTGTAGATGCCAAAATAAATATCAAAGCACCGACGAAATGAGTGACAGGCATAGATACTCCCAATAAAGACAGCTCTCCCCATGAAAAAGGAACAAGCATAATAATAAGAAAAATAGGAATTAAAAAAATACGTGAAATTGTTATTTTATTTGGTAGATTCATGATTTACCTCCAGGAATTTGAACAGCCATCAAAAAATGATGGCTCCTTTGATACTATGAGAAAAATAGTCATCTATTTACCATGATGACTATTCACTCGTTTTTAGATTGCGAATTGTAATCGTTTGAAGTACTTCCTCTGTAGGGGAAACAGCATATTCAAGCTTTTCATCATTCACAAAAATTTCTGTTTCTGATGACCTTCCCGCGACAATGATGACCTCTGTTTCTCCTGTCATATCAACGGTCTTACTTTCCACTCCATCCTTTTCCAACATTTTTTCAAAAAAGGAATCTCCTTTACCATTTTTGATGCTTACCCAAGTTTCCCCAGTAGAAACAACCTTCACCTCAAACTTATCAGCATTTTTCAGTTCATAAGTAGACTTTTCTCGATTTGTTTCGGTTACCGTTAATTCCTGAATGAGTTTAACTGGTTCTTCCGTTGGATCATCATTTTCATCTTTTTCTTTCACTTGCTTCTCATTAGGATTATTTTCTTCTGGTTGTTCTTCCTCATTTTCAGTTGTAAGATCGGCTGACTCCTCATATGTAACATCCTGCTTACTTTCTTTTGAGGTCGAATCATCAACTGTATTTCCTGAATATTTTTGTGCAATAAACCACCAAGCAAAAACAAATATTCCAATAATAAAGACCGTAATAAGAAGCTTAGGTAATAAGTCAAGTATTTTCGAACTATTATTAGAAATCGATTTTCTTGTTTTAACACGGGAGAGTTGCTCAGGAATATCATCATTTAATATCGTTGGAATTTCACTTTTAAATTCCTCAAATAACTCCTCTGGTTCAAGTTCAACAGCCTCTGCATATTGCTTAATAAAGGCACGAATATAAAATTTCCCCGGCATTAAACTGTAATTTCCTTCTTCAATACCAATCAAATAACGTTTTTGAATTTTTGTAACCTTCTGTAAATCATCTAAGCTCAGTCCTTTTGCTAGTCGTGCTTCCTTTAAACGATTACCTAATTCTGTCAATTGTAACACCTTCCAACTACCTAAAAGTCAAACTCACCAAATTCCGCGGTGGAGAACAAATTATTTTTTTCCATAATATCATATGTGATTTCTTCATCGGGATCGTTTCGAAGCTCGATGATATAATCAAAATCATCCAGTGTATATTCCGTATTTTGCACAAAAATATCTGGATGCTCAACCACTTTTACGGCCGATAATCTCATAATTTCACGAATCAATTGCCAGTGTCGTTCATTTGCCCTTCTAGTTGACACAATCCCATCAATAATGAATAAATTACCCGCATTATATTCATCTTCAATCAGTTGATTTCGAATTGTTTGCTTTAATAAAGTAGACGAAACAAATAGCCATCGCTTGTTCGCACACACACTAGATGCGACAACCGACTCCGTTTTTCCAACCCTAGGCATTCCTCTAATCCCAATTAACTTATGGCCTTTCTGCTTAAATATCTCTGCCATAAAATCAACAAGAATCCCGAGATCATCTCGAACAAAACGAAATGTTTTTTTATCATCGGCATCTCTTTGTATATATCGCCCATGTCTTACTGCAAGTCGATCGAGCAACTTGGATTTTCTCAACTTTATTAGCTTTATTGTATCCATAGTATGTAAAATTGACTCTAATCTTTCAATTTGTTTATCGTCTTTCGCTAGTATTAATAAACCACGTCGACCTTCTTCTACTCCATTAATCGTAACAATGTTGATTGACATCATTCCTAATAAAGAAGAGATATCCCCTAATAGACCTGGTCTATTTGATTCGATTTCATATTCTAAATACCACTCTTGTTTCTCCATCCATACCACCCCCTACTACAAACTGAAGCATTACCTTTTTTTGAAAAAGATGTTCAAACAATGAGGAAGTTCATTGATAAAAGGAAAAACAAAATCATCAAAAATCAACTATTTCCTTTCTTTTTTAAGATCCTTCCTAATCATAGCTGATTTTTTTGAAAGATGAAAGAAAAAAACGGTTCTATTAGAAAAAACCCCCATAAAACCCATTCAAATTTATCTCTTATCTTTTTTTATGATTCCCCTATTCACGTACTTTATTTGAACGATACTAATCCAATCCTCAATAAAAAAGAGAGGATTGTTGCTCATCCTGTGAACAGCTTATCCTCTCTTAACGATATAAAAATTAGACCATTTTTTCTTTATGATGGCTGATTAGTGCCGTTATTTTCAACAAGTCTGACCATTATATTTGCAATGGCATGTTGTTCTTCTGGAGTTGCGACAGACCACAAATCAGCAATCACTCGTTCCTGTTCATTCTTTGGATCCACCTGTTTGGCTAAATAGTCACCAACTTGATACGCAAGGTCATCAATTGTTTGTTTTGACACCCCTTGATTTTGAGCTTGATCTAAACGATCACCTAAAAAGTCTTTCCATTGTTGCCAATTCTCTAAAACAGACATTTTTTTAACCTCCTATTAATAATTACCTTGTTATTTTGCTTAATGGAGATTAAAAATATACATTTTTATTTAATGATACTTTTCATGTGTACCAACCACCATTTACGCTTACTATCTGTCCAGTTATATAGCTCGCTTTTTCGGAAAGCAAAAAAAATACACTTTCTGCGATATCACTTGGTTCTGCTAGTCTCCCCATCGGAATGTCTCCTTTAATCATATCCAGTTCCTCTTCTGTAAAATTATCCATCATAGAAGTATTTACTGCCCCGGGAGCAATTCCATTCACACGAATACCGTTTAGAGCCAACTCCTTACTCAACGATTTCACAAATGATATTTGTGCCCCTTTTACCGTTGAATAGACCACTTCACAAGCTGCGCCTGTTTGTCCCCAAATCGAGGTGATGAGTACAATATTGCCATGCTGCTGCCTAATCATTTTAGGAAGAAGCTCTTTCGTCAACAAAATGGGGGAAGTAATATGAAGCATCGTCATTTTTTCAAGTGTTTCTTTGTCAGTGTCGACAAATAATCCATAATGACTCATTCCACTATTATGAATGATTGTATCAATGGAAAAAATATTATCCGCTAGTTTCTTATATCCATCTGGCTTTGTCAAATCCGCTTGGATTGGAATATATTCCCCATTAAAGTTTGTTAATTTATCAAGCAACTCCATGATAGACGATTGATTTTGATTGTAATGTAGGTATAATGAATAGCCCTCACTAGCCAGTTTCAAAGCAAGAGAACGACCAATTCCGCCACTCGCTCCAGTGATTAAGGCAAATTTATTCAAAGATTTCACTTCCTTATCTAAATGATCCCATTCACTAAGAATATTGTATCATTTTTCACTTACACCTGATCAATTACCTAGGAAACGTATTCATTCCTAATCCTGAATCATGATTACCTCTAACAAAAAAACGCCGACAAAGTCGGCATTTATTTGTTAGGTACTACTTGGCATACGGTGAATCTATCTTCAGCTATAAAATCTGTTGCTGCTGATTTTACATCATCAACGGTAATACTTTCCAATATTGGTACGACATCAAATAAATTCATTTTATTAAAAGCATAACGGGTAAACTGGTTTGCAATATATTCTGGTGAATTAATAGCACGTAAAAAAGTACCAATTTTTTTCTTTTTCGTCCGTTCTAAACTTTCAGTGGTGAGGACATCTCCTTTTTTAGCCGCTAACAGCATCTTTTCCAATGTCTCAGCTAAACGGTCCGGATCATTTGTGTCCCCACCAATCATCGCAAAACCAAAGCCTTTTTCATGGCTGTAATCGTAAGAAAACGAATCATCAATTAATCCTGCTGAATATAGCTCATGATAATTATCCGAGCTTTTGCCAAACAAAATATCCAAAATCATATTCAAGGTTAACTCATATTTCAACATTTCCGCTCCAGTTTGGTCGGCTTCCTTCGCTTTAATTCCTACAAGACATTTTGAGGTTTGTATATTCATTTGAAGTACTTGCTTTTTTTCAGCAACTTGGATAGGTTCTTCTTCAAACTGACGCTTAATATCTGATACAGGATCAAAACTCTTCTTGTTTTGATTCTCTTTAATTTGTTTCATCATTTTATCGGCATCTACCGGTCCCACAACAAACAAAAGCATATTACTTGGATGATAAAAAGTTCCATAACATTCATAAAGTAAATCTTTGGTGATATGAGAAATAGACTCAACTGTACCAGCTATATCTATTTTGACTGGGTGATTAAGATACATATTTTGAATCACACCATAATAAAGCCGCCAATCTGGATTATCTTCATACATCGTAATTTCTTGACCAATAATTCCTTTTTCTTTTTCAACGGTTTTTTCACTAAAATAAGGTTCTTGAACAAAGTCCATTAAGGTTTCAAGATTTTGTTCAACATTCGATGTACTTGAAAATAAATAAGCCGTCCGGGTAAAGGATGTGAAAGCATTAGCTGAAGCTCCTTGTTTACTAAATTGTTGGAACACATCGCCATCTTCTTTTTCAAAAAGCTTATGTTCCAAAAAGTGGGCAATTCCATCCGGTACTTTTAGAAATTCTTCTTTGCTAAGGGGAACAAAATGATTATCAATCGAACCATATTTCGTTGTGAACGTCGCAAACGTTTTATTAAAGCCTTTTTTCGGAAGGATATACACGTCTAACCCATTATCAAGCTTTTCATGATAAAGCTCCTCTTGGAGTTGATTAAATTCAATTTTTTCCATCCTATTGTTGATCCCCCTCAGTTAAAAAATAGATAGTGTCTAATTCAAGCTTGGCTGCCACTTTAATAATTTCATCTTTCGTTACAGAATCTGTTTCGGAAATCCAATGATCAAGGGAAACCTCCTCATCTGCGATCACATTATGATAGAGTATTTCAACCATCCCTCTTGCACTATCAATCGTTTCTAATAGTTGATTCTTAATCACCGCTTTTGTTTGGCTAACTTCTTCTTCAGAGAAATCACCCGCAATCATCGCCTTCATTTGCTCTTTAATAATGGAAACTGCTTGCTCATAGTTTTTATTATCAATGCCAGACATCACAAGCATTAAACCTTTATGACTTTCGAGACGACTAGCGACATAGTACGCGAGACTAGCCTTTTCACGCACATTAATAAATAGCTTCGAATGGGAAAAACCACCAAATATTCCATTGAATACTTGTAATGCATAATAGTCGGCATCACCATAATACACATTTGTACGATAGCCAATATTTAACTTTCCTTGCTTAACATCTTGTGTTTCTATGATCTCTTGAACGTCTGCCTTTTTATTCACCACTCTTCTATCGAATGTTTTCGGCGTCCGCTGAGCAAAGTTTAATAAACCACTGGCAATGTTGGTCACTTCTTTACTATCGACATCCCCAACAACATATAAATCGAGTTCATCTTCTGCTAAAGCGCGTTCGTAATATTCATATAAGCTATTGGCAGTGATGGTATCAACATCCTCCAGGTTTCCATGAACATACATGGCATAGGGTTCTTCTTTACACATTTCCTCGATGAGTCGGACATTGGAATATTTCATTTTATCGTCATAGACCGATTGAATCCGTTGCTTTAAGGAACGTTTTTCCTGATCAACTGTCGATTGATCAAAGGCCATTTCGTCTATATTTGGATGCGTCAATACTTCTGTTAAAAATTCAAATGCCTTTTTCAGTAATGGAGTTGGATCAGATAAAAATTTCTCATTTGCAATCTCGATCGTGAAACTAATAACGTGGTATTCACCTTTTTTTGCCAAATCCACATAAAACAGTGCACCATACAATTCATCTAAATAAGACCTTAACTTTGCTGTTGTTGGAAACTTTTTTGAATTACTTTGTAAAACATGGGGAAGTAACGCTCGTTTTGTTACATCTTCCCTGTTCAAAGGAGATTTCATTTTGAATACGATCGTATTGGTTTTGTATTTCTCAGTGGGGATAACATGCAGCTTGACCCCTTTTAAATCAATCATATTTTCCGAAAAAACACCCATGCAGCTTTCCTCCTCTATAATCCGCTTATCTATACATATGTAACTACTAAGCCGGTTATTTTCTATAATCTCCTTTATAACCCAACATATTCTTCTTATACTATACCTTTCATGAATTCTTTCATTCAAGTTTTTTGAGCGAGAGACCATCAGTCTATTGACAATTAGCTCAACATTAACTATAGTTATAATGGTTTTTATATATTACTATTCAATTATTTCATCGAAGAGGTTCATAGCAGATACCCTCTATAAAAAACTATGGCTTTGATGACTCCAATCAACCATATCCAACTGCGGATATGGTTTTATTTTTTTCAAAGTTATTTTTTCATGCTATGGGCTTTTTTATATGATACTGAACATATAAGGGAGGCTTATTTTTATGCCTGGAAGAAAAGATAAAGAATTAGATGGTGTTACATTATTAGGAAATCAAGGAACAAAGTATACATTTGAATATACTCCACACATTTTAGAATCATTCGATAACAAGCATCCGAATCGCGATTATTTTGTGAAATTCAATTGCCCAGAATTTACAAGTCTTTGTCCAATAACAGGCCAACCCGACTTTGCTACAATATATATTAGTTATATTCCCGATATTAAAATGGTAGAAAGCAAATCCTTAAAGCTTTATTTATTCAGCTTTAGAAATCATGGTGACTTTCATGAAGATTGCATGAACATCATTATGAACGATTTAATTGAGTTAATGGATCCAAGATATATAGAAGTTTGGGGAAAATTCACGCCAAGAGGTGGAATATCCATTGATCCTTACTGCAATTACGGAAAACCTGGGACAAAGTTTGAAAAAATGGCGGACTATCGTTTAATGAACCATGACTTATACCCGGAAAAGATTGATAATCGATAAAAAACACTAGACTATTTGACACTTTTAAAATGGATTATTTTTCTAAAAGGAGCATAAAAATGAAAAAAGATAAAGCTGTTGTTGTTTTTAGTGGCGGACAAGATAGCACAACCTGTTTATTTTGGGCAATGGAAAAATTTGCAGAAATAGAAGCTGTCACATTTGATTACAACCAAAGACATAAATCTGAAATAGATTGTGCCAAAAATATTACTTCTGAACTTGGTATTAAACATCATATTCTAGATATGAGTCTATTAAATCAATTAGCTCCTAATGCTTTAACAAGGGATGATATAGAAGTAAAAGATGGAGTAGATGGTGAATTACCCTCTACCTTTGTTCCTGGGAGAAATTTGTTGTTTTTATCATTTTCAGGTGTTTTAGCTAGACAAATAGGTGCCAAACATATCATTACTGGAGTATGCGAAACAGATTTTAGCGGGTATCCTGACTGCAGAGATGCATTCATTAAATCCTTAAACGTTACCTTGAATCTATCAATGGATTATTCTTTTGTTATTCACACACCATTAATGTGGCTAAACAAAACGGAAACTTGGAAAATGGCTGATGATTTAGGTGCCTTCAATTTCGTACGTGAAAAAACATTAACCTGCTACAACGGTATTATTGCGGATGGCTGCGGAGAATGCCCTTCCTGCAAACTTAGAAAAAACGGACTTGATGAATATTTAGCCGAGAAAAAGGAGCTATAATTATGTATGGGTTTCGCATTGTTGATAAATTACAAAAAATAGATGAAGACATTCAAAAACAACAATTAAAATATCATGCTAAACGAGTTCTTGTGAGCAAGGAATTCACATTTGATGCGGCCCACCACCTCCATTGCTATGAAGGAAAATGCAAGAATTTACATGGGCATACGTATAAGGTCATTTTCGGTATAAGTGGGTTTGTAGATGATCGAGGAATCATGATTGATTTTGGTGATATAAAAGAAATATGGAAATCAGAAATTGAACTTTTTTTAGATCATCGATATTTGAACGAGACATTACCTCCTATGAATACGACAGCTGAAAACATAGTCGTTTGGATATATGAGAAAATGCATGATGCTCTTCAGAAAGAAGATCGAAAGCAAGACTATTCAGGGGCAAGAGTTGAGTTCGTTCGTCTCTACGAAACACCTACCTCCTATGCAGAAGCAAGACGGGAGTGGATGGAAATTGAGTAGTATTCCTATCTTAGAAATATTTGGACCAACGATTCAAGGCGAAGGAATGATTATTGGACAAAAAACCATGTTTGTCAGAACAGCAGGGTGTGATTATTCTTGTGCTTGGTGTGATTCTGCCTTTACTTGGGATGGCACTGGAAGAGATGACATTAAGCAAATGGACGCCGTGCAGATTTGGGATGAGTTAAAAAGACTAGGCGGAAATGGATTTTCCTGTGTCACCATTTCTGGTGGGAATCCAGCCCTCCTTAAGAATTTAAGTAGTTTAATTGAAGTTTTAAAACAAAATCAAATCACAATTTGTTTAGAAACACAAGGGAGTAGATGGCAAGATTGGTTTTACGATATTGATGAACTGACCATTTCACCAAAACCTCCAAGTTCAGGAATGAAAACGGATTTTTCAATTTTGGATATGATTTTAGACAACCTCGAACAAAAACAAAGTCAACAACATGTTTCTTTAAAAGTGGTCATATTTGATAATGAAGATTATCAGTATGCCAAGAATATTCATGAACGCTACCCTACTGTTCCTTTCTTTTTACAGGTGGGAAATGATGATAGCAAAACAGCAGAGGATCAACAACTGATTCATAAACTACTTCATAAATATGAGATGCTAATTGATAAAGTCATGAATGATGATCATTTAAAGAATGTAAAGGTGCTTCCGCAATTGCATACTTTAGTATGGGGAAATAAACGCGGTGTATAGCAATCATAAAAAGGGTGCAGATCTCTGCACCCTTTTTATGAACTTATATCTTCGGATGGTTTTCCCATCAAAACAGTACGCGGTTTACTTCCTTCATATGGACCAACAATTCCCCTTGCTTCCATTTCATCAATTAACCTTGCCGCTCTAGTATACCCAATTCGAAATCTGCGCTGTAACATCGAAACAGAAGCAGTTTGCATTTCAAGAACTAAATCAACCGCATCCCCATAAAGATCATCTTCCACCTGTGCTTTTGTTTCCGGAATATCATCAGGGATCATATCTTCTTGATATTGAGCTTTCTGCTGATCAATGACAAAATCAACAACCTCTTCCACTTCGTCATCAGAAAGAAAAGCACCTTGAACACGAACAGGCTTTGATGCACCTACCGGGAAAAACAACATATCTCCGCGTCCTAGAAGCTTTTCTGCCCCACCCATATCAAGGATAGTCCTCGAATCTACTGCAGACGATACAGCAAATGCAATCCTTGATGGAATATTCGCTTTAATAACACCCGTTATAACATCAACGGAAGGTCGCTGAGTGGCAATAATTAAATGAATTCCAGCTGCACGTGCCATTTGAGCAAGCCTTGTAATGGAATCTTCTACATCCGATGAAGCCACCATCATTAAGTCTGCAAGTTCATCTACAATTACAACAATATAAGGCAATAACGGTTGCTGGCCTTCTTCTTCAGCATTATGTCTCTTTACATACTCGTTATAGCCCTCAATATTTCTTGTACCAGAATGGGAAAAAAGTTCGTACCTTCTTTCCATTTCACTAACTACTTTTTTTAACGCTTGGGACGCTTTTTTTGCATCTGTTACTACAGGTGCAAGCAAATGTGGGATTCCATTGTACACATTTAATTCAACCATTTTCGGATCTACCATCATCAACTTCACTTCATGAGGCTTGGCTCTCATCAAAATGCTTGTAATGATTCCATTTATACAAACACTTTTCCCACTTCCTGTTGCACCCGCAACGAGCATATGCGGCATTTTGTTTAATTCAGCTAAAACCGCTCCACCCGTTATATCACGACCCAATCCAATCATCAACTTTGCATCTGGTTTATCATTTTGCTTTGATTCAAGTACTTCTCGTAACGAAACCATTGCTACTTCTGAATTTGGTACTTCAATACCGATTGCCGACTTTCCTGGAATCGGTGCTTCCATTCGAATATCTTTTGCAGCTAAGGCTAGAGCTAAATCGTCCGTTAAGCTAACGATTTTACTAACCTTTACGCCTGCATCAGGATGTACTTCATATTTTGTAACTGCTGGACCTAGATGCACTTGTGTGACAGTCGCCTTCACTCCAAAGCTTTGAAATGTTCTTTCAAGCTTTGCGGCATTCTCATGGATCAATGCATATTCACCACTTTGATCTGTGTGACGAGGTAGCTTTAATAGATCGACCGGTGGTAGTTTATAATCGACATTTTCTACTTCTATTACTTCTGTAAATGTAATAGGAGGTGTTTCTTCCTCTCCTATTACCTCACCTTCTTCTTCAGAAGAAGGTTCATTAGAGGTAGATTCATCATTTTTTTGATAAGCTTGATCAGCAAAACTTGATATAATAGGCTCTGGTCTGATAGGTTCCTCCAGTTCTTGGCCAGCAACATGGATCACCGGGCTGGTCTCTTGATTTTCTAACGCTCTTCTTTCCTTTTCCTCTTGTTTCTGATCCCGTCTTTCTTCCCGCTTTTTTTGTTGCTCCTGCTTCAAATTTTGCATATCTTCTATAAATCCATTCCATTGTTTTTTCATGAAATTCCATATAGAGATGAAAATTCCCCCAAGCGGTTCACCTAATGTTTTTCCTGTTAACAAAATAAAACCGATCATAATTAGGACAAGAGCAATAAATTTTGTTCCTGCTACATCAAATAAAAAATGGAAAAGGGAAAATAATATTGCTCCAGCCATTCCTCCTCCAAGACCATTAAGATCTGGTTGACCACTTACTTCCATCCAATAAAATTCCCACGTATTAATAATCACACTTGGATTTTCAATTCGATTTTCAATAAAAGCAAGTTCAAAAAGGCGTACATGAGTTAAAAGTAATATAGAGGCAATAATAGTATAAATACCAATTAATTTTACTGGAAATAAAAAAGGTCTTTGTCGTTTCCACATTAAATAACCGCCGTATATAATCATGCCGATAGGTCCAAGTATATACCATTCACCGAAAAAAAAGCGAAAAAACAATACGATCGTATGACCGCCAGTTCCTAGATCTGCTATTGAAATAATGGCAAGGGTAATAAGTATCAAAGCAACTAATTCAAATTGAATGGTTTGTTTCATTTGTCGTTTATTTCTCGATTGTCGCCTTTTTCTTTTAGCCATGGTATCACCTTACTGATTTTTTAATTTATGAAAGAAGAGAGCAGCCTTTTGGCTGCTCATATTTTTTCATTATTTTTATTATATCATATAGATTAAGCGAACACGTATACCCAATTGGAATTTTTTCCTCTATTACCATTCATTTTGCTCTAGTATATCACACTTATTTCCTATCAAAATTTACGGTTCGAAAGGATATTCCCCGGATAACATCGATCATCCAAGTAATGACTTGGATCACTACTCATCACTTGGATCACACGGTAATCATGATTATCATCCATTTCGACAAGCAAAGGAATTCCTTCATATTGAATAATCGTTTGTTTGCTAAACTCTGATTCATCTGTCTGAAAAATAAGTTCTTGTGGCATAGTCGTATATAATATCATTGCACAAGCCTCTCATTTGCTTCATTATTTAAATCAATTAATTCATTTAATTTCTTCAAGGCTTTGCCGATTCCACCTACTTCATCGATTAAACCAGATTGCACCGCATCTGTTCCAATCACATTTGTACCAATATCTCTCGATAAATTCCCTTTATCAAACATTAGTTCTTTAAATTTTTCTTCACTGATTCTCGAATTATTTGTCACAAATCTGACGACACGATCCTGCATTTTATCCAAATATTCAAAGGTTTGCGGCACGCTGATAACAAGACCTGTTATACGGACCGGATGTATCGTCATCGTTGCGGTATCGGCAATAAACGAGTAATCACATGAAACAGCAATCGGAACACCAATCGAATGACCACCACCTAACACAATCGACACGGTCGGTTTTGATAAAGACGCGATCATTTCTGAAATGGCAAGCCCTGCTTCCACATCGCCACCTACCGTATTTAAAATAACAAGTAACCCTTCAATTTTCGGATTTTGTTCAATCGCAACAAGTTGCGGAATAATATGCTCATATTTCGTCGTTTTATTTTGTGGTGGTAGCTGAAGATGACCTTCAATTTGACCAATAATTGTTAAGCAATGAATTCTTGAATCCTGTGCTAGCTGTGGTACATTCGTTTGCCCAAGCTGCTGGATTTTGTCCACTAAACTCGACGGACGATCTTCTTTCGGCTGTTCCTGATCCTCATTTCCACTATCATTTCGTAGCGTCTCCTTATCCATCTTGTTTACTCCCTTCATAGGTATGATATGGATAGTATGAGATGCAGACAGTTTTTTCATACAAAACTTTCATAAGCATCTACTCCCAACCTAGTATGTAAATGTCGGTTGACCTACTTTCACTGCTTATGTTTTACTACGTACATAAAGGTTTGTTCAAGTAAGCCAACCAACAACACAGAAAAAGCTCTCCGTTAAATGTACTAAGTCATTTAACGGAGAGCTTTTCTTAGTAAAATACAATCTACCTAATCATATTCGGTAAAAATGTAATAATTTCTGGGAATATAATAAGAATAATTGTTAACGCTACCATTGTAAAAATGGCAGGAAAAACACCTCTAAAGATCTTTTGGATCGGTACATCTTTCACAACACCACCAATAATATAAACACTTAAACCAAGCGGCGGAGTTAATACTCCTATATTAATAAGTATAATCATAATAATACCAAACCATAAACCATCGAACCCTAATTGAGTAATTAATGGATAAACGATTGGTAATGTTAACGTCATAATCGCAATTCCTTCAAGGAACATCCCTAAGATGAAGTAAACCGCTAGAATCAATGCTAAAATTAGATATGGTGAAACATCTAAAGTCCCAACAACATTTGTTAAATACATTGGAATCTGGCTTAGTGCTAAAAACTTACCGAATAAGCCTGCACCAATTAAAATTAAAATTAAAAATAACATAACCGTTAATCGTAGTGTTTCATCCATTGAAGAGATTAATTTTTTAAAGCTTAGACGTTTTGTCATAACGGTAAGAAGAAAAGCTCCAACTGCTCCAATTCCACCTGCTTCACTTGGTGTGAAAACCCCTAAATATATACCTCCAATACTGGTCGCAAAAATATATAACGGTAATCCTAGATCACCACTTAATTCTCCACCCTGAAAAGATCTTTTTGCATATTCAAACAATTGCCATGTTGTCAAAGACATCAGGATGAATAAAACGAATGAAGAGATTCCATATAATCCATCCTGAACTTTCTTTGGCATCATGTTCGTTAAAAAGTCAATCTCGATATGGTCTTTTGCAAGCTGACCAGATCCAAGACTAAAGAAAATCATTAACGCAAGAGCTAAACCTGTTAATTCATAAGTCCCTGTAATGGGGTTGTTAAAAAAATATCTTCCTACTACATCTGCTGTTGTTAAGAACATCAACAAGAAAAGAATAACACTTGAGATTTTATGCAATACATTATTAAATACTTTCGTACCCTTTTCTAAACCATTCGTTAGTTTTTGAAAAAAAGATACTCCATTGAGAACACTTGCTCCTAATGGTATACTTTGTTCTATTTCTTGTTTCATTTAAGTTCACCTCGCAGTTTACTACTACTTGCCTTCAATTAATTTTACTGCTTCATCATAGATTTTTTGTCCATCAATTCCCTTTTTCTCCATTTTTGATAACCAATCTTCCGTTACAACTTTAGAAACATCTTTAAACTTCGTTAATTCATCTTCTGATAGCGTAATAAATTCAGTACCTGCTGCTTTTGCTTCTTCTTCAGCTCTTTCTTTTTGACCATCAAATGCTTGTCCAGCTTTTTGCGCCATTGGTAAACCAAGATATTTTTCTTCAATTAACTTTTGATCGTCAGGAGAAATTTTGTTCCAGCTATCTTTGTTCATCGATACATAGAATAAATTTGTATTGAAGTTTCCAATCGTTACATAATCCACTAAATCTGTTAAATTGAAATCCTTAATTGCTGCAATCGGTAATACTCCGCCATCAATTACACCTTTTTGCATAGCATCATAGATTTCTGGAGCTGGAATGGATACTCGGGTTGCACCCCAAGATTCAATCATTTCCCCACCTTCTGCAGATGGTGTTCTTAGTTTCAATCCTTTTACATCCTCAAAGCTTCTAACTGCTTTTCCTTTTGTAATAATGGCATAAGGATCAGCTGCATGAACCCATAATAGTTTAACATCAGAATACTCTTCTTGAATTTCCGGGAAAGTATCATGTAATTTTTGAACAACCACACTCAATTCTTCACCATTTCCATCTGCTAAGAACGGTAAGTTCATAACGCTTTGAACCTCAAATGTACCTGCATGATAACCATGTATTCCTCTACCTACATCCATAATTCCTGTCTTAATATTATCAAGTGTTTCCTTCGGCCCGCCTAAAGCACCACCTGTATACATTTGAAATGATACACGACCATCTGTTAATTCCTGAACATCTTCACTGAATGTAGCAAATGCTTCAGAATTCTGAACATGATCAGGTGCATCCATACTACCAAATTTAAACTCTATTAACTTTCCATCTCCACCGGCTTCACTCTCTCCACCTGTACTATTTGAACACGCAGTAAATATAAGCAACATGAGCCCCATTAAACCTATAATTAATAACTTAAATCTTTTTCTTTGCATAATATTATACCCCCATCTGTATTTTTAATAATAATTCATTAAGTGAACCGTTTTCATATTTTATATAGTACAATATGAAAATTCTGAATAAAATAATATTTTTCTTCTATATGGAATAAATAAAAAAATTAGAGGTGATTACGATGACTACTTCTCAAAATAAATCACTACTACAATCTGTTCAAAATGGACTTCTTCTTTTAAAGGTATTTTCAAAAGACAGACCCGTTTGGGGGATAACAGATATTTCAAGAGAGCTGCAGCTTCCAAAAAGTACTGTCAGCCGATTAGTCGGTGACCTCATTAAAGAAGGCTATTTACAAAAGATTGGTAGCAAATATCGTCTAGGCTTATCCATTTTATGTTTGGCAGGAGTCAACATGTCTAACTTGGAGATACATCGGGAAGCATTCGAACCATTAAAATCACTCGTAAGTAAAATTGATGAATCAGCTCATATTTCCATGTTGGAAGGCATTCAGCTCATTTATTTGCTTAAAGTTGAATGTAAACAACGTGTTAGACTCCTTTCACATGTTGGCCAATACCGTCCTCCATCATGCTCAAGCTCTGGAAAATTACTATTAGCGTATCAACCAAGAGAAATAATAGATCAAGTGATCAAAAATGGATTACCAAAAAGAGGACCTAATAGTGTCACTGATCCAGATCAACTGTTAGATGAGTTAACGACTATTAAACAAAATGAATATTGTGTTTGTATTGATGAGATGCATGATGATGTCGTAAGCATTGCATCACCAATTAAGGATTATACAGGTAAGGTCACTGCATCCGTTAGCATTGCAGGACCTAGACAACGGATTCATGAAGAATTTATCCCTTACTTTATCGATGAGATTATCAAAACAGGAAATGAAATTTCCTATCGATTAGGTTATATGGAATCCTTATTTAATAAATAGATGGAAAAGGAGATAATAATGAAATGAATGAAGTAACAAGGGCTTCTTCAATGACAAATGCTCTAAGATTATTAAATTTATTTACAATGGATGAACCTGAGTTGACATTAAGTGAGTTAGCCGAAAAACTCGATGTTGGACCCAGCACTATTTATAGGCTCACTAATACTTTAATACATGAAGGTTTTTTAACTAGAGATCAGGTGTCGAAAAACTTCCGTTTGGGATCTTTATTACTATCTATGGGACATATCATGATTTCTTCTAATGACATCTGTGAGAAATCTCCATTAATCTTGGAAAAACTTGTCGAGGACACTGGAGAAACAGTTCATCTTTCAATTTTAGAGGATAACAAAACCGTTTACTTACAAAAATTTGAATGCTCCAACTATGTGCATTTACTTACCCATGTTGGAAAGAAAAACCCTGCTCATTGCACAAGTACAGGACAAGTCATGCTTGCTTTTCAAACTGAAGAACAAATAAAAAAAGTCATCAAAGCTGGTTTACCCCCACTCACATCTAATACGATTACAGATCCAATAAAATTCAAGGAACGTCTGACAATCATTCGAAAACAAGGTTATTCTTATAACAAAGATGAATTTCTTAATGGTGTTTCTGCTATTGCGGCACCCGTGAAATCGCCTTCTGGAAAAGTTGAGTTTTCGATGAGCATAGCAGGACCCACTTCAAGAATTAATTCATGTAGCGTCCCAACACTTTCAAAATTAGTAATCAATGCTGCAGATAAACTAACAAAAAAGTTAAGATGTTCTTTATGAGGGTAAATAAAAAATAGCTGTTTAAGAATACTAGTATTCTTAAACAGCTATTTTTTATATTAATTTACATATTCTTCTTCATTATTTTCTTTCCTGCTGGAAACCTTAACTTTTTTAAACGTAATAAGGGCATTCCAGCTTCCAGAGGATTGACCATCTGCTAAATACGTAGGATCCCACTCTTCATCAACTATACCAAATAGCATAGCCAAATGACGACCACCTGATTCAACTTTTGCCATACTAGAGTACTGTGGCAACATCTCATAAGCAAATTGATATTTTTTATTCATCACATAATCAACAAATTGTTTATCAAGAGCATGTTCAGAAATAGTCGGCTTGTTATGTCTTCCTCGTACTAAGTTATGAGCTAATGCACCACTAGATACAAAGATAACCTTCTTTTCCGATTCTTGTAACACCTCTGCAATCGCTTGACCCCATTTATATGTTTCCTCATGATTAGCTGTTAATGTAACCGACAAGTTGATAACTGGAATATCTTCTTTTGGAACAAGATAACGTAAAGGCACAACAGTACCATAATCCCAAACATAATGTGGATCATGTACGTCTAATACTTGAATACCAGCATCTTGACCCGCTTGAACTAATTTGTTTGCTAATGCTTCATCACCTGGATAATGATAAGGAACATCTTTAATAAGTTCTGGTGCTTCCATTGCAGTAAGAAGCCCTTTATGAACTGGATGACAGTCAACATAATGAGTGAAAGTTGATGGCTAGTGACAAGAAACTAAAACGATCGCATCAGGTTTGATTTGTTCAATTTCTTTAGCAGCCTCTTTCATTCCTTCGACCATATTTTGTTGAAAATCTGGTGTTTGATCCTCATGGCACATACTCGGAACATATGGTACTAACATACTTAATTCAATCGTCATTAATAATTCCTCCCCTGTTTGTCAAAATTACTTTTGTTTCCATTAGAAATAATCACTAAATTCTAAATTTTCTATTTATAATAATTATGATAACGTTTTCTTTTCCCACATACAACGTCATTATTACTCTATGCGGAACAAAAGTAATTTTCATCATAAAAACCAAGTGAAATTAAGTATAGAAAACTTAACTTTACTTGGTTTTTTAGCTATTTAAGTTGTGTAAATGGAGAGCTCTAGCATTAATCATTATCCAATAAAGATAAAAAGTGGATCAATATTTTGGCTGTTAACCCCCAAATCACCTTTCCGTTATACTGATAAAAATGTTCATTCGTATGTCGTGTTTGCCATTTATAATTTTCCCCTCCAGTAATCAACTCAAAAGGAAATCCCTCTTCAGGCACAATTTGAAAATAGATTTTATGGATCTTCGGCTTTGTACTTTGGAAAAAGGATAAAGGAACCGTAAAGATCTCCTCTACTTCAGACTTATTTGGATTTATCCTCTCAGGATTTATTACCCTACCAACAAAGGGATAAATAATATTACTAGAAGCATTTAACATAAAATCTAGTGGAATAACATCTGTTATAGCTGATTCAACGATCCCTAGCTCTTCCGATGTTTCACGTATGGCACATTGTTTTTGACTTTCTGCTTGTTCAAGTTTACCACCTGGAAAACATATTTCACCAGGCTGCCTGCGTAAACTCATTGACCTGACTTCAAATAAAATATGTGTTTCATTTTCAACTTCAATAAGAGGAAGAAGTACTGCATATTTAAGAAGTTCTTCATATCCGAGAATAGAAGATTGCCTACCATTCAATTTCTCGATTACTTTCGATATATTCACCTGTTCACCTCCGGAAAACAAAAGTATAGTCACTATATATTCTCTATTATAACTATTTCTGACACTATAAATGAAATAATTGAACCTTTTGTAGAAATATAGTTCCTATGAAATTTAAAACGGCCTATTCGTATTTACGAATAGGCCGTTTTAAATTCAATTGGTTTTTCTAATTGTCTTTTATCTCACTTCCATAATGATTGGTAGGATCATTGGTCTCCGTTTTGTTTTCTCATATAGGTATTGGTTTAGACAATCACGCATGTTCTGTTTAATCACTGACCAATCAAAAGAGTCTCTTGAAATACTCTGCTCAACAATATCACGCACTCGATTCGATGCCTCTTCAAGCAACTTTTCTGATTCCCTAACATAGACGAACCCTCTTGAAATAATCTCAGGACCTGAAGAAATTTTCTTTTCTCTCTTATTTAATGTGACAACAATAATAAGAATTCCATCCTGTGATAATAGCTTACGGTCTCTTAAGACAATATTTCCAACATCACCAATTCCACTTCCATCAATCAGCACATTTCCAGCAGAGATGCGCCCCGATGGACGGATACGGTCATTTTTCAACTCCACTATTTCTCCTTTTTCAGGAATATATATACGATCATCGGTCAAGCCGCAATCCTTAGCAACTTTTGCATGAGCTTTCAACATTTTATATTCACCATGAATCGGAATAAAGAACTTTGGAGTCATCATATTAATCATAAATTTTAATTCTTCTTGACTTGCATGACTGGATGTATGGTAAGCGTTTTTTCCACCTAACACAATAGCACCGGCACGGAATAACATATCAACTGTTCTAGATATAAAAATCTCATTCCCTCGAATGACAGAAACAGCCAATACAACGGTGTCTCCTTTTTGAATATTTACGTACTTATGCGTTTTTTTCACCATTTTTTGTAAAGCTTCAATTGGTTCACCTTGGCGACCTGTTGTTAAAACAACGATCTCATTATCGGGATGGTTCTGAATTTCTGAAACAGGAATAATAATTTCATCATGAACATGCAAATATTCCAATTTAATCACAATATCAAAAATACGCTGTAAACTTTTCCCTACAATCGCAACCTTACGTCTACTTTCATAGGCTGCATCAAAAATATGCTGAATACGATTTAAATCAGATGCAAAACAAGCAGCAATAATCCGTCCCTTGGCATTATAAAATGCATCATTCATTTCCCGAGCAACGACAGCTTCTGAAGGGGTATAACCTGTTTTTTCAGCATCTGTACTATCTGACAATAAACATAGTACACCCTCTCCACCAATTTTTGCCATCTTTCCTATTTCAGGTTTGTATAAGTCGCTAGCAGATTGGTCAAACTTGAAATCACCAGTATGAACAATTACGCCGTCTGAAGTGTGAATACAAATGGCAACCGAACCAGGGATGCTGTGATTGGTTTTAAAAAAAGAAACCGAAACCGAGTCAAACTCAATCACTGAATCCGATGTAACTTCAATAAATTTTGCTTTTTGTTGAAAATCTTGTTCTTTCATCTTTGTTTGGGCAAACGCAATTGTTAACTTTGTAGCATAGATAGGAATATCTATCTCACGAAGAAGATAAGAAAGTGCCCCTATATGATCTTCATGACCATGTGTTAAAAAGATCCCTTTTACTCTACTTTCATTTTGAATTAAATAGCTAAAATCAGGGATGACCATATCAATTCCGAACATTTCATTTTCCGGAAACATTAAACCGGCATCAATCACAAATATGTCTTCATCGACTTCCACAATGTACATATTTTTGCCGATTTCATCGACTCCCCCAACAGCTACTAACTTAATACTCTTATTTTCTGTTTTCTTCAAATCAAGCTTCCTCCTATGTTGTAATACGCCGACCGAGATCAGATATACTCATTATACTTGAAATCAGAAAACCTTTACAACTATGAAATGCGAAAGTGGCTTGCTCAGCTTATGACCTCGAGTAGCTAACCACTTTAGCTGGACAATACCAAAATGCGAAAGTGGCTCGATTAGGGACCACAAGCTTAAGCTCTCGAGTCCCAAGCAACTGTAGCTGGATAACTACTAAATGTGGAGGTAGTTGGACGGGGAAGTTTCAAATACAAAAACCTCAGCAGTTCAAGATACCGCTGAGGTTTTTTATTATTCTGCTTGTAATAGACGAATCAACTCTGCTCGTTCACGTTCTGTTAAAGGGACAAGCGGAAGTCGGACAGGTCCAACATCCAATCCTTTTAGTTGTAGAGCTGTTTTAACTGGCACAGGATTAGGTGCTGCAAACAAACCTTCCATAATTGGGAGAAGCTGTTGATGAAGCTTAGATGCTCCATTTATATCACCTTGTAAAAACTTAGTAATCAAATCTTGCATTTCATTTCCAATCACATGTGATGCAACAGAAATCACACCTGCTCCACCAATCGCCAGCACTGGAAGTGTTAGACCATCATCCCCTGTATAAAGCTCAAATTCCTCTGAAGTGTTGGCAATCATTTTGGTCATATTATTTAAATTGCCGCTTGCTTCCTTTACAGCAACAATGTTGCTGATTTCCGAGAGACGAATAATCGTTTCTGGTTCAATATTCACGACCGACCTACCAGGAATATTATATAATAAAATCGGTAAAGAAGTGCATTCAGCAACCGCTTTAAAATGTTGGTAAAGTCCCTCTTGATTCGGTTTATTATAGTATGGTGCAACAAGCATGATTCCATCGACACCAATTTGTTCAGCTTTCTTTGTCAGTTCAATTGATTCATAAGTGTTGTAACTTCCAGTCCCTGCGATGACTGGAATACGTTTATCTACTACTTTTACAACATGCTCAAAAAGAGCGATTTTTTCTTCTTTAGACAATGTAGGTGATTCTCCAGTTGTTCCTGATACAACAAGGGATTCCGTTCCATTGTCTATTAAATAATTAATGAGTTGCTCAGTTTTTGGAAAATCGATATGGCCTTTACTATCAAATGGGGTTACCATTGCCGTAGAAACTCGACCAAACCGTACCATACGACCACTCCTTCTAATCACTTAATAATCCGATCTTTCATAATTCAAATGGTTCTTTTTCTAATTCAAACGCACTATGCAAAGAATTGATGGCATTAGACAAGTCTTCTTGCTTAACAAGCACCCAAATCGTTGTATGACTATCAGCCGATTGAAGAATTCTTATCCCCTCTTCAGACAATGCACTAACAATTTTAGACGTTACTCCAGGAACACCCGCCATACCTGCTCCAACCACAGATACTTTTGCACAATCACGTTCACTCGCTGGCTCATGTCCGAGACTACGAAGAATGGAAATTGCTCTATCGGCCATTCCTTCTATAACCGTATAGACAACCTGGTTAGGAGAAATATTGATAAAATCGACACTAATTTTTTCATTAGCCATCGCTTTAAATACTTCTGCCTGTAAATCATACTGATCTTTTTTAGCAAACACCTTAATTTGGGTAATATTTGACAAATGGGCGATTCCTGTCACTACACGTTCTTTTAACACATTACCACGACTAAGACGTGATACCGATGTGACCAACGTACCTGGATTCTCAGAATACGTTGAACGAATTCGAATCGGCACTTTGGCTTGCATAGCAATTTCAACGGCACGTGGATGAATAACTTTAGCCCCTTGATAAGCCATATTACAAACTTCAGTATATGTGACAACTGGTAGAGACCGTGCATTTTCTGCGATACGTGGATCGGCTGTCATAATACCGTCTACATCAGTAAAAATATCAATTCGCTCCGCCTGAAGAGCTGAACCCAGTGCTGCGGCTGATGTATCGCTTCCCCCTCTACCAATCGTTGTCACATCTCCATTACTTGCCATCCCCTGAAATCCGGCGACAACCACTACATCGTAATCATCCAATGCTTTTATCAGTCGTTCACACTTCATCTCAACAATTTTTGCATTCGTATGATCATAATTTGTACGAAAGCCTGCTTGTGCCCCTGTCATTGCTGTTGCCTTTACACCTTCTTGCAATAGCAGATTTGTAAAAACAATGCTCGAAATGACTTCTCCACATGACAGTAATAAGTCCATCTCACGATTACTAATTAAGCTAGCTGAATCCTTTACTAATGAGAGTAGTGTATCTGTTGCATAGGGATCACCTTTTCTTCCCATAGCTGATACAACCACAACTACTTTAAATCCTTCATCTAACACAGATCGAATATGTTTTTTTGCATATTGGCGGCCTTTCTCATCACGAACCGATGTTCCGCCGAACTTTTGGACGATTATTTTCATCGTAACACCTCTAAAATCCATTATAGAACGGACTCTTAATATATTGCCTTTGTTCATCATGATTTTGATCCATAGTTAGCAATATCTATTATTACGATTCGTTCTAGTTCGTCCGAAAGAAGTATCTATCTGTATCTATTCGTGATGAAGCAAAGCCTTTCATTGTAGACTAGATAAAAATATTTTATTTTACTAAGCCAAGTTTAATTAAACTTTCTGCAATTTGAACCGAATTCCAAGCCGCACCTTTTAATAAGTTGTCAGAAACAACCCATAGATGGAAGCCCTTTTCTTCGTCTAAATCTTTTCGAATACGACCAACAAACACATCATTTTTACCAACAGAATCAGCTGGCATTGGGTATAGTTGGTTTTCAGGATCGTCTTGAAGAACAACACCTTGAGCATTCACTAAAAGATCTTTCAAATCCTGTGCCGTCACACTTTCACTTCCGATTTCGATATAAACTGATTCAGAATGACCTACTGCTACTGGGATACGAACACAAGTAGCTGCTACACTTAATTCCGGATCATGCATAATTTTTTTCGTTTCATTAATCATTTTCATTTCTTCATAGGTAAAGCCATTATCTTGAAATACATCGATTTGTGGGATCGCATTAAACGCAATTTGATAGTGCTTTTTATCCCCTTTGACCGGTAGAATGGTTGGCTCAAATGCTTCATTATTTAAGATTGCTTTTGATTGCTCTGTCAATTCCTCAACCGCTACTGCTCCAGAACCAGAGACAGCCTGATAAGTAGAAACAACTACTTTATTAAGGCCGAATTTTTCACGAATTGGCTCCAAGGCAACAACCATTTGAATGGTTGAACAGTTTGGATTTGCAATAATTCCATTATGATTCAAAAGGTCATTTTCGTTCACTTCAGGTACAACGAGAGGTACATTTTCATCCATACGGTAAGCACTCGTATTATCTACAACGATAGCTCCGTGTTGTACCGCGTGTGGAGCTAACTCTTTTGATATACTTCCACCAGCGCTAAATAAAGCAATATCCACACCTTTAAAACTTTCCGGTTTTGCTTCTTGAACTGTATATTCAGCTCCATTCACTTGCACTTTTTTACCCGCTGAACGAGCGGAAGATAACAAGGTTAATTGTGAGATTGGAAATTGTCTATTTTCCAATGTTTTAATCATTTGTTGCCCGACTGCTCCTGTTGCTCCGACTACTGCTACGTGGAATCCTTTTCTCTGTTCCATTCTTTGCTCCCCTTCCAATACGGTAAAAATATGACTAACTAGCTATACTTTATTATATAGCGCAATTTGTCTACACTCTACTTTATTTATGCAAATTGGGTGGGAATCTAAGTTTTAGTTCCCTAAGTCCCTTTTCTTCATACAAAAGAAGGCGAGGTAATAAACCTTTCGCCATCTTTCTATTATATTAACATTTATTTTAACATAATCCATCATTAAACAAATATACTTTTCTAGGAAAAACTAATTTTCATCTTTATAACGTTCGACAATGATGGGTTGTAACTGTCTCCCCGTTATGGCCTCTTCAATCGTTTCAGATAGCATGGTCATACGGGCAACCATTGAATTCGGTTTCTTAATTGGATCGTCTTGACCATACGGGATAAAATATATATTTTTTGTTGCCATTAATCTCATTAAATTTATACCATTTAATCCTAAGGCATCATTTGTTGAGATCCCTAAAACTACTGGTTTTAGATTTCTTAAAGTTGCTTTTGCAGCCATCAATACCGGTGAATCCGTTAATGCATTGGCAAACTTACTCATGGAGTTTCCAGTCATTGGAGCTATAACCATACAATCAAGAGGGATTTTGGGACCTAATGGTTCAGCCTTTACAATAGAATCAATTACTTTATGTCCTGTCAAGTCCTCGATTCTTTTAACCCAGTCCTCACCTTTACCAAAACGGGTCTCAGTATTTTTTACCGTAAACGTGACGATAGGCAATACTTCAGCACCTGCATTGACTAATTTTTCAATTTCTGGAAAAACAGCATCATATGTGCAATGGGAACCAGTTAAACCAAAGCCAATACGTTTTCCATTTAAACTCATAATTATATCTCCTTTCGATTCTCATATACATCTTGCAATAGCTGGATCAGAACGTTTGCTAGTATATTACCTGCTGTTTTTGGAGCTACAATCCCTGGAAGACTTGGAGCTAAAAGAGCTTTAACACCTCTTTTTTCTGCATAACGAAAATCAGTTCCACCTGGCTTGGATGCAAGATCAATGATTAACGTATGAACAGGCATCTTTGAAATCACGCTTGCCGTTACAATTTGATGCGGGATTGTGTTTATGCAAATATCGGTATCCTTCACCCAATGTGATATCTCATCTAAATGAAACGGGGTTAAACCCATTTCAGTAATTCGAGCGATATGCTCTGTTTTTCGTGCGCCTACTTTCACTTTCGCTCCAAGTAAGTGAAACGTTCTGGCTACGCTCATCCCTACCCTTCCTAATCCAAGAACAGTGACAGTCGAACCGTGTATCGTAAAATCCGTATGTTGAATCGCCATCATAATAGTCCCTTCTACTGTAGGAATCGAATTATAGATAGCAACGTCATCCCTATTAAACAATTTTACAAGTCCTCTATTGGCCCTTTCCGTAATGCCTGTTAAATAAGAATTAGCAATACCAGAAAAAACGATACAATGTGATGGTGTTTTCTGTAACATTTCTTCTAATAAAACGACTTTTTCGTTTGAAAAAATGGTATCAACATGACCATCAAGACTTGTGCCAGCGACTGGCAAAATAATAGCATCTATCTGTGAAAAATTAATCTCTTCTATTTTTTCCTTTGTTGCACCTGTAAAGGCGTGATCCAGCTGTTCAAAGCCAATTAAAGAAAGCTTTGCATCCAGCTCTGTTAATTTTCGAATGATTTCGAGTTGTCTTGCATCACCGCCAATAATTGCAATTTGCATATCTGTCAGCATGAAAGATTCACCTTCTTTTATTAGGGCTTAGAGTTAATAAGTCTATTGATGATTCTCATGTATTTGGGAGCCTTATTTCTCAATATAAAGCCCAAAATTGATTAATCAACCTAATCCATTAACATAACCTTTTGCATCATTCTCCAAGAAGTATGTGAAGAACTACTTCAACATCATATGTCATATTGAGCTAATCGGTGACGCATTCCATCTGCTCTCCTTTCCTAAATAAACCTTAAAGTCTTATCGTATCGTCTTGCCTTATTTTTAAAAAATAACTCCTCTATTCTAACGAAAAATACCCTTAACTATTTATTACACGGTTTGTTGAATCTATTATGTATTATGCTGTATAAAAAAAAGAGTGACAAAAGCCACTCTTTTTTGTCTATTCATTTTCCTGTTGCTCCATATCAATAATCATCATATCATTGCCAATCTTTTTTATTTGATTCCATTGAACTCGGATCTCTCCACCATGCCTTTTCATTCCAAACCACTTTAAAGTAGGGATAAGCAGCGATTCAATTTGACCGTTCTTTTCATTAATTTCGAGATCAGTTTGACCTAAAACACCTAGACGTTCAGCTCGATTTATATCAACGATCTCTTTCCCACTTAACTCACTTAATCTCACTATTTTTATCCCCCCCTTACTCAGTTAGCCTCCTTCTATTCATACTAGATGTTATGCTAATTTAGAATACTCAACCTGTTTGATTTCCACTAAATCAAACAGGTTGATTTCTAATTCAAACTGGAAGTGAGGTCCCTTTATTAAACACAAAAAACAGCCTGTGAAACACAGACTGTTCATATTCATATTAGCTATTACGCGGAAGTTCACCTTCAGGACTGATTAATGACATCGAATATTCTTCCGTGAAAATCTTATTAGCCATAAGATTAACATTTTCTTTCGAGACAGAATCAATTTTCTCAACAATTTCATCAAGTGAACGGTGATGTCCAAGCAATAATTCATTTTTTCCGTTTCGACTCATTCGGCTGTTTGTACTCTCCAGGCTTAGCATTAAACTTCCTTTTAGTTGTTCTTTGCTATTTGATAATTCTTTATCTGTAATCCCATCTTTCTTTAAGATCGAAAGTGTTTCCTGAATGGTTTCAAATAACAAATTAAGTTGCTTTGCTCCTGTTCCACCATAAATGGTAACAATACCACTGTCTTCAAACGCAGAATGATAGGAGAAAACAGAATAAGCAAGACCCTTTTGTTCTCTTACATCCTGAAACAAGCGACTGCTCATACTGCCGCCTAAAATGTTATTTAAAGAAATTAGACTGTAAATGTCGTCATGTCCAACTTGAAGGCCTTCAAAACCAAGACACAAATGTGCTTGCTCTGTTTCTTTTTTACGAGAAACTTGATTCATATGAAAAACAGGTGTTTCTTCAGTCTCTTCTCTTTTTCCACCCTCATACGACCCGAATAATGCTTCCACTTCTTTAATAAATGATTCAGAAATATTTCCAGCAATTGAAATAACTACGTTCTCAGGTGTATACATATTATACATGTATTCTTTTAACGTATTACCTGTAAACGTAGAGAGTACTTCTTCTGTCCCTAGAATAGGATATCCTAATGAATGATTTTCATATATTGCTTTACTTAATAGGTCATGAACAATATCATCAGGCGTATCTTCATACATTTTAATTTCTTCATACACAACATTTTTTTCTTTTACCAATTCTTCTTCCACAAAGGTTGAATGAAAAAACATATCAGCTAAAACTTCTAATGCAAACTGAGCATGATTATCAAGTACCTTCGCATAATAACATGTATATTCCTTTGATGTAAAAGCGTTTACCTGTCCACCAATACTATCAAATGATTCAGCAATCTCTCTTGCATTTCTTGTTTTTGTTCCTTTAAAAAACATATGCTCTAAGAAATGTGAAATCCCATTATTAACAGGCGTTTCATCACGGGATCCGGTATCGATCCAAACACCGATTGCTACAGAACGAACGGTTGGAATATTTTCAAGTACAACTCTTACACCATTTTGGCATGTATATTTCTTTATCAAATAAACTCCTCCTGTTCTTAAACCAAGTTGCTTTTTCAAAACTTTTCATCTCTATGGGAAGTAAGTATATACTATTACTTATATTTTTTCCAAAAACTTGACTTTTAGGCAAATTTATTTAATAACTATTTTTAACTTTTGTTTGATTATTTGGTAATGAGTCAAGCAACCTTTCCTCTTTTAATAACTCAGAAACGGTATCAATCTGTAAGTTTTTTCCCTTTACCATGGTAATTAATCGATCCATTGAATTGGCCGTTGAAGCAGTCGGATGCATAAGAATAATGGCACCATTATGAATCTTACTCATCACCCGATTAATTAACACATCTGGGGAAGGTTTTTGCCAATCGATCGTATCAACGCTCCACATAATCGTACCCATTTTTTCTTCAGTAGCTATTTTAACGACTTCATCTCGATAGCTTCCACTTGGAGGTGCAAACCACTTAGGACTTGAACCTGTTGTCGCTTTAATTACTTCATTCGTTTTCATAATCTCTTGCCGTATTTTCGCCGCCCCAATTTTTTTCATATCAGGATGCGTAAAAGAGTGATTTCCAACTTCATGACCTGCATCGGTTATCATGACTGCCAATTCAGGATTCTTTTGCACCCATCTTCCTTCAAGAAAAAAAGTAGCAGATACATGATGTTTTTTTAACGTTGCTAACATATCTGATAAATATTCATTTCCCCAAGCGACATTTATGATAAAACTTACCATTGGTTTATCCGGGTGCCCCCTGTAAATCGCTGCTGGCGGAAGATCATCTAAATGAATCTTTGGTTTGATTTGTTTGTATACAAGCTTTTCAATATTGAATTTTCCACTTTCTTGCATTTTTTTATAAGATGAATCGACATCGACTTCCAAACCATTATAACCAGGAATAGCCTTCCAAATTGGATCAATTTTGGCATCGATAGCAGGAATACTATAATCATCAGCTTTCAAAACAATTTCATTATAAAGAGAATCCTGCTGTTTTACTACTGCAATGGTATCTCCTTTTATGCTACTAATAAATTCATTACTGTACGGATTACTCACCATTATAAAAGAGATCAAGAAAATACATCCAAAAATCAGCATTTTTTTCATTAATCTGCCTCCCTCTCCATATAAATTATGAAAAAGAAGGACAAGGTAGAACGAACAAGAATCCGTTTTTGGAATTGTTTTCTTCTATGCTAAAAAACAGCCAGGGAGACCCCTAACTGTTTTCTCTAGTGAGATCGATGTTTATCCTTTTAAAAACTGGTTTTATTGCTGAGCACTCTGTTCCTTTTCACGTTGCTCTTTTAAAACTGCTTTACGAGATAAATTAACTCGTCCCTGCTTATCCACTTCCATTACCTTTACGAGCATTTCATCGCCCATTTTAACAACATCTTCTACTTTTCCAACACGTTCTTCAGCTAGCTCCGAGATGTGAACAAGTCCATCTTTCCCATTAAAAATTTCAAGAAATGCACCGAATTTTTCAATTCGCTTCACTTTTCCAAGATATAGCTGTCCAACTACTACTTCACGAACAATATCTTCAATAATTTGCTTGGCTTTCTGATTCATTTCTTCATTAATAGAGGAAATAAAGACTGTTCCATCTTGCTCTATATCGATTTTAACGCCCGTTTCCTCAATAATTTTGTTAATATGTTTTCCACTCGGTCCAATAACATCACGAATTTTATCTGGTTTAATTGCCATCGTTAATATTTTCGGAGCGAATTTAGACAAACGTTCACGTGGATTTCCAATAGTAGCTAACATGGAATCCAGAATTTGCATCCGTCCTTTTTTTGCTTGCTGTAGAGCTTCTTCTAATATCTCACGTGATAATCCTTCAATTTTAATATCCATTTGTAATGCTGTAACACCCTTTGCTGTTCCAGCCACTTTAAAGTCCATATCACCAAGATGATCTTCCATCCCTTGGATATCAGTTAAAATAGAATAATGCTCACCTGATTTAACAAGTCCCATTGCAATACCAGCAACCGGTGCTTTTATTGGAACACCTGCATCCATCATCGCTAATGTGCTAGCACAAATACTCGCTTGTGAAGTAGATCCATTTGATTCTAACACTTCAGAGACAAGACGAATGGTATATGGAAAATCCTTATCATTCGGTATAACTGGCTCTAACGCTCTTTCACCTAAAGCACCATGTCCTATTTCACGTCGACCAGGACCTCTCATTGGACCTGTTTCTCCGACACTAAAGTTTGGGAAGTTATAATGGTGCATAAAACGTTTTTCCTCTTCAAGTCCTAAGCCATCTAAAATTTGCACATCCCCTAAAGCACCTAAGGTACAAATACTAAGGGCTTGAGTTTGTCCACGTGTAAATAGACCAGAACCATGCGTACGAGGTAATAGATTAACTTCAGAAGATAACGGACGAATTTCATCAACACCTCGACCATCAGGACGAACTTTTTCTTCTGTAATAAGACGACGAACTTCACCTTTTACAAGCTTGTCTAATATTTGTTTCACTTGTTTTAAAGTGTCTGCTTCCGCTTCTTCTTCTACATATCTACCCAGTACTCCGTCTTTCACTGCTTTAATTGCTTCTTCGCGAGCATGTTTTTCTTGAACTTGAATAGCTTTTATCATATCTGTTTCACAAAGTGCACGTATTTCTGTTTCTAACTCTTGATCTATTTCAAAGAGAACGATTTCTGTTTTTTCTTTTCCTACTTCAGCGACAATACTTTCTTGGAATGCAATTAATTGCTTAATTTCTTCATGACCAAACATAATCGCTTCAAGCATAACTTCTTCGGGCACTTCCTCCGCTCCCGCTTCAACCATGTTAATAGCATCCTTTGTTCCAGCAACAGTTAAATGAATATCACTTTTTTCTGTTTGTGCAACTGTTGGATTGATGATAAACTGACCGTCAATACGACCTACTGTTACACCTGCAATAGGACCTCCAAATGGTATATCAGAAACACTTAGTGCAAGTGAAGAACCAAACATTGCAGCCATTTCAGTGGAACAATCTTGATCCACGCTCATGACCATACTTACAACTTGAACCTCATTACGGAATCCATTAGCAAATAAAGGACGAATAGGTCTATCGATTAAGCGACTAGCCAGAATCGCTCTTTCGCTTGGACGTCCCTCCCTTTTAATAAAGCCACCTGGAATTTTACCAACCGCATATAATTTTTCTTCGTAATTAACTGTTAAGGGAAAGAAATCGAGATTCTTTGGCTCCTTTGATGCTGTTGCTGTACTTAACACAGCTGAATCGCCATAACGAACTAATACAGCTCCATTGGCCTGTTTGGCTAATTGCCCAATTTCCACCGTTAGTTTACGCCCAGCCCAATCTATTGAATAAACATGCTTATCTTGTCCCATTCATTTCTTACTCCTCTCTACCTATTTTTCTTTAAAGATATAGCGAAATCCTTTTATTGATCCGCTTATATTAATTCTATATATAAAAGCAAACATTTTTGCTTATGATAAGAATATAGTTACTTATATTATGTACCATTTTTCTTAAACTTAAGCTATTTTTATGAAGCGTACTCACTATTTGTTTCAATAGAAACACGAATTGCATTCATTAAATGTAATAACGTATGTATTTTAACTTGAATCTTTTCTAAATCCTAGTTGTTATTTCTACCCATTATATGGCAAAAAAATTTTTTGCTAATAAAAAAGCGGGAAAATTCCCGCTTTTCATCGACTATCTACGTAAACCAAGTTTATTAATTAATACACGGTAACGTTGAACGTCTTTATTACGTAAGTAAGTCAAAAGGTTACGACGCTTACCAACCATCTTTAAAAGACCACGACGTGAGTGATGATCTTTCTTGTGTGTACGTAAATGTTCATTCAAAGTATTAATTGATTCTGTAAGGACAGCGATTTGAACTTCTGGAGAACCAGTGTCAGTTTCGTGTACTTTGTACTCATTAATTAATTCATTTTTACGCTCTTGAGTGATTGCCATCCTGCTTCACCTCCTAAATTTCATATCCCCTGTTACTGAGCATGCGTCGGTGAGTCGCTCTGCCAAGAAAAGGTTCATTTTTGATACGTTACTAAGAATACATCTTTTTATGATAAATTGCAAGTATCTGGCGTGTATTTTTCAAAGTAATCATGGGCATTCTGCTTATCTTTTTCTATTTGTGCAATCAGTTCATTGACTCCAGAAAACTTTTGTTCACTCCTGAGTCTCCTATGCCATTCAACGGTTACTAGTTCACCATATATTTCACGTTCAAAGTCAAAAATAAACACTTCAACTGAGGGCTTATTAGCTTTTTCTTTATGAAAAGTCGGTTTATAACCAACATTACAAACCCCTTCATATGTTTGCTTAGTAGAGGAAATGGTTAATTTAACAGCGTAAACACCTGTTGGTGGTAGAAGATAATCATCATGAAGATCGACATTTGCTGTTGGAAACCCAATTGTTCTTCCTCTTTTCTCTCCATGAATAACCGTTCCACTTGTTGTATAAAAACGGCCAAGAAGGTTTGGAAGTTGCTCCATATCTCCTTCATGAATATATCTTCTAATGATTGTAGAACTAATTTTTTCAGTATGAAATTTCAGCTTTTCAATAATAGAAAAGGTAAATTTTTGTCTCGAATGAAAGGGCAATGTTTCCATTGTTCCTTTCCCCATCCGACCGTATGAATAGTCAAATCCGGCCACAACGTGTCTAACATTCAAATCAATCAAATAATGGTCAACAAATTCTTGTGGAAAAAGATTTGAAAACTCTTCTGTAAAGCGGATAATGAAAAAGTAATCAATTCCCAAGTTACTTATTAACCTAATCTTTTCTTTCAATGGAGTAATGTATTTTACATGCTGAACACTCCTCCCTAGAACGACAGAAGGGTGCGGATCAAAAGACATGACTGCACTTTTAAATCCCCTTTGTTCAGCTTCTTTTTTTGCTGCTAGAATTACTTTTTGATGTCCTAAATGTACACCGTCAAAAAAGCCCAATGCCATAGCTAATGGCGAAGTGTTTTCTAGCTGCATTTGATGCGGATGGTCTAGATAATATACTTCCACTTTATATCTCACCTTTTCTATAAAGAAAACTTCCATCAGTGGGGGGATTTACTTCATCCCCCACTGATAGTTAGCTGCACTTATCGGACCTTAAGAGGCAGTTATATCCTACCTAGTCTTCATCAATTTCGGCTAAGTATATGATGCATATAGGCTATTACTGCCTGTTAAGGTGGGGAAGCGGCATAGCTTACACTAAGGTTCTTAGTACTTTCGTCGGTTTCATCATACCCGGCTTACCTGGATGATGAATATAAATGGCTAATGCTTGTCCGTCTTGCGTTTCAACAACTATTAAGTTACTTTCATTTTTCAGTAGATCAGGTATAGGCAAAATAGCTCCATTCTTCACTTTCTCTACTATTTTATCATTTATCGTATATTTCGGCAAATGGGCCAATGCTGCCTCAAGCGGGTAAAGAATGTCCGCTACGGTTCCATTTTCTACTTTCGCTTCTATTTCTTCAAACGTAACACAGTCCGACAGAGAAAAAGTAGCAGCTTTAATTCTGCACAGCTCTGACATATGCGCTGGGTAACCTAAGGCCTCTCCAATCATAACGGCAAGAGTACGAATATAAGTACCTTTACTACATGAGACACGAAAACGAAATGAAATATTCTCACCTGAAAATTGAATACGATCATCTAGCAGCTCTATAGAATAAATATTAACCGTCCGAGAAGGACGTTCAATTTCAATTCCTTGTCTTGCATATTCATAAAGTCGTTTCCCATTTACTTTTACAGCTGAATACATCGGAGGTGTCTGAGTGATTATTCCTGTTAATTCTTGAAAAACTTGTATGAGTTCACTTCTTAAAATCATACGATCAACCTTTTTTTGTTCTATGATTTCTCCAGAAGCGTCCTCGGTAGATGTAGAATAGCCTATAGTAACTTCTCCTTCATACGCTTTTCCAGCATCGGTTATGTATTCGGCTACTTTCGTTGCTTTTCCAATACAAATTGGTAACACGCCTGTTACATCAGGGTCAAGTGTTCCAGTATGTCCAATTCTTTTCATCTTTAAAATTTTCCGAAGTTTAAAAACACAGTCGTGTGAAGTCATACCTTTTGGCTTAAAAAGAGGGATAATTCCTTCCATTTTTTATAAATCCTTTCTTATCTGAAAAAAATGGATAGACCCATGTCTATCCATTTTTTTGCATCTATTGGTTTACCTGTTTTCATCATGATGAATTTGATGAAGCAAAGTATCAATTCTATTTCCATAATCAATCGATTCATCAAATTCGAACAAAATTTCAGGTGTTTTGCGCAAACGAATTCTTTGTCCTATTTCTGAACGGATAAAACCCTTCGCTTTTGCTAGTCCTATTAACGTGTTTTCCCGCTGTTTCTCATCGCCCAGGACCGAAATATAGACTGTTGCCTGTTGTAAATCGCCCGTCACTTGTACATCTGTTACGGTTACAAAGCCAATACGCGGATCTTTCATTTTGCGCCCGATAATTTCGCCGAGCTCTTTCTTCATTTGTTCTCCAACTCGATTTGCTCTCACGCTCATAATCTCACCTCATTCATTAAAGCCATTCTATATCGGTGATCGTTCTTTCCAATTCTGGAAATGAATCCACAAACTTAAGGGCATGTTGTAACTCCACTTCCGCTGGTACCCGGGCAGAAGCGACTACAACAATGGCTATTTTACTTCTTTGCCATGCATCTTGAAAGTCTACTTCTGCTACCGATACATTATATTTTTGCTTTAAACGTGTCATCACCCGTTGCAAGACTGCCCGTTTTTCTTTTAAAGAATGCGCGTCGTAAATAATACATTCGCAGGCTACTAAGCCAACTATCATTAACGTCCCACTTCTTCCATAATATATGCTTCAATAACATCACTTTCTTTGACGTCATTATAGTTTTTGATGGTAATTCCGCACTCGTAGCCTTGGCTTACTTCTTTAACATCATCCTTAAATCGTTTTAAATCATCAATCACACCTTCAAAAATCACTACGCCGTCACGGATTAAACGAATCCCGCTATCACGTGTAATTTTCCCATCTGTTACATAGCTACCAGCAATGGTACCCACTTTAGATACTTTAAAGGTTTGACGAACTTCTGCTTGACCAATAATTTTTTCCTCAAATTCAGGATCAAGCATCCCTTTCATAGCGGCTTCTATCTCTTCAATTACTTTATAAATGATGCGGTGTAAACGGATATCAACTTTTTCTGCTTCGGCAGCTCGTTTTGCATTATTGTCAGGGCGAACGTTAAATCCAATGACAATCGCATTCGAAGCAGCGGCAAGCGTAATATCAGACTCATTTATCGCTCCTACAGCAGTATGAATAATTTTAACATTTACGCCCTCAACATCAAGTTTATTTAAAGACGCAGCTACTGCTTCCGCAGAACCTTGAACATCAGCTTTAATGATAAGATTTAAATCCTTCATTTCTCCTTGCTTCATATGTTCAAATAAGTTATCAAGGCTCACTCTTGTCTTCTCACTACGCTGTGCTTGAAGGGCCGATGAAGCTCTCACTTCTCCCACGTGGCGAGCCGTCTTTTCATCATCAAAGACAACGAAACGATCTCCAGCTTGTGGAACTTCGTTTAAACCAGTAATTTCAACTGGTGTAGATGGACCAGCTTCTTTTACACGACGACCAAGATCATTTACCATCGCACGAACACGACCAAATGTATTACCAACAACGATCGGATCACCTATTTTTAATGTTCCATTTTGGACAAGTAACGTAGCTACAGATCCACGGCCTTTATCAAGTCTTGCTTCAATAACCGTTCCGACAGCTTTACGGTTTGGATTTGCTTTGTATTCTTCCACTTCACTAACAAGAAGAATCATTTCTAGCAAGGAATCAATTCCTTCACCTGTTAAAGCAGAAATGGGTACAAATATGGTTTCTCCACCCCATGCTTCAGGAACAAGACCATGCTCAGTTAATTCCTGCATCACACGATCAGGGTTCGCTCCTACTTTATCCATTTTATTTACAGCAACGATAATAGGAACTTCAGCTGCTTTTGCATGGTTAATTGCTTCAACAGTTTGTGGCATTACTCCATCATCTGCTGCAACGACAAGGATTGTGATATCAGTAATTTTTGCTCCTCTAGCCCGCATTGTTGTAAAAGCAGCATGTCCAGGTGTATCTAAGAATGTAATCTTTTTTCCGTTTTCTTCGATTTGATATGCCCCAATATGTTGAGTAATACCACCTGCTTCTCCTGCTGTCACCTTCGTATGCCGGATCGAATCAAGCGTCGTTGTTTTTCCGTGGTCAACGTGACCCATGATTGTTACAACAGATGGTCTTTCAATTAATTCTACGCCCTCATCATCAGTGAAATATACTTCAAGGTCAGTTGTGTCAATTTTAATTTCCTCTTCCACTTCAACCCCATATTCACCAGCAATTAACTCAATCGCATCTTTATCTAACTCTTGATTAATGGTTGCCATTACACCAAGTAAGAACAATTTTTTGATAATTTCAGATGGCTCACGGTGTAATTTTTTACCTAGCTCTGCAACAGTTAAAGATTCGCTAAACGTAATTTTTTCTGGCAGTTCTCTTTGCTTCTTAACTTGTGGTTGAGCTGGTTGTTGCTTGCCTTTATTTTGATTATTTTTATTTTTGTTTTGATTATAGTTATTTTGTTTACCTTTATTACGATTGAAGCCACCCTTTTGATTTGATTGGGCATTTTGACTTTGTTTTTTGGGTGCTGTTTTAACAGTTCCCTTGCTGCTTCCGGAATTTTGATTCGTAGCATTATTCGATTGTGAATTCTGCTGTGGTGTAGCTTGTGCTTGTTTTTGATTATTTTCCGGCTTCTTAGCATCTTTCTTTTGAAAAATACCGTCTAACTTTTTCACTGCATCATCTTCAATTGTTGTCATATGGTTGGAAACCTCTATATTCATTTCTTTTAATTTGGTGATAACTTCTTTACTTGAAATATTTAATTTTTTTGCGTATTCATACACGCGTACTTTACTCATACTTTCACCCCCGCTGATATTAATCGAGCAGCGTCATCAGTTTTTTTGCAAACCCCTGGTCTAATATGGCTACGACCACACGAGCTTCTTTTCCAATCGCATGTCCGAGTATTTCACGGTTTTCAATGATTTTCAAAGGTACTCCATAAGATTTACATTTATCTGTTATTTTTTTAGCTGTATTAGCAGATGCATCTGCTGATAACAGAATGAGTCTTGCTTTTCCGCTTCTTATTTCTTTCACGGATAACTCTTCACCCGAAATAATTTTCCGCGCTCGATTGGCTAACCCAAGCAATGATATCCATTGATGTCCATTCATTAGGAAAATCGATTCTCCTTTTCGACTAGCTCTAATAGCTCATCATAAATAGAATGATCAATAGAAACTTGCAAATGATTGTCTAATATATTTTTCTTTTTTGCGTTTAACACTGTTTCTTTATCCAAGGAGAGGTATGCGCCTCGACCTGATTTTTTACCCGTTAAATCAACTGATACTTCCCCTTCTTTGGAGCGAACGATTCGAACTAATTCTTTTTTGGGTTTCATTTCACCAGTTACGACACATTTACGCAAAGGAATTTTCTTACGATTGCTCACCTTCATCCCTCCTTGAATTTTACTTTAATTCACTATTTAAATCACCATTCAATTCTTCATTTAGTTCGAAGTCAAAATCATTTTCCGAATCTTCTTCTTCGAATGATAATAACATTTCTTTACGAGGATATAATCCAACTTCACGTGCATCCGTTTCAGACTTGATATCAATTTTCCACCCCGTTAACTTTGCTGCTAGTCGTGCATTTTGTCCTCGTTTACCAATCGCCAAAGACAATTGATAATCAGGTACGATAACGGTTGTTGCTTTCTCTTCCTCATTAACAATAACATCAAGAACTTTTGAAGGACTTAATGCATTGGCAACAAACACAACTGGATCCTGAGACCATTTAACAATGTCAATCTTTTCACCTTTTAATTCGTTTACAATTGCCTGTACTCGCGACCCTTTAGGTCCGACACAAGAACCAACTGCATCCACTTCAGCATTATCTGAGTAAACGGATATTTTGGAACGGTCTCCTGCTTCACGTGCTACTGACTTAATTTCAACTGTTCCGTCATATATTTCTGGAACTTCTATTTCAAATAAACGTTTCAATAGACCAGGATGTGTCCGGGAAACAAATATTTGTGGGCCCTTTGTTGTTTTTTCAACTTTTGTCAAAAACACTTTGATTCGATCGTGCGGCTTATATCTTTCATTTGGCATTTGTTCATTGCTAGGGAGGATTGCTTCTATTTTTCCAAGACTAACATAAATAAATTTCGGGTCTTGACGTTGAACAATTCCGGTCATGATATCTTCTTCGCGGTCAATAAATTCAGAATAAATAATGCCACGTTCTGCTTCACGCACACGCTGAGTTACGACCTGTTTAGCTGTTTGGGCAGCAATACGGCCAAAATCCTTTGGAGTCACTTCTAACTCAACAACATCTTCGATTTGATAATTTGGATTAATTCTACAAGCATCTTCAAGTGAAATTTCAAGACGCGGATCAAACACTTCCTCCACTACTTCTTTACGTGCAAACACACGCATTGTTCCTGCTCCCAAATTAATATCAATTCGAACGTTCTGAGCTTGATTAAAGTTGCGACGATAAGCTGAAATCAGTGCTGCCTCAATCGCTTCTATAATAATATCGCGAGAAATGCCTTTTTCTTTTTCAAGTAAAGTAAGAGCATCTAGTAATTCACTGCTCATAAAAATGGTCCCCCCCTTAATCTTCGGTAAAACTTTCACTATGAAAATGTAACAGCTAGTCTTGCGTTTGCAATCTTTTCATAAGGAATGTTTACACTAGTTTTTCTTGTTTTTATTTTGATTTCCAACGTGACAGTTATTCCATCAAAATAAGTTAATGTTCCTTCAAATTGCTTTTCACCGTTGATTGGCTCATACGTTTTAATAAATACGTTTTTCCCAATCGCTTTTTCAAAATCTTTATTCTTTTTAAGAGGACGTTCGGCTCCTGGTGAAGAAACCTCAAGAAAATAGTTATGTAAAATCGGATCAATCTCATCAAGTTTCTCACTTAGCCTCTCACTAACAATGCCACATTCCTCAATATCGATGCCAGCTTCTTTATCAATAAAAACACGAAGAAACCAGTCTTTTCCTTCTTTTACATATTCTATATCAACAAGTTCAAGTCCCATTTCATCTAATATCGGTGTGACTAATTGATCCACCGTTTCTATCACTTTGCTCACGGTATCCCTCCTTTACACATTATCGCCATTATTAGAGATGAATGTAGAAAACTCCTGTATATTGCTTTCACCATCTTTACACTAGCGTATAAAGATGGTTTAGGAGCACAGGAGTTACAAAAAATCGACCGTATTGTTTAAACAAAAGACCGTTTCTAAAAGCAATACAATCATCTGCTTTTTGATAAAAATAAATGTGTACACAATACGAAAGAGTGGGTTTCCCCACTCTCCTTTACCAAAGTTATCCTTAGTATTTCCAATAAAACTATACCATATCCAAAAATTTAATGCAAACAAAGAAAAGCGGAAGCAGCTTGTTCATCACGACAAATTTTAGAAAAGAGATAGCTGGTTTTGATCGGGTAGTGATTCGAGGCAGCCTTGACTATCCAAAAATTCTAAAATGGTTTTTGACACCTTTCCTCTTTGCTGAAGATCTTCTTTTGAAAGAAATTCCCCTGCCTCACGTGCTTTTACAATATTAAAAGCTGCGTTTGTGCCAAGTCCAGGAATCGCATTAAATGGTGGGATTAAGGAGTTGCCATCAATGATAAATTCATTTGCACTTGAGCGATACAAATCAACATTTTTAAATGAAAAGCCTCGTTCACACATCTCAAGACACAGTTCTAAAACAGTTAACAAGTTTTTCTCTTTCGTAGAAGCCTCAAGACCCTTTCCATTAATTTCATCAATTTTTGCTCTAATGGCATTAGAGCCTTTTACCATTGCTTCCACATCGAAATCTTCAGCACGTACAGTAAAATAAGCTGCGTAATATAAGATTGGATGATGTACTTTGAAATAAGCAACACGAACACCCATCAACACATAGGCAGCAGCGTGGGCCTTAGGGAACATGTATTTAATCTTTTTACATGAATCGATGTACCACTCTGGAACCTCATTTTTGCGCATTTCAGATTCCATGTCCTCTGTCAGTCCTTTCCCTTTCCGAACAGATTCCATGATTTTGAAAGCAAGTGACGGTTCAAGACCCTGATAAATTAAATACACCATAATATCATCCCGACAACCAATAACCTCACTTAATGTGCAGATATTATTATGGATTAGTTCTTGAGCATTACCAAGCCACACATCCGTTCCATGCGAAAGTCCAGATATTTGAACAAGTTCAGAAAAGGTTGTCGGTTTTGTATCTTCAAGCATCTGCCTTACGAAACGAGTACCAAATTCAGGAATTCCCAGTGTACCCGTTTTACACATAATCTGTTCTGCTGTCACACCTAGTGATTCTGGGCTACTATATATCTTCATGACTTCTGGGTCATCCGTTGGAATTGTTTTCGGATCAATACCACTTAAATCTTGAAGCATTCTGATCACTGTTGGATCATCATGCCCTAAAATGTCAAGCTTCAGAACATTGTCATGAATGGAATGAAAATCAAAATGAGTGGTTTTCCATTCAGAATTTCTATCATCTGCTGGAAATTGTATCGGTGAAAAATCATAAACATCCATATAATCTGGGATAACAATAATCCCACCTGGATGCTGACCTGTTGTTCGCTTAACTCCCGTGCAGCCCGAAGCAAGACGTTCAATTTCAGCTCCTCGAAGTTCGAGGTTATTATCCTGTTGATAGGCTTTTACATATCCGTAAGCTGTTTTGTCAGCTACCGTACCAATTGTTCCAGCTCGATAGACGTAATCTTCTCCAAACAATACTTTTGTATAGTTATGGGCACGAGGCTGGTACTCCCCAGAAAAGTTGAGATCAATATCGGGAACCTTATCTCCTTTAAAGCCAAGGAATGTTTCGAAGGGGATATCTTGACCATCTTTTATATAAACGGAACCACAGTTAGGGCACTCTTTATCCGGTAGGTCAAAACCAGAGCCAACTGAACCGTCATTAAAGAATTCTGAATGGTTGCATTCTGGACAAACATAATGTGGTGGCAGTGGATTGACTTCGGTAATTTCCGTCATTGTTGCGACAAAGGATGAGCCGACAGACCCTCGTGACCCAACCAGATAACCATCATCAAGAGATTTTTTCACCAATTTATGTGAAATCAAATAAATAACCGCAAAGCCATGTCCTATAATACTTTTTAATTCTTTTTCTAGCCTTGCTTCAACAATCTCTGGAATGGGTTCCCCATATATTTGTTTTGCCATGTTATAGCTCATATTGCGAATTTCATCTTCGGCACCTTCAATTTTAGGTGTGTATAAATCATCTTTAATTGGTTTAATAAAGTCGATCATATCAGCAATTTTATTCGTATTTTCAACGACAATTTCTTTTGCCTTTTCTTTTCCAAGAAATGAGAAAGCATCAAGCATTTCATTCGTTGTTCTAAAATGAACATCCGGTAATTTGTGGCGGTTTAATGGATTTGCCCCTCCTTGAGAGTTCACAAGAATTTTTCGATGGATTTTGTCAGTTGGATTTAAATAATGAACATTCCCTGTTGCCACAACTGGAAGGTTTAATTTCTCACCAAGCTTTATAATATTCCCAATAATCTCCTCTAACGCATTCTCATCCCGAATCAGTTCTAATTCGATTAAATGCTGATAAACTTCCTTCGGATGGACTTCTAAATAGTCATAGAATTCAGCGACCTTTTCCGCTTCTTCCGGACCTTTTTGCATCATTCCCTCAAACACTTCGCCTTTGTCGCATGCAGAACCAACAATAATTCCTTCACGGAATTTTTCTAATTGTGAACGCGGAATTCTTGGTACACGATAAAAATAATTTAAATGTGCAATAGACACTAACTTAAATAGATTTTTTAAACCAATATCATTTTGAGCCAACAACGTGCAATGGTAAGGTCTTGAACGTTGATAAGCATTTCCTTTTCCCATATTATCATTTAATTGATCATGGAACTCGATGTCTTTTTCCCCTGCATGTTTTAACATTTTTAGTAACAAATAACCTGTCGCTTCCGCATCATAAATGGCACGGTGATGTTGGGTTAGTTCAACATCCAATTTTTTTGCTAGCGTATTTAAGCGATGGTTCTTCATTTCAGGATACAAGAAGCGCCCTAATTCAAGTGTATCAATTACGGGGTTTGTTGCCTTTTCTAAACCAATCTTTTTATAACCCATATTTAAAAATCCCATATCAAATGAGGCATTGTGAGCAACAAGTACAGCATCCTCTGCCCAAGTATGAAACCTTTTTAAAACAGCTTCTACTTCTGGTGCATTTTGCAAGAGATCATCTGTTATTCCGGTTAGATTAATGATCGTAGCTGAAAGTGGGTGATGTGGATTGGCAAACGATTCAAAACGATCAATAATTTCTCCATCCTGAATTTTCACAGCTGCAAGTTCAATGATCGTATCGTATACAGCTGACAGCCCCGTTGTCTCAACGTCAAACACAACAAATGTATCATCTGCTATTTTCCGATGTGCTGAGTTATAAGCTATAGGGACACCATCATTTACTAAATTGACTTCCACACCATATAGAATTTTGATATCATTCTTTTTCCCTGCGTTAAAAGCCTCTGGAAATGACTGCGCAACCGCATGATCGGTAATAGCAATCGCTTTATGTCCCCATTTTTTCGCTTGACTCACTAACACACTTACAGGTGAGACAGCATCCATTTGACTCATCGGTGTGTGTAAATGCAGTTCAACCCGTTTTTGATCTTCAGGTGCGGTATCTTTTCTACTTGGAGCCTTTACTTCATTAATATCATTCCCCATCATCACAAGATCACGAACAAAGGTATCCATTTGTATACTTCCCCGAACTTTAAGCCACATCCCCTTTTGAACACGACCAAAGAGAGCAGCATCTTCTTTATCACGAGAAAACATTTTAATCAGGATCGAGCTTGTATAATCAGTAATTTTGAAGGTTAATAAAGTTCGACCGCTTCGAAGTTCTTTTGTTTCAGCCGCAAACACATAGCCTTCAACCACAATTCGGCGTTCTTCGTCCACGATTTCTTCCAGTTTTCTAAAATCAGCGTCATCACGGATGGTTAATCCAACCATAAGTGGACCACTATCTTCAACACCGTCGGCCACGTTCTCTTCACGTTTCTGCATTTCGACGAGTGCTTGCAAGCCTCTTTCTTCATCTTCCTTTTGTTTCGCTTTTAAAAATTGCTCATACTCTTGATTGGATTCTTCAGCTACTATTTCCGTTTCAATCATAAGCGATGGAAATCCAAATTGTTCATAAACATCAGTAATGATAGTAGCATATTTTCGTTTAATAGATAAACCTTCCATATCATTTCGTACTTTAATCAACATCTTATTTCCTTGTACCTTGGGAATCTGTTCATGTAACAGCTTAGCAAGTGGCGGAGAAATTCCATCTATTTCTTGAATGCAGTTTTGCCAATACTCAACTACTAATTGTTCTGTAAATTGTGAGTCTAGAACTCTAATCGAATAAGCTGTTTGAGCAATATGAGAGAATTTTCTTTCAAGCTGGTTAACAAATATACTTAATAGATTGTATGGTAAAATTTTTTCGAATAAAAAGTGAAAGTGCCACTTTCTTGCTTGCTTTTCAATGACCAATTTTTCTATTTGGGCATTTGCAAAATAAGGAACCATGGCATCTTCAGTAAGTTGTAATTGTTGGAGTAAGACCTGAAATCGCTCCATTTTTTCTGAGTCAGCACTCATTAAGGTATCTCTCCTCCTGTCTATCTATTTATCATAACTAATAACTTTCACACATAGAAAATAGTATAACATACAAGCAAACAATTAAGATGAAGTTCCATTAAATGTATTTAATCAGGTGAATTAGAAAAAGAGTTACCACAAAAGCGATAACTCTTTTTCCTCATTTTTTATAGTGACGGTAGAAGTTCAGAGATTTTTTCAAGCAAATCACTAGTATGAATTTCAAACATTTCACCCGTTTTGCGAATCTTTACTTCTACAATTCCATCAGATGCTTTTTTCCCAATGGTAATTCTAATTGGTAATCCAATTAAATCACTATCAGCAAACTTTACACCTGGACGTTCCTTTCGATCATCAAGTAACACAGTAAAACGATTTTGTTTAAGTTCAGAATAAAGTTTGTTAGCTAATGTTGATTGTTGTTCATCCTTCATGTTTACTGCAACAAGATGAACATCAAATGGGGAAACACTAACAGGCCAAATCAATCCTTTTTCATCATTAAACTGTTCGGCAACTGCCGCCATCGTTCGAGAAACACCAATACCATAACACCCCATAATAAATGGCTTTGTCTTTCCATTTTCATCTAAGTAAACAGCATTCATTGCTTCACTATATCGCGTACCAAGCTTGAATACATGACCTACTTCAATTCCTTTAGCAAACAATATGCTTCCTTGACCATCTGGTGAAGGATCTCCTTCTTGAATAAAACGAAGATCTTCATATCGAGAAACACTAAAGTCACGTTCAGGATTGATATTTATATAATGATAATCCTCTTCATTCGCACCACATACTCCGTTTACAATCGCCTTTACAGCATGATCAGCAATGACTTCTATCCCTGAAATAGCAACTGGTCCAACCGAACCAACTGAACAACCGACTATTTTCTTCGTTTCTTCCGCTTCCGCGAGTTCAACTGTTCCTGCATGAAAGAGATTCTTAAGTTTAATATCATTTACTTCATGGTCACCACGAACAAGTACAAGAACATACTGTTCATCTACTTTAAAAAGTAAAGATTTAATACACTCTTGCTCAGTTACTTTTAAAAAGTTAGATACATCAGGAATCGTTTTTTGATTTTCGGTTAATACCTTTTCCATATCTTTTAATGAGTCGGTCATTCTTTCATATTGAGTGACTACTGGTGCCATTTCGATATTGGCTGCATAAGTGGACGTATCGGAGTAGGCGATTGTATCTTCACCGACATCGGATAGTACCATAAATTCGTGTGTATCTTTTCCACCCATTTCTCCTGAATCTGCGATAACCGCACGAAAATTCAACCCACAACGAGAAAATATATTTGAATATGCTTGGAAAATTTGCTCGTATACTTCATCTAAACTTTCATATGAAGAGTGGAAGGAATACCCATCCTTCATAATAAACTCTCTGCCTCGTAACAAACCAAAACGTGGTCTTTGTTCGTCACGGAATTTTGTTTGAATTTGATATAAAGAAAGCGGTAATCGTTTATAAGACTTTACTTCATCACGAACAAGGCTTGTGATCACTTCTTCATGGGTAGCCCCTAACGCAAATTCACGGTTATTTCGATCATGTAATCGCATTAATTCAGGACCATATGTATACCATCTACCAGACTCTTGCCAAAGCTCTGCTTGCTGTAGTGCAGGCATAAGAAGTTCAACAGACCCTGCATTATCCATTTCCTCTCGTACAATTTGTTCAACTTTTTGAAGAACACGTTTTGCTAATGGTAAATAACTATAAACTCCACTTGCATTTTGCCGCATAAAGCCAGCACGCAATAATAATTGATGGCTCTTAATTTCCGCATCTGCAGGAACTTCTCTTAATGTAGGAATAAGCATCGTACTCTGTTTCATTTATTGGCACCTCTATATATTTTATTGGCTAATTAAAAGTGTGGTGATGAGCTACATGTATGCCCCTCACCACATAGGTTTGATTTTATAAAAAGAATCGTTGAATATCATTCCATGTTACAACAAGCATAAGAAGCATTAATAAAGCAAAACCAAGAAAATGAATCAAGCCTTCTTTCTGACGATCAATTGGCTTTCCTCGAATTGCCTCAACAACAAAGAATAGTAGCCTTCCACCATCCAAAGCAGGAATAGGAAGAAGATTCATGATGCCAAGGTTTATGCTTAACATTCCCGCCCATCTCATTAAGTAAAAAATCCCTGACTGTGCAACCATGTCTGTAGATTGATAAATTCCTACTGGACCTGATAATGCATCAATCGAAAATTGACCCGTTACAAGTTTGCCCAAGGCCGAGAATATTTCCTTTGTCCAGAAATAGGTTTCCGTTGCTCCATACGAAATCGCTTTTAACGGTGATTTTTCAGTTGGGCTATATACACCGATAATCCCTATGGTCTGTCCATCTTCAAGTTTATTTACACGTGGAGTAACCGGAATTTCAAGGTCAGTCCCATCCCGTTCAATTGAAAAGGTTAGTTCATTCTCCGGATTTTTCCGAATCACTTCCACCACATCTGACCAACTAGAAATTTCAACCCCTTCAACGGCTTGCACAATGTCTCCTTCTTTTAAACCTGCTGAAAAAGCAGCCCCATCCTCTGTCAACTTTCCAAGCATCGGATCATTCGAAGGAATTCCTTGAAGAAGAGCTATAATAATAAAGATAAAAAAGGCTAGTACAAAGTTCATCATTGGACCAGCAAATATAGCCATCGTTCTTTGGCCAAGCGTTTTTGATCCAAATTGTCGATTATAAGGAGCAATTTGTGTTTCAACTCCATCTTCGACTAAGACCGCATCTGGAAGAACCTTATACGTTTGTAGGACTTCTTCCTTATCACCCTCGAGATACCCTTTTACGATTAGGCTATGCTCAATATCAGCATACTCTACTTCCATGACAATCGCATTAGGGAATTTTTCTTTATTATTCAACACAATCTTGTGTACTTCTTCTTCCTTATTCAATACAAGTCCAATTCGATAACCTGGCTTGATCTCAACCATTTCAGGATCTTCTCCAGCCATTCTAACGAAACCACCAATAGGTAGTAATCGGATCGTATAGACGGTTTCATTTTTCATAAAAGAAAAAACTTTTGGTCCAAATCCAATCGCAAATTCACGACATAGGATACCAGCTCGTTTTGCAAAGATTAAATGACCTAATTCATGAAAAAATACAAGTGCCCCAAAAATAATAATGAAGGCTATTACTGTCGTCAATATATAACCACCTTTACAAAAAAGTTAAAGTAATAATCATTCACAATTTATTTGACTCTCTAATCTCTTTCAATTCAAAAAAGTGATTGAACAAAATTCCTTGTTTCACGGTCAACTTCTTCAATTTCAGATAAACTAGGATTCACAATGATACGATGCTGATTTAAGGCTTGTTCGACATAATCCTCAATTTGTAAAAAAGTAATTTTTCCAGTTAAAAATGCGGCAACGGTAGCTTCGTTTGCTGCGTTTAATACCGTTGGATAGGAACCTCCCGCCTTTCCAGCTTCATAGGCAAATTTCAAACAACGAAAACGTTCAAAATCCATCTCTTGAAAATGCAATTTTCCAACCTCGGACAAGTTTAATTTGTTCGCATTTGAAAGAGGTATTCGGTCTGGATAGGTAAGAGCATACTGGATCGGAACTCTCATATCAGGACTACCAAGCTGTGCAATGATACTACTATCATGAAACTCAACCATTGAATGAATAACACTCTCCTTATGAAGCAATACGTCAATTTTTTCATAAGGTAAATCAAAAAGCCAATGTGCCTCAATTACTTCCAAACCTTTGTTCATCATGGATGCAGAGTCAATGGTAATTTTTGCTCCCATTGACCAATTTGGATGATTAAGTGCCTCTTCAACCGTAACACCTTGTAGTTCACCTCTCGTACGTTCACGAAAGCTTCCACCTGAAGCAGTTAAAATAATTCTCTCAATATTTTTTTTGTTTTCGCCTTGCAATGACTGATAAATAGCTGAATGTTCACTATCAACAGGAAGAATGGTAACATCTTGTTTTTTTGCAGCAGCCATGACAAGATGCCCAGCCGTTACAAGCGTTTCTTTATTCGCAAGTGCAATGGTTTTCTTTGCTTCAATGGCATGTAGTGTAGGCTGTAAACCAACACTTCCCATTACCCCATTCACTAAAATAGTCGCTTTATCATGTACGGCAACTTCTGTTAATCCACTATCTCCATATGCAAATGAAATGTGAGGAAACTCTGCTCGAAGTACATCTGCATCCTGCTTTTCTATCGTTGAAACAAGCTCTGGAGACAAATCACTCATTATTTTTCGAGCTAAGGCAATATTTCTCCCTACTGACATAGCAACTAGCGAAAACTCTTCCCTATGATTCAGGATAATATCTACCGTTTGTGTACCAATCGAACCGGTTGCACCTAATAAACTAATATATTTCATTATAAGCTTCCACTCCTAATCCACCAAAAAAACACCACTATTTTTTAAGATATTAATGATTTGAACCATAAATACCTAAGTAAAGAGATTTAGTTCTTATAATAATTGTAAAAAATGGATTAATGGCCAGACGAACAGCAAGCTATCGAACCTGTCTAATACCCCACCATGACCTGGAAGAATGTTGCCGGAATCTTTTACTTGGTAATGCCGTTTTAAAGCAGACTCGACAAGGTCACCAATTTGTCCAAAAACAGAGAGAAGAATAGTCATAAATGCAAGTCCTATAATCGTTGCATCTATCGCTGTAAAAAGACCAAAGAAGATACTAACAATAACAGCACTGACGACTCCACCTACTGATCCTTCAATTGTTTTATTCGGGCTGATTTCTGGCCAAAGTTTTCTTTTCCCCATTGCACGTCCTATAAAATAAGCACCAGAATCCGTAGCCCATATAATAAATAAAGAATAAAAAATATAAACAAGGCCACCAACTTCTCTTGTTTCGATAAAATAATAGAACCCCATACCAATATACAAAATGGACATGATAGAAAAGGCAACATCATCAAACGTAAAACGATTCTTTGTTGCAACTGTATAACTCAAAAAAATCAAAACAGCAAGTAAAGCGACTTCCACTTTTGTCACATTTAGATCATCCAGTATATACTGATATTTTGAAGGAAGCAGAAAGATCCATAATACGATTAATGAAATAATCCCAGAAAAGGAAAATATCTTTAGTTTCCTCATTTTCAATAGTTCATAAACCGCAATTGACGCAAATAAATACGTCAGGATAATAAATGGAATCCCTCCTACAATTGTTAACGGGATTAAGATTGCCCCAAATATAAGGGCTGTTATAATTCTTTGCTTCATTTAAATGTCAACACCTTTATTAGACTCCTCCAAAACGACGTTGGCGATTCTGATACGCTTCAATTGCTTCGATTAAATGGACTTCTGCAAAATCAGGCCATAATACATCTGTAAACCAAAATTCAGTATAGGCCAGTTGCCAAAGCATAAAGTTACTAAGGCGAATTTCACCACTCGTGCGAATTAAAAGGTCAGGATCAGACAAACCGCTTGTCATTAAATGTTTTGAAAAAACATCTTCATTTATTTCATTTTGATTTAGTATACCACTATTACAATCATTTACGACACCTTTAACAGCCTCAATAATTTCCGCTCTACTTCCATAATTCAAAGCAAAATTTAAGATTAAGCCTGTATTTTCTTTCGTCTTGTCCATCGCCTTATTAACCGCATGAAATGTGTGGGCAGGAAGCGCATCTTTATATCCAATCATTTCTACTTTCACATTTTCTTCGATTAATTCTGGTAGAAAATTCCCCAAAAATTCCTCGGGAAGCTTCATTAAATACTCTACTTCTGTTTTGGGCCGTTTCCAATTCTCCGTTGAAAAAGCATATAATGTAAGCGTCTTTACCCCTAGTTGATTAGCCATTCTCGTTATTTTACGAACAACCTTCATACCTTCATGATGACCAGCCACTCTCGGTAAGGCTCGCTTTTTAGCCCACCGACCATTTCCATCCATAATAATGGCAATATGAGTAGGAATTTGTTGTTCTTGAACTTTGAGTATTCGTTCTTGGAGATTAGAAGAGATATTTGCTTTCTTCCATATTTTTAATTTATTAAACATAAGTGGCTCCTCCAAAAAAGGGTCTTCTCACCCTTCGACAAAGATGAATCCCCCCAATAATACATATAGGCAGTTCGTCTCTACCTTTTCCTATCATACCAAAAATATCCTAATATATCTCTATTAAAAGAAAATAGTCCTTTTATTAAAAAAGATGGGAAATAACAAATATATGTTATTGTTTCTTTCATCGAGTAAAAAAACCCCCTAGTCAATAGAGGGTCTTTTTCTATTTTAATGACAAATATAGGACTGATCTTATACCTCAAGAATTTCTTTTTCTTTTTCTTTTGTCAGTGTATCAATTTTACTGATGTTTTCATCTGTCATTTTTTGAATGTCATCGGAATAACCTCGTTGGTCATCTTCAGTTATATCCCCTGACTTTTCAAGTTTTTTAAGATCATCATTTGCATCACGACGAATATTACGAATCGCTATTTTTGCTTCTTCCGCTTCTTTTTTTACTACTTTCACAAGTTCTTTACGACGTTCTTCTGTTAAGGCTGGAATCGCAATTCGAATAATATTACCGTCACTTGTCGGATTCAACCCAAGGTCAGATTTTAAAATCGCCTTTTCAATGTCGCCAAGAATGGTTTTATCATATGGCTGTATCACTAATAATCGTGCTTCAGGTACAGAAATCCCAGCTACTTGATTAACAGGAGTTGGTGCACCATAATAATCAACAGAAATACGATCTAATAAGGATGCGTTTGCTCTACCTGCACGAATACTAGCAAGTTCACGAGAATAGGCCTGAATAGCTTTCATCATCTTATCTTTAGCATTGGTTATAACTTGTTTTGGCATGATTATTTCCCCCTAACAATTGTTCCGATTTTTTCACCCATTACAGCACGCTTGATGTTCCCATTTTCCATGATTGAAAAAACAATTAAAGGAATGTCATTATCCATGCACAATGAGGAAGCAGTAGAATCCATAACAGCCAGTCCTTCTTTAATAACATCTAAGTAAGACAATTCATCATATTTTTTCGCATTTTCATCTAAACGAGGATCAGCTGAATAAACACCATCAACATTGTTTTTCGCCATAAGAATGACTTCCGCCTCAATCTCTGCAGCTCTTAATGCAGCCGTTGTATCTGTTGAAAAATATGGATTTCCTGTTCCGGCAGCAAAGATAACAACTCGCTTTTTCTCTAAATGACGAATTGCTCTTCTACGAATATAAGGTTCAGCCACTTGACGCATTTCAATTGATGTTTGAACACGTGTTTCACAGCCTGCTTGTTCAAGACTATCCTGAAGAGCAAGTGAATTCATAACCGTAGCTAGCATACCCATATAGTCTGCAGTGGCTCTGTCCATTCCCATCTCTTCTCCGATTTTTCCACGCCAAATATTTCCGCCACCTACTACTACGGCTACCTCAACTCCAAGTTCAGCAAGTTCTTTTACTTGTGCAGCAACCGATTTTATGACTGCTGGATAAATGCCGAAACCCTGCTCACCGGCTAAAGCCTCTCCACTTAATTTTAAAACAACACGTTTATATTTTGGGTTGGTCATAGAAACCTCCATATGTATTATACTATTATCTTACCTACTTGAAAAAGAGGGAACACAATGTGTTCCCTGAAAAGTAATTCGCATTTTATTATGCACAATCATTATTTTTTTATTTGATTCGCAACTTCTTCAGCAAAGTTTTCTTCGCGTTTTTCTAGACCTTCTCCTACTGCGTAACGAATAAACTCACGAATTGTACCGCCCTTAGACTCAACAAATTGACGTACTTTTTGATCAGGGTTCTTAACGAAAGCTTGATCTAATACACATACATCTTCAAAATATTTCCCTAGACGACCTTCAACCATTTTAACAACGATTTTTTCTGGCTTACCTTCGTTAAGTGCTTGTTGTGTTAACACTTCACGCTCGCGTTCTACTTCTTCTTGTGAAACTTGATCACGTGAAACAAATTTAGGGTTAAGTGCAGCAATGTGCATCGCTACATCTTTAGCGGCATCTGCATCTGTAGTTCCTTCTAACACAGTTAATACACCAATACGTCCACCCATATGAAGATAAGCACCAAACGCATCATTGTCTGTTTTTGTTTTTACTTCAAAACGACGAAGATTCATTTTTTCTCCAATTTTAGCGATAGCTGTACTGATATGATCTGCTACTGTTGAACCATTATCCATTGTTGAAGCAGTAGCTTCTTCAATCGTTGCAGGCTTCGTTTTTAATAGATGCTCTCCTAATTCTTTTACAAGAGTTTGGAATGCTTCATTTTTAGAAACAAAGTCTGTCTCCGCATTTACTTCTAAAATAATAGCTTCATTTCCATTAACAACAACGGAAGTTAATCCTTCAGCAGCGATACGATCCGCTTTTTTCGAAGCAGATGCCATTCCTTTCTCACGTAAAAAGTCAATTGCTTTTTCCATATCTCCGTCTGTTTGTGTAAGTGCTTTTTTACAATCCATCATTCCTACACCAGTTTTTTCACGAAGTTCTTTAACCATTTGTGCTGTAATAGCCATAATGAAATTCCTCCTTAGATTTTATGTATATCATTCTTCATTTTTTACTTTTTCTGAAAAAAAGGTGATAAAGGGGGCTTCCCTCATATCACCTTTCCCTGTTTTGCCTAGCATATTCTTTAAATAATAAATAAGCTTATTAGTTATTTATTATTAAGCGTTTGTTTCGACAACTTCAATTTCTTCCCCTTGTTTCGCTTCTAAAATAGCATCTGCCATTTTACCTGTTAATAATTTCACAGCACGAATAGCATCATCGTTTGCAGGGATTACAACATCAATTTCATCTGGATCACAGTTTGTATCAACCATACCCACGATTGGAATGTTTAATTTATGTGCTTCCGCAACAGCGATACGCTCTTTGCGAGGATCGATAATGAATAGAGCATCAGGAAGCTGTTTCATATCTTTAATTCCGCCTAAGAACTTTTCGAGACGCTCTTGTTGTTTTTTCAATTGAACTACTTCTTTTTTAGGAAGTACATCAAACGTACCATCTTCAGCCATTCTCTCGATATCTTTTAAACGAGTAATACGCTTTTGAATGGTTTCAAAGTTTGTTAATGTTCCACCTAACCAACGTTGGTTAACATAGTACATACCTGAACGAATTGCTTCATCTTTAACAGAATCTTGAGCTTGTTTTTTTGTACCAACAAATAGTACTGTACCGCCGTTAGCAGCAAGATCCTTCACGTATCTATATGCCTCTTCAACCTTTTTTACTGTTTTTTGAAGGTCGATAATGTAGATACCGTTACGCTCTGTGAAAATGTATTTTTTCATTTTTGGGTTCCAACGGCGTGTTTGGTGTCCAAAATGTACACCAGCTTCAAGTAATTGCTTCATCGAAATAACTGACATGATATTTCCTCCTAATGGTTTTGTTTTCCTCCGCTCACTTCATTTCTAAATAAAAACTGTCAAAAACAGCACCATTTATATAGATCCGTAAACGTGTGTATTAACACCGTTTTATAATATAACATATGTATCCATGACATTCAAGTTATTCTTACTGATTTTCTCGAAATTTGAGGAGCAATGCAATTTCTGTCTTCCCTTTATTCAACTTCTTTGCTATTTCTTCCTCAGATAGTCCTTGTTGTTTCATATTCATAATTTGGTCAGATAATGATTCTTGGATTACTCCATTGGTGTTGTGAACATCTTTTTGCTCACTTTTTGGAGGAGGTTCTTCTACTTTCTCAGTTGCTTTTACCTTCGTTTCATTCGATATATTACGTTCCACTTGCTCTTTTTTGTGTTTTTGATAAGCTTTTACAGCTTGAAAACTAACCGCCTTGCCTAGATGAGAAGAAAAATCCCCTTGATTGTCTTTTTTCTCTACTAATAACTCTTGCTCTTTTTGATTTTGTACTACCTGGACTGAAGAATCTTCTAACTCACTTTTTTCTTCGTTTATTCTTTTTACACGCTCAATAAAACGTTCATTTTCATCCTTCATTTCAAGTAAATAGGATGACATTAATCCTTCTGTTTCTGTCATCGACTTCCTTTGATCCACTTCAAATTTGAGCAGTTTATTTTGTCGTAAAAATAAGATAACAATAGCCATAAGGGCGATAATATTTAACATGATACTAATAATAATAATAATAGTGGTCATACAATCCCTCTATCCACTGTAATCAATAATGGTCCCTTTATAAGGATGTTGTTCATTCTGCTCTTCTTCTTTCATTTCACGTTTACAATTTCTTTTGTTTTTTTCATGATCATTCTTTTGTCCATCCTTAAGAAGCTTAGCCTTAGCTGAATTTTTACTTTTTATAACATGTTGTCTCTTCTGTTCTACATCCTTCTTAATAGCCTCATTTGCTTGATCACTCATATTTTGCCCACGTTGTTGCAGTTGTTCCTGCAATTTTCCCACATCAAGAGTTCTTGGAATAGCAACTTGCATTTCAATTGACTTAAAGCTCATTTACACGCGCTTCCCTTAAGAAATTACATCTGTTTTTCTAAAGATTGTTTAAGCTTATAAATACACTTTGAATGTATTTGCGATATTCTTGATGTCGATAGGCCCATGATTTGTCCGATTTCAGTTAGCGTCAATTCTTCATGATAAAATAGACTAATGACAAGCTGTTCCTTTTCGTTCAGCTTTGATATAATGAATGACATTTCTTCAATTACTTCGTTTTTTAATGTTTTTTCCTCTGGCAGCTCTCCTCTTTCATCCTTGATTACAAAAGATTGACCTACTTTGTCATCTGTTTCAACAGGTTGTTCATCAATCGAAAGTACATTAGCAAAGAATTGTTCATTCATTATCGTATAGACATCTTCAACAGAAATGTTTAATTCATGAGCGATTTCATCTTCTGTCGCCTGACGTAAATATTTCTGTTCTAGCTTTTCAATCACAGCATCCATTTTCTTCGCTTTTTCCCTTGTACTCCTGGGCAACCAGTCCTCTTTTCTTAACCCATCTAATATAGCACCTCGAACTCGGAAGGATGCATAAGTATCAAATTTTAAATCTCTTTTTGGATCAAACTTTTCCAATGCATCAAATAAACCGATCATTCCCAGACTATTGAGATCATCTTTTGAAACATTTTTGGGGAGAGAAACAGAAATCCGCTGTACATGATAGCTAACAAGAGGTAAATACTTTTTGATTAAAATATTTCCCGCTTCTTCATCACGAGAGGCTACCCATTTGTCCCAATATAGCTGTTCATCCTCTGTTGTAACATGTACCATGTAGACCCTCCTAAAACGCATAACTCTTGTACTTATGTTTTTCCAAAAAACCTCTCTCATTCGTTGAGAAAGGAAAGGTTTAAATCTTGTAAGGTGAATATAAAGAAGACTTCCATTAGTAGGGTTTTCCTCATCCCCCACTAATGATTAGTCAAGCAGCGCCTGATTGGCTTTTCTAAGGGCTTACAGCCCCAAGAAAACTCTTATCACACTTATCTATCGGATCTTTATGGACAGTTGATCCCCAACAGTCCTTTCTCTATTTTCTCGAAGTCTTGAGGTAGGAAGAATACTGCCCGTTGAGACGGGATAAAAACATGAATAAACCAACTTACAAATAAGTTACCCCTTTGTTAACCGTTCTAATTTGTAAAATACATGTTTTGGGATCAAACTCAATCGTTCTTCCATTATTCCCACCAACATCCTCCCCAACAATTATGATATGTAATGCTGATAGTTGTTTCTTCACTGCTTCAATATTTCTCGGTCCGATTCGCATCATTTCATTTCCAGTTGAAAACTGAAACATCTGCGCCCCGCCAGCTATTTTTGCTTTTAAAGCAGCTTTTCTTGCCCCTTGCTTAACAAGACATGAAGCAAGTTCTTTAATAGCTGTATCGGCATATTTAGCTATATTAAGTGAACCACTTTTAGCTAGTGACGAATCTGGAAGCATGACGTGTGCTAACCCAGCAATTTTTTGTAATGGATCATACAAAATGACTCCTACACAAGAGCCTAAACCCGATGTTCGAATCAAATTTGGTTCTTTTACAATATTCATATCGGCTATACCGACTTTAACAATTTGACGAACATCATTCATCTAATGCAACCCCTAATGAGTGGAAAATAATATCAAAGGATTCCGGATCTGGTAAAAGAAAGAAATGACCATCTACAGATTCAACAGCTTCAGTATTTGTTTCATTTAACGCCGTATCAATGACAATCACGTAGTCACTGAATTGTGACAATTCAATAAACCCATAGCTAATAATAGCACCTAGCATATCAATACTAGTAGCAGGAACCGACTGATATAAAGTCAATCCGGTAAAATCACATAATGATGACAAATAAGAGCCTGCAAGAATATTCCCTAATTCTTGTAAAGCAGAGGTAGCCATTTCATCATAGGGTAATGTTTCAAAAGAAAAATTGCTATCTCCTATCATTTGTTGAATATACGTATTTCCTTGTTCTAAAGGAAGAACAAAAAACATATGACAAAGAGCATCACCTTCAACACGTAAATAAACGCTAGCAACTATATTTTCCGCACCACCGGCCAATTCAATCATTTCATTAAAAGTTGCCATACGTACATTTGGAACTTTCATTTCAATCTTTTTATCTAGAATCATAGAAAGGGAGGTTGCTGCATTTCCCGCACCAATATTACCAATCTCTTTTAAAACATCAAGGTGAGACGTGGAAATTTTATCAATATAACTCATCTAATTAACCTTCCGAACCTTCTACTTTTATTTGTTTACGATCAAGAATCATGGCAAGATCAATTAATATCAAAAGTCTATTATCTACTTTAACGACACCCTTTACGTATTCATCTTCTTCAACTCCTACCATTTCAGGAGCGGGTTCAATAGAATCTTCCGTAATATCAATGACATCATTTGCAGCATCTACAACTAGTCCTACTTCGATATCATCAAGAACAACAATGATAACACGTGTAGCTTCGGTATATTCACACGCCTCTATGCCAAAGCGCTTCCGCAGATCAATAATAGGAGTTACAACACCACGAAGATTAATCACACCCTTAACAAATGGAGCTGTTCCTGGAACTCTCGTTATATGTTGTACCTTTTCAATCCCATGTACATAATGGACGGATATCCCATATTCTTTTCCATTCAATTGAAAAACAATTAATTTAATATCAGTGGCGACTGTTTCAGACATACGACACACCTCTTTTATTTATCGGAAATTTGAACTAAGTCAAATAAATGATTTTTACTAGAATCTAAACGTTTATTTAAGTAATGCGTTACAATCGACAATCAAGGCAACTTGACCGTCTCCAAGAATGGTTGCTCCTGGAATGGCAAAAACATTAGGTAAATAATTACCAAATGATTTCAATACTACTTCTTGCTGACCAACAAATGCATCAACCACAAGTGCAGCCATTTTTTCACCTTTACGAACAATTACAACAGAAAGGAATTCATTTTCTTCTTCATAAACAGGTACCTCAAACAAATCTTTTAGAAATAACAATGGAACAATTTTCCCACGGAAATCGATTACTTTTTGATTATGAGCGTTCAATATATCTTCTTTTTTTATAATCGCTGTCTCAATAATAGATGAAAGTGGAACAGCATATTTTTCCTTTTGAATTTCCACAAGCATAACTGAAATAATGGATAATGTTAATGGTAATTGAATCGAGAAAAGAGATCCTTTCCCTTCAATTGAATCAACCGATACATCTCCACCAAGGTTTTCAATCGTATTTTTTACAACATCTAAACCAACGCCACGACCAGATACATTTGAAATTTGGGCCGCGGTTGAAAATCCTGATGCAAAGATTAATTCATATACCTGTTTATCTGATAATGTAGAAGCTATTTGTTCAGTGACAACTCCACTTTCCAACGCTTTTTTCAACACTCTGTCACGGCTAATACCTGCACCGTCATCTTCAATTTCAATAAAGACATGGTTTCCACTATGGTATGCTTTTAAAACAACTGTTCCTTCTTCACTTTTACCATTTGCCTTCCGAATTTCAGGCATTTCAATCCCATGATCTAATGAATTACGAATTAAATGGACTAAAGGATCACCAATTTCATCAATAACGGTTCGATCTAGTTCTGTCTCAGCACCAATAATTTCAAGGTTGACTTTCTTTTCTAAATCACGTGCAAGTTGGCGTACCATACGTGGAAATCGATTAAACACCGTTTCAATTGGAACCATACGCATATTCAAAATAATATTTTGCAAATCTCCAGTAATTCTAGACATTCGGTCAACCGTTTCTTGCAATTCCTGATTGTTTAGTTCAGAGGAAATTTGTTCAAGTCGCCCTCTATCAATCACTAACTCTTCAAATAAATTCAAAAGAATATCAAGCCGTTCAATATTAACCCGGATTGTCTTGCTGGCTGCTTTACCCGTCGCCTGATTTTGATTGTGTTCATTTTGTTTTTGTTTAGTTGGTGCTGTTTTATCTACTAAGACCACTTTATTTTCTGATGACTCTAGTTCGACTTTTTTCGATTCTTGCAAATCTGATTGCGATTCCATATTGAAGTCATCGATTGAAATGGATGAAACTTCTACTCTTTCTATTTCAGAAACCTTCATCACTTTCTTTTCAATATCTGAAGACTCTTCATTTGAAATCAACGTAACCATAAATGCTTGGTCAAATTGTTCTTCTTCCAATTGTTCAATAGGTGGAGTTGATTTAATAACTTCCCCTATTTTCTCTAAAACTTCAAAAACCATGTACACTCTGGCTGCTTTCAATAAACAATCACTTCGCAACGAAATGGCAATTTCATATGTATGAAAGCCCTGTTCATTGGATTGTTCAATAACCGTCCGTTCAAATTCATCATAGACCACTTGTTTCTCTGTTTTTGGCTCAGCAGCCGCTGCAGCAACTTCTTTTTGCGCATTTGCTACATTAGGTTTATTTCCTTTTTCAATCATTTTTAGCATATCAACTACTTTTGAAACATCTCTTTTTCCATCTCCACCACTAGCAATCGATTCTACCATCGCTTCTAAATCATCCACCGCTAAAAATACAACGTCTAATAATTCAGGTGAAACAGAAATGGTTTGGTTTCTAATGCCGTCTAAAACATTTTCCATTTGATGAGTTAATTTTGCTAAATCATCATATCCCATTGTCGCAGACATTCCTTTTAACGTATGGGCAGATCGAAAAATTTCATTAATAATAGTCATATCATTTGGACTTTTCTCTAATTCTAGCAAATGGTCGTTACACGATTGCAAATGCTCTTTGCTTTCTTCAATAAAAACTTCTAAGTATTGATTCAGTTCCACTTGACTCACACCCCTCAGAATCAAAGATATTTCAAAATCGTTTCCGCTATATTTTCGACATTTTCAATATCATCAATAAGATTTGTTGCTATCGCTGCTTTTGGCATTCCATATACAATACATGACTCTTTTGATTGTGCTATCGCTTTGACTTGATCACTATTTTTCAGTGTAATAAGTCCTCTTGATCCATCAGATCCCATACCTGTCATTACAACTACAATCTTTCCATACTCTTTAAGACTGGTAGCAGATTCAAATAACAAATCAACTGATGGACAGTGAATACACTCTTTATTTGTCTTATCTAACTGCACAAAGACTTTTGTACTAAACGGCCTCATTTTTAAATGATAACCACCTGGTGCAATATAAGCAGTACCATTTTGTAAAATTTCCCCATCCACTGCTTCTTTAACTGTAATTTCCGACAAAGAATTTAAGCGGTTTGCCAAAGATTTTGTAAAACCCGGTGGCATATGCTGCACAATAACAATTGGGGCTCTAATACTTTCTGGTAATTTCGTCAAAACGGTTTGAAGCGCACCGGGTCCACCTGTTGAAGTTCCCATTAAAATAATTTGATTCGTTAGATGATTCCAATTCGTGGACTTGTCTAGGTTGTTTAGTTCTATATTACTATATTTTTCATAAAGGTTAGTAGTCTTTTTTCCTTTTAAAGGGTTTATTATTCCTTTATTCACATAATACACTACCTTTCGAAAAGAAATCTCTTAAGCTTCGCTACAAAATTTTCCTTGTCTAGGTTAGCTGGTTGATCAAATTGCCCCTGACAATACTTTTCTGTCATATCGCTTAATGCCTTAGAAGCTGGTGCTTTTTCATTTAATTGTATAAAAGGAATTTGTTTTCTAACTGCCTGAGAAATGATCTGGTCATCCGGCAGAGCACCCAGGAAGATAGCATTTTTTTCAAGAAAATGTGTTAATACTTTCGAAATTCGATTAAACGTGGCAACCCCTTCTTTTTCTGAGTGTGCACGATTCACAACGATATAAAAAGGAATCATCTTATTTTCCAGTGTAATATATTTCATTGCTGCATACGCATCCGTTATCGAAGTCGGTTCAGGTGTAGTAACAACAATGATCTCATCTACCGCTAAAATAAACCTTAATGAACTTTCATTTATCCCCGCACCCATATCAAGAATTACATATTCATATTCAAGAAGTAGTGTTGAAAATTGATTAGAAAAATAATGAAACGCTTCCCGAGATATTTTTGTAAGCTGCGACAACCCCGTTCCACCAGCAATATAGTGAATACCTCCTGGGACTTCCGTTATCATGTCTCTAAGTGGTACGGTGTTTGTAAAAAAATCAGCAATCGAATAGGTGGATGAATTCCCCATTAAAATATCAATATTACCCATTCCTATATCCATATCAAACAATAAAACTGAATGTCCTTTTTTCTTTAGTGAAATGGCAAAATTCAAAGAAATATTTGATTTTCCAACTCCGCCTTTCCCACTTACAACGGCAATGGTTTTTGTTACCATACTAGATTCTTGCTGCTTTAATTTCATCCGTAAACCCTCTGCTTGATCTTCCATTTAGTCCACTCCTATTATGCGATTTACAACATTTTCAGGAGTTGCCTCAACCAAATCATCTGGAACATTTTGTCCATTTGTTATGTATGCTGCAGCCGTTTGCTCAGCATGGATTACATTAAACATGGCTCCATAAGTGGATGTTTCATCTGCTTTTGTAAAAATGATTTTATCAATCGAGATTAACGAGAATTGCTCAAGAATATCTTCCATATCAATTTGCTTTGACGTTAATGAAAGAACAAGAAAGGTTTCCATATCTTGATTATAGTCAATAATAGTTTTTAGATCTTCTACATATTTTTGATTTCGGAAATTCCTGCCCGCGGTGTCAATAAACACCATATCATAGCTTTCAAATTGTATGGTTGCTTGTTGAAAGTCATTTAAGTTATAGCAAACTTCAAGAGGAACATTTAAAATATTAGCATACGTTTTTAACTGTTCAATGGCTGCAATCCGGTAGGTATCTGTTGTAATAAAGGCTACTCTTTTTTTATATTTCAAAATGCATTCAGCTGCAATTTTAGCTAATGTCGTTGTTTTTCCGACACCTGTTGGTCCAACCACATTAATATATTTTTTAGTAAAAGAAATTCCTCCAAAGGGCAAAGGAGAAATTTGCTTCATTAAATACTCTTGTGCCCACTGTATTACTTCTTCTTCAGACTTATTTCCTCCGTTCAAATACCACCGCTCTACTGCCATGTTTACAACTTTTTCAATGATCTCTTGGTTGATTTCCTGTTTAGTTAGCAGTTGTTTCAATTGTTGTATGGGGGTTGGCAATGGAATTCCATCGTTATGACCTTCGAATTTTACATTTTGGAGTAATGACTTTAATTCAGATAATTCTTTTTTCCATTGATCTGTGACCACTTCATCTTCTTTATCGACTATTTTTTCAATTCGCGAATCCATATTAGAAAAAGGAATATCGACATGCTTTTGTTTTTCCTCTATAAGAGGTTTAGTCGGTTTAGCAGGTTTCACATCCAGTGCCGCAATCACTTCAATATTTCTTTTTTTAAAAAAGCCAAGAAAACCACCTATTTGTATCACTTTCGAATTAAGAATGATTGCATCATTGCCTAGTTCATTGCGAATGAGCTTCATCGCTTCAGGCATAGATGAAGCTCGATATTTTTTTACCTTCAATCAATATTCACCACCCCAACACTTTGAACTTCGATATTGGTTTCGAGTTCGTTATATGACAATATCGGTATTTGAGGGAAATAACGCTCTGTTAATTGACGGACATACATTCTCACGGCCGGTGAGCAAAGAACGATTGGAGTTTGCTCCATTAATGATAATTGTTCCACTTGTGTTGCAATTGATTCTAATATCCGTTGTGAAATAGTTGGATCAATCGCTAAATAATTTCCATGTTCGGTTTGCTGTATCCCATCTGCTATCATTTTCTCAATTTTACCCGAAAGCGTCACAACCTTTAATGAATCATTTACTTGTGAAAATTGATTCGTTATTTGACGTGCGAGCGCTTGTCTCACATATTCCGTTAAAAGATCCATATCAGAAGTAACTTTTCCATAATCAGCTAACGTTTCAAATATAATAGGTAAATTCCTGATCGAAATATTTTCTTTTAATAGTTTAGCCAATACTTTTTGAACTTCTCCAATAGAAAGTGGATTTGGCGTTACTTCTTCAACCAAAATTGGGTAATTTTCTTTTAAGTGATCTATTAATTGCTTCGTTTCTTGTCTTCCTAGTAAGTCATACGCATTTGTTTTAATGACTTCTGTTATATGTGTCGACACAACAGAGGGTGGATCAACAACCGTATAACCTAAGATTTCTGCCTCTTCTTTTGTATCTTCTGTGATCCATTTTGCTGGCAATCCAAAAGAAGGTTCTATTGTATCAATTCCCATAATAGCATCATCATCTGTACCTGGGCTCATAGCTAAATAGTGATCCAATAACAACTCACCGTGTGCCATTTCATTTCCTTTTATCTTTAATCGATATTCATTTGGTTGCAATTGAATATTATCCCTAATCCGTACAACGGGAATGACTAAACCCAGTTCAATGGCCAGTTGCCTTCTAATCATGACAATTCGGTCTAATAAATCTCCACCTTGATTTGTATCAACAAGTGGAATTAGTCCATAACCAAATTCGAATTCAATTGGATCCATATTTAACAGGCTTACAACACTATCTGGGCTTTTCATTTCATCCGATTCAATTTCTTCTCCTATTTCCTGAGACTGTTCTTTCTCAGGCTCAGGAATATTTGAAAAGCGATAGCCTCCCAATATTAGTAAGCCTGCGATCGGGACTGTTAACATATTACTAATTGGCGTAAACAATCCTAAGAAAAGAATCGTACCACCCGTTACGTAAAACATTTTAGGAAAACTGAGTAATTGAGCAGTAATATCTTGTCCTAAATTTCCATCAGAGGTTGCCCTCGTTACAACAATTCCTGTTGCAGTTGAAATTAACAATGCCGGCACTTGACTGACAATGCCGTCACCAACGGTTAATAATGTAAAATGGCCTGCTGCATCAGCGAAACTCATATCTAGTTGCAACATACCTATGACAATACCAAAAATCAAGTTAATTAAAACGATAATAATTCCTGCAATGGAATCACCTTTTACAAATTTACTTGCCCCATCCATTGATCCATAAAAATCTGCTTCTCCACTAATTTTTTCACGTCTTTCTCTTGCCTGTTGTTCCGATATCATCCCCGCATTCAAGTCAGCATCAATACTCATTTGTTTTCCTGGCATTGCATCAAGTGTAAATCTTGCTGCCACCTCAGATACACGTTCAGACCCTTTTGTAATAACAATGAAATTAATGATAACCAAAATCAAGAAAACGACCATACCAACGATTATATTCCCACCTACAACAAACGAACCAAATGTCTCCACTACACCACCTGCATCTCCATGAGTCAGAATAGCACGTGTCGTAGAAATATTTAGTCCTAAACGAAACAAAGTTAAAAGAAGCAATAAAGAAGGAAACACCGAAAACTGGAGTGGTTCCGTCATATTCATAGACGTTAATAATACTAACAAAGCTAAAGAAATATTTACGATCAATAATATACTTAACAGCCATGTTGGAAGAGGAATAATAAGCATTGCAACAATCATTATGACACTAATTATTACAACTAAATCTCTTGCTTTCACTTTATTCCCCCCCTAATTTAGAAAAGCGTAAGCGCCTCCTGTTTTTTACTAGACCTTTTTTTTCGTTCGATACACATAAGCTAATATTTCAGCAACCGCTTTAAAAAATTCTTCTGGAATGGCATCACCAATATCTGATTGACTATAGATTGCCCTTGCTAAAGGCCGATTTTCAATCATGATAACATCGTTCTCTTTTGCGACTAATTTAATTTTTTGAGCCACAAAATCAACACCCTTAGCCACCACATATGGTGCATCGAACTTGTTTTCGTCATATTTCAATGCAATAGCGTAATGCGTTGGATTTGTAATAATCACATCCGCATTCGGAACTTCCTGCATCATTCGACTCATAGCCATTTCACGCTGCTTTTGCTTAATTTTTGATTTAATAAGCGGGTCGCCTTCAGAATTTTTATATTCATCTTTGATATCTTGCTTTGACATACGGATATTTTTTTCGAAATCGTATTTTTGGTAAAGATAATCAAGCAACGCCAAAAAGAGCAATGCCCCACCAGCATACAATCCCATTTGCACCGTCAAGCTACCTAATGTGGCTAGAGCAGCACCAATCGTTTTTTGTGATAAAATAAGAATTTCATCTATCCTACTCCAAATGACTAGAAAGGTAATAACACCCACAATACTAATTTTTAAAATTGATTTAAAAAACTCAACAACAGCACGCAGTGAAAAGATCCGTTTAAATCCTTTAATCGGATCTATTTTTTCTAATTTAAATTTTATAGCTTCAGTTGAAAATAAGAAACCGATTTGTAGATAATTAGCGATCACACCAGCAACAAGTGCAACAGACATGATTGGAACCATAAACTTCGCTACTTGTAGAATAAGTTCAATTAAAATAATGAATGTATTTTCTTCGGTTAAATCCATCAACATATATGTCTGAAATGAATGTTCAAAGATCGAGAGTACTATTTTTAATAAATAAGAGCCTACGATTGAAAAGAAAAACAATACAGCTAATAATCCAATCGCCACATTTATATCTTGACTTTTAGCTACCTGACCCTTTTTTCGAGAGTCATTTCGTTTCTTGGGTGTTGCCTTTTCAGTCTTTTCGCCAGCAAAGTATTGCAAATCTACTGTAACTAATTTCATGTTTATAGACCCCCAAACAAAGTCATAAGCCCTTTCATCGTCTTAAGCATTAGCTCAAACAAATGGGATACAACCATCATCATGGAGCCCATCACCACAATTAATATCAAAAAGCTCACAGCGATCTTCACAGGAATACCTACAACAAAAATATTCAATTGAGGAAATGTTCTCGCCGCAATACCTAGTGCAGCATCAACAACAAACAAACTTCCAACAATAGGTAATGACATTTGCAAGGCAATCATAAACATCGTACTAAAGGAACGAATAACATATTCAGCGACTTTTTCAGACCCGAGGGGTAGCCATGCTTGATCTAACGGAATAAATTGATAACTATAATAAATACCATCTAACATTAGGTGGTGTCCATTAACAGTCAAAAGAAAAAATAATCCTATAATATATAAATACTGTCCCATTATTGGGCTTTGTGCACCGGTTTGAGGATCCATCACATTCACCATACCGAACCCCATTTGAAAATCGATAAATCCCCCTGCTATTTGAATAGCTGACATGATTAAATAGGCAATAAAACCAATTAAAAGTCCAACTAACAATTCCTTTATAATGAGTAAGTAATAAGAGCCATTTATCTCAAATATAGGTGCCTCCATAGAAAAAAAAATGAGTAAGGATAAAAAAAAGCCAAAACCTACTTTAAATCTTGTTGGAATTGTCCGATAAGAAAAGAGAGGCATCAATAAGAAAAAGGCTGTTACCCTTACAAAAACAAGTAAGAAAGCAGGAAATGTCTCAATAAAATCCACCATACTAACCTATAAACCTTGTTAAATTAGAAAATATATTATTTGTATAGGAAAGCATATGGCTAAGCATCCATGGTCCAAAAAACACAATTCCTAGTAAGACCGCAAGGATTTTCGGAATGAATGCTAATGTTTGTTCCTGAATTTGTGTGGTTGCTTGAAAGATACTAACAATCAAGCCGACAACAAGCGCTAGTACAAGAAGCGGGCCACAAATCATGACTACTGTCCATATACCTTCTTTTGCTATTGCAATGACTGTTTCTTGAGTCATCCTTTTTCACCTACTTAAAAACTTTGTAGAAGAGATTTAACCACTAAATACCAACCATCTACAAGTACAAATAATAATATCTTAAAAGGCAAAGAAATCATAACTGGAGGTAGCATCATCATCCCCATTGACATAAGTACACTAGCAACCACCATATCAATAACTAAAAATGGAATGAAGATCATAAACCCAATTTGAAAAGCCGTTTTAAGCTCACTAATAGCAAATGCAGGGACAAGTGCTGTTAACGGAATATCTTGAATCGATTCAGGTTGGTCTATTTTCCCATATTCTAAAAACAACGCCAAATCCTTCTGTCTTGTATGTGCACTCATAAACTCTTTAAATGGTACAACAGCATTTTCATAAGCTTCTTCTAAATTAATTTCATTGTTAAATAACGGTGTAAGTGCTTCATTATTTACCTCTTGAAACGTTGGAGCCATAATAAAAAAAGTCATAAATAATGATAATCCAATCAAAACTTGATTGGGTGGCATTTGCTGGGTAGCCAGCGCCGTTCTAACAAAGGATAGTACAATCATTATTCGTGTAAAGCAAGTCATTAAAATAAGAATACTGGGTGCCAGAGAAAGAACCGTCAATAATAGAACAAGTTTTACGGAAGTAGCTACATCTTCTGGTGAACTGGTATTAAAAAACTCCATAAATTCATTCATTGCTTATCCGAACCTTTTTCTTTCTCCATCTCATCATAAAGCTTCTTTCTCCCTAGTGACAGCTCATTTAATTGCTTACTAAGCAATGATTGAAATGTAGGAGGGGTCTCTTCACTTTTTAGATCTGTATTCCCCTTCACTTTCTTCATCACCTTTGTCACAATATCGCTTGGCTGAACAAGTTGATCCATTTTATTGTTATAAGCGGAAATAAGATGCTCGTACTCCTGATCTTCATCTATTTCCTTTAACAGTTGAATATTTTCACCAACTCCAACGACCAATAATCGCTGTCCTACTTTAATGATTTGTACAGAACGATTACCACCAAGAGTCGTGCCACCTAAATTTTCAATTAACTGCGAGCGTTTATATAAACTACTTTTTTTATTGATAAATTTCAAAATAGAGTAAAGTAACGCTACAACAAAAATAGTCGCTACGATCATTTTAATAAAGTCCCATAAGGTTAAACCAACCGTATTTGAAGCTGTTTCTATTTCTGGATTTTTCTCTAATCCTTCGGTCGGTCGTTCTTCTGGTTTAGATGTTTGTTGTTCTCCACAAGCATCCGGTTGTTCCAAACAATCTTTGACACTTTTATTTACTTGCTCTGCAAAGGTTTGTGTTTGAAAACCTAGCAGAGCAAACATGAATAATAATCCTATGAAACAGAATTGTTTTTTTTGCAACATCCTGCACCTTCTAAAAATAAGTCTTTAGCTGAGCGTTTTCGAAATGGCTTCCAATACGCGATCAGCTTGGAATGGTTTAACAATAAAATCTCTTGCACCTGCTTGAATAGCATCAATGACCATGGCCTGTTGACCCATTGCCGAACACATGATTACTTTTGAATTTGGATTCATCTTTCTAATCTCTTTTAGAGCTGTAATTCCATCCATTTCAGGCATTGTAATATCCATCGTCACAAGGTCTGGCTGACATTCTTTATATTTTTCTATGGCCTGTTGACCATCTGCTGCTTCCCCTACTACTTCATATCCGTTTTTCGTTAAAATATCTTTGATCATCATTCGCATAAATGCAGCATCATCCACTATTAAAATTCTATGAGCCATAAATCTTCAACCCCCACCATTATCTTTTTTCATATATTAGCAATGATGAATAGAAATCTATTCATCTGTTCAACCTTATTTAAGTTTTCTAAGTCGGTCCGATTGACTAATAATATCCGTCACTCGTACACCGAAGTTCTCATCAATAACAACTACTTCCCCTTTTGCAATTAATCGATTATTTATATGAATATCGACAGGTTCACCCGCTAATTTATCAAGCTCAATAATCGACCCAGGAGACAATTCTAAAATTTCTTTTACAGATCTTTTCGTTCTTCCTAATTCCACCGTTACTTGCAATGGAATATCAAGTAACATATCTAAGTTTTTTGCCTCTGACTCTTGAAGATGATACGGTTCAAAATTCGAAAACATAGCTGGCTGCACGTTGGGGTGTGCACCTAAAGGATGAGTTGAACCAAAATGCTGCGGACCAGTATGTTGATTTTCCGAATGTGTTGGCATTTGGTTATTTACTGGATATGACTCCTGAAGATATGGTTGTTCCTGCTGTTCCAAATGTCTTGACCCCTGGGGAGCCTGATTCATATACATAGAACTATTCTGTTGTCCAATAGATTCATATTGCTCTTGGTGTCCATTTAAATTTGGCATTTGCTGCAAAGTTGAAGCTGTGTTCACAGACTCATTTACTTCTTCATTTGTCCCAGCTGTAGGGTTTAATAAGTCATTCACTAAACTTTTCGCAAAGTTTAGCGGCAACAACTGCATGATATTTGAGTCAACTAAGTCACCAATTTTTAATCGAAATGATATTTTTACAAATAGATCATCTTCTGGTATTCGATCCGTTCCTTCACCTTGAGAAACATTTAATATATCAATCGAAGGAGGTGAAATATCTACCCTTTTACTAAAAATAGTTGACATAGATGTTGCTGCAGAACCCATCATTTGATTCATAGCTTCTTGAACGGCACTCATTTGGATTTCTCCCATTAAAGCATCAGGGTTTTTGCCGTCCCCACCTAACATTAAATCCGCAATAATGCTAGCATCTGTTTGTTTAATCACTAATAAGTTGCTGCCAGAGAATCCTTCTGTATAACTTACTTGAATAGCCACGTAAGGATGAGGGAATTCATCCGCTAATTTACTTTGCAATATTACGGTTACTTCTGGTGTTGTAATATCCACCTTTTGATTTAATAAAGTAGACAATGCGGTAGCTGAACTTCCAAATGAAATATTCCCAATTTCTCCTAATGCATCTTTTTCCACTACAGACAAATGTTCTTCTAAATTCACATCAGGCACGACATCTGATACGTCGCCTCCACTGAGTAAAGCGTCAATTTCATCTTGTGAGAGCATTTCATTACTCATGATCGTCATCTCCCTCCTTCCATGTATCTAATACTTGAATGGCTATTTTTTTGTTCATTTTCCCAGGCTGTCCAACAAATTTAGGAATATCTCCGACTTTTAATACAAGAGGGTCGTCAATTGATTGATTTAATTCAATTACATCTCCAGTACCAAGCATTAAAAAGTCTTGAATCGATATAACTGATGTGCCAAGCTCAGCAGAAATCGGAATCTCTGCCTGTTGGATACTTGCTTCAAGTCTCTTAATTTCTTTAGGCTCCCCGGCTTTTTTCTCATTCTGCATCCAATATTGAATCGACAATTTAGGAATAATCGGTTCCAAAACAACATGTGGAATACATATATTAATCATTCCACTTGTTTCCGCAATCGTCGTATTTAATGAAATGACCACAACCGTTTCATTCGGAGATACCATTTGTAAAAATTGTGGATTCACTTCAAATTCTGTCAAAACAGGATCTATTTCCACAATCGTTTCCCATGCTTCCCTAAAATAATCACACGCCTTTTCAAACATGGCAGACATTATTTTGGTTTCTATCTCCGTTAAATTATCTACTTTGTTAACACTTGTCCCTTTTCCACCCATCATTCTGTCCATCATTGCATAAGCAATATTCGGATTCACTTCCATGATAATCCTACCTTCTAATGGCGGAACTTCAAAAATATTTAAAATAGTCTTTTTGGGTATGGAGCGAATAAATTCTTCGTAAGGAATTTGATCTGCTGATGCGACACTGATTTGAACAAACGTTCTTAATTGAGCGGAAAAGAACGTAGTCATCAGCCTTGCAAAGTTCTCATGGATACGAGTTAAACTTCGGATTTGATCCTTTGAGAAGCGGAGTGCTCTTTTAAAGTCATACACTTTCACTCGTTTCTCAGTTTCTTCTTTTTTTAATTCATCTGCATCCATTTCACCTGTTGACAATGCTGATAATAAAGCATCTATTTCATTTTGAGAAAGAACATCTCCAGACATCAACCCCACCTCCTATTGTTCATCTTTTTGCTAGTGATGTCTTTTTCATTGGAGGAGAAATTGGGTGATATAAACCTTCTCAACCTTGCCATCTTGCATAAGCTCATTTGTTTTGACCTTTAAATCTTCCTCTAGTTGTTGTTGGCCTTCTTTTCCTTTAATCGTTTCCGCTGTTTTCTCAGAAAGCTCCAAGATGATGATATTATTTATCTGAAAACTTCTCTTTTCAAGTTCTTCTTTAGCCTTTTTACTGTCAGTCTGGATTTTGAAGGAGATACGAATAAAATCATCGCTAGCCAGATTGGTTGTAATCTCAGGTATATCTACGGTAGCTTCCATCACCTCATCAATCGTTGGTTCCTTATTTGGGTCCTGACCATTGTGATTTAACACCATCACGATCGCCACAACTCCAACAAGGGCGATGGCAACAAGCAGGATGAGCATCGTCATGATAAGTTTATTATTCTTCATCATTATTCCCCCCTAACCGTTGTCCGAGCAGATTAACCGATTGATAAAATGCTAAAATCAACTCCAACACTTTCTCTTCCTTTTCTTTGATGACGTATTTGTTACCATTCGTCATCGTAATGGTTGTATCCGGAAATGATTCAATAGTCTCTATGTACAACGCATTAATTATAAATGATTTTCCGTTTAAACGGGATACTTTTATCACTGTTAAATTCAGGGTTAAAGGGAAACCTTTAACCCTATACCTCCCTTAAATTAACGTTTTAAATTCACTAACTCTTGTAAGATTTCATCTGATGTTGTAATGATTTTAGTGTTTGCTTGGAAAGCTCGTTGTGTAGTAATCATTTCGGTAAATTCTTCTGAAAGATCCACGTTTGACATTTCAAGAGCACCAGATAAAATGGTTCCTGCACCCGATTGACCAGGCTCTTTAACTTCAGATGGTCCGCCCGAACTTTGAGACACTTTAAAAAGGTTACCCCCTGCTTTTTCTAATCCACCACTATTTGCAAATCTAACCACAGCAATTGCTCCACCAGGATAATTTTCTAAAACCCCATTTCTAATATAGGAAATTTTCCCGTCCACACCAATACTAATATTTTCAACTTCATCAATATTTTCTATTTCAACTACAGCATTATCGGAATCTGTCACAAATTCACCAGATCCAGTGACTAAACTTCCATTATTATCAAAGTAAAAATTCCCCGCCCGCGTGTACAAAGTCTCTATACCCTTTTGAACTTGAAAGTATCCATCTCCTTGAATCGCTAAATCAAGAACACGATTGGTTGTTTGAATACTCCCTGCATCATGAAGTGTATCAATAGTTGCTACTTGTGATCCTAAACCAACCTGCTTAGCATTTATACCACCCATACCCAATGCAGTTGATGGTGCTGTTGCCCCACCAATCGTTTGATTCATGGTATCCTTAAAAGTCACACGGCCTTTTTTAAATCCATACGTATTCACATTTGCTATATTGTTCCCTATTACGTCCAATTTCGTTTGAAAGTTTTTTAACCCACTAACTCCTGAATACATTGACCTTAACATTATATATTTCTCCTTTCAGATGAAGCTGCGTCAGTCGATCGGCAGCTAATAGGCTTCCACTTAGGTCCAGCCAATTTATTTTAGTTCATTAATATCGTACCGTTGATATTTGTAAAAATTTGTTCAGTAGCTTCTGCTCGATTCATAGCGGTAATCACTGTATTGTTTTTTGCACTAACAATTAAAGCCACATCATCTAATAACACAAGTGATTCCTTCACTCCCAGATTCTTTGCTTCCGTTACTTTTTCGCCAATCTGTTTCCATTGAGTTTCATTGATGTCGATGCCTCTCTGTTCTAAACGTGCTTGCGCATGCTTGGAGATGGTTAAACCTTTTCTCTCCGATTCTAGTACAGATTGAAGTTCATTAGCAAAATTTGACTGCTGATTTTGTTCCTTTTTTACCGTTTTTTTTAAATCTCCCTGAATAAGCGGTTGTGTATAGAGTGGTCGGTAAACACGATGCCCCATTAAAACCTCCCCTTTTATTCGATTTTCATAATTTGAGTTGAAGAAATTGCTGTATTTTCTTCATCAGCTAGTTGGAATGCTGTATGTCCATTTCTAAATGAAACTGAGTTGACGATGGCTGAGGTTTCCTCGTTTTGATCATTTAGGTACGTAACCATTTTGCCAATCATCATACTTGCTTGTAGCATATTCGATTCATTTATGAAATTATTCACCTGTGAAATGTTACCTGGTTCTAACTTTATTCCATCATCCAAGATAAAAAGAATACTCTCACCTTTAAATTGAATGCTTGCTACTTTTCCAACACCGTCTAAAACTTCTGTCGTTCCATCTTCTAGTTCATTGAGTTTATGCCAAGCAATCTCTTTCCCAACAAATTGATTGTAAGAAATTAATTGGCTTTGTTGTTGTTGAGCAATAAATTTTTCAAATGTACTATTCATATTAGTCATTTGCTCTAATGTAGAAAACTGAGCCATTTGCGCAATAAACTCTGTATCCTCCATTGGGTTAGATGGATCTTGATTTTGTAACTGTGCCATTAGCAGTTGCAAAAATTCATCTTTGCCTAATGTGCTTGATGCCGTTCTTTTCTGGCTTTGCTGATAATTTGATAACAGTAAAGACGCATCAATCGAATTCGCCATTTCCTTCACCTCTTATACTTCAACATTTAATAAGGCTTCTTCAAAAGAAACGCCAAATTGTGGATCATGTTGTTGTTTTTGTTCTTCTTGTTCTCTTTGCTGTTTTTGTTCTTGCTGTTGTTGCGAATCTCTATTAATAAAACGTTCTTGCCCACTCATCTGCTGTAAAATATCAATTTTTTCTACTTGAATATTTTGTAAGCTAAAAGCATTTTTTAAGCTCTGGAGCTGCGACTCTAATAGATCTTTAGCTGTTAAAGTGCTTGTCAAAATTTTAGCGACCAACACTGATTCTTTTTGAATTAGTTCCACTCTCAATGCACCTAGATGTTCTGGGTTTAATTTTAAAAAAAGTTTTTGCGTTCCACCTGTCTTTAACAAATGGCTTTTAGAAAGGATCGATTCAAATTGTTGGATTAGCTTTTCGGTTGATACCTGCTTGTCTGATCCATCTATCAAAAGAGTTAACTGTTCGGTTTTTGACATCTGTTGCACCGGAAGGAATCCACCATTTGAAAAATTAAAACTATTATTTTGATTCATAGAACTATTTGTATTTTTACCTGTATGCTGACTAGTAAGTTGTAATGGATGTAAATTATTTAAAACAAAATTTGTCTTCTTATTTGTCACTACCTGCTTGTTTACTTCATTTTCACGAGATACTATCTGTTGGCTTGTTAAAGACTGTTTTGCTACTTCACTTTCTACTCCCTTAATCGCTTGAGGAGGCATCGCTTGCTTTGCTACTTCACTCTCTACTCCTTTGACTGCTTGAGGAGGCACTGCTTGCTTCGCTGCTTCACTTTCTACTTCCTTAATAGCTTGAGTAGCAGGCAGCACTTGCATATTTATTTCATTTTTAGACAAGTTTAACTGCGTAGTCGCTGATAGAAATTGATTAGCCTTTATATTAGAATCGGTCTGTAAATTCTTAAATGTTTGCTCATTTAATTCTTTTACAACTGGAGTAAATACTTGCTTTAAAAATTCACTTCTCGTTGTTGAAACATTCTCTTTGAGCGAAACTTCAAGTTTCTCGATTGTTTTTTGTAAAAACTCCTCTATCTTCTGTTGATCCATAGACGGCTTTTTATAATCAGAAAGCAATTCAAAGAGTTTTAATGACTTTGCTACAGAGGCAAAATTTTGATCTGTCTTTAAGGTCGTCTGATCCATATTAATATTTGGTAAAATATTAATAAGTGCGATAATTGCCTCATTCCCGTCCATTTCCGGGATCTCTTCTATTACAATTGAAAGTTCCTCTTTGGATCGACTAGCATTCTCTTTTTCTGTATCACTAGTTACATCCTTTAGAAAATCTGTAATAGCCTTGATGATATCTTCATCCCTTAACTGTAAAGCATCCTTAACTAAATCAATCCTGTCCGTCTCTATATCTGATAACATTCCATCCAACAATGTAGACCCAATCTCTATATTGGTAAGATCAGATAAGTTCAAAAATTGAATAAGTTCAGCGAGCTCTTCATTTGAAAGCTGATCAACCGTTTCGGTTACTATCTTCTCTACATCACGACTCAAATTTTGCGACTGAACTAGTCTAGACAATAAGTTAGCAAATTCACTATCCTGTCCAGTCCTAGACTGGATACTACTGTTTGGCATAGAAACAGAGTTTACAAACCCTAGTGCTGCAACTTGCACCTTTTCACCTCCCTTCCATTTAATGTAGAAATTACTATTATTTATTCATTTACTTCCATGTCACTGTTAATCGATAATAACCCTGTGTATTTAGCGGCATCTGTTGCAGTCATTTTTTCTAAAATAGCAGCTAGCGTACCTGGTTTTAAACTCGATAATATTTTCATTGCTTCAGTATCATTCATTTCTGTAATTATAGGAGCAACTTTTTTAGCAGACATCGTTTCATATGTGTTCACAATACCTTTAAAAGCTTGCTCTTCTAATTGTTGAGACTGTGTTAAATTATCTATTTCCTTTTGCAATTGTTCCTGTTCAAGTTTCAACGTTTCAATTTCCTGAGTTTTTCCTTTGGTCTCTGTCTCCAACTGAACAATGGTCGTTTCGCGATCCTTCACTTCTGCTTTCAGTTCTGTTAGCTTACCTTCTAGTTCCTCCAAAGCCTGCTTTTCCGTTATTTCCTCTTCAGAAGGAATAAATGGAACCTTCTCACGAATCTCATTTACCTTTTCAAATACATTTACCCCTGCAACTGTTAGTACGAGAACCGCCACGGTTATGGCAAATAGCGAGGGGATCACAATCACAACAAAAAACCATTGTGTTTTACTATATTGTTTTCTTTTCTGTTCTTCTATCAACTTTTCCATATAAGCACCTAACTTCCCCGATGCACATAATATTGAATTGAGATATCATCCATTTGCCTAGCTTCTATTTGCTTTAATCCCTCAAAGAATTCAAGTTTTCCTTTTTCTTGCATTTTCTCATATTTTTTCACTTCAATATTTTTCTCCATCAGTTTTTCTTGATAAAAATGCATATGAGTCCGCGAATTGTGAACCATTTGTTGATAATGATCAATCGTCTTCTGTAGATTAAGAATAAACCGCTGATGATGCCTAATTTCTTGAACAGGTAATCCATTTTCAAGTTTAGTTGATTGGTAGCTTTCTAAATCTTCTTTTTTCTTCAAAGCTTCATATAATTTCTCTGCCGCCTCTTCAAATCGTTTCACTGAGTCATTATAAACGGAGAGCGCTTCGTCTTTTTCCCGTTCTTTTAGCATCATGATTTTTTCAAACTTAAAATGATACGGCATGAATCTATTCCCCTTTTCCAATTAATGCATATAAGGCATTGACACTTTCTTGCATTGTCACTTTTTCGTAGGTTGCTTGTTTTAAAAAGGAGATAATTTGTGGATATAAGTGGATAGAAGCATCTACATCTTTAGATGAACCTTTTTTATATGCACCAATATTGATTAAATCCTCTGAATCGTAATACGTGCTTAATCGTTCTCTAAGTCTTTCAGCCGATTTAACATGTTCGCGTTCGACAATATTATTCATCACTCGACTAACACTTTTTAATACATTTACCGCAGGATATTGCCCTCTATTTGCTAGACTACGATCAAGAACAAAGTGCCCGTCCAGAATTCCACGCACGGTGTCAGCAATCGGTTCATTCATATCATCACCATCGACAAGAACCGTATAAAATGCTGTAATAGAACCTATCTCATTCGTTCCCGTTCGTTCTAATAGCTTCGGCAATATAGCAAAAACAGAGGGGGTATACCCTTTAGTCGTTGGTGGTTCACCAATCGCCAACCCTACCTCTCTCTGAGCCATTGCAACCCGTGTAACAGAGTCCATCATCAGCATGACATTCATACCCTGATCACGGAAATATTCAGCGATAGCTGTCGCCGTTAAAGCTCCTTTAATCCGCATTAATGCTGGTTGATCCGAAGTGGCAACTATAACAATGGACCTTTTTAAACCTTCTGGACCAAGGTCTTTTTCGATAAATTCTCGTACCTCTCTGCCCCGTTCACCGATTAAAGCGATGACGTTTAAATCGGCAGTAGTATTCCGAGCAATCATCCCTAACAAAGTACTTTTTCCAACTCCACTCCCGGCAAAAATTCCAACTCGTTGGCCATTACCAACTGTAAGTAAACTATCAATCATTCGAACCCCAACCTCGATAGGTTCAGATATGGGTGGTCTTTTTAATGGGTTTGGTGGTGATTGCTCAGTCGGTACTGTCGATAATCCTTTCGGTAAATCTGTACCGTCCAATAAGTTCCCTAAAGAATCAATAACATTGCCGATTAGAGCATGTCCGACTTTAATTTCAAGTGGCTTTGAAGTTGCCTCCACAAGGCTACCTGGTGCAATATCATTAACAGATGTATAGGGCATGAGAATAACAACTTCTCCCCTGAACCCTACTACTTCCGCTTGAATCACTCGATTCTTTCTATGACTTACATGTATGAAGCAAAGATCTCCAATTGAACTTTCAGGCCCTTGTGATTCTATCATAAGACCAACAACTTGTTTGACACGACCGTAGCGTTTAAAGGAATCAATCTCATCAATTTTTTCTAACAATCCAGAAGCTTTCATGATGTTTCACTCTCCAAACATTCCGTAAGCTTTTGTTTAATTTCTGAAAGCTGCGTGTCAATACTTACATCGATTCGACCATAAGGAGATTCTATCAGACAACTGCTTTCCAATAAGTCACTATCCGGATAGATGAATAGGTTCGTATCCTGAGAGAAAACCGACAATAGCTCATCCTTTTTCGCTAGAAGGTTCTCATAATGAACAGGATGCACATGAATTTTCACATCTTGAAATTCCTTTACTTCTTTTACTGCTTTTTTTACGAGAGATATAAAGCAATCCCCATTTTCTTCTATCTTTGTTTTAAGTACCTTTTGCGCTACCTTGATAGACAAATCTAAAATGGTTTTTTCAGAGGTTTCCAAATAAGCATGATAATCGTATTTTGCTACTTGTATGATTTTCTGAGCATCCTTGAGCAACTCTTGATACTCTGAATATCCTTGGCGCTGACCTTCTTCCCATCCCGCTTTGTAGCCTTCTTCATTAGCTGCACTTATCAATAATCCTTTTTCACGTTCCCAGTCTTCACGACTACTCTGAATTTCTGCATATAGAGCATCCATTTCGCTTTTTACTTGTTGACGAATCTGCTCTGCTTCTAATCTTGCCTCTTCAACTAATTCAGTTGGAATAATATTTTCTTCCTTCAAATCAAAGTCATTTTCCACTTTTTCAGGAGTGTTAAACATCTTAATCGAAATGATTTTTTTCTCGGAAAGAGTAGGGTTTGACCACTGAGATTTAATGAGCCTAGACAATAATATCATCTCCTCCACCACGGGCAACAACAATTTCTCCTGCATCTTCCAAGCGGCGAATAATAGCCACTATCCGTGATTGTGCTTCCTCAACATCACGCAAGCGAACAGGCCCCATATATTCCATCTCTTCTTTGAATGTTTCAACCATTCGTGTTGACATATTTTTAAAGATAATCCCCTTCACTTCATCACTTGAAACTTTTAGCGATAATAAGAGATCCTCATTTTCACATTCACGAATAATACGTTGAATGGAGCGATTATCTAATGTGACAATATCTTCAAAAATAAACATTCTCTTTTTAATTTCTTCAGCAAGTTCAGGGTCTTGAATTTCAAGCGCATCTAGGATTGTTCTCTCAGTTGTTCTATCAACACCATTTAAAACTTCAACGACCGCTTCAATTCCACCCGTTTGTGTGTAATCTTGCGTAACCGTTGCAGACAACTTTCGTTCTAAAATTTGTTCAACTTCATTAATGATTTCAGGTGACGTACTATCCATTACAGCAATTCTCTTCGCTATATCTGCTTGCATCTCCTGAGGCAATTCCGAAAGAATTTGTCCTGCCTGCTGTGAATCTAAATAGGAGAGAATTAACGCAATGGTCTGTGGATGTTCATTTTGGATAAAATTTAAAATCTGTGCTGGATCTGCTTTCCTCGCAAAATCAAATGGACGTACTTGCAAAGAAGATGTGAGTCGATTTAATATAGCCGTTGCTTGTTCCTCACCTAGGGCTTTTTCAAGAACCGTTTTGGCATAACCAATCCCACCTTGCGTAATGTAATCTTGCGCAAGTGCAATTTGATGAAATTCTTCAACAACATCTTCTTTTGCATGACTTTCTACCTTTTTAACACTAGAGATCTCTAGTGTTAACTTTTCTATTTCTTCTTCACTTAAGTGTTTATAAACAGAAGCAGAAACATCAGGACCTAGGGAAATAAGAAGAATGGCCGCTTTTTGTTTTCCGCTCAATTCTTTTTGTTCTTTTCTTGCCATCTTTTACCCTCCCTTTAGTCCTCAGCAATCCAAGATCGCAAAAGCTTAGCAAATTCATCTGGTTTTTCCTTTGCCATTTTTTCCAGTTGTTTTCTGCGCAGACTATTCTCTGTTTCATGACTTTCATTTACATCTGGAACATCAACGGGTTGGACTTCTTCTTCTACAGTTTCCTCTAGAGTTTTCTCTCGTTTTCTGCGAGTTCGCATAATCAAGATGATCAATCCTCCAATAATAGCAACTAGAACGCCACCAATAACATACACCCACCATGACAAGGATGCTGATGAAGTTGGTTGCTCATTAAAGGTAACCTTCCCTTCAAATGGCTGCACTGAAACAGATATTTTTTGATTAATTGCTTCATCCGTCAGTTCAGGATTTGCATTTTTATCAATCGATGTTCTCACAATTGTTGCAAGCATATTTGTAATATCATCCACTCGTTCTTGTGGCAAAGAATTAAGATTATCGGCTTCCGGTGGTTCTACCATGACTTGAATACCCAAATCTCTTATTTTATATGGACTTTCCACAATCTCCTTTCGAATTCTATTGATCTCGTAATTGATTGTGTCGTCTACTTTCTCATAATCACCATTGTTTGTATTGCCTTCTAAGTACTGCGCTGCTAATGCATCCGCAGGATCCTCTGCTTGAACAGGCCCACCAACTTGATTCCCATTCCCAGTATACGTTTCCGTAATTTTTTGGGCACTAATTGCAATGCCTTCCATATTTTCTTCATCTACTGGTGTAACTAAGTTTTCTTCTCGATTTTCCTGAGTAAAATCAACATCTGCCGTTACTGAAACAACTACTTTGTCTTGACCAATCAAGGTACCAAGCATTGTTTGAACTTGACGTTGTACATCCCGTTCAATCTCTTTTTTAATTTCCTGTTGGTTAGCAAAAATCGAGCCAGAAAAATTATTTTCATTTTTCAAGTCAAAATACTCAAAGTTTTGGTTCATAATGACGATATTATCTGTAGGTAAATTAGGAACACTTTTAGAGACTAATTGATAGAGTGCCTTAATTTGATTTTGTTCAAATTCATATCCAGGTATCGTACTTAACACAATGGAAGCAGATGCTTTCTCCTTCACATCGTTAACAAAAATACCAGACTCTGGAAGGTTAATCATAACTTTCGCATCATTAATCCCTGCAATCCCTTTTATTAAATCAGCAAGCTCTGTTTGCATTGCATCAAGTTTTAGCATATTAAATTCATTTTCTGTTGTTCCCATTCCAGCATTTTGACTAAAAAAAGAATAATCAATACTACCTGATTTAGGAAGACCTTCTGCTGCTAGCTCTACTTTTAATGTATCAACAATATCTTCTGGCACTTTTATCGTTTGACCACCATCGGCTATTTCTGATTTAATCCCTCTTCCATCAAGGCTTTCTTTAATAGAACCCGTTTCCGAAGGTGAAAGATTACTATATAAAGGGACTAAATTTGTTCTAGTTGTGAAAAAGGTAATAGCCCCGGCTACCATCAAAATAAGTACGATAGCACTAATCATTAGGGCTTGTTGTTTTTTCGAGCGACTTGTCCAGTACGCTTTTAATGGATCCACAAACTTTTGTAACGATTCCTTCATAACGATCCCCCGGTTATTAATCTGATTGGTCAGTAGTAAATAACCGCCAAACTTTGCATCGCACTAACAAAGCTTATTAAACTTGCATTCTCATCATTTCTTGATAAGCCTCTACAGCTTTGTTGCGAACCTCTAATGTTAATTGCATGGTAACACTTGCCTTTTGCGAAGCAATCATCACTTCATGTAAATCTACATCTTGTCCAAGAGCCAACTTCTCTGTCATTTTGTCTGACTCAATTTGCGTTTGATTCACTTTTTCAATTGAATTCTTAAGGAAAGAAGAAAAAGTCTGTTGTGCCTCGTCAGGTGTAGCGGTAGTTTCTACCGGTTTCTGAGTATTTAATAGATTATTTACGGGTAAAAAGGTAATAGTATTCAATTAAGGTTCTCTCTCCTTTATTTTCCGATCTCCAATGCTTTCATGAGCATATTTTTCGATGCATTAAACACCGTGACATTTGCTTCATATGAACGAGTAGCACTCATTAAATCAACCATTTCCCTCAATGGATCTACATTCGGCAACCGTACGTAACCATCTTCATTTGCATCCTGGTGTGTCGGGTCATAGACAAGCTGAAATGGTGTTTCATCTTCAACAATGTTTGTCACTTTCACACCATTTCCCGTCCCTTGATTGCCACTTGTATTCATTGCAACCTGTAGGAATGACGAGAATTGATTTCCCTTCGGTTCCATAACGACAGATTTACGACGATAAGGCTCCCATTCGCCATCCACGAGTTTCGCACGAGTAGTATCGGCATTAGCCATATTAGATGAAACAACATCCATACGGAGACGTTGAGCAGTTAAAGCAGAAGCGGTTGTATTCATACTATGAAAAATGGACATTACTTCCCACCTCTAATTACATTTTGTAAACTTGAAAATTTCCCACTTACTCTTTCAGTAAGAGCATTGTAGTAAATTTGATTTGTGGCTAAATCAGACATTTCTTTATCTATATCCACACTATTACCACTTTCATTATAGGAAACCTGATTTTTATTCATAATGGCAGCTGTTGTATCTGATAATCGATTAAACATAAAATGTCTAGTGTCAGTACGATTTGTCGATAGTGATTGACTAACAGCGTCATTTAAGGAAGCTTTGAAACTAACGTCCTTTGCTTTATAGTTCGGGGTATCTACATTAGCAATATTTTGCGAGATTACCTTCTGCTTTGTAGCCGAATAACGGAGTGCACCCTCAAGAGTAGATATCGTTCCTGAAAATAAATTCATTATAACACCTCTATATGACAATAATTACAAAATCCAATGGAATTTGTCGATTTTTAATACTTTTTGACAAATTTTTAGTAACAAACTTAATTGTAATGAAAATGAAATAATATGTCTATGAATGCAGGGATAATTTTAATAAGTATTTTGTCCCATTTTCATATTAACATCTCGAATTTTTACTTAATTAAGGGAATTTATACAAATAAAACTTAAAATAACGTGAATACACTACACCAATTTTCACATGCCTAAATCAAAAGAAGTAGTTAATAAGATAGACTCTCTTGTCTTATATTTTAAATTAATTTAGCTTAACATAAGAAAGAAAGCGCTTAAAATTTTATGAAATTTAAGAAAAATGTCGTAAATTGTTTTCTGGCACTATAAAAATAGGTCATAAAAAAATCACCTGTTTCATAACAGATGATTTTTTATGACCTAATAGATTAGTTTGTTTTTAATTTTTCTAATTCAAACAAAAACTTATCATTCAATACTTTAATGTAAGTCCCTTTCATTCCTAATGAACGAGATTCAATAACTCCTGCACTCTCTAGTTTCCGAAGTGCATTGACGATAACAGAACGGGTAATACCTACACGATCGGCAATTTTCGAAGCTACCAATAACCCTTCCGTTCCATTTAATTCTTCAAAAATATGTTCAATTGCCTCTAACTCACTGTATGATAGTGAGCTGATCGCCATTTGTACAACCGCTTTACTACGAGCTTCCTCTTCGATTTCCTCGGCCTTTTCATGAAGAATTTCCATACCTACAACAGTTGCTCCATATTCAGCAAGAATTAAATCATCATCATGGAACTGTTCTTCTAATCTTGACAAAATAAGTGTTCCCAGTCGCTCTCCTGCACCAATAATAGGTACAATTGTTGTTAAACCGTTTTTGAAAATTTCTTTATTCTCAATTGGAAAAGCAGTATATTCACTTTCTACATCAATATTTGAAGTCGTTACATTAAGGCTAAACAAACTATTTGTATACTGCTCTGGAAATTGGCGATCCTCAAGCATTTGTTTCATTCGCTCACTTTGAATTTGTTGATTAGCCGCATAACCAAGCAATTTCCCACGGCGACTCACGACGAAAATATTGGAATTAATTACATCACTCAATGTTTCAGCCATCTCTTTAAAGTTTACCGACTTTCCCGCCGCCTTTTGAAGCATCGCATTAATCTTTCTTGTTTTTGACAATAAATCCATTACATTCTTCCTCCTATTTACTAAAACCATAAATATTCTTTATCTAATGTTTAGTTGTATCATTTTTACTTTTTTGTTATTACACTATTCTCTATCAAGCATTGTATGAATTTAGTCTAGAGAATAAAGCGGCTTAAATCCTTATTTCGAGAAATCGCACCCAATTTCTCCTCAACATACTGTGGTGTAATCATGATCTTTTCCATCGTGATATCTGGTGCTTCAAAAGATAAATCCTCAAGTAATTTTTCTAATATTGTTTGTAGACGCCGTGCACCAATATTATCTGTATTTTGATTTACATCAAAAGCAACTTCAGCTATCTTACGAATAGCTTCGTCAGAAAATTCAATTTCTATACCTTCTGTGGCTAATAACGCTTCATATTGCTTAATAAGTGCATTATCTGGTTCGATTAATATTTTAACAAAATCATCCGTCGTCAATTTCGTTAATTCAACACGAATCGGAAACCGACCTTGGAGTTCAGGTATTAAATCAGACGGCTTTGCTGTGTGAAAAGCTCCTGCAGCTATAAATAAGACATGATCTGTTTTAACAGATCCATATTTCGTGACAACGGTAGACCCTTCTACTATAGGTAAAATATCACGTTGCACACCTTCACGGGAAACATCTGCCGATGAGCCACCATTATTCTTACTTGCAATTTTATCAATCTCATCGATAAAAATAATCCCTGACTGCTCTGCACGATAAACAGCTTCTTGTGTTACCTCATCCATATCAATTAACTTTTGTGCTTCCTCTTGAGTCAGTACTTTTCGTGCCTCGCGAACCGTCAGCTTTCTTTTTTTTCGACGTTTAGGCATTAAACTCCCCAAAGCATCTTGCATATTGAGTCCCATTTGTTCCATACCAGAACCTTGTAGCATATCAAACATTGATGGTTGCTGCTCCTCAACTTCTACTGTAACCATATTATCTTCTAATTCGCCTAATGCTAAATTGGCTTGAACGACTTTTCGCTTTTCTTGATGATTCAGATCATCCGTTGAATTAGATTCTTGTTCATCTTGCGTGTTTCCAGCACCAAATAGCATTTCAAGAGGATTTTTCATATTGGTTGTTTTTTTATTAGTAGGAACTAGTAACTCAACTAAACGTTGATTAGCATTTTTTTCCGCTTGTTCCTTTACGCTTACCATTTTCTCCTCTTTGACAATTCTTATAGCTGTTTCTATAAGATCTCTAACCATCGATTCTACATCACGACCAACATACCCTACCTCCGTGAATTTTGTTGCTTCGACTTTCACAAAAGGTGCCTGAACAAGCTTAGCCATGCGTCTTGCAATTTCTGTTTTCCCGACACCTGTCGGACCGATCATCAAAATATTTTTCGGACTGATCTCATCGCGAATGTTTTCGTCAAGCATACTACGACGATAACGATTTCGAAGTGCAACTGCGACTGCTTTTTTCGCATCATTTTGTCCTATGATATATTGGTTAAGTCGTTCAACGATTTGACGGGGCGTTAAATTTAAACTTTTTCCCATTTATTTGGACTCCCTTCCCACTATAACTCTTCTACAATAATGTTACTGTTAGTATATACACATATTTCAGAGGCAGTTTCAAGTGATGCTTTGGCTATTTCCTTTGCGGTTAAATGTTCGCTAGCATATTTCTTCAATGAACGTCCAGCAGATAAAGCATAATTGCCACCTGATCCAATAGCTAAAATACCGTCATCTGGCTCAATCACTTCTCCTGTTCCTGAAACGAGAAGTAGATTGGTATCATCCATAATAATCAACATGGCTTCAAGCCTTCTTAGGACTTTATCACTTCTCCATAGTTTTGCTAATTCAACTGCAGCACGTTGCAGATCACCATTATATTCTTCTAATTTACCTTCAAATAATTCAAACAATGTGAACGCATCTGCAACAGAACCAGCAAATCCAGCTAATACCTTTCCATTAAACAATTTTCTAACTTTTCTGGCTGTGTGCTTCATCACAACAGCATTTCCAAATGTTACTTGACCATCACCAGCCATCGCGCATTTCCCATTATGATGGATGGCAAAAATAGTGGTTGCATGAAATTCTGACATCATATAGCCTCCTTTTTCACAAACTTAATCAGTATGAAATATATATGTTCCTCAACTTGTTTGTCTAGCTTCAGTGACTAAACCCTCAAGCTCATAGACTTTATAAGTAAGAAGGTTACAAGTACACCCTTCTTATCGACCCATTTTATGCTTATCGGACTTGCACAGGATGTGCTGTCGCCTATGTTCGCCACAAAACATATGGCGGTTTTTAAGCAAAATTTCTTCTATAAGACGCCTTCGCTTTTCTGCTAAGCTCTTGGGTGATGGGACATATATGATTTTCTTAAATACTCATTCGTTACATGTGTATATATTTGTGTTGAGGAAAGAAAGGAATGACCTAATAGCTCTTGGACGGTTCTCATATCTGCGCCATTTTCTAACAGATGTGTGGCAAACGTATGACGGAGCATATGCGGATGAATTTTCCCTACTAAGGTTGAGTCCTCCATTAACTTATTTAATATAACGCTAATTCCTCTAGAAGTTAACGGACCTCCTTTATAATTCACGAACAAAAAATCATGATTATGATGATTTTTTATCAGTTTCTTACGACCATTTTGTATGTATTGTTCCAGTGAATCATGAGCAAAACTTCCAAAAGGAACATATCTATCTTTGCTCCCTTTCCCATGAACGAGAACGGTTGATAAAAAGAAATCTACATCCTTGATCCTTAATTGACTACATTCGCCTACTCGAATCCCTGTCGCATATAGCAATTCAAGTAAGGCAGAATTTCTTAAACCTAATGGTGTATCTTTATTGCATGCATCAAACAATTGCTGCACCTCTTCGCCATAAAAAAAATCTGGCAATCGCTTTTCTGCTTTTGGAGTGGAAACAAGTGAAAATGGATTTTCATCTATTATTTTCTCCCTAAGTAGAAATTTATAAAAGGTGCGTAAACTTGAAACTTTTCTTGATACTGATTTTCTAGCTAGTTTTTTTTCAAATAGTTTTGTCAAATATATTCTAATATCTAAATAAGTAACCTGCTTTACACCATCGATATCTTGTTCAATCATGAACATAAAAAATTCGTTTATATCATGTTGATAAGACTCAATTGTATATTGTGCACAATTTCGTTCTATTTGTAAATATTCAATAAATAAATTTAACGGAATGTTCACATTTTCACTCATTTTCAATCACCTCACATGGGCTACTATAGCATATCACATCATAATAGCCCTCTGCAATGAATTCACAAACTTGTCGCAAATTTCTGAATTGTTTCCAACGCCCTTTTAGCATGCTGTTCATTTCGTTCTTGTTTACCTTTTATTCTTACAGGAAGTTCAGGAAATAAACCAAAGTTTGCGTTCATCGGCTGGAAATTCTTTGAATTTGTTGTCGTAATGTAATGAGCCATACTTCCAATCGCTGTTTCTACAGGAAATTGAATAGGATCTTGACCGTTTATAAATCTCGAAGCATTTATCCCTGCGACAAGTCCACTTGCTGCTGATTCAACATACCCTTCAACTCCTGTCATTTGTCCAGCAAAAAATAAATCTTCACGGTTATTAAATTGATAAGTAGCCTTTAGTGCTTTCGGCGAATTAAGAAATGTATTTCGGTGCATCACTCCGTAGCGAACAATTTCAGCTTTTTCAAGCCCTGGAATTAATTGCAACACTTCTTTTTGCGGTCCCCATTTCAAATGAGTTTGAAAACCTACAATATTGTATAGCGTACCAGCTGCATCGTCTTGGCGTAACTGAACGACCGCATATGGTCTTTTTCCTGTTCGTGGATCTTCAAGACCAACAGGTTTCATTGGTCCAAACAACATTGTTTTTTTACCTCGTTTTGCCATTACTTCAATCGGCATACAGCCTTCAAAGAAAATTTCCTTTTCAAATTCTTTGAGGGGAGCTGTTTCAGCTGTAATTAATGCATTGTGAAAACGATCAAACTCCTCTTCAGTCATCGGACAATTTAAATAAGCAGCTTCCCCTTTATCATAACGGGATTTTAAATATACTTTTTCCATATCAATGCTGTCTTTTTCAATAATTGGTGCTGCAGCATCATAAAAATAAAGGTAGTCCTCACCAGTTAGTTCTTTTAAGTTCTCAGCAAGAGAAGCACTTGTTAATGGACCTGTAGCAATGATTGTCACACCCTCTGGAATCTCAGTCACTTCTTCGTGAATAACTGTTACATTGGGATGATTTTTCACTTGTTCCGTAACACGTGCTGCAAAATCATGTCGATCAACAGCCAAAGCTCCACCAGCTGGAACTGCACTTTCATCGGCTGAGCGTATAATGATCGAATCAAGAAGACGCATCTCTTCTTTTAGAACCCCTACAGCATTTGTTAACGTGTTAGCTCGAAGTGAGTTACTACACACTAACTCTGCAAATTTATCTGTATGATGGGCAGGTGTTTGTTTCACCGGCCTCATTTCATATAAACGAACGGAAATACCTCTTTTTGCCAATTGCCAAGCTGCTTCACTACCCGCAAGACCTGCACCAATGACATTTACGAAAAAATCTTTCATGAATTAACCTCCATCTTAAAAAGCACAAGCAACAACGGATCAAAACAAAATCAATCCTATACTAGAGCTAAATTATATAAAAGTATTTATACTAGTATTACGCCACATTCACTTATTTTACACAATTATTCAAAGAGAATAAAGTTTCAAGTGACTATCCTTATCAAAACTTATTCTTTTTGTATCATACTAATTAATCTGATTGGGTATCTAATGCCCCCACTAGCCCTTCTAATGCTAACCACTTTGAGCCCTTGGACATTCCATCTTTGCATAGGAAAAGAGTGAGTAGTTTACTCACCCTTAGCTTTGTGGTTCTTCTTTATAATCACATTCCATACATTGTACTTGTACACCTTTTTTCAACTTTTTTTCCACTAAAAGAGCTTCACACTTTGGACAATTACGAGGTAATGGCTTGTCCCAAGAAAGAAAGTCACATTCAGGAAAGTGATCGCAACCATAAAAAATTCGCTTCTTTTTGCTTTTTCTTTCAATAATATTTCCTTCATGACATTTTGGACATTTGACCCCGATTTCTTTGACAATCGGCTTTGTATTTCGACAATCAGGAAAATTACTACATGCCATAAATTTTCCATAACGTCCCATTTTAAAAACCATTGGGTTTCCACATTGCTCACAATCTTCACCAGCAGGTTCATCTTTTATCTCTACATGTTGCATCTCTTTTTCTGCTTTATCAAGGTTTTTTTCAAACCCTTGATAAAACTCATCAAGAATATGAACCCATTTAACTTGTCCTTCTTCAATATGGTCTAGGTCATTTTCCATTTTTGCTGTAAACTCAACATTGAGAATTTCCGGAAAAAACTCAAGGATTAACTCCATTACAATTTCTCCAAGCTCAGTTGGAACGAAACGTTTATTATCAAGCGCTACATAGCCTCTTTTTTGAATCGTGTCCAATGTTGGTGCAAAAGTAGATGGACGACCAATTCCAAGTTCTTCAAGTGTTCTCACAAGACGTGCCTCTGTATAACGTGGAGGAGGTTGTGTAAAGTGCTGCTTCGGATCGATCTCTTTTTTAATGATTTCGTCCCCTTCTTGTAGATCCGGTAACAATCGATCCTTCTTCTCCTCTGCGTTATCATCTGTTCCCTCAACATAGACTTTCATAAATCCAGGAAACTTTATTTTAGAGCCATTGGCTCTAAAAATAACCGAACCGTTTTTTAAATCAACACTCATCGTATCCATTATAGCAGCAGACATCTGACTTGCAACAAATCGTTCCCAAATAAGTTTATAAAGTCTCAACTGGTCTCTTGAAAGAAATTCTTTTACACTACTAGGATCTCGGAGAGTACTTGTTGGACGAACTGCTTCATGTGCATCCTGAGCATTCGATTTTTTCTTTTCCTTTCGCTCTTCCTTTTGTAAATAGCTACTTCCATATGTACTTTCAATGTACCCTGCAGCCTCAGCCTTTGCGACCTCTGAAATACGAGTTGAATCGGTTCTCATATAGGTAATTAATCCAACTGTTCCTTCTTTTCCAAGATCAATACCTTCATAAAGTTGCTGCGCGAGCATCATCGTCTTTCTCGCCCTGAAGTTTAATTTTCTTGCCGCTTCTTGTTGCAATGATGATGTGGTGAACGGAACAGCCGGATTACGTCGGCGTTCTTTCTTAGTAACAGAATCAACAATAAAACGATTACCTTTTAATTGTTTGATTACTTCATTTACTTCATCTTCTGAAGATAACTCAGCTTTTTTCTTATCAAGCACATTTTCCTTATCAAACCCATAAAATGAAGCTTCAAAGCTCTCTATTCCCTTTAAGAACTCTCCATTGATCGTCCAATACTCTTCAGGAATAAAAGCCTTAATTTCTTTTTCTCTATCAATAATCAATCGTACTGCTATAGACTGAACTCTACCAGCACTAAGCCCTTTTTTAACCTTTTTCCACAACAACGGACTGATATTATAACCTACTAAGCGATCAAGAATCCGCCGTGCCTGCTGAGCGTCCACTAAATCCATATTAATGGGACGTGGATGCTTGAATGACTCTTTTATAGCATCCTTTGTAATCTCATTAAAAACGACACGACAGTCTGAATTCACATCCACATTTAAGCTATTTGCTAAATGCCAAGCAATTGCTTCCCCTTCGCGGTCGGGGTCAGCTGCGAGATAAATTTTCTTCGCTTTTTTTGCTGCAGTCTTCAGATCTTTTAAAACAGGGCCTTTTCCACGAATCGTAATATATTTTGGCTCAAAATGATTTTCTATATCGACACCCATTTGACTTTTTGGCAAATCCCTAATATGGCCCATGGATGCTTTTACCTTATATTTTTTTCCTAAATACTTCTCAATCGTTTTCGCTTTTGCCGGCGACTCAACGATCACAAGAAACTCTGACATTCCAAAATCCTCCTCAAGAGGGATTATATCCACATTATTTCTATCTTTACAGTAAACTTAAAATATTCATTATTATTGTCCATTTTTATCCCATCTGTCAAACAAAAGAATGAATATTTTTCCTTTTTCCCTAGTTACTTCAAAAAGGAAAACGATTTCATTGTCAAAAACACAATGATTTTTTGATCATTTTCTTTGCTCTTTATACCATTATAATTATTCATCATTTCCATTCATTTTTATATCACTTTAAAGAATCTATACTTTACTTATGTTGCAAAATGTATAACAGATTAAAAATAATTTCAACCTTTTTATTGTATATTTCTCGAAAATTGGGGAAACCACTATGAAATTAGTTATTATTCTCCACTATATTAAGAATTATATTGAAAAATTATATTTTTATTACAAATTTCAGTAATATGAGAATTCTTCTAAAATATCTTGTGCAGAAATAACTAACTTTGCCCCTTGTTGGATAAGTTCATTTGTACCGACCGAACTCGGATTAAAGATATGTCCTGGAACTGCAAAAACTTCCCTGCCTTCATGAACTGCATAATTTGCTGTAATTAAAGACCCACTACTTTTTTTAGCCTCAATAATTAAGGTTCCGTGGCTAATCCCAGCAATAATTCGGTTACGCATTGGGAAATGCCACTTTTGTGGTTTCATGTTTGGTGGGTACTCTGAAATGACAAGATGCCTCTTCATCATTTCATGGGCTAACTTTTCATTTTCTTTCGGGTACAGAGAATGAAACCCACCTGCAATAACTCCAACTGTTTGCCCTCCTAACTTTATAGCTGTATGATGCGCAAAAGCATCTATCCCTACTGCAAGTCCGCTAACAATGACCGTCTTTTGCTCAATTAACTTAGGAAATAATAATTCTATTGACTTTTTACCATAAGCAGTTGCTTGTCGTGAACCTACTACAGCGAGTCGTTTTTTCATGGATAGCAGACTGAGGTCACCTTTTACATATAGTACCCATGGGGGCTTGAATGTTTCGCGAAGTATTTCTGGATATTCACGATCAAATATGGTAATTGTTTGAATGCCAAGTTGTTCATACTCATGAATAGTAGTCATTATCTTTTTGGACTGTAGATCATGTAGGATGGTATTTGCTGTTGTTGGTGAGGAAATATAGTTTCTTATTCTACTATCATAAAGGAATTGTAGCTGAGGGTCTTTTTTGAGGATCGTAAAAATGATATTCCAACTCGCCCCTTGGCAATGGTGGAGATGAACAAGTCTTTGTTTGAATTCGTTCATGATGAACCTCCTAGTCGCTGAATGACTATTATTTTTTATTATTATAAAGAAGTAGCTTTGGGAAATAATCTGATAAAGAAGTAAAAAAATCAGTAAATGATAAGAACGGGGAAAAGCCCCTCTAAATAAAGGGGCTAATTCCTATCAAATTAATGCGTTTTACACTTTTCGTAAAGCCCTTGTTCTTTTAGTACAGTAATTAATGTTTCACCCATAACAGAAGGTGTATCAGCTACTTTAATTCCACATTCATTCATAACGCGGATTTTTTCATCAGCTGTTCCTTTTCCACCAGAAATAATAGCCCCTGCATGGCCCATACGTTTGCCTGGAGGTGCTGTACGTCCGCCAATAAAACCAACAACTGGTTTTGTCATATTTGCTTTTACCCACTCGGCAGCTTCTTCTTCAGCTGTTCCACCAATTTCACCAATCATAATAACCGCTTCCGTTTCCGGATCTTCATTAAATGCCGCTAACACATCAATAAAGTTCGTTCCATTAACAGGGTCTCCACCTATTCCGACCGCTGTTGTTTGACCAATTCCAGCTTGTGTAAGCTGATGAACAGCCTCATACGTTAACGTTCCTGAACGAGATACCACACCTACATGTCCTTTTTTATGAATATAACCCGGCATTATACCAATTTTACATTCATCTGCCGAAATAACACCTGGACAGTTTGGACCGACAAGACGCGTATTCTTCCCTTCCATATAACGTTTCACTTTTACCATATCTAGTACTGGAATATGTTCAGTGATACAAATAACTAAATCAAGCTCTGCATCAACCGCTTCAATGATTGCATCTGCTGCAAAAGGAGCAGGAACATAAATGACAGATGCATTTGCACCTGTTGCGTCAACCGCATCTTTGACAGTGTTGAAAACAGGAACTCCTTCTACTTCTTGACCACCTTTACCTGGAGAAGTACCTCCAACAATTTTTGTACCATACTCTAACATTTGTTTTGTATGAAAAAGGGCCGTGGAACCGGTAATCCCTTGAACGATTACTTTTGTGTCTTTATTAATAAATACGCTCACAATGATTCTCCTTTCTGAGATTATACTAGTGAAACTATTTTTTGTGCTCCGTCAGCCATTGACTCAGCTGCCACAATATTTAAACCAGATTCATTTAAAATATTTTTTCCGAGATCAACATTTGTTCCTTCTAAGCGAACAACAAGTGGAATTTGAAGTCCGATTTGCTTTACAGCTTCCACTACACCTGTGGCGATGACGTCACACTTCATGATTCCACCAAAGATATTCACAAAAATACCTTTAACATTCGAATCAGAAAGGATAATCTTGAATGCTTCTGTTACCTTTTCAGCGGTCGCACTACCTCCAACATCAAGGAAGTTTGCTGGTTGCCCACCATAATAGTTGATAATATCCATTGTCGACATGGCAAGACCTGCACCATTTACCATACAACCAATATTACCATCTAAAGAAATATAACTTAAGTCATATTTAGACGCTTCAATTTCTTTTGCATCTTCTTCTTCAAGGTCACGGTATTCAACAATATCTTTTTGTCTGTATAACGCATTTGAATCAAAGTTTAATTTCGCATCTAAAGCCATTACTTTTCCATCACCTGTTACAACAAGTGGATTGATTTCTGCAATCGAGCAATCTTTTTCTATATAAGCACTATAAAGACCTAACATAAATTTAACCGCTTGACCGATCAAATCATGTGGAATATTGATATTGAACGCAACACGACGTGCTTGATAAGGCATTAAACCAATAACTGGATCAATTTCTTCTTTAAAGATTTTTTCCGGTGTTTTTTCTGCTACTTCTTCGATTTCTGTTCCGCCTTCTTCAGAAGCCATTAAAACAACACGTGACGTTGCTCGATCTAAAACAAGACCAACGTAATATTCTTTTTTAATGTCACAGCCTTCTTCAATAAGGAGGCGTTTTACTTCTTTTCCCTCTGGTCCTGTTTGATGTGTAACGAGTGTTTTCCCAAGAATTTCATTCGCGTATGTACGGACTTCTTCTAAGTTCTTCGCTACTTTAACTCCACCAGCTTTTCCACGCCCTCCAGCATGAATTTGAGCCTTTACAACACAAACGTCAGTCCCAAGTTCTTTCGCCGCTTCAACAGCTTCTTCAACTGTAAATGCAACTTTTCCATTTGGAACCGATACCCCATATTTTCTGAGGATTTCTTTTCCCTGGTACTCGTGAATATTCATTTCCCATCCTCCTACTAAACTATTAAGAAAGCATTCTACAAACTTGCTTATTAGATCACTTTCATATCCAGAAAATTTTCACTATTATATAAAGTAAAAATATACTGCGCTTTCATTTTATATAATGAATAGTAGCTTGTCTACTATAATGAATCAAAAATAATCATTTTTTTAAAATATTCAAAAATTCACTTCATTGAAAGCGTTTTCATTAAATTTAACTATATTAAAATAATCATCTCTGTTAAATCCCTTACTTATTTCAGATGATTGCACAAACTTTAGCAGACGTAAAAAACGAGATTCTACGTAACCTCAGTCAACCATCTCGCTTTTTACTTGCCTGCTTATCCGCACGATAAATAAAAGCAAATACTTCAGCAACTGCCTGATAAAGCTCGTCAGGAATACGATCATTGATATTCAGTTTTCCTAATAACTCAACTAAAGAAGGATCTTCTTGTATCGGAACATGATGCTCTTTCGCTTCTGACAAAATCTTGTCAGCAATAAGTCCCTTGCCTTTTGCCACAACAGTGGGTGCATTCATTTGCTTCTCATCATAATTCAATGCAACTGCTTCTTTTCTTTTTTCATCTTGATTATAGCTCATATACGCAAATCCACTCCTGAATATTGGCTTGAGGTAAAATATGGAGATAGTTGTTGTTTATCCCGTTTCATAACTCGCTTCGATGGTTGAGTAAAATGAACAGCCGATAATTTAAAATCGATTGATTTCAAACTTTCCCTCAATTGCTCAATAAAAGGAGAAGCTATTTGCTTTAAAGAATCATTTTCATTCATAACGGATATGGTCATAACTCGGTTTTGAACTTGCATATCGACAATCGTATCACGAAGGTTTTCGAGTTCTAAATAAAATAAAATTCGACAATAAGCTGGATCAATCTGACCATTTTCTCTTTTTCTTCCACTCCACTGCATCGTTAAATCAACCACTTTATGCTGTAAGGCTACCGGGACTTGTACGACAAATTGTTGAGTTGGACCTGAATCCTGCGAAAGAATCTGAAGCCCAGTTATTTTATGGAGTACTTTTTCCGCTATTTCACTTATAGAGCCTGATGAAGTTTCCTTTAAAAGATCGAGTAATAATGGCTTTAGTGCTTCTTTTTTTAATAATTCTTCCTGCGGCTGTTTGAGGAATTGTGCCACTTCATGCTCATAAGAAAATCCAATATTCTTCATCAATCCTTTTAGATAATTTGTAAATGCTGAATGATCCTGTAAAGCAGAATTGGTCGCTGCTAATGATTCACTCCTCATGTTCATTCCATTTTTCTGGTCATTTAACAACTTTTCCACATTTATCCCGGGGGTATTAAATTCATCTATAAAAAGAGCTAGTTGGTTTCCTACTTTCGTTAAAGGTTGCTCCTTTAACAGGTTTCCGAGCGTTTCTAAGGACTCTGTGAAAGACTCATTGTTCATTATAGCAAGAACAGCTTGGAAAGCTGTCTTCGTCATCGGAAGCTGTTTATGTAGCATCTGCTTAACGGCTTCTAATCCATCTTGACTAGCATCAGATTCTTTTAACCAACTTGCTGTTTGATGAACGATTTCTTTACCGATAGGGAGCTGTTCCTTAAGAAAAAAACGCATGATTTCTGTGTTCTCTTCATTTACAGGAATGGATAGTTCTTTTAATAAACCAGCCAGCGAAGCCCCAGAGGTATCAGGTTTTCTAGTGTTCATATGCATTCCATTTGAGGTTCGTCCAGGCCCAATATCCGCTACATGTCCAACCACCTTCAATCTGACCTTTCCTTCTCCAGGTTGGACTTGAAACCAATATTTTTGATTGGCTTCTAAAGATGCTTCTAATTGGGCAACTATTTTTTGCGATCCTACTTGTAACGAGGCAATTCCATTTGGAAATAGCTTAATTATTTTTCCGTTTAAAATTTGACCAGGCTGAAAGGAGGTTGTTTTAAATTCTTGTGTTGCCCCCTCTTTTAATAACCCAGTTATTAAATTATTTATCATGGTCATGTTGTCACCTTCATGAATGGATATATTCCTTTACAGGGGAAAAACTTTTACGATGAATTGGTGTAATTCCGTGTAGTTTAATCGCTTGCAGATGTTCCTTCGTTCCATAACCAGCATTGCGGGCAAAACCATACTGTGGGTATAGCCGGTCATAATCCTTTAAGATTCGATCACGCGTTACTTTTGCCACGATAGATGCAGCCGCAATAGAGACACTAAGACCATCACCTTTTATAATGGCCTCCGATGGATAGGATGTTTCAAGTTTTACTGCGTCAATTAAGAGAAAATCTGGTTTTGGTTCTAACTGTTGAATCGCAGCTAACATCGCCTTTTTGGTAGCTTTAAAAATATTTATTGTATCAATTTCATCGCTTTCAATCAAACCAATTCCGATTGACACAGCTTTTTCACTTATTTCAGTAAAAAATTGCTCTCGTTTTTGCTCACTTAACTTTTTAGAGTCATCGATTCCTGGAAGATAGAAGTTGTGTGGCAAAACCACAGCTGCAGCGACGACTGGGCCTGCTAGTGGACCTCTGCCTACCTCATCAATTCCAGCCATAAATCGATAACCTTCGTTATGATATTTTTGCTCATATGCTGTCATAAACATAAATTTCTCATATTGCTGTTTTTTTTGTTCCTGCTCACGACTCCATCTTTTTATTAATGTTTGAACACCCTTTCGCTCATCTTGTTTGAGCTGCATGACAAAATCATCATTCTGATCTGTTACCTTTGAAAGTTTTTCTGTGATTTCTTTAATCGTCCATTTCAACTAGAATAACTCCTATCTCTTTTCTATTAATACTATCGGTACTGCTCGAAAAAAATCAAGACCATTCTAAAGGGAATAGTCTTGATTTTTCAATATATCATCTTCTTTATTTTTCAGAATAACCATCGTTTACTAGTTGCCCTGGTTGTTCAAAGGAAAGAGCACCCATCTTTTCCGACCGAATTTCTCTAATAATAAGTTCGGTCACTTTATCGTAGTCTATTTCCCCTTTTCCCATTAGACAGCCACGTTTCCTACCAATTTGATCAAAGAATACAACAATATCTTCTGGGAATTCTTCAAGCTGAAAACGTTCCTTTAAGCGATACGGATAATTAGCTTCAAGAAATCGCAATGCATATATAGCAACATCTTGTAAATTTAGAATCGTATCTTTTATAGCCCCTGTTAAAGCAAGCTTTAAACCAACTTCCGGATCCTCAAATTTCGGCCACAGTATTCCTGGTGTATCCAATAATTCAAGCTCTTTCCCTACTTTGATCCATTGTTGAGCTTTCGTCACACCTGGAGTATTACCTGTCCTCGCAATATTTTTTTTAACTAGCCGGTTGATTAGAGTTGATTTCCCAACATTTGGAATACCTACAATCATCGCTCTAATGGCTCTTGGATTGTTTACACCTTTTGCTTTCATCCTGTCAAACTTATCTTTTAATATTTCCTTTGTAGCGGACACAATTTCTTTCATCCCTGTCCCTGCATGGGAATTAATAGCTAGTGCCTTAATCCCTTTACTATGGAAATACTCAATCCATTCCTTCGTAATGGTTTTATCTGCCATATCTGCTTTATTCAACAATACTAACCTTGGTTTATGTTGAATGATTTCATCAATCATCGGATTTCGAGATGAAAGGGGAATCCGAGCATCCACCAATTCAAATATAATATCTATGAGTTTTAATTTTTCTGTAACCTGTCTTCTAGCTTTGGCCATATGGCCTGGAAACCATTGAATGGTCAATAAATACAACCTCCCGCTTTATTTAATAAGACGCACGTCTTCTATAGGCCAATAAATAACACTTGTTTTTCCTAACACTTCTTCCATCGGAACTGTTCCAATATGTCGGCTATCCTTACTAAATCGACGATTATCACCCATGACAAACAAATGTCCTTCTGGAACTACATCACTACCTACTGGAGTCTCTCGTAATGTAAATGAATTAGTTAGTGGACCATCGATGACTTGTTTTTTATACTCATCAAGATATGGCTCCTCATATGCAGTTCCATTCACATAAAGGGTATCATCTCTATATTCAATTGTATCTCCGGGCAAACCGATCACCCGTTTTATGTAGTCTTTATTTTCCGGTGCGTGAAAAACAATGATATCAAATCGATCTGGTTCACCTATTGTATAGCTGAATTTGTTGACAATCATTCTATCTTGATCATGTAATGTCGGCATCATTGATAGCCCATCAACGACAATCGGAGCAAATAAAAAATAACGTATTACAGCTGCTAATAATACAGCAATGACAAGTGCCTTTATCCATTCCCAAAGTTCATTCTTTTTTGCCAACGCATTCCCCACCATTCTAGGGTATTTTCTCTTTAAAGTGATCAAAAAAAACATTCTTTTTTTAAATCATTTCACTAATGATTACTAAGCATCCATTTTTGAGTTTTGCTTCCTACCCCAAACATTTTTACATCATCTCTATCACTATTTTACATTAATTTTAATACAAAACAAAAAAGAATTAAAATTCAATAAAAAGGAGCCTGTTAACCAAGCTCCTTTTTTGACTCTTTTATCGAATTTCTTTAATACGCGCTTTTTTACCACGTAAATTACGTAAATAGTAAAGTTTCGCACGGCGTACTTTACCACGGCGAATTACTTCAAGTTGCGCAATTTTTGGTGTATGGACAGGGAATGTACGCTCTACGCCTACTCCGTAAGAGATCTTACGAACAGTAAAAGTTTCGCTAATTCCACCACCACGACGCTTAATCACAACACCTTCATAAACCTGAATACGTTCACGAGTACCTTCGACAACTTTTACGTGTACACGTACAGTGTCACCAGGACGGAATGTAGGAAGATCTGAACGAAGTTGTTCTTTTGTGATTTCTTCGATTAATTTATGCATCGTCTTCAACTCCTTCCAACAGACGCTCTTGCACAATATGAAACTTTTCTAACTGCAGCGGAACATCGTTATAAGACATAAACTATATAGTCAGCCTAAGTCACAAAAACTATTATAGCACATAGGGAATTTCAATTCAACAGTCATTATATGATTTAATTAATAAGATTTAAGTTGCGTATACCTTATACATGACCCTTTTCGTCAATGAATTCTTCAAGCCACTTTTTTTGTTTATCGTTAAGTTCAAAATTCATTAGTAAGTCAGGGCGTCGCAAAAAGGTTCTCCTTAATGATTCCTTTGCTCGCCAATCATCAATTATACGGTGGTTTCCTGAAAGAAGGACATCTGGAACTTTCATTCCTCTAAAATCAGCAGGACGGGTGTAGTGAGGATGTTCTAGAAGGCCTGTACTAAATGAATCTTTCATATGGGACTGTTCATTTCCTAATACACCTGGAAGAAGACGAACGATGCTATCGATGATCACCATGGCTCCTAACTCTCCACCGGTTAAAACAAAATCTCCGATTGAAATTTCATCGGTCACAACATTCTCTCGAATCCTTTCATCATAGCCTTCATAATGCCCACATACAAAAATAAGATGTTCAACACTCGCTAATTCCTCAGCCTTTTTCTGATCGTATCTCTCACCTTGAGGGCAAAGAAGTACAACTCGTGGCTTAACTGATTCAGACTTAGCCATTAAATCTGTAACAGCATCAAAGATTGGTTGTGGTTTTAATACCATTCCAGCACCACCACCGTATGGATAATCATCAACAGTTTGATGCTTATTGTCAGCATAATCACGGAAATTTACCACTCGATAAGAAGTCGCTTTCATCTCTTCAGCTCTTTTTAAAATAGACTGACTAAATACACCAGAAAACATATCAGGAAAAAGGGTCAGTACATCAATCTTCATCATGACAGTAGACCTTCAAGTGGAGTAATGGTAATTTTCTTTTCCACCACATTAATTTCTTTTACTACATCCGCAATATAAGGGATCAACTGTTCTTTTCCACCTTTTCCTTTAACGACCCATACGTCATTGGCACCTGGTGTTAAAATTTCCTTTACCTTCCCCACTTCTTCTCCTTCATCCGTTATGACTGTACAGCCTATAATCTCATGAAAGTAATACTCATCTTTTTGGAGCTTTCCAAGTTGGCTTTCTGGTACTTTTAAAATGCCACCTTTCAACTCCTCCAGTTGATTAATATTGTCGTAACCCTCAAACGTTAATAAGTCAAAATTTTTATGAGTACGGTGCGATTCCACAATTAACTCCATCGGATCTGCATCATCTGACATAAACAAATACAATGAGTTTCCCTTTTTATAACGTTGATCTGCAAAGTCTGTCTTAGAAATAACGCGCACTTCACCTTTGATTCCATGTGTATTCACAATTTTCCCGACATTAAACCACTTTTCCATAGAACGCTCACCTCTAACGTATTTCTATTACAATATCATCTTTAATCACAATTGTTTTTTTGTGTGTTAACTCGCTCCATTGATCACCTTTATCAATGTCAACTAAAGCCTGGACTTCTTGTTCCTTTAATTCGCTTCCTAAAGGTAGCATATGTAATTGTTCTAATTGAAAATCAATAAGTTTTACTTTTTCAAGTCTACTTTGAATTTCTTTCTCAAACTGATTTTTTAAGTTTTGTTGCTGGAATTTCTTTGTTTTTTCTATTTTTTTTAATTCAAAATGAAGTTGATCACATTCTTTTTCTAGTTGTAACTTGTTCGTATGATATTTTGTCTGAAGTTCATCTTTACTTTTTTCTGTTAACACCTGCTTTACCACAACAGATTGCAGTAATTTCATTTAAGCACCTCCTATCAGACTCTTTTCTTTTATAAAAAGGCTATGTTAATGATGATTGTTGATAAATGACCTTTGGTATATGCGGCCATGTGTTTGAGTCAGGATGAATCACTTAATGGACACGTATACCAAAAGCCATTAGAGCACCCACACGATTGTTTAACACAGCCTATAAAAAAAGCGCAAGCCCTGAGTGAGGAACTTGCGCTTTTCTTTTGTCCAGCTCCAGCACCCCGAGTGTCTGATGACCAAGGCCTAGAGCTTTTCAATTAGCTAGATACGATATACAGGAGCTTGTTACTCCTTAATTTCTAAGTTAATCTTTTTTTGTAAAGTCGTATTTGTACTAGCCGCTGCATAAACAACAGTTCGCAACGCTTTTGCAACGCGCCCCTGCTTACCGATTACTTTCCCCATATCGTTCTTGTTAACGGAAAGCTGATAAGTTATGCGAGTATCCTCTTCCTGGACATTCACTTGAACATCATCCGGAAAGTCAACAAGAGGCTTGACTATGGTTTCGATAAGATCCTTCATAATGAGTAAGATTACTTACCGTTTTTAATATTATGGAATTTCTCCATAATACCTTGATTAGAGAAAAGGTTACGAACTGTATCTGAAGGCTTTGCGCCGGTTTGTAACCATTTTAATGCAAGTTCTTCATTAATGTTAACCTGTGCTGGTTGAGCAACCGGATTGTATGTTCCAATTGTTTCAATAGAACGTCCATCACGAGGAGAACGAGAATCTGCTACAACGATACGATAGAAAGGAGATTTATTAGCTCCCATACGCTTCAAACGAATTTTTACTGCCATTTTAATAAGCACCTCCGAATAGTTTCACACAAGATAGTATAATATCAATTGTTAAAAGCTTTGTAAAGTATTTTTTCTTGTCAGTTCAAAAAGTATAGACGTTTTGACAAGAAATTGTAAATCAAAACGGTTTAAATGGTAATTTAAAACCGCCTTTTTTCTTTCCTTTTTGTTGCATACCAGTCATTTGTTTCATCATTTTCTTCATGTCTTCAAATTGCTTAAGTAAACGATTTACTTCCGGAACAGAAGTCCCACTTCCCTTAGCAATTCGTTTCCGACGACTGGCATTGATGATTTCAGGTTGTATTTTTTCTTCCTTTGTCATCGATTTGATAATTGCTTCCACATGGGAGATTTGTTTTTCATCGATTTGCATGTTGTTTAGGCCTTTTATTTTGTTTGCACCCGGCATCATTTTCAACAATTCATCAAGTGGACCCATGCTCCGCACTTGACCAAGCTGCTCAAGGAAATCATCAAAGGTAAAAGACGCTGTACGCATCTTTTGTTCCAGTTCCTTTGCTTTTTCTTCATCAACATTTGCCTGCGCTTTTTCGATAAGCGTCAGGACATCGCCCATACCTAGAATTCTAGATGCCATTCTTTCAGGATGGAACGCTTCAATTGCATCCATTTTTTCACCAAGACCGACAAACTTAATCGGTGTATTCGTAACAGAGCGAATGGATAATGCAGCTCCCCCACGAGTATCTCCATCAAGCTTTGTCAAGACAACTCCTGTTAAGCCAAGCTGCTCATTGAAACTAGAAGCAACATTGACAGCATCCTGCCCCGTCATTGCATCCACCACGAGAAAAATTTCATCTGGATTTGCAAGCTCTTTAATTTGCTTGAGCTCACCCATTAATGCTTCATCCACATGGAGACGGCCAGCTGTATCGATTAGCACATAATCATGATGTTCTTCCTTTGCCCTTACAATAGCCTGTTTAGCTATTTCAACAGGACTAACTTGATCTCCGAGAGAGAATACAGGCATACTTAGCTGTTTTCCAAGCGTTTCAAGCTGTTTAATTGCTGCAGGACGATAAATATCGGCTGCTACAAGCATTGGATTCCGATTATATTTCTTTCGAAGCAGGTTAGCGAGTTTACCAGTGGTAGTTGTTTTTCCTGCTCCTTGAAGTCCAACCATCATAATGACAGTTGGTGGTCGACTTGCGACAGCAATTTTACTTTGCTCGCCACCCATTAGTTCTGTTAATTCTTCCTTAACGACCTTAATGACTTGCTGTCCCGGTGTTAAGCTTTTCATCACTTCTTGACCAACAGAACGTTCGCTTACCTTCTTGACAAACTCTTTTACCACTTTAAAGTTAACGTCTGCTTCTAAAAGAGCAAGGCGCACTTCACGCATCATTTCTTTAACGTCTGCTTCCGTTACCTTCCCTTTGCCGCGAATCTTTTGGATTGTATTTTGCAGTCGGTCGGCTAAACCTTCAAATGCCATCTATGCCGCCTCCTAATCTAATTTCTCTAGCTCAGCAACCATTTTTGATAATCTATGTAGAGAGGGTGAATCTTCTCTCATCAATTCTCTCATTTCATTCATCAGCTTGCTACGCTCTTGAAACCTTTCAAACAATAACAGCTTTTCCTCATATTCTTCGAGCATCGCTTCGGTTCGTTTAATGTTATCGTAAACAGCCTGACGGCTAATACTATACTCTTGTGCAATCTCACCAAGGGAAAAATCATCTAAATAATAGAGTGCCATATAGCTGCGTTGCTTCGGTGTTAACAACGACTGATAAAAATCATACAAATAATTCATTCTCGTTGTTTTCTCAAGCATCGCCATTCCCCCAATGTTAAGTGAAAAGCCTTTACAAACAACAGTCTACACACATCTCAGCGTGATGTCAAGAAAATATCTTTACATTCTTCTACCCACTACTTTTCTTCGCTAAAAACACAATAAAGGGCCAACAAAAAATAAAATATCAGTCTTTTATTTTATTCGTCATTATTCATCTACTTCTTCAACCAGGTCTGCAAATAAACCGTATACATATTTCTCTGCATCAAATGATTGTAAATCATCCATCTTTTCACCAAGACCGACATATTTTACGGGAATGTCCAGTTCATTTCTAATGGCAAGTACAATTCCGCCTTTTGCCGTTCCATCAAGCTTTGTTAAAACAATTCCACTTACATTCGTAGCTTCTTTAAATGTTTTAGCTTGGATCATCGCATTTTGACCTGTGGTCGCATCAAGAACAAGTAATACTTCATGCGGGGCACCCGGAATTTCTCGTTCAATTACCCGCTTCACCTTTTCAAGTTCCTTCATTAAATTCACTTTATTTTGCAAACGACCTGCTGTATCGCATAACAGAATATCAGCATTCCTTGATTTTGCAGCTTGAATGGCATCAAACATAACCGCTGCAGGATCCGAACCTGCAGCTTGTTTAATCACTTCAACACCAACCCGTTCACCCCATACCTCTAATTGTTCAATAGCACCTGCTCTAAACGTATCCCCTGCAGCCATTAATACTTTCTTACCCTCCGTTTTAAATTGATAGCCTAATTTTCCAATCGTTGTCGTTTTTCCTACGCCATTTACGCCAACAAACAAAATAACAGTTAACGCATTTTCCTGAATGTTTAACTCAGATGAAGAAGAATCACCCTCCTCATAAATCGCAACAAGTTTCTCAGAAATCACACTTTGCACTTCAGTAGGATCTTGAATATTCTTTCGCTTTACTTCCACCTTTAATTCTTCAATGAGTGTCATAACTGTATCAAACCCTACATCAGCTTGAATTAATATTTCTTCTAGTTCCTCAAAAAAATCCTCATCTACTTTTCGATAACGAGAAACAAGCTCGTTTACTCGTCCTGAAAAACTATCCCTCGTTTTTGTTAAACCATCTTTAAACTTTTCCGTTACATTATCCGTTTGTTTCGTAATTTTTTCCTTTAATTTCTTAAAAAAACTCATGAAGTCACTTCCTTAAATTTAGATATGGTGTCAAATCCCACAATAAATTAGTAGATTATGAAACATCCACTAATGATTGCCTGATACCTTGACTATTATTGTGCAACAAATTCATTTGTATCTTCAAAACGGACAGAAACAAGCTTTGAGACACCTGATTCCTGCATCGTTATACCGTACAGAACATCAGCTTCTTCCATCGTCCCTTTCCGATGTGTGATCACGATGAATTGTGATTCTCTACTGTATCGTTTTAAATATTGACTAAAGCGATATACATTTGCTTCGTCAAGCGCAGCTTCTACTTCATCTAAAATACAGAACGGAACTGGACGCACCTTTAAAATCGAAAATAAAAGAGCAATTGCCGTCAGTGATCGTTCTCCTCCCGATAAAAGACTAAGGTTTTGCAGCTTTTTACCAGGGGGTTGAGCAACAATCTCAACACCGGTATTTAATAGATCTCCCGGATTGGTTAACATTAAATCCGCTTTTCCACCACCAAACAATTCTTTAAAAACAGATTCGAAATAAAAGCGAACCCCTTCAAATGTTTGCTGAAAACGTCTTTTCATCTCTACATCCATTTCATCTATCACTTGAAACAAAGTATCCTTTGCGTTCTGGAGATCTGTTTTTTGTTCGATTAAAAATACATACCTTTCAGATACTCGTTCATATTCTTCGATCGCTCCAAGATTAACCGTCCCTAATTCTTCAAGTGCAAGCTTAATTAATTTAACCTTTTTTCGCGCTTCATCAATCGGCATGGTTAAAGGAAACTCTTCTCTTGCACCTTCAAATGATAATAAATATTCTTCTCTTAAGTGAGCGAGCCTGTTATCCAAATCCACATCAAGACGGTTTAGCTGAACTTCTTCATCTTTCATGATTCCCGTCAACCCTCTATGCTGGCGCTTTAACTCCTTTGTTTCAAGTTCAAGGTCTTCATGAGTAGTTTGCATGTTTAAACGTTCTTCTCGTCTACTCGCGATAAGACTCAAAGTTTCGCTTTTATCTCGTAGCTTTTCTCGAGCAGCTTCCTCTAGTTTGCTTTCACCAGATGAGCTTTCAGACATTTCTGAAGCAAGCAACTGCAAATCTTCCTGGTAATACCGAAATTTTTTTTCATTTTCTTCTAATTCATTTTTGATTAAAGAATCCTTTTCCTTTGTATGAATAAGTTGTTCATTTTTAGCAGCAAATAATGCTTTTAATTCACTAATTTCAGCTAACAAAGTATCTTTTGATAAGGTTTGCGTATTTTTTTTCTCATTTAATTGCTCAATTTCTTTTTCCAGCTTAAGAATATTCTGTTGGAGCTCCCTTAACAAGGTTTCAAGACTCGTTTTTCGGTCCATCATTTTCGCCTTTTCTGATACAAACTCTTTTTTATTAAGATCATAGAGGGATAGCATTTCATTCATATTTTTTTCTTGTTGTTCTATCTCCCTTAGATCACCTTTGACCTTCTGCTCTTTTAATCGTAAGGATTCTCCATTCTTACGCAAATGCTCAAGTTTTTGCTCTTTTGAGGCTACATCATTCTTTAACTCTTTTACTTTTGCTTCTAATTTAGCTGCTTTCACTTCCATATCAGCTAACCTTTTTTTCAATTCATCGAGCTCACTTTTCCGTGATAGTAATGAAGAAGAATTTTGCTTAACGGCACCACCGCTCATACTTCCGCCTGCATTCACAAGATCCCCGTCTAGTGTCACAAACCGACAACGATACCCTAATAGCTTAGCCATTTCATTGGCACCCTTTAAATCCCTTGTAATCACAACAGACCCGAGCAGATTTTTCATAACCTCCGCATAAATAGGATCATAGGTAATTAAATCTGATCCCACCCCAACATAAGCTGGATGATTTTCTATTAACCTCATTTGGCTATTAGCCAACGATCTCCCTTTCATAACAGTTAGCGGCAAAAAAGTGGCTCGCCCAAAACGATTTTGCTTTAAATACTGGATTGCGTATCTTCCATCCTGTTCATTACGTACGACGACATGCTGCATACTGCCCCCTAATACGGTTTCAATCGCCACTTCATATTCTTTTGGTACGGCGATTAATTCAGCAATCGCACCTTCAATGCCCTGCAATTTTTCTCCTCGGGCTTTCAAAACCTCTTTAACCCCTTGAAAAAAACCTGCAAATCCCTCTTCCATTTCTTCAAGCATATCTTTTCGTGATTTTGTTTGCTGCACATATTGATAAGCTTGATATAATGTTTTTTCTTGTTTTTCGTAAGAATTCTTTAGTCCTTCATACTTTCTCTGTTCCTCTCGATACAAGTGAACTTGAGCCTCTAAATCACTCTGAACGGATGTTAGGGTTTGCTGGACTTCTACCATTTTTAACTTAATTTCTTCACGGACTGCAATATATTTCCCATTATCATCTTCTTGCTTTGTGTTCCTAATCACTAACTGATTTAATTGTTGTTCAATGAAATTTAATTCATTTTTTGCGGCAGCCTGTTCATTTAATACATCTATATATTCGCTTTTTAACTCATCTATTTTTTGCCCGATATTTTCACTTAATAAGTTCATTTGTGCCTGTTTTTCTTTTAAGTGTCGCTTTAACGTTTCCGCTTCTTTTTCAAGCATAACAACCTGGTCTTGTAACGATTGTTTTTGGTTGGTTAAGTTTGACACCTTTTCAGACAACTCATCCATATTGCTTTTCAATTGCTCTTTATTTTGCGAGGCATTTTTCTTTCTTTCTTTTAATACTTCTTTACGACCTTCAAGTTTCTCAAGGTCCTCACTTGCATGTAGCAATACATTTTGGAGGTCACTAACCGATTCATCCAATGCAGACATACGATCTCTTAATTCTTCAATCTTGGCTTCCTTTCCTTGCAATAGAGTAGAAAGCTTTAGTTCATTTTGCTTGTGTTTTTCAACGTTCTCAGACATAGCCATCCATTTAGCATGAAGTTCTTCAATTTCAAAAACAGTTACTGCCACTTCTACCTTTTCTAAGGCTTCTTTTTGCTCAAGATAGTCCTTTGCCATTGATGCTTGGATTTTTAATGGCTCAACCTGACTTTCCAACTCATATAGAATATCGTTCACACGGTTTAAGTTCTCTTCTGTTTCGATCAGCTTTCCTTCAGCTTTCTTTTTTCTCGTCTTATATTTCAATACACCTGCTGCTTCTTCAAAGATTGTCCGCCTGTCCTCTGCTTTATTGTTAAGGATTTCTTCTACTTTTCCTTGGCTAATAATTGAAAAAGCTTCTCTTCCCAGCCCAGAATCCATGAAAAGGTCGACAATATCCTTTAACCGGCAGGATTGCTTGTTAATAAAAAATTCACTATCACCAGATCGGAATACACGGCGGGTGACGCTCACCTCATTATAATCAACCAGCAGAGACTGATCTTCATTATCTAAAGTCAAAGTGACTTCTGCAAAGTTAAGAGGTTTTCGCGAATCACTCCCAGCAAAAATAACATCTTCCATTTTTGCTCCCCGAAGTGATTTGGCTGATTGTTCCCCTAAAACCCAGCGAATAGCATCGGTAATATTGCTTTTTCCACTTCCATTAGGACCGACAACAGCTGTGACTCCTGGAACAAAATCCACTGCTATTCGCTCAGCAAACGATTTAAAGCCCACTATATCCAATCGTTTTAGAAACACTCTTTTCCCTCCTTACTCTGGATGCTTTTCTGTTGATCGTTCTTGTAAATGTGTTTTAAGCTTTTCCAGAGCCTTCTGAGCAGCATGCTGCTCAGAAGATTTCTTCGAGCGGCCTGAACCTGTACCAATTTCCGTTCCATTCATTAAGACTACGGACACAAATTCACGATTATGTGCAGGTCCTTTTTCAACGAGAATCTTATATTCAATAATACCTGTACTATCTCGTTGCACCAATTCTTGCAACTGACTTTTAAAATCCATTACATGAGAAAAAGCACCCGCATTTACCTTTGGAAAAACATATTTCTCTAAAAAATCAATAACCGTGTCGATACCTTTATCTAAGAAAAGTGCCCCGATAAAGGCTTCAAATACATCAGCAAGTAATGCCGGTCTTTCTCTACCACCAGTCAACTCCTCACCCTTCCCAAGTAAGATGAGCTTTCCAAAGTTGAGTTCATTAGCAAACACTACAAGAGACGGTTCACAAACAATCGCTGCCCTCAATTTTGTTAATTCTCCCTCGCTCATCATCGGGTATTTTTGATATAAAAATCTTGATACCGTTAATTCAAGAACAGCATCACCTAAAAATTCTAATCTTTCATTATCTTCATATGGCTTACGTCGATGTTCATTCACATACGATGAATGAGTAAAAGCTTGCTTTAACAGTTTTATATTCGTAAATGATACACCTATGAGTTCCTGAAAATCTCTAAATTGATGATCATTTATGCGAACTACTCTTTTCTCTTTTCCGTTCTTACGCATATACAATTCCACCTTAAATCAAATTAACTACTTATAAAAGTTTACGTAATAAAAACAAAAAACGCAAAGAATCTTTTCAAAAAAAATAACACCTAATTAATAAAAATAGCTACAGAGGTGTTGTTTCTTTATATATATTGAAGAAAGCCCCGTGTAAAAACGGAGCTTTTTCTTGAGCCTAACGATTATTGTTTTGCTTGTATGTAAGTAACTGCGTCACCAACTGTCGCAATTTTTTCAGCATCATCGTCAGAAATTTCCATATCAAACTCATCTTCTAATTCCATAACAAGTTCAACTACATCAAGAGAGTCTGCACCAAGATCATCTTTAAATGAAGCCTCTAATTTCACTTCAGATTCTTCTACACCTAGACGATCTACAACGATCTTTGTTACTCGTTCTAATACTTCTGCCATTGGTTCTTCACCTCCCCTCAAGTCATTATAGAGTATTTCATTTGAATAATCTAGCAAAACTTGCACCTTATAAACAAGCACAAGCGACTAGGAGTTCCCCTCCTAAAATGACTCTGTCCTTATGCCTTCGCCGGTACTTCTACACCTTATCCAAAAATGCAAAAAACAGGAAGTTATTGCGTTACATAACCATTCCACCATTAACATGAATCGTTTGGCCCGTAATATAACGGCTATCATCAGAAGCAAGAAACACAACTGTGTTTGCAATATCTTTTGGCTCACCAAACTGAGCAAGAGGAATCATTTTTAACATCTCATTTTGGATATCCTGGGTGAGTTGGTCCGTCATTTCAGTCGTAATAAAACCAGGCGCAACTGCATTGACAGTAACCCCTCTAGAAGCCAGCTCTTTCGCAGTGGTTTTCGTTAATCCAATGACGCCTGCCTTTGCCGCTACATAATTGGCCTGCCCAGGATTTCCACTCACTCCAACAACTGATGAAATATTAATGATTCTTCCGCTTCTTTGCTTCATCATTTGCCTTGTTACAGCTTTTGTGCAAAGGAAAACCCCTTTTAAGTTAATATTCATCACATCATCCCATTCGTTTTCCTTCATACGCATGAGAAGATTATCTTTTGTAATTCCAGCATTATTAACAAGAATATCAAGCTTACCAAATCGTTCAACTGTTTCTTTTATCATACTAGCCACAGATTCACTGTTTGAAACATCACATTGAATAGCGAATGCTTCTCTCCCAAGTTCCTTAATTTCAGCAACTACTTCATGAGCCTTTGCTTCACTTCCTGCATAGTTAACTGCTACATCCGCTCCTTGTCTAGCTAGCTCTAATGCAATTTCTCGACCAATTCCCCGTGAAGCACCTGTCACTAATACCTTTTTTTCCGCTAGTTTCATACTGTCCCCTCCTTCAAAGCTTCTACTACTTCCTTGCATGTTTTCTCATCTGAGACTGCATATGTGGAAACAGAACGACTTACCTTTTTCACTAATCCAGATAAAACCTTTCCAGGACCAATTTCAATAAAAGTAGTAACGCCTAAGTCGATCATCTTCTGCACACTTTTTTCCCATTGAACGGGAGAATAGAGCTGCTCAATCAACTTTTCTTTAATCTCTGCAGCATCCCTTATTTCTGTTGCCGATACGTTTGCGATCACAGGGATTTTTGCGTCTGTTATCGTCATATCGTCAAGTACCGTTTTAAGCTTTTCAGCTGCAGGCTTCATCAATTCTGAGTGAAAAGGACCACTTACTTCAAGCGGAAGAGCGCGTTTAGCTCCTGCTTCTTTCGCTTTGACACAAGCTAGATCCACTCCTTTTCTTGTACCTGAAATAACAATTTGTCCAGGACAATTGATATTCGCTAACTGCACCAGATGGCCACTCTCCGTGATTTCATTTGTCACTTCTCTCAATCTCTCACTATCAAGGCCAAGTATAGCAGCCATTGTACCCTCACCATTTGGTACAGCCATCTCCATAAACTCGCCTCTTTTACGAACGGCATATACCCCTTCTTCAAATGAAAAGGCACCACCTGCAACAAGTGCTGTATATTCACCCAGACTGTGACCCGCTACATAATCAGGTGTAATCCCTGACTCTTTAAAATACTCCAAAATGGCCATACTCGTAGTTAAAAGAGCGGGCTGGGCGTTCGTTGTAAGAGTTAACTCTTCCTGTGGTCCTTCAAAAATAAGTTTTGAGAGCGGAAGGCCTAGTTTTTGATCTGCTTTGTTGAAAATTCCACCTGATGGTTGATGGACTTCTGCTAATGATTGACCCATTCCAACCGTTTGTGAGCCTTGACCAGGAAATATAAATGCTATTTTATTCATGCTTTTCCTCCTTCTGATTTCCAATCGATTCATTCGGATTCGACTTTTCAACTGCTTCTTTTATTGTTTCAGCTACTTGATGTTTGATCATATCTCTTGTTTGTCTTATCGCATTAAAAAGGGCATTTGCATCAGATGATCCATGTGCTTTTATAACAGGTGCCTTTAAGCCGAAAAGGCCTGCACCACCATATTCTGAGTAGTCCATTTTTGACTTTAATTGATAAAGATTAGGCTTCAATACCGCTGCCGCTAACTTCGTTTTTAAATTGGACATTAAAGACATTTTTAACATCTTCATAATAGACATTGCTGTACCCTCAACCGTTTTCAACACCATATTACCCGTAAAACCATCTGTTACAACGACATCTGCAACACCATTAAGAAGATCACGAGCTTCTACATTTCCGATAAAGTTAATATCTAGCTTTTGTAATAACTCATATGTATGTTTAGTTAGTTCGTTCCCCTTTTTTTCCTCTGTACCAATATTCAATAAGCCGACACGAGGCTTTTCAATTCCTCTTACTTTTTGAGAATAGATTGAACCCATTAGTGCATATTGAACAAGATGTTCTGGCTTCGCATCAACATTGGCACCAACATCTAATAGAACAAACCCTTCTCCACCAATCGTTGGCAATGTTGGAGATAGCGCAGGACGTTCAATCCCTTCAATTCGACCAATGATAAACAAACCAGCAGCCATTAATGCACCCGTATTCCCAGCAGAAATGCATGCATCTGCTCTTCCTTCAACAACTTCCTGTGCTGATAATACCATGGAAGCATTTTTCTTTCTTCTTACTGCTCGAACAGGCTCGTCTGTTCCAGAAATGACTTCATCTGTATGAATAATGGAAATTCTAGAATTCTCTTTTATATATTCTTTTATTTTAGTTTCATCACCGACAAGGGTGATTTGGACATCAGGAAAGGTTTCGATCGCTTTTACTGCACCTAGCACGATCTCTTTTGGAGCGTTATCTCCACCCATTGCATCTATAGCGATTTTCATGATTGTCTATCTCACTACTCCTTTTCGCTTTTCATTTATCTAGCCACAACGCCTAGTCGCGACAAGGCCTTGCAGCTTTTCATTTTGTTGAGCGATACATTTCAAATTCACCTTGAAATATTAATTCATTATTTACATAACTATGTACTTCTACTATTGTCCGACCAAAATCGTTATCAATCTTGATCACTTTTGCTTTCGCAACGACACGTTCACTTTCTTTTACAGACTGAATAAAATGGATGTTTGCTCTTGCAGTAAGTGCAAGTTCATCATTTATAACAGCAACTGCTAAAGAATTGGCTTGAGCAAATAAATGATGCCCACGAGCGATATCATTTCTTTTAAAGACATGCTCACGCCTCACATCAAAAATAGAAATAGCCGTTCTATCCAATTCTATATCAATAATTTCACCAATGACTTCTTCAATTGGTAGCGAACGAACTTCATCATCAAATTTTGTTTCGGCCACATTCTTGATTCGTTCTCTTAATTCAGGAATGGATAATTCAAGTCGATCCAATCGAATGGTCTGCACACTAACAGAAAATTTATCCGCCAGTTCTTCGTCAGTAACAAACGGATTTTCTAGTATGGTATCTTTTAAGCTTTTTTGTCTATCCTGCTTATTTCTTTTCATTTTATGACACCGTCCATGATACTAAGACTAGGTACTAATAGTAGTATATAATTTAAAAAAGCAGATGACAAGACCAAACTAACTGTCCCTGCCCGTCTACTTTTTAAATTAGTTATCATTTTATTAAATTATTCACCTTAAAGTGACTAGCTTAATCGTAAAACCTCTTATCATTTAGTCTAGCTGTTCCCCTTCAAGCACACCCGTTTCTTCCAAGTACCCTCTCAACGGTTCATACTCTGCCGCCTTCCAAAAGTAAGAAGATTCAACAAGAACCGTAGCATCCTGTCTAGCTGTTTCAAGAGCACGATAATCATGAACCATATCAGCAACCTTGAATTCAGGTAATCCACTTTGCTTCTTACCAAAAAAGTCACCGGGCCCACGTAGTTCTAAGTCTTTTTCACTTAGAACAAAACCATCATTTGTTTCTGTCATGATCTTCATTCTTTCTTTCCCTGTTTCTGATTTTGGATCAGCCAGTAAAATACAATAAGACTGATCGCTTCCACGTCCAACACGCCCCCTTAGCTGATGAAGTTGAGATAAACCAAATCTTTCTGCATCATAAATTACCATTAGTGTTGCATTCGGGACGTTAACACCTACTTCTACAACAGTCGTTGATACAAGTACATGAACTAAATTATCGCTGAACGCCTTCATCACAGCCTCTTTTTCATCTGTTCGTAATCTTCCATGCATAAGACCAACTTGAAAATGATTTTGAAAATAATGAACAAGTGTACTATGCACATCAATCGCATTTTGAACATCAAGCTTATCCGATTCTTCTATCAATGGACAAATCACATATACTTGGTGCCCTTTATGTAATTCTTTATTCATAAACCCCAGTACTCGCTCCATCATCTCCTGTTTTACCCAATAAGTCTCAATGGATTTTCTTCCAGCAGGCATTTCATCAATAATTGAAACATCCATTTCACCAAACACAGTGATCGCTAATGTACGTGGAATCGGTGTCGCCGTCATAAATAATACATCAGGGCTTTCCCCTTTTTCCCGAAGAATACGTCGTTGTTCAACACCGAAGCGATGCTGCTCATCCGTTATGACAAGTCCAAGTTGTTTAAATTCAACTTCATCTTGAATTAAAGCGTGGGTTCCAACTAAAATATCAATTTCACCCATTTTTAATCTTGAAAGAATTTCTTTGCGCCGTTTTCCTTTTACAGAACTTGTCAATAATTCACACGTTATACCCACAGGCTCAAACATGTTCGTTAATGACTCTATATGCTGTTCAGCAAGTATTTCCGTTGGCACCATTAACGTACCTTGAAATTCAGCCGTAACACTAGCAAATAAAGCAATCGCAGCGACGACTGTTTTGCCTGAGCCTACATCCCCTTGAAGAAGACGATTCATGCGATAAGGTGTTTTCAAATCGGTAAGGGTTTCATTGACAACTCTTTTTTGCGCATTTGTCAATGGATACGGAAGACTAGCAATAAATTCCTCCACCTTCCCGACCTCAACATTTTGTAATACCCCTTCGGATTGCTCTCTTTCTATTTTACGGAGTGTCTGCATTCTTAATTGAAATAAAAGAAATTCCTCATACACAAATCGTCTTCTTGCTTGTTTTAATTCTTCCTGATTCAAAGGAAAATGAAGCGCTCGTAATGCTTCTCTTCTATTTAATAGTTTGTATTTCTTTCGTAAAGTATCCGGGATGGTTTCGTCTACTAAATGACCGTACTGCGAAAAAGCCAGATGAATGTAACGTCTTATTCCTTTTATTGTCACATCACCTTTTATAGCATACACAGGTTCAAAATCTGTACCTTTTGCAGACGAGCCTAATTTCAATTCGTTTGCTGTAATGGTTTGCCTGTGACCATCCCATTTTCCTGAAACCGTAACCGTTTCGTTTATCGAGATTTTTTTCTTTAAATATGGTTGATTAAATAACACCACTTGAATCAAATAACGATCAACAAGTAAGCGCACAGTTAGTCGTGAACGTTTTCGACCATAGTAGGTAAGAGTAGGCTCACTATGAACCTTCCCTTCAAGAGTTATCTTTTCATCATGCTTGACTTCAGCTAAATCACGTAGTCGATAGTCTTCATAGCGATATGGAAAATGCTCCAATAACTCTTTAATGGTATGGATATTCATTTCAGCTAATGCTGTTGCTGTTTCTTCCCCAATCCCTTTAACAACGGTTACAGATTGCTTTAATAGATTAGTCACTTGCTTTTAACGGCATACCAAAAATCTTCGCTTTTAACTGTTGACCCGTTGGTGTTGCCGCCAACCCTCCCTTTCCTGTTTCTCTTAATGCAGTAGGCATCGATTGACCGATTTTAAACATCGCGCCAATTACTTCATCACAGGGAATTCGACTTGTAATCCCCGCTAATGCCATATCAGCCGCAACCATGGCATTTGCTGAACCCATCGCATTCCTTTTTACACAAGGAACTTCAACTAAACCTGCTACTGGATCACACACTAAACCTAACATATTTTTCAAAGTAATGGCCATTGCTTCAGCACATTGAGCAGGAGTTCCTCCAGCCATTTCCACAATAGCTGCTGCTGCCATTCCTGAAGCTGAACCAACTTCTGCTTGGCAGCCTCCTGCCGCCCCAGAGATAGACGCATTATTAGCTACAACATAACCAAAAGCACCTGCAGTAAAAAGATAGGAAATCATTTGTTCACGAGTTGGATTCAACTTCTTTTTCACCGCGAAGAGTGTCCCTGGTACTACACCTGCAGAACCAGCAGTTGGCGTCGCACATATCGTTCCCATTGCAGCATTTACTTCATTTGTTGCCATTGCTTTACTAACCGCATCAAGAACCGTTTCACCTGATAAAAGATTCCCTTTTTCAATATACTTTTGCATGAGAACAGCATCTCCACCTGTTAATCCAGTAGGTGATTGAACTCCCTTAATCCCACGTTCAACGGCTTTCTCCATAACTTCCAGATTTCTCTCCATAATTGAAAGGATTTCTTCTTTTGTACGGCCTGTCACTTGAATTTCTTGCTCAATCATAATGTCTGATATTTTTTTATTTTGAAGATTAGCTTGCTCAATTAACTCAGCCACATTACGAAACATATCCGACTCTTCCCCCCGATATGAAAATTTTAATAGATAAGCATGTTTGATCTTTTGGAAGGACAATTCTATGCATTAGTCTACAATCTTTTTTACTCTAATAATGTTTTCTAATTTCTCCAATTCCGCTAAAACAGAATGATCAATATTTTCGTCTACTTCAATGGTCATTAACGCTTGTTTACCAACTTCTTTTCGTGCTACTTCCATATGACCAATATTAATCAAATATTTTGCGAGTATGTTTGAAACATTAGCAATCGTTCCATATTTATCATTATGAACAATAAGAATGGCAGGATGATTCCCAGATAACCTTAACTCAAAACCATCCAATTCCGTAATTTCAATTTTTCCACCGCCAATTGAAATCCCCACAAGCTCTAACTCTCCGTGATCATCCCCTATTTTCACACGTGCGGTATTAGGATGATTAGGAATCGCTTCCTCTTTAATAAACTCTATTTCCATACCGTTTTTCTTTGCCAATTGAATGGAATCAATAATTCGTTCATCAAATGTATCATAATCAAGTAATCCACCAATAATCGCCACGTCTGTTCCGTGACCTCTATACGTTTGTGCAAAAGAACCATAGAAGGAAACCTTAGCCCACTTTGGTTCACGATTGAATAAACTACGTGCTACCCTGCCAATTCTCGCAGCACCAGCTGTGTGCGAACTAGATGGACCAATCATAATAGGACCAATGATATCAAATACACTTTTATACTTCATTTGCACAACCTCCAAGAAAGTACCTTAAGATGTACTTTTGTTCACTATATGAAAAATGCAAAAATGGGTTAGACCTCTTTTGATAGTATAGCAACAACTGTTACTAAATGTTACTGTATCAAAATTAATCATAACCCATTATTAAGAAAACATCTATTTATAATCATCCACAAAGATTGATAAACAACTATTGCAGAAGGGACCATTCATTGAGGGATTCTTTATTCACCAATAACCATCCATTGCTTTTAAAACGATTATTATTCTACTGATATAATAAACGGATATAAAGGTTGATTTCCGTTATGAACCTCTACTTCTATATCCTGATATTGCTCCTCAATGAAAGAAACGAAAGCCGTAACATCTTCATTGGTCGCATCCTCACCTTTTAAAATAGTCACAATTTCTGAATCATCATCAATCATTTTTGCTAATAGTTCACTTGCTGTTTTACGTTTATCTTTGTTTTTGAACAAGATTTTACCATCTAAGATTCCCATAAAGTCATCTTTTTCGATAGCAAGTCCATCAATGGTTGTATCACGGACAGCAAATGTAATTTGACCTGTTTTTACATGTTGAAATGCATCTGTCATGCTCTTTTTATTTGTTCCGATATCTGCTGCTGGATTAAAAGCAAGTAATGCAGATAATCCTTGTGGAACCGTTTTTGATGGAATGACGATTACATCTTCATCACTAACCTGGGCTGCTTGTTCGGCAGCCATAATGATATTTTTATTATTTGGTAAAATAATGACTTTCTTAGCATGTACATCTTTAATGGCTTTAACAATATCCTCTGTGCTCGGATTCATCGTTTGACCACCTTCAATGATAACATGAGCTCCAATACTTTTAAATAATTCAGCCACACCGCTCCCCATTGACACCGAAACAATTCCATATTCTTGTTTTTCTTGTTGACGGTCAGGCAACGTTTCGTTTAATACGGTATGTGTTTCACCGACAATATTTGAATGCTGTTGGCGCATATTTTCAATTTTCATATTAATGAGGCTGCCATAGCGTTGACCGTAACTAAGCACATCACCTGGCTGTTCAGAATGAATATGAACTTTGACGACCTCCTCATCAGAAATAACAAGTAAAGAGTCACCATATTGACTTAAATCTTGTCGAAATGATTCTTCGGAAAAAGGCTGTTTTGCGTGCTTTCCATTCTCAAGCTTAACCATAAATTCCGTGCAGTAACCATACACAATATCTTCTGTATTCATATGACCTTGAATACTTTTATGATGTTCAGCGCTTACAAGTTCATCCATTGTCGACATTGAAAAAGCAGAATCAGGTAACGGTTCTCCCTTTAGTTCAGCAAGAAAACCTTCATAAACAAATACAAGCCCTTGACCCCCACTGTCCACTACTCCTACTTCTTTTAAAACTGGTAAAAGATCAGGAGTTCGATCCAATGATGCTTTTGCTTCCTTGACAACTTCATCCATAATAAAAATGATATCATCACTTTTTTCCGCAACTTGCACTCCCATTTTCGCAGCATCTTTTGCAACAGTTAAAATAGTTCCTTCAACTGGCTTCATAACAGCTTTATAGGCTGTTTCAACACCTGTTTCTAGAGCATGAGCAAATTCCATTCCATTTATGATGGGTTTTTTTTCAATTGCCTTAGAAAAACCACGGAATAACTGTGATAGAATCACACCTGAGTTTCCACGCGCACCCATCAGTAATCCTTTTGAAAAAGCCGTTCCTACTTTCCCGATATGCTCTTGTGCATGTTGTTTAACTTCTTTCGCACCAGAAGTCATTGATAAATTCATGTTTGTTCCAGTATCACCATCTGGAACAGGAAAAACATTTAATGCATCAACGTATTTCGCATTAGAAGCTAAGTGATTTGCCCCTTGGATGATCATTTCCGCTAAACGTTTTCCGTCCAAAACTATAATTGACACAATCCTTCCTCCCTCACTACGGATTCATTACACGAACACCCTGAACGTATATATTTACTGTGTCAACGGCAAGTCCAACTGTTTTGTCCAATGTATATTTTACTTTTGTTTGCACATTGTGGGCAATCTCTGAAATTTTTGTTCCATAGCTTACAATGATATACATATCAATATGTACTTGTGCTTCCTCTTGACGTACGATAACGCCGCGGGTAAAATTTTCTTTTCGTAATATATCTGTCAAACCATCTTTTATTTGATTTTTTGAGGCCATCCCAACAATTCCATAACAATCTACAGCAGCTCCACCAGCAATTGTAGCAATTACATCATTTGATATATCTATTTGTCCGTATGCTGTTTTTAATTCGATGGACATGAGTCTTCCCCCTTTTGGAAATTGCTCCTTGACTAAAGCCATTTTACTATAAGCTCAGGTAATTTAAAAGATATACTTATTATGCGTTAATTTTCATAAAATTATCTTTCTTCTTGTCAAGTAATTTTTCTTGAAAGGTTTGTTTTGAAGTATTGCAATCGTGGTGGTTGTGTGATAAATTATTAAAGTATCTTTTACCAATAGATGAAAAATAGGCTTATTACTGTTTTTCTCATTATTCCAGATTGATCAGAATCTGATATTACATGTAACTGAACTATATTGAACGTTTCAGTTTTTGCAGTAAGGAGGGAAAATAAATGCCACGTAAATGTGTTGTAACAGGTAGAAAAACAACTTCAGGTAACGCACGTTCCCATGCGATGAACGCTAACAAACGTACATGGGGTGCTAACCTTCAAAAGGTTCGTATTCTTGTAGACGGTAAACCAAAACGTGTTTGGGTTTCCGCAAGAGCTCTTAAATCAGGTAAAGTAGAACGTGTATAATAAATAAAGACGTCCTTACAAGGGCGTCTTTATTTATTTTAACAGATAGACTTAAATTGAACAATGTTTGTACTAGTCAAATAAAACAAAAGCACCCAGTAGACGGGTGCACAGTAGAAAAAGTATAAGATTGACTATCCTATATAAATTGTATTTTTATTTCATCCTAGGACTCTCTGGAATTATACGCTTCTATTAACTTCTTATCATCCTTTTTTAAAAGTCCCTAACATCGCTCGGACAATCCCACCTAAAAATTTAGGCAATTTAATTGTATAAAATTTCATAATCGTGTCCCTCCTCAACCATCTTACAAACTCAAATCCCGTTTTATTGTCGAGATGACTCTAGAATATTCAACCACATTATCTTATTCAAATAACAGAAATAAGTACTCTTGTTTTTAAACAAATTAATCGGTACTTCTTACTATCATTAATATGCCTTTAGAAAACGAAAAAGTACCACAATCATTAATAAGCTCATTACTAATACATAATGTGGAACCAAGACGAATATGACATTCTGTTAATGGATATTTGAATCCCTTTAACGTAATCCCTCTTACCTCACCCGAAATTGGAATAAAAGAAATGTACTTTTTATTTGAAATTTTATTAATAGGATACGTTCCAGATGCTTTTAAATAAATAATATTTTTTTGATCAATTATTTCTATTTGAACATGGCAATGCTCCATAATAGGATTGATAAGTAATTGAATATTTGCAAACATATGGTCAAGTCTACCGCCTGTTGCCCCGAATATACGAATGAGCTCAGGCTTTTGTTTGATTGCCCAATTTAAGGCGTGTTCCATATCCGTCTCATCTTTTTCTGGTCTAAACGTTTTAAGTTCATGAACAGACGTTTGAATAAGTGAAAATTCATTCTCAGAAACAGAATCAAAGTCACCAAAAGCGATATCAGGTTTAATTCCTCTTGTTAACAAAGTATAAACGCCACGATCAACCCCTACCCAAACAACCTCTTTTTCATGATAGTTACTTAAGTCTGGCAGGAGATCAACTGGTCCGCCTCCTAATATATGAATAATCATCTTCTATTCCTTTCTTTACTCTTAGTGTTAAAAAAACAATAAGGAAAGATGTCAGTGTATAAGCTGACCTCTTTCCTTATTATTTATCCCTTTAGCTCTGTAATAGCCTTTTTACGATCCTCTTGACTGTAAACTGCTGAGCCTGCTACTAGAACGTCCGCTCCTGCTTCAATACAGAGTGGAGCTGTATCTTTATTCACACCGCCATCTACTTCAATTTCAAGATTCAAACCTTTTTGTACAACTAATTCTTTTACCTGCTTGATTTTTGGTAGAACAGACATAATGAATTTTTGACCACCAAACCCAGGGTTTACTGTCATTAATAACACCATATCGAGATCTTCGATAATCGGTTCGATGAGTTGAACCGGTGTTGCTGGATTTAAAACAACTCCCGCTTTTACCCCAAAAGATTTAATGAGTTGAATTGTCCTGTGCAAATGACGACACGCTTCTACATGAACAGTGATGTAATCAGCACCCGCCTTTACAAAAGCTTCAATATATTGATCAGGATTTTCAATCATCAAATGGACATCAAGGGGTAAATCTGTAATCGGTCGAATGCTATCAACAACTAATGGACCGATCGTAATATTCGGCACGAAATGGCCATCCATTACATCGACATGAATATAATCTGCGCCGCCTCTTTCGACATCTTTAATCTCTTCTCCCAATTGAGAAAAATCAGCAGATAGTATAGATGGTGCAATTTTGATCATCTTCAATACCTCGGCTTTCTATTTTTTATTTCCTCTAAAAATTCTTTGTAGTGTTTATATCGATAAGAAGGTAATTCCCCATTCTCCAAACTTTTTTTAACCGCACACTTCGGTTCGGAGACGTGTAAACAGCCACGAAACTTACAGTCTTCACTTATTTTCTGAATATCTTTAAAACAAAAGTTTAATTCTTCTAATTCAATATCGGTAAATTCAAGTGAGCTAAATCCTGGTGTATCCGCTACAAGACCACCACCGACATGAATAAGTTCAACATGCCTTGTCGTATGTTTACCCCTACCAAGATGATTCGAAATTTCATTTGTTTGTATACTCAAATCAGGACGTAGAACATTAAGCAACGATGACTTGCCAACTCCTGATTGACCAGCAAAAACAGAAATCTCCCTATTTAAAAATGGTAATAGCTCTTGGATTCCTTGTTCAGTTTCTGAAGAAGTTAATAGCACATCATAGCCAATTCCCCTATAATCATTAGCAAATTGCTGAATTTGACTTTTTTCATCTTCATTCGTTAAATCCATTTTTGTTATACAGATGAGTGGACGAATGCGATTATATTCAATTAAAACGAGAAATCGATCCAACAGTGCTGTACTGAAATCAGGTTCAACAGCAGAAAAAACAAGGATTGCTTGATCAACATTAGCGATTGGTGGTCGAACAAGCTCATTTTTACGATCTTTGACTTCCAGTATATAGCCTTCTGTATTATTTTCTGCCTGAAACACCACTTCATCTCCAACAAGAGGCGTAATTTTATTTTTACGAAAGACTCCTCTGCCACGACATTGAACTAATTGATCATCGCTTAATACATAATAAAACCCACTCAATGCTTTAATAATTTTTCCTTCAGGCATAGCAGCGCTCCCTTATTTTAAGTGAATTACTTTAGTGATAATGGTTTCAACTTACTCTGGAAAATGGAATGATTTATCTAGAATGACTTTATCATCTCGAATCACTCTAATAACCGCAAATTCTCCTGGGGCAATGGTCAGTTCAACTGGTAATTCCCAGTCCTCCGTTATATATTCGGTTACATAAGGTTCCATCATATCTTCATTAAAATCTTCTATAAAGATTTGAACTTCCTGTTGTGCCCCCTCCACTAATGGTTCGTATAGAACCTTAACTACTTCTGTGACTGTTTTTGGTGGAAGTTGTTGCGGTCCTTTTGAAATAATCACCTTTATCTTTGACCCTTTTTTCACACTTGTTCCAGCAGCTGGATTTTGTGACATGACCGTATCTTTCGGAACCGTTTTACTATATTGTTTCTCGGCAACATCTGCTTGTAACCCAACCGAATCAGCATATTCTTGAACTCCAGCAGCATTAAATCCACTTAAATCCTTTACTTCAATCAAAGCCGGACCCTTGCTGACCGTAAATTCAAGTACGGTTTCGTCAGGTATGACTTCATCACCCTCCCGATAGTTTTGCTCTAAGATCATTCCGACATCCGCCTCATCATCATGAACCTCAATCTTCTTTATATCTTTAAACCCTTTATCGTTTAACCTTGTAACGACATCCTCATACCTGCTGTCAGTGTATTTTAATAATTTAAAGGTAGCTTTTCCTGTACTTTCAAAAATATTAATTTCCGCACCTTCTTTAGCCATTCTACCTGCTTTCGGCTCTGTCTTTACAACATAGCCTTCTTCAATTTCCTCATGGCTAACCTCTTTTGTATCACCAATAAAAAACCCAGCTGTAACTAGCTCAGATATGGCTTTATCAAGTGCCATATTCGACACATCTGGCACTTCTATATCTTTAGGTAAAAATAGTGCAGGAAATACAGTAAAGAATAAAATGACAAGGATAATTAATACACTTAATATAGAAAATAAAATGATCGGTAACTTTTTTCTTTTCTTTTTGCTCTTTCCTTTTTCTTCTTGTTTCAAAGAAGTAGAAGCGGATTTTGTTTTTTTCTCTTTCCCATGAATAATCGTTTCATCATGATTTGAATATAATTGATCATCCGTAATAACAGGTATAGCTTTTGTTGCCTCATCATCTAAGGCTATAGTGAATTTAGGCTCATCTAAACGGTCTGGATCAAGAGCCGTTCGAATATCCGCCTCCATCTCTTCCACACTTGCATATCGGTGGAACGGATCTTTTGCCGTCGCTTTCAATACAATATTTTCGACACTTTGCGGAATGGAAGGATTCCACCTTCTCAGTGAGGGTGTTTCCGATTGCAAATGCTTTAAAGCAATTGAAACAGCTGATTCCCCAGAAAATGGGAGTCTTCCTGTCAATAGTTCAAACATAACAATCCCAAGAGAATAGATATCTGATGTATGATTAGCAACTCCACCTCTAGCTTGTTCAGGTGATAAATAATGAACCGATCCAAGCACTGAATTCGTCTGGGTAATACTTGTTGCGCTTAACGCCATAGCAATCCCAAAATCAGTGATTTTTACAGTACCATTCGGATCCACCAAAATATTTTGTGGCTTAATGTCCCGATGAATAATATGGTTGTGGTGGGCATGTGAAATTGCCGATGTCAGCTGTTGCATAACGGTTAACGCATCTTCAATAGGCACTGGTGAACGCTTTTGTATGTATTCTTTCAAGGTTTGACCATCAATATATTCCATCACAATATAATAAATCGAGTCATCTTCATCCCCTACATCATATATGTTAACAATATTTGGATGAGCCAGACTTGTGGCGGATTGAGCTTCACGGTGAAAACGACGAATAAATTCCTCGTTATTAGCAAAGTCAAGACGCAAAACCTTCACAGCAACATCTCGGTCTAAGATCATATCATGTGCCAAATAGACATTAGCCATGCCACCGCCGCCAACCATCTCTAATATTTTATAGCGACCGCTTAATCTTTTCCCAATCATCATCATTTATCACCTTTAGTGCTATCAAGATAAAATTCTACGATAATGAGAGTAATATTGTCTTCGCCACCGTGATCATTTGCAAGTTCTATTAATGAAGCAGCTTTCTCCTCAATTGTTTTTTGAGCTTTCAAGGTATCAACCATTTCCGTTTCTGTCACCTTATTTGATAATCCATCTGAACAAAGGAGAAGAACATCATCTTCTTCAAATACAATCGTTTTTATATCTATACTAACGAACAACTCTGTACCTAATGCTCTTATTAAAACATTTTTACGCGGATGATTTTCAGCGTCTTCTTTTGTAATTTGTCCAGAACGAACAAGTTCATTAACAAGGGAATGATCTTCCGTAACCTGTGCAAAGCCAGCCTCATTTAAAATATAACAACGGCTATCACCAATATGGGCGATTGTAGAGAATAACTCAGTAATAATAACGGCTACAATAGTCGTGCCCATTCCTTCACATTCGGAATAGGCTTTGGAATGTTCAAAAAGGGTAGAATTGACATGTTCAATGTTAACCTTCAGCCAATCTTCAGCTTGTTCTGCCACCTCAATTACTTCTGTTTCTTCCCATTTTTTCTTTAATTTTTGGATCGTCATCTCACTTGCAACATCTCCTGCGCGATGACCTCCCATTCCATCCGCTACGATTGCCAAACGTTGTCCGGATTGATTGAGAAAGATCCCTCCGTTATCTTCATTATGTTGACGAATTTTTCCTTTGTCTGTCTTAAAAGCAGCCTTCATATCTTCACCTCGTCTTTTCTTTTCGCTCCTTTGCTATTTCCTTCATTTAGTCCTTTTTCCTTAAACAAGCAATGTAAAATCCATCTGAATTAAAATATTGCGGTAGTATTTGCATTTCGCTGTTTTTAACTAAGGACTGAATTTCCCCTGGGATTCGTTCCCTGAATGTTTCATCACGTACATACTCAGGGTGTTGTTGTAAAAACGCTTCAACTACCTCTTGATTTTCTTCCTGGTCAATTGTACACGTACTATAAACAAGAATACCATCTTTTTTTAATAAAGAGGCCACAGATTCTAGTAATGTTTTTTGAATCTTTTGTAACTGAAATAAATCTTCTTCCTTTTTCGTATATTTAATATCTGGTTTTCTTCTCATGACTCCTAGTCCAGTACAGGGGGCGTCCAATAAAATTCGATCAAAGGACTCTTTTTCAAAATGCTCCTGAACATCTCTACTATCAAGGGTTTTTGCTTGAATATTTGAAAGTTCAAGTCTTCTAGCATTTTCACGAATCAACTTGACTTTATGTTCGTGTAAGTCGAGAGAAATTACTTCTCCAGTTCCATTCATTTTTTCAGCAATATGAGTTGATTTTCCACCAGGAGCAGCACAAGCATCGAGTACCTTTTGTTGATCTGTTACTCCAAGAGCAAGTCCAACAATCATTGAGCTTTCGTCTTGAATTGTTAGTAAACCTTTTTTGAATGTATCAGAATGAGCTAGATTCCCTTTTAAACAAAGGATGGCTTCAGGTACCACTAAGCTTGCCTTTACTTCAAAGCCTTCTGATGCTAGTTGTACAAGACATTCATCACGACTGATTTTTGTCGTATTTACACGGCCTGTCATTGTAGGAGCTGTTAAGTTCAGCTCACACATCGCCTTTGTCTCTTCAAATCCAAATTGGCTAACCCACCGTTTTACAAGCCATAGTGGATGACTTGTACGAATAGACAATCTTTCAATTGGGTCTTCTATGGCATCAAAGGAAGGAATCCCCTCTCTTTGCATACTGCGGAGAATCCCATTTACAAGACTAGCAATTCCTTTATGGCCACGTCGTTTTGCAATCTCTACTGCTTCGTGGATCGCAGCCCGATCAGGAATTTTATCCAAATAAACCATTTGATAAATCGTTAGCCTTAGTAATTGTCGAACCCAGCTTTCAAGCTTTTTATTTTTCGCTAAAAAAGGGGAGAGATAATAATCAAGTGCTATTTTCCTTTGCAATGTTCCATATGTTAATTCCGTTAACAAACCAATATCTTTTTTATCAATTTCATTTTTTTTGATACTGTTATTCAATAGCAAATTACTATATGACTGATTTTTTTCAATCATTTCCAGAATTTCAAGTGCTGCTTCACGGACATTTTTACGCTTATTATTCATGATGTTCTCCTAGTTGAATACCGATAGTCAAATTGGGTCCGGCCCCTCTTAAAAATTGTTCAGCATTCATTCTTTTTTTACCTGATGGTTGCAATTCCAAAACTTTAATAGCTGTTCCATTCCCCGTTGCCACCGTAAAGCCATCGTTTTCGATTTTCGTTATGGTTCCTGGTGTAAGGCTTTCTTGAGAAGGTACTTTCACAGCCTTCCAAATCTTTATTACACTACCTTTAAGCTTTGTATAGGCAACAGGCCAAGGATGCAAGCCGCGAATATGGTTATAGATCATTTCACCTGTTTGTGTCCAATCAATTTTTTCTTGTTCTCTTTTTATGTTAGAGGCGAAAGTAGCTTCATCATCTATTTGCTTCGTTGGCTTCAGCTCACCACGTAATAATTTAGGAAGTGTTTCAGACAAGAGCGTTGCCCCTGCATCGCTTAGCTTCTCATGCATTGTTCCAACATCGTCATTCTCTAATATAGGTACTTCTACTTGGGTTAGGATATCTCCAGCATCCAACTTCTCAGCCATGTACATAATCGTAACCCCAGTTTTTTCTTTCCCTTGCATAATCGCATAGTGGATAGGTGCTCCACCACGCAATTCCGGCAGCAGCGAAGCATGAACATTAATGCAACCAAACCGAGGGGCTTCAAGTAATTCCTTTGGTAATAGTTGTCCAAATGCAGCCGTTACTACTAAATCAGGGTGCAGCTCCAATATAGGTGCTAACTCATCAGGACGACTAATTTTTTCTGGTTGAAATACAGGAATCCCTTGTTTTTCTGCTTCTATCTTTACAGGAGGAGGAGTCAAAACTTTTTTCCTTCCAACCGGTCTATCTGGTTGAGTCACCACACCAATCACTTCATAGCTATCTGCAATTAATTGTCTTAAAACAGGAACGGAAAAGTCAGGTGTTCCCATAAATACGATTTTCGTCATTCACTTTCCACCTCCTGCAATTCACTTTCTTCTATATATTTTACTACCTTTGAAGTAAATAATATCCCTTGTAAATGGTCAATTTCATGCTGAATTGCACGGGCAAGATAGTCCTCAGCTTCAATCGTAAATGTTCTCCCTTTTCGATCTTGTGCCTTTACTTTTACATAAAAAGGGCGAGATACTTCCCCGTATAATCCTGGGAAACTTAAACAGCCTTCCACACCCGTTTGTTCACCCTTAGATTCAAGTATTTCAGGATTAATCATTTCAATTGTTCCTGTTTCATCATCTATATCAACGATCGCAATCTGCTCATCCACACCAACTTGCGGTGCAGCAAGACCTACCCCATCGAATTCAATCATCGTATCATACATATCGTTCAACAATTTTTTTAATTTATTATTAAAAGTTGTCACCGGTTTACACGGTTGTTCCAATATATCTGCTGGATACATAACAATTTTTTTGACTGCCAATTTGGTTCCTCCCCTAATGACTATTCTCTAGACTAAAATACTTAAGCTTGTCGCCCCTGAGCAAGTCGCTTACGCTTTTCATTGTCTAGCTCCAGCGCCTAGGGGCTCGAGGTCTTAAGCTGTCTCGATGAGAAGGTTAAAGAACAACCTTCTCCCCGAGCCCTCTTAAGCTTGTCGCCCCTGAGCAAGTCGCTTACGCTTTTCATCTAGTTTTTCCAATTTTTCTGAATCATAACGTTTAAGAATGAAGTTTTCCTATTTACATGAGTATAAAAGGATTTGTATCAATGGAAACTTGTAAGCCTGTTGTGTGAGCATCTTGCTGATAATGATCAAGAACCGCTTTTAATGCCTCTGTTAGATTCGGTTCTTGCTTATATTTAATTAAACATTGATATCGGTATTTATTATTAATTCTCGGAATCGGTGATGCGACTGGACCGAGCACAAATGCTTCAGCGGATAGTCGAGAAATGATAAATTTCGTAATTTTCTCAGTAACGCCAACTACTTTCATCAGTTCCTCATGGCTAACCGTTATTAAAGCAATATAATAAAAAGGCGGATATCTATGGATTTTTCGAATCTGCATTTCTCTTTGATAAAATTGATCATAATCCTGTTGGCCCGCAAGCTCGATACTATAATGCTCAGGTGTATAGGTTTGAATAACAACTTCCCCTGCAAGCTCATGCCTGCCTGCTCGACCACTCACTTGTGTTAACAATTGAAAGGTTTTTTCCGATGAACGAAAGTCTGGTAAATGCAGCATCGTATCCGCCGACAAAACGCCAACTAACGTGATATTCGGAAAATCTAACCCCTTTGCGATCATTTGTGTACCAAGTAAAATATCCGCACGTTCTTCCTGAAAGGCTGTTAATAGCTTTTCATGCGATCCTTTTCTTGACGTTGTATCCACATCCATACGAATCACTTTTGCTTCAGGAAGTAGTCTACCAATCTCTTCCTCTACCTTTTGTGTTCCCGTACCAAAATAACGAATATGCTCACTTGTGCATTCCGGACAAGTTGTTGGAACCATTGCTTCATAACCGCAATAATGGCACTTCATTTGCTGATTGAAGCGGTGATACGTTAATGAAATATCACAATTCGGACACTGGACCACATACCCACAATCACGGCACATGACAAAGGAAGAATGGCCACGTTTATTGAGAAATAGTACGGTTTGCTCTTTTTTCGCTATTCGATCTTGTAATTTTTCAAACAAGATGCGCGAAAACATGGAGCGATTACCTCCCCGCAACTCCTCACGCATATCCACAATTTCTACATCAGGCAAATCATGAGAATTCATTCGTTTGGATAAGGTTAAAAGCTGATAAACGCCTTTTTGTGCTCGAGCAAACGTTTCTAAAGAGGGGGTCGCACTGCCAAGCACAACCGGACAGCAGTGTTTTTTTGCCCTTTCAATTGCAACTTCCCGGGCATGATATCTCGGATTATCTTCTTGCTTATAGCTTGTTTCATGCTCTTCATCAATGATGATAATCCCTAGATTTTCAAAAGGGGCAAAAATGGCCGAACGTGCTCCAACCACAACCCTAACTTCTTTTCGTTGAATTTTTCTCCATTCATCATATTTTTCACCAATAGAAAGTCCGCTGTGGAGAACAGCTACTTGATCACCAAATCGTCCTTTAAAGCGGTTTACCATTTGTGGCGTGAGTGAAATTTCTGGAACCAGAACAATTCCTTCTCGACCATCTTCTAGAACTCTTTGGATCGATTGTAAGTAAACTTCCGTTTTTCCACTTCCTGTCACTCCATATAAAAGAAAGACGTCATGCTTTTTTTCAGATAGCGACTTTAAAATGGGTTGTATGGCTTTTGATTGTTCGCTCGTTAACAAATGAGGTTCCGTTTTTTCAATTATACGATTCTCATACGGATCGCGGTAGACTTCCCTCGTCGTTTCAAAAAGAATGTCTTTTTCAATAAGCCCTTTGATAACAGAACTTGAAACACCAAGTAGTGACAATATTTTTGGCCGTTCGATAGGTGCTGGGTTGTTAATAAAATAATCGATCACTTGTTTTTGTTTTAAACCACGACTTGGAAGATCCTTCTTCTTTGCAAGTAGATCTTCCTTTGTAACCACAGGAGCAATCACCTTTATTTGTTTCTTTTTTACACGTTCTTTCACTTCATATAATACTTCAAGCAACCCACTTGCCACTTCTTTTTGAAATTGAGAGAGCTGGCCTGTTTCTAGCGCTTCATCCCATTTAAGCACATACTTGTCACGGAATAAAAACTGAATCATTTCAGGTAAATGATTCAGCTTTCCTCGATCTACAAGTTTAACCTTTTTCTCATATTTAGCTTTTAATGCGGGTGGTAACATTACCTGAAAGGCAGAAATCTTATAACATAATGTTTGTTCAGTTAACCAATCAGAGAGATCGAGTAACTCCTCGTTTAATACCGGTTCAATATCCATCGGCTCGATGATTTTTCGGAGCTTTGCAAACGAGGATTCCGACACAATGGAAATGACAAAACCTTGCACTTTTCGAGGACCAAAAGGAACAATGACACGCATTCCTGGCTTAATAACATCTTGTAATGGAACGGGAATGGCATAATCAAAGGGCTTGTCCGTCTGCTTCGCTGGCACATCGACAATCACTCTTGCTATGGTCATTGATTATTTTCCTTTAATAGTAAGAAAGCTTCATCTAAAATTTGGCAGGCTACTTCTTTTTTCGAAAGTAGAGGTAATTTCTTCGCTGTATCATCCTTTTTATAGAAGGTAACAATATTTGTATCTGTCCCGAAACCGGCCCCAGCTTCCTGTACATTGTTTGCAACGATCATATCTGCATTTTTACTTATAAGCTTTTTCTTTGCGTATTCTTCCACATGATCTGTTTCAGCGGCAAAGCCAATCAAGATTTGTTTTTCTTTTCTTTGTCCAAGCTCCATTAAAATATCCTTTGTTCTTTCAAGCTCAATTACTTGTTCACCGGGTTGTTTTTTTATCTTGCGGTCATAATACGTTTTTGGTCGATAGTCAGCAACAGCTGCTGATTTAATTACGATATCTGCATCGGCAAAATGATTGAATACAGCTTCATACATTTCCTTTGCACTTTCAACCATGACCATATGTACTCCTTGTGGCGGTGTAAGTGAAACAGGACCTGAAATTAAAATAACTTTTGCTCCAGCCCTCTCGGCTTCCGCAGCTATTGCATAGCCCATTTTTCCTGTCGAGTGATTTGTCATATAACGAACAGGATCAATATTTTCTCTTGTTGGTCCAGCAGTAATGATGATCGTTTTACCAGCCCATTTGCCAACAGATCTACTAAAATACTCAGTTATTTTTGCTACAATGATTTCCGGCTCCTCTAATCGCCCTTTTCCAACATAACCGCAGGCTAAATAACCTTCACCAGGTTCAATGAACGTATAACCGTATTGATTCAACGTTTCTAAGTTTCTTTTCACCGCTGGGTGTTCGTACATGTGAACATTCATCGCTGGCGCTATCCAAACAGGAGCAGTAGCTGCTAGAAGAGTAGTGGTAATCATATTATCAGCAATCCCACCTGCAATCTTCCCAATAACATTGGCGGTGGCCGGTGCCACTAAAACAAGATCAGCCCAATCAGCTAAATCGATATGGGCAATCTTTTTTGAATCTTTTTCATCAAATGTATTCATATACACATCATTACGTGATAATGCTTGAAAGGTAAGTGGCGTAACAAACTCAGCAGCTGAATCGCTTAAAATAACACGTACCTCTGCTCCAGCTTGGGTAAGTTTACTTGTAAGAGCGGCCGCCTTGTATACAGCTATCCCACCCGTTACACATAATAAAATGTTTTTACCATCTAGCATAAACCTAACCTCCCATTTACAATTTAAAATCACTTGTTTTCATTATGCAAGAAGCAAATGATATTTCTTATCTAATAAATAGAAAAGGGACTGACATGGTCAGCCCTTCCCACTTTTCAATCATATCTAGCACTTAGTATTCGATCTGATAAGCGATAAAATAATTTATCTGCGTTGATTTCTTCAAGTGCTTTACCGACATTTTTATGAGAAATATATCGGTTTAACAGAGGACCTGCACCTAATTGCGTTTGTCGTGCCCGCTTTGCAGCAACCGAAACTAACGAATACTTACTATCAATTTTTGTCATTAATGAGTCAATCGAAGGATCTAACATATTAATTTACCTCCAGCATTTTTAAATATTTTGGTTCCAATCGTTCTCTACGGCAATGTTCTGCCACCACAATCGCTTTAATGCGTTCACAAGCACGCTCAATTTGATCATTTTCTACCACATAATCGTATAAATGCATCATTTCAATCTCTTCTTTTGCCACATTTAAGCGATTATTAATGATATCCTCTGTTTCAGTTCCTCTTGTCACAATTCGATTTTTCAATTCTGATAAACTCGGTGGCATAAGGAAAATAAATAAACCATCTGGAAATTTCTCCCGAACTTGACGAGCACCTTGAACTTCTATTTCAAGGAAAACATCCCTTCCTTTTTCTAAGGTCTCACGCACGTAGTCCACAGGTGTTCCATAATAATTTCCCACAAACTCGGCATATTCCAACAACTTTCCCTGTTCAATCAACCGTTCGAATTCTTCCTTTGATTTGAAGAAATAATCTACCCCATCTACTTCCCCTTCACGTGGGGATCTCGTTGTCATTGAAATAGAATATTCAAACGATGTATTAGGTTGAGAAAAAATCTCTTTTCTAACCGTTCCTTTACCAACTCCTGAAGGTCCGGATAATACAATCAATAAACCCTTTTCCTGCATGAAAACGTCCTACCCTTCATCCAATATTTCATCCCGATCATTTAAACGATGTGCAACCGTTTCAGGCTGAACCGCACTTAAAATCACATGATCACTATCCATCACAATAACAGCACGCGTTCTTCTCCCATATGTTGCATCAATTAGAGAACCACGATCTCGAGCATCCTGGATAATCCTTTTAATAGGTGCTGATTCAGGACTTACGATCGAAATAATCCGGTTAGCGGAAACAATATTTCCAAAACCGATATTAATCAGTTTGATCACCCTTTTGTTCCCCCTATCATCAGTAAATTAGTTTCACCCTGACGATTGTTTTCTAAACAAGGTCTATTCAATGTTTTGTACCTGCTCTTTCATTTTCTCCAGGATACTTTTCATTTCAACAACTTCTTTTGCAATCTCAGAATCATTTGCTTTTGAACCAATCGTATTAACCTCTCTATTCATTTCTTGTAGTAGAAAATCAAGTTTTCGGCCGATAGGATCTGCTAAAGTAAGTATCTTCTCAAACTGTTTAATATGACTATTCAACCGTGTTAATTCTTCATTTATATCTGCTTTATCGGCAAAAATAGCCACTTCTGTTAGGATACGGGCTTCGTCCACTTGGCCACCAACAAATTCATCTATCCTTTTTGATAACCTCTCTTTATACATGTTAACCACAATTGGTGCCCTCTTTTGTAAATCAATCACTACATCTTGAAATCTTTGTAGACGAGAGCTCACATCCTTTCCGAGAGCATACCCTTCCATTTCACGCATTTGTTTGACTGAAAGTGTGGCTTCCTCAACAGCTTCAAGAATAATTCGCTCAAGACCTTCATTACTTGTCTCATCTTCTTCTATGTGAATGATATCTTCGCTACTTAATAAATCTTGCAGTGATAACCCATGTTCAAGAACGTACTTTTGTTGTATCTTTTCAATTGACTTAACATAATGATCAAGTAAATCCCAATCAACTGACACTTTGCGCTGAACCATTCCTTCGCCTTCAACAGTTACATAAACTTCAATTCTTCCTCTATGTATAGATGAACTCAGTTTCTTTTTAATCTTATCTTCTATTGGATTAAATTGGCGGGGCATTCGAATATAAAATTCTGAAAAGCGGTGGTTAACCGTTTTCACTTCCACAGAAACTAAAAAAGAGTCAGTCCCCTTTTTACTCCTTCCAAACCCTGTCATACTTGTAACCATTTATACCACATCCATTCTACTCCTGCCTATTACTACCGTACAGGAGACATGATGATCTATACTCGCTCAGTAGTATGATGTTTTATTATTTGTATTCTTATTTCTAGAAAAGTGAGATCGCTAACTCAAACAAAGAAAAGGTAAAAGAAAAGGTAATAGAGTATATCCCTACTACCTTAGAAATTATAACATATTTCATTTTGTTTTTCTTAGTAAAAATGAGCCTGCAAGTAAAAAAGTTGGAATGGCTGCAAGACCTGTAATGATCCACCAATCAGAAGGTAAGATTGGGACAGTATGGAAAATTGGTTGTAACGGTGGATAATAGATCACTACAAGAACCATAAGTAAAGATGAGATTACAGCCCAAACTAAATATTTATTTCCAAACGGATTACGAGAAAGAATAGATTTTTCACTCCTACAATCAAATACATGGATTAACTGTGCCAAAACCAATGTAGCAAAAGCCACCGTTTGAGCATATTCGAGCTGATCAGGATTATCTTTATAGGCCAAAATAAAGGCAAACAATGTAACAAGTCCAATTAAAAAGCCTCTAGAAATTACTTTCCAACCTAATCCTCTAGCAAATACTCCTTCTTTCGGACTCCGGGGCTTCCGTTTCATAACATCTCCTTCTGGCTGATCTAATCCAAGTGCCATCGCTGGAAGTCCATCCGTTACTAAATTCACCCAAAGGATTTGGATAGGAACGAGTGGTAAAGGCAAGGCTAAAATCATAGCAAATAACATAACTAAAATTTCGCCAACATTAGAAGCTAATAAATAACGAATAAACTTTCGAATATTTTCATATATATTTCGACCTTCCTTAATGGCCGATTTAATGGTTGCAAAATTATCATCTAGCAAAACAAGTGCAGAAGCCTCTTTTGCCACATCTGTTCCCGTAATTCCCATGGCAATTCCAATGTCCGCTGCTTTAATAGCAGGCGCGTCATTAACGCCGTCACCCGTCATTGCCACAATATGACCTCTATTTTGCAGAGCTTTTACAATTTTTAATTTGTGTTCTGGAGACACCCGGGCAAAGACGGATACCTCTTCAACTACATCTTCAAGTTCTTCTACTGACATTTTAGAAAGTGCCGGTCCATCCAATACTTTTGATCGATTAGATAAAATACCCAGCTGTTTAGCAATGGCTTTTGCAGTAATCACATGGTCGCCGGTTATCATAACGGTTTTAATTCCAGCATCCTTACATTCCTTCACAGCCAGTTTCACTTCTGGACGTGGTGGATCAATTATTCCTAGCAAACCGATAAATGTTAAATCCTTTTCTGCCTCTTTTTCATCAAGGACCAGTGTTTGAGGAGACACTTCTTTAAATCCGATGGCAATTGTTCTTAGTGCTTGGGAGGCTAAGTCATTGATAGCTGTTTGAACTGTATTCTTTGATTCTGAAGATAATAATTGCTTCTTGCCATCCCAAAGAATCGCTTCGCTCTTACCAATAAGAACATCTGGTGCCCCTTTCGTGACAACAAACTGTCTTCCATTCGGATCTTTTATAATAATACTCATCATTTTTCTTGTTGAATCAAATGGAAATTCTTGAATAATATTAAATTCCTTTAACAACTGTTCACGATTATAACCCGCTTTCATAGCTGCCACAAGAAGTGCCCCTTCTGTCGGATCTCCGTCAACAGCATATTCCTTTTTCTTTTGAATCAATTCAGCATGATTGCATAGCATGCCAAACATAAGCATTTGCTGGAGTACCTTTTCATGAGCTAAATCAATTCTTTGTTCTCCTTTGAAAAAAGACCCCTTTGGCTCATAGCCTACGCCATCCACTGTCCATGTTTGTCCAGCACTCCATAGATGGGTAACGGTCATTTCATTCTGTGTCATCGTTCCTGTTTTATCGGAACAAATAACTGAAGCACAACCAAGGGTTTCAACGGCAGGCAACTTCCTTACAATAGCCTTTTGCTTAATCATCCGCTGGACACCAAGGGAAAGAGCTACTGTTACGATTGCTGGTAATCCTTCTGGAATGGCAGCAACTGCAAGCGAAACACCCGCTAAAAACATCGTATACAAATCATGTCCTTGTAACACGCCAACCGCGACAACAAGGGCCGTTAACAAGAGGGCTACCACTATCAGAATTTTACCAAGTTGTTCTAACCTTCTTTGTAACGGGGTTGTCATCGTTTCAGCACTTTGCAGCAAATCAGCAATTTGCCCCATCGCTGTTTTCATGCCTGTACCAACAACAACACCCATTCCCGTACCTCTTGTGACCATTGTACCCATGAAAGCCATATTTTCCATGTCACCGATCCCAAGGTTTTCTCTAGCGAGTGAATCAGTCGATTTTAATACTGGAAGAGACTCACCCGTTAACGCTGATTCTTCTATTTCAAGGCTTTTAACATCTATTAGTCTTATATCAGCACCAATCCGGTCACCGCTTGAGAACTTTAACACATCACCAGGTACAATTTCCTTCGAAGCAATTTTAATCCACTGACCATTCCGTAACACATAAACTTGTGGGGCGGATAACTCTTTCAACGCTTGAAGGGATTTTTCTGCTCTTCTCTCTTGATAAAAACCAAGACAGGCATTAACAACGACAATAGCAATAATCGCAATAGCATCGATGTATTCACCTAAAAAACCTGAAACAAGTGTAGCCGCTAATAACACGAGCACCATAAAATCTTTAAATTGGCTGAAAAATAAAAGTAAGGCAGACTGCTTTTCTCCTTCATCTAATTCATTATTTCCGTATTGCTTCATTCGTTTTTTAACATCTGCACTCGTTAATCCTGACGAGAGGTCTGTATTTAAGGCTTCCTCTACCTCTTTCTTATTCATCTCGTGGTACTTCATCCCGCCATTCCACTTCCCTCCTATAATAAATAACAGAATACTCTATGGACAGCTTATTCAATCTTGTCCGAAAAAATGCTAATATAGTTGCACTCTAATAAAACAACTTGTACATTTAAGGTAGATTAAAAGTAAAGGATGTTTTTTATGTCATATGATGGTTTATTTACGAGGGCAATGATAAAAGAACTTGTAGATTCAATAAAGGGTGGACGAATCAGTAAAGTACACCAACCTTATAAAAATGAAATGATTCTCGTAGTGAGAGCAAACGGGAAAAATCATAAATTATTACTCTCAGCACATCCGAGCCACGCTAGAGTTCAATTAACAAAGGAAGAATATGAGAATCCCTCCAAGCCACCAATGTTCTGTATGTTATTACGAAAACATTTAGAAGGCTATATTTTGGAAGATATTTATCAGTCAGAACTTGATCGTATACTCATTTTTAATATAAAAGGAAGAAATGAAATAGGAGACATATCCTACAAAAAACTTATCGTAGAAATTATGGGTCGCCATAGTAACATTATTCTAGTGGATCAAACAAAAAACATGATCCTTGATAGTATTAAGCATGTTCCTTCAGCTGTTAATACACATCGCATCGTTCTTCCGGGTCATGAATATATCTCCCCTCCTGAACAACATAAAGCAAATCCGTTTGAAGCGGATGAGAAAGATGTGCTACGACGCCTTGATTTTAACGCGGGAAAACTAGATAAACAGATCGTAAGTCAATATGCTGGAATTTCACCACTATTTGCAAAAGAGGTAACTTTTCAAGCTGGTTTGGTTAATCGTACTACTGTACCACAAGCATTCCTTGCACTTATAGATCGTATTAAGCGTCATGAATATTCTCCTTCCATCATGGAAATGGAGAAAAAAGAAAGTTTCTACTTATTTCCACTTACAGGTACAGTAAGTAACGTAAAGTCTTTCTCAACATTAGGTGAGATGTTAGATCGTTATTATTTTGGTAAAGCAGAACGGGATCGTGTGAAACAACGAGCGAATGATATTGAGCGACTCATTATTAACGAGAAAGAAAAAAACGAGAAAAAAATCTCTAAGTTGGAAGAAACACTGCATAAAGCGAATAAAGCACAGCAATATCAATTATTTGGCGAATTGTTAACAGCCAATTTATATGCTGTTAATAGAGGTATGGAGGAAATCGAAGTAGTCAATTATTATGATAAAAATGGTTCCACCGTTCTCATCCCACTTGACCCATTCAAATCGCCTTCGGAAAATGCACAAAAATATTTCACTAAATATCAAAAAGCAAAAAATGCTCTAACCATTGTACAAGAACAAATTGAAAAGGCACAGAATGAATTGGCCTATTTTGAGGCACTTATTCAGCAAGTGGAAACAGCTTCTCCAAAGGACATAGCCGAAATTCGTGAAGAATTAATGGAAGAAGGCTATATAAGAAATAGACAAAAAAAACAACAGAAAAAAGCACACGCTACAAAACCTGTGTTGGATCATTATTATGCCTCTGACGGAACAGAAATGATTATTGGTAAAAACAATAAACAAAATGATTATTTAACAAATCGTTTTGCTGCACGAGATGAAATTTGGCTTCATACAAAAGATATCCCTGGATCTCACGTCGTGATCCGTAGCAAAGAACCTACAGAGAAGACGATTCATGAAGCAGCCCTCCTTGCTGCATTTTTTAGTAAAGCGCGGAATTCAAGTTCCGTTCCGGTCGATTTCACACGTGTCCGTCACGTTAAAAAGCCTGCAGGAGCAAAGCCTGGATTTGTTATTTACGATAACCAACAAACCGTATATGTCACACCAGATGAAGAAACTGTACTACAATTGAAAAAACAATAGTTCTTGGTTCAGGCAAGAGAAAAGGGAACTTTTCCTTTGCCCATATATTGTACACTTTTAATAATACTGGTAATCAAAAGAGCCTGACATCCTATTGTGATGTCAGGCAACAATCATTGAATGTTTATTTTCCCCACTGAGCTGGGTCTTTTCGCCATTCCATTAGCTTATCCCAGTCAGTTGCTTCGACATATCCTTTCTCACTAGCCACTTCAACTAAAGTTGAAAAATCAGTTAATGAGTAAGTCGTTATATTCGCCTCACTTAATCGTTCACGACCATTTTCAAGTTCGTATGTAAAGATAGAGACGACACCCAGAACATCACAGCCGGCTTCACGTAATGCTTCAACTGCTGTGATAACACTACCACCAGTTGAAATTAGATCTTCGACCACAACAACCTTTTGTCCTTTTTCTGCTTTTCCTTCAATTTGATTTCCTTTTCCATGTCCTTTTGCTTTTGAGCGAACATAGCACATCGGTAAGTTTAATCCTTCACTTACCCATGCTGCGTGTGGAATTCCTGCTGTTGCTGTTCCAGCCACAAGCTCTGTTTCAGGGAATTTTTCAGTGATCATTTTAGCAAGACCACTGGCAATTTCCCTTCTGATCTCAGGATAAGAAAGCGTTAAGCGATTATCACAATAAATCGGTGATTGAATACCTGAAGTCCATGTAAATGGATCATTTGGACGTAAAGAGACTGCTTTGATTTCTAATAAGCTTTCGGCAATGTTTTTTTTCAATGTGTAACACCTTCCCATGCTTGTATAAACTGCTTGAAACTTTTAACTGGATCAGTGGATCTCGTAATAGAGCGTCCCACTACCATATATGAGACACCTGCTTTTCTTGCAAACTCAGGTGTTGCCACTCGCTTTTGATCTCCTACTGCATCATCTTTTAAGCGAATGCCAGGAGTAACCGTTAAAAATTCTTTTCCTAACGAATTACGTATCATCTCTGCCTCGTGTGAGGAACAAACGACACCATCAAGACCTGATTTCTTTGTAAGGGTTGCATAATGAAGAACTGATTCCTGGAGTGATGCTGAAATTAATTGTTCATTTTTCATCTGTTCCTCAGATGTACTTGTAAGCTGAGTTACGGCAATACAAAGAGGTCTTTTTATCCCTGCAGATGTACCAGCATCTAATCCTTCTAATGCAGCCTCCATCATTTCCCTGCCACCTGCGGCATGAACATTCACAAGATCACACCCAAGTTTCGCCAACCCTGTCATCGCACTTTTTACTGTATTCGGGATATCATGAAGCTTTAAGTCAAGAAAAATATGATGACCCTTTTCCTTAATTTCTTGAATAATGGAAGGACCTTCTTGATAATATAACTCCATTCCGACTTTAACGAACAATTTCTCGTGATTAAATTGATTTAAAAATTGTGAAACCTCTTTCTTAGAAGGAAAGTCAAGTGCAATAATAACAGGACTATTCATATTACCTCCAGCTCCTTCCCATACACTCAGAAATATGATCATAGCCAAGTTCTTTCAAAAGTTCTGGCAGCTCTTCAATAATGGTTGGACAAACAAAAGGATCAACGAAATTAGCAGTTCCAACAGCAACAGCACTTGCACCCGCATAGAAATATTCAATAACATCTTCTGCTGATTGAACACCGCCCATTCCAATAATTGGAATATTGACTTTCTGGCTTACTTCATGAATCATACGAATCGCAACTGGTTTAATAGCAGGACCCGATAACCCACCTGTTTTATTTGCTATAACAGGACGGGCTGTTTTTAAATCGATTCTCATTCCAACAAGTGTATTAATCATTGTCAATCCATCTGCACCACCTGCTTCAACTGCTTTTGCCATTTCAACAATATCCGTTACATTCGGCGAAAGCTTTACATAAACAGGAACCTCTGATACTTCTTTTACTTTCTTAGTCAACGCTTTTGCCACTTCTGGAATCGTTCCAAAGGTAATACCGCCTTCTTTTACATTTGGGCAGGATATATTTAACTCAAGGGCATGAACATTAGGAGCCTTAGAAATTTCTGCAGCAACTGCTACATAGTCTTCTTCAGTTGAACCTGCAACATTCGCAATAATAGGGACATCAAATTGATCTAGCCAAGGGAGTTCTTCTGAAAAAACCTTTTTTAACCCTGGATTTTGCAAGCCAATCGCATTTAACATTCCAGCAGATGTTTCCGCAACTCTCGGCGTTGGATTCCCAAAACGCGGTTCAACTGTTGTTGCTTTAATCATGATCGCTCCAAGTCCGCTTAAATCAAAAAACTGACTATATTCACGACCAAATCCAAAACATCCTGAAGCCGGCATAATTGGATTTTTTAAGTTTAAACCAGGTAAATTCACATTAAGCATGCTCATAAAATAACCTCCCCTGCGCGAAATACAGGACCGTCACTGCATACTTTTTTATACGAATGTCCATCTTTGTCATCTGCTGTATGACATACACAAGCAAAACAAGCACCAATCCCACAGCCCATTCTTTCCTCTAAGGACAGAAAGACTTTTTTATCAGCAAAATTCGTTTCTAATGCTTTTAGCATCGGTGTTGGTCCACATGAATAAAGAGTATCAAACGAAAGTCCTTTTTCAGTTATCACATCGGTCACAAACCCTTTTGTACCATATGATCCGTCAGCCGTTGCTACATAAGTCTCACCAAGTGTAGCAAATTCACTTTCATAAAAAATAGCATTTTTTGTTTGAAAACCTAGGACATGAATCACACGAACACCCTTATCTGAGAGTTGATGTGAAAGTTCAAATAACGGAGGTACACCAATACCTCCACCAACTAAAAGAGCTGTTTCACCTGGGTGAGTTTCTTCAATTGGAAATCCATGACCAAGTGGACCTAATACATCCACTACATCACCTGATTGCTTTTTTGCTAAAAGAGTTGTTCCGCTTCCTTCTTGCCGATAAATCATCGTAAATTCACTACTCTTTTGATCAATTCTTGCAATTGAAATCGGACGTCGTAATAGCGGATCCATGCTATCTGTTACTTTTACATGTACAAATTGACCTGGTTCTTTCATTTGGTGAACAAGCTCACCTTTTAAGGTGAGCTCATAAATGGAGTCAGCAATTTCTCCTTGTGATACGACGGTACAGATTTCTTTTTTTATCATGAAAGAACGGCCTCCCTCGCTTGCATCGGTTGGTCCATTGCTTCTGCTGAAAAGTTCATAGACTCAATCACACGTAAGATTGCTTCAGCTGTATCAAGTGATGTTAAGCATGGGACACCATTTTCTACAGATTCACGGCGAATTCTAAATCCGTCACGCTCTGGTTGTTTTCCTTTTGAAAATGTATTGATCACAAACTGTGCTTCTCCATTACGGATCACATCTAATAAATCTGGACCTTCTGTGCCAATCTTACTAACAACACTAACTGGAATACCTGCTTTTTGTAAGAAATCAGCAGTTCCGCTTGTTGCCATTAAACGATATCCAATAGCGGAAAAACGTTTTGCGAGTTGGAGGGCTTCCTCTTTCTCTTTATCTGCCACCGTTAACAACACAGTTCCGAATTTTTGAATCGTCATTCCCGATGCGACAAGACCCTTGTATAAGGCTTTTTCTAATGTATAATCTTTTCCCATTACTTCGCCCGTTGATTTCATTTCAGGTCCTAAAGAAATATCTACACGGCGTAATTTTGCAAATGAGAATACAGGAACTTTTACATAGACACCTGCTTTTTCTGGAACAAGGCCCGATTTGTATCCTTGTTCAACTAATGACTGACCCAGAATGACTTTCGTCGCAATTTTAGCCATTGGTACGTTTGTAATCTTACTTAAAAACGGAACTGTACGGCTTGAACGTGGATTTACTTCAAGTACAAACACTTCATCATTACTTACAACATATTGAATGTTTAATAAACCAATGATATTCAAGCCTTTAGCCATTTTTTCTGTGTATGAAATTAATTTTTCTTTAATCGCTTCAGAAATGCTTTGCGGTGGATAAACAGCAATGGAGTCACCTGAATGGACACCTGCGCGCTCAATATGCTCCATAATTCCAGGAATGACTACATCCTTCCCATCAGAAATCGCATCCACTTCGATTTCTTTTCCAGTTAAATAGCGGTCAATTAATACCGGATGTTCGGGATTGATTTTCACGGCATTTTCCATATAATGAAGTAGTTCTTCCTCTTTATAAACAATTTCCATTGCTCTTCCACCAAGGACATACGAAGGACGAACGAGTACAGGATATCCAATATCTTTTGCAATGACTAGTGCATCTTTGACAGATAGAGCTGTCTTTCCCTTTGGCATTGGAATACCTAGTTCAACTAAGGCCTGTTCAAACTTATCTCGATCCTCAGCACGATCTAAATCTTCTAAAGTTGTTCCTAAAATTTTCACACCATGCTCAACCAATTGAGCTGCAAGATTGATCGCTGTTTGTCCACCAAACTGAACAACGACACCAATCGGTTTTTCAAGTTCAATAATGTGCATGACATCTTCAATCGTTAGTGGCTCAAAGTATAACTTATCTGAAATACTGAAATCGGTTGAAACCGTTTCTGGATTATTATTAATAATAATGGCTTCATAACCTGCTTCTTTAATCGCCCACACAGAATGTACCGTTGCATAATCAAATTCTACCCCTTGACCAATACGGATTGGACCGGAACCTAATACAACAACACTTTCTCTTTCTGTTACAACTGATTCGTTTTCATCTTCGTATGTTCCGTAAAAATAAGGTGTTTCAGACTCAAATTCTGCTGCACAAGTATCGACCATTTTATATACAGGGACAATGCCTTCTTTATAACGCCAATCATAAACAGATCGCTCAGTCGTTTCCCAAACTTTTGCAATTGCAACATCCGAAAATCCTTTTTTCTTTGCTTTTTCAGCCCAGTCACGGTCAAATGGATGTTCAGAAAGTTCAGTTTCAAATTTAATAATATCTGCCATTTTATAGAGGAAGAATAAGTCAATTTGGCTCCACTCATGAATGGTCTCAATTGTAACGCCACGCTTTAAAGCTTCAGCAATATAGAATAATCGTTCATCTCCAGCTTTACGAATTCTTTTTTCAATCTTTTCATCACTAAATTCATGACCATTTGGCAAAGCAAAATCGTAAACATCACTTTCAAGCGACCGAATCGCCTTTAACAACGATTCCTCAAACGTACGACCAATCGCCATAACCTCTCCAGTAGCTTTCATTTGTGTACCGAGTAAACGATTTGCCGATTCAAACTTATCAAAAGGCCAACGCGGGATTTTTGTGACAATATAGTCAAGTGCTGGTTCGAAACAAGCATATGTTTTCTCTGTGACCGGGTTCATCATTTCATCAAGTGTCAACCCAACTGCAATTTTTGCTGCAAGCTTCGCAATTGGATAGCCAGTTGCCTTTGAAGCTAGAGCAGATGAACGACTAACACGCGGATTCACTTCAATAATATAGTAGTCATAGCTGTCTGGATCAAGAGCAAGCTGGACATTACATCCACCTTCAATAGCTAGAGCACGGATAATTTTTAAAGAAGAATTCCGCAGTAGTTGGTACTCACGATCACTTAATGTTTGACTTGGTGCCACAACAATGGAATCACCGGTATGAACTCCAACTGGATCAATATTCTCCATATTACATACAACGATTGCATTGTCAGCGGAATCCCTCATAACCTCATATTCAATTTCTTTAAAACCAGCAATACTTTTTTCTAATAAACATTGTGTTACGGGACTATACTTTAATCCACTCGTGACGGTTTCAATCAATTCTTCTTCATTATGACAAATACCGCCACCCGTTCCTCCAAGTGTAAAAGCTGGGCGAACAATAACTGGATACCCTATTCTAGCAACAAATTGGTAAGCTTCTTCAAGATTATGGATAATATCACTTTCTGGAACAGGTTCGTTTAGTTCGTTCATAAGAGTACGAAATAAATCACGGTCTTCCGCCTGTTCAATTGCAGAAAGCTTCGTTCCTAATATTTCTACAGCACATTCTTCAAGTATTCCAGATTTTGCTAATTCAACCGCCAAATTTAATCCAGTTTGCCCACCTAGCGTTGGCAACAATGCATCCGGTCTTTCTTTTCGAATAATTCTTTCCACGAATTCAAGGGTTAATGGTTCAATATATACCGCATCAGCAATCTCTGTATCTGTCATAATGGTAGCAGGATTGGAATTGACGAGAATAACTTTATATCCTTCTTCTTTCAATGCCATACAAGCTTGTGTTCCTGCGTAATCAAACTCTGCTGCTTGCCCGATAACAATTGGTCCTGAACCGATCACTAATATACTGTTTATATCATTACGCTTTGGCATTTGTTGTACCCTCCTGTTTAGCAGTTTCGATCATGTCGAGAAATTGTTGAAATAAATTATTTGTGTCTTCAGGTCCTGGTGAAGCTTCTGGATGATATTGAACAGTAAAAGCCGGAAAATCTTTATGCTTCAATCCTTCATTTGTTCCATCATTCAAGGCAATTTGTGTAACTTCTAGCCGAGTATTCTCTATAGACTTTTCTTCAACCGCGAAGCCATGGTTTTGGGATGTCATCGCTACTTTACCTGTTGCAAGATCCTTAACAGGATGATTGGAACCACGATGACCAAATTTCATTTTTTCTGTATTGGCTCCACATGCAAGTGCAAACAATTGGTGGCCAAGACAAATACCGAACAATGGTACTTTCCCTAGAATTTCTTTAATCATCTCAATCGCTTCTGGTACGTCCTTTGGATCCCCTGGTCCATTTGTAAGCATTACACCGTCTGGGCTTAGTTGTAGTATATCTGCAGCTTTTGTATAGTACGGCACCACAATGACATCACAATCCCGCTGGTTCAATTCTCTTAATATTCCATGCTTCATTCCAAAATCCACCACAACCACTCGGCTGCCTCTACCAGGACTTGGATATGACGTTTTCGTTGAGACTTGCTTTACTTGATCACGACGAGTTTCAGTTGCTCGCAGTCTTTCAAGAACTTCTTCGACATTCTCATTAATATGACAAAGAGCGCCTTTTAACGTTCCATGTTGACGAATGATTCTTGTCAGTTTTCTTGTATCAATACCAGTAATTCCAGGAATATTCTTTAACTTAAAATAGTCATCCAATGATCTCTCACTACGCCAGTTTGATGGGAAATCAGCTATCTCTTTGACAATAAATCCATTGATAGCCGGTGTAATGGATTCAAAGTCATCTCTATTGATCCCATAATTTCCAACTAATGGATAAGTTAATGTAACAATTTGACCACAATAGGATGGATCTGAAATAATTTCCTGATATCCTGTCATTCCTGTATTAAAGACTACTTCTCCAACACAGCTCGTTTCACTTCCAAATGCTTCACCTATAAATATCGTTCCATCTTCAAGAATAAGCTTTTTTTTCATACTTTTTCACGTCCTTTTTCCCAAGCTATCTTTCCTTCTACAATCGTTACTTCTGGCCAGCCCTTACATTTCCAGCCACTAAATGGAGTATTTCTCCCTTTAGATAAAAAGCTTTCTGGATTAATCTCTTCTTCATAATCTAAATTAAGCAAAACAATATCTGCTGCTGCACCAACCTTTAAACTTCCCGTCTTCAAATCAAATGCTTCTGCTGGCTTTACAGTTAAATAGTCTACTAATTGCTGTAATGTCAGCAAGCCTTTTTCAACAAAGTGAGTATATAAAAGTGGAAAAGCTGTTTCTAAACCGACAATTCCAAATGGAGCGAGCACCATTCCCTCTGCTTTCTCTTCACTTGTATGCGGAGCATGGTCTGTTGCAATAAAATCAATCGTTCCATCTAATAAACCTTCTATTAAGGCATCCTGATCATCAGAACCACGTAACGGAGGATTCATTTTATAATTTGAATCTAATCCAGGAATATCCTCTTCACTTAATAATAAATGATGTGGTGTCACTTCTGCAGTGACATGTATTCCTGCTCGCTTTGCATCTCTCACAGTACGAACAGATTCTTTCGTACTAATATGACAAACATGGTAATGGCAATTCGCAGCTTCTGCGAGCAGTACATCTCTTGCAATATGTACAGATTCACAAACAGAAGGAATTCCATTTATATTATGCTCTCTTGAAAAAGCACCTTCATGAACAGATCCTTTATTAATTAATGTATTTTCTTCACAGTGTGCTACGATTGCGAGCCCTGCTTTGGCTGCTTCTTTCATAGCTGTGAGCATCATATCTGCAGACTGAATGCCTACTCCGTCATCCGTTAAAGCAAATGCTCCTGCTTCCTTTAAAGTAGCAAAATCAGTAAGTTCCTTACCTGCTTCTCTAACTGTAATGGAGGCATACGGGAGAACTTTAACAGCAGCTGTTTCTTCAATCCGCTCGTTCAACCATTGTAGCTGCTCTTTTGAATCAGGAACCGGTCGCGTATTGGGCATAGCTGCTATTGTTGTAAAACCACCTTTTGCAGCTGCAAGTGATCCTGTTTCAATCGTTTCTTTCTTTTCACCACCTGGTTCACGTAAATGAACATGAAGATCGATAAATCCCGGAGTAATGACTAAACCTGCTGCATCAATGATTTCCTCTGCTTGAAAAGACTTTAGTTCACCAATTTCTTTTATTTTTCCATCTTCAATAAAAAGATCTACTTTACTTAATTCTCCATTAGTTAGCAATTGTCCATTTTTGATCAGCATTGACATTATTTATTCCCCCTTTATGGTTTTCAAGAGCTCTTTTTATTACCGCCATTCGCACAAATACTCCATTAGTCATTTGAGTAAAAATTCTTGAGCGGCTACATTCAACTAATTCATCAGCAATCTCTACATTTCGATTAACGGGAGCAGGATGCATAATAATACTTCCCTGCTTCATTCGTTTTTCTCTTTCGATTGTTAAGCCAAACGCTTGATGGTAATTTTCAGTCGTTTCCGTATTTTCTCCTTCATGACGCTCATGTTGAATACGCAGTAACATAACAACATCAGATGTTTCCATTGCTGTATTAACTTCTTCATAACTCCCATTCTCTAGAAGCGTTTCATCAAACCAATCCTTTGGACCCGAAAATACAACTTTTGCTCCTAATCTTGTTAAAGCATCAGCATTTGAACGAGCTACACGACTATGACGAATATCCCCAATAATGGCTACTTTAAGTCCTTCAAAGCTCTCAAATTCTTGTTGGATAGTCAATAAATCAAGTAATGATTGGGTTGGGTGATGTCCGCATCCATCACCTGCATTTATAATAGAAATGCCTATACGACCAATTAATTCATCAAAGTAATGATCGGTTTTATGTCTGATCACAACAGCGTTCACACCGATTGATTCAAGTGTACGAACTGTGTCATATAATGTTTCCCCTTTTAAAACACTTGAAGTACTAACCTCAAAAGGGATAACGTCTAAGCCAAGCTTTCTTTCTGCAACTTCAAAGCTTGATTTTGTTCTTGTACTTGGTTCAAAAAATAAATTTGCTACAAACATTTGCTGAGATGGACTCCACTGTTCCCCTTCTAAAAAGCGACGTGCATCCGTTAATATTCCCCTAATTTCTTCTATTGATAAAGAATTGGTCGATAATAAATGGTTCATGCTCGCAACCTCCATTGTTTAAGACTTTGGTAAAACTAAATTTGTCATCTCACTCTGCTTCAAACATATCTTCTGCTGCTTCTTCTTTACCAGGTAAGATGAGGTTTAGAACTACGCCACTAATAGCGGCAAGTGCCATTCCTTGTAACTGAAATTGATTAGAAACTTGAATGAAAGCTCCCCCAATTCCAAGAACCAAAATAACAGAAGCAATCACTAAGTTTCGATTAAGTCCAAAGTCAACATGATTATCAATTAACATTCGTAATCCAGATGATGCGATAATTCCGAATAATAGAATCGACACACCACCCATAACTGGTTGTGGAATCGTGTGGATTAAAGCCGTAATTTTACCGATAAAACCAAAGATAATTGCGACAACTGCAGCTCCAGCGATCACATAAACACTATAAACTTTTGTTATTGCTAAAACACCAATATTTTCACCGTATGTTGTTTTTGGGGGACCACCAATTAACGCTGAAATCATTGTTCCCAAACCATCTGCGAGGATTGAACGGTGTAATCCTGGCTCTTTGATATAGTCACGACCAACTACTTTACTAAGTACAAGTTGGTGTCCAATATGCTCAGAAATGGTTACAACGGCGATTGGAATCATGAGTAAGAGAATATCGAATGAAATGTTCACTTCATAATCAACAAATGGCACGATAAATGGTGGCCATTCAAACCATTTTGCTTCTATAACCGGTGTAAAGTCAATAATACCAACAAGAAGTGCGTAGACATAACCAATAATAATACCAGCAAGGATTGAGATCATTCCCAAAAATCCTTTAAAGTATATTGAGAAAATAATTGTTGCGGCCAGTGTCACAAGTCCAGCCGAGAAATAAAGTAAATCATATTCTCCACCATCAGCTGTTGGCTTATTCATGGCCATATCGACGGCCGTTCCTGCAAGAGCTAAACCAATCACCATAATAACAGGACCCACAACAATCGGTGGGAGTAATTTCATGATCCAGCGGTAACCTGCCTTTTTAATTATGAGAGCGACAACTCCATAAACAATCCCTACTATAAAACAGCCGATCATGGCTCCTCCAGGTCCATCACTTGCCTGTGCTGCAATGATTGGAGCAATAAAGGCAAAAGAAGAGCCAAGATACGCCGGAACCTGCCATTTTGTTATGATAAGAAAAAGGATTGTTGCAATTCCGCTTGAAATGAGTGCGACAGCTGGGCTTAGGTCTACTAAAACGGGGACTAGTACGGTTGCACCAAACATAGCAAATAAATGCTGTAAACTTAAAGTCACCCAATGGAGGGGTGCTGGTACATCTTTCACATCTAAAATTGGTTGTTTACTCACAGTTGTTTTCCCCCCATTATTAACATATCATATAAAAACCCTCTTGCTTCTGATACAAAGAGGGGCGGATAAAAAAGGATACATAAGTGATATCTTTTCTCTCATCCCTTTGTCAGCCTCTCTGTGCTGCCATTTAAAAGGAGGACTTTATTTTTCATAAATGCTAACTTGATCAATTGTATCAACTTCGCTAAGTTCAACGACAATTTTTTCCGAACTTGATGTAGGTATATTTTTACCTACATAATCTGCCCTGATGGGTAGTTCGCGATGACCTCGGTCAACCAAAACAGCAAGTTGAATCGAACTAGGACGTCCAATATCAATCAACGCATCTAATGCCGCTCTAACCGTTCGACCTGTGTAAAGAACATCATCAACAAGAATAACCGTTTGATCTTGAATATTTTTTTCAATATGCAAGCCTTTAACAAGTGGTTGATGATCAACTGTTTTTGTTGTCAAATCATCTCGATATAGCGTAATGTCTAGTTCTCCTACAGGGACATTTCTTCCCTCAATCTGATTAATTCGTTCTGCAAGACGATTAGCGATAAAGATCCCTCTTGTACGGATACCAACCAGAAATAAATTATCAATCCCTTTATTTTTCTCAATAATTTCATGTGCTATTCTTGTTAAAGCTCTTCGAATGGCTTGCTCATCTAACACGATCGCCTTTTGTGACATTTCGTTCACCCTTTCATGCTATTATCCATTTATGTGCCAAGAAACTTATCATTAGTATAGCCAGCCTATTGGAGAAGATAAAAAAACCCTCTTACCAAAAGGCAAGAGGGTAAACGAAAGCATTATTACACTATTGGAGCATAGAAATCCCCAATTTGTTATCCGTTTCCTTCTCAGCCTCACGGGACTGACTTAAAGGACTTATTCAACTAAATTTATCTTAAAGCACATGTCGATTCTTGTCAACGATTATTTCGTAACTTCTCAATAAGCTGTTCATACTCTTGTGGAAGCGGCGCTTCAAACTCCAAGTATTCTTCAGTACTGGGATGTATAAAGCCTAACACTGCTGCATGCAATGCTTGCCCATTTAATTCAATTGTTTTACGAGGCCCATATTTAGGATCTCCCGCAAGCGGAAATCCGATATATTTCATATGAACACGAATCTGATGCGTTCTACCGGTTTCTAAACGACATTCAACAAAGGTAAATTCTTTAAATCGATCAATCACATGAAAATGGGTAACCGCATGTTTCCCATTTTCAATTACTGTCATACTTTGTCGATCTTTTGGATCCCTGCCAATCGGAGCATCAATTGTACCATGATCATGGCCTATATTGCCGTGTACAAGTGCCTTATATTTTCTAGTTACCGTTTTTGCAACTAACTGATTCACTAAGTGTTCATGTGCTTTATCATTTTTAGCAACCATTAATAAACCAGAAGTATCTTTATCAATACGATGTACGATTCCTGGACGAAGCACACCGTTGATTCCAGATAAATCTTTACAATGAGACATTAAACCATTAACTAGCGTCCCTGTTACATGACCACCAGCAGGGTGAACAACCATCCCTTTCGGTTTATTAACAACAATCACATCCGAATCCTCAAAATAAATATCTAGATTCATTTCTTCTGGTACAACATCAAGTACTTCTGGATCTGGGATAATGATCTCAATTTGATCATCAATATTACATTTATAATTCGTTTTGATCGGCTGATCATTCACCAATACTTGTCCCTCTTTAATCCAATTTTGAACTTGAGTTCGTGACCAATCTGAATTGAGACTAGAGATAACTTTATCAATACGTTCTGATTTTTCATTTTCAAGAACCGTGTGTTCCACTTTCTGCATTTGCTTTCTCCTTTGCTTTTTTCTCTTCTAGTAGCATATATACGATTAATACCGAAACTCCAATTACGAGGGCGGAATCTGCAATATTAAAAATCGGAAAGTTATAGCCAAAAGGATACGTATTAATAAAGTCTACAACTTCTTGATGAAAAACACGATCAATAAAGTTTCCAATTGCTCCTCCGAGTATCAATGCTAGTGAAAGTCTAAAAAGAGAGCCTTCCTTTTCTGCTTTTTTCATATAGTAAATAATCGCAATAATGACAACTACCGTAATCACGTAAAAGAACCACATTTGCCCTTCCAAAATTCCCCAAGCAGCACCACGATTTCGGTGTGAAGTGATGTACAAGAAATTCTCGATAACAGTTATACTCTCTCCTAAATCCATGTTTTTAACGATGAGCCATTTAGTCAATTGATCTATGGCAACTACAAAAAAGGCAATTATGTAATAAAACACAAAGGTAACCCCCAAAAATAGATTCTCCTTTGCATTTTAGCATACTAAAGATGAAAACGATAGCGGAACTATTAAGAGGATGCTTTTCGAATAAAATAACTAACTGTTTTACAATCATCGATTGATTTAAGCGTAGGTATGATCGTTAACAACTCTTTTGGGATCAGTTCCCCAGATATTTCACATGTTCCAAAGGTGCCTGTTTCTAATTTCTGAAGTGCGGTTTCAATATCTTTCAGTTCTCCTTCTATATATGGTTTAACTAGAGGTGAACATTGTTTATTTTTCAATCGTTGTACTAATTCTTCTTTTGTTTTACGGAGTTCTGAATAGATTTCATATATATTTTGATCCATGTCTTCCCCTCCGTTTCATATGGTACTCTTTATCATTCCCGGAGGTTATTTTCAAACACGGAAAAAGATTTGACAAGCTGCACAAGAATTAACGAAGAAGGAAGATTTTACGAAAAAAAGGCAAACAAAATGTTTGCCTTTTTTTCATCAAATTAAACTAGGTGGTTATAATGTTCTGTTACGACTTCAGCACAACGAGGGCAAAGTGTTGGATGACTCTCTTTTTCACCGACATGTGGCGTTACTGTCCAGCACCTCTCACATGTTTCACCTTCTGCTTTAGAAATCATAATTGCTGCATATTCAAGTTTAATCGCTTTTTCTGGTGCTTTATCATAGTCACCAGCTACTTCAAATTCAGAGACGATGAAAAGTTGTTGTAAATTTTCATGAATAGAATCAAGCAGATTCTTTGTATCAGCATTTACATAAACTTCTACTTTTGCTGCCAATGATTTACCAATGACCTTTTCATTCCGCGCTTCTTCAAGTGCTTTTAATACGTCATCACGAAGATCCATAAACTTTGACCATTTAGCAAGTAATTCCTGTGAATTTGGAAAGTCCTGTGCCACTGGAAAATCAGTTAGTTGAACACTTTTCTCTTGCGCAGATGGTATAAATTCCCATACCTCATCTGCTGTATGAGACAAGATTGGTGAGACTAGTTTTGTCAATGAAAGTAAACTCTCATATAACACGGTTTGAATGGCTCGACGGTCAGATTGATCTTTTGCTTCAATGTAAAGAACATCCTTTGCAAAATCAAGATAGAAAGCACTCAAGTCAAGCGTACAAAAATTATTTACAGCATGATAAATAGTGGCATATTCATAATTTTCGTAGTGATCACGGACTTGTTGCACAAGATTATTTAATTTTACGAGCATGAACTGATCCACTTCACGTAAATTTTCATAAGCAACTGCATGTGTATCTGGATTGAAGTCAGCCAAGTTACCAAGTAAAAAGCGGAATGTATTACGAATTTTTCGATATACTTCAGCCACTTGCTTTAAAATAGCATCAGATACACGAACATCTGCCTGGTAATCAACGGAAGCTACCCAAAGTCTTAGAATATCAGCACCTAATTGCTTCATTACTTTAGATGGTACAACAACATTTCCGATTGACTTACTCATTTTTCTACCTTCGCCGTCCAATGCAAAGCCATGGCTTAATACACCTTTATATGGTGCTTTTCCTGTTACAGCTACACCTGTTGACAACGATGAGTTAAACCAACCACGATATTGGTCAGACCCTTCTAAATATAAATCAGCTGGACGCTGCAAGTCATCACGTTCTTCCAAAACAGCTTGGTGTGATGAACCAGAGTCAAACCACACATCCATAATATCTGTTTCTTTCGTAAATTCACCGTTTGGGCTACCCTCATGTGTGAATCCTTCTGGAAGTAGCTCCTTCGCCTCCCGTTCAAACCAAATATTTGAACCATGCTCACGGAATAAACCTGAAACGTGTTCAATTGTTTCATCTGTAATAATCGGTTCTCCATTTTCAGCATAAAAGACTGGAATTGGAACACCCCATGCACGTTGACGAGAAATACACCAGTCACCACGATCACGAACCATGTTAAACAATCTTGTTTCTCCCCAAGCAGGGACCCACTTTGTTTCTTTCACAGCTTGTAACAAATCATCACGGAAGTCTTTAATAGATGCAAACCATTGCGCAGTTGCACGGTAAATGACTGGTTTTTTCGTTCTCCAATCATGTGGATAAGAGTGCGTAATAAAAGTAAGTGATAATAACGCTCCTACTTCCTCTAGCTTTTCTGTAATGGCTTTATTTGCTTTATCATAAAATAAACCAGTAAATCCTTCTGCTTCATCCGTCATAACACCTTTTCCATCAACTGGACACAATACGTCTAAACCGTATTTCTGCCCAACATAAAAGTCATCTTCCCCGTGTCCTGGTGCAGTATGAACACAGCCTGTTCCCGCTTCAATGGTTACGTGATCACCAAGCATAACAAGAGAATCACGATTATAAATAGGATGTGTTGTCACAACCTGATCTAGTTCTATCCCTTTTATCGTTTTTAGAACAGAAGTCTCTTCCCAACCAATTTCATTTTTGACAGATTCCAGTAGTTCCTCGGCAACAAGGTATTTTTGTCCTTTTGCTTCAACAACAACATAGGTTAGCTCTGGGTGAACACAAATACCAAGGTTTGCTGGTATTGTCCACGGAGTTGTTGTCCAGATGATGATTTGCACATCTGTATCCAAAATACCTTTTCCATCTTTCACATTAAAACCAACATAAATAGATGGAGATTTTTTATCTTTATATTCAATTTCAGCCTCAGCCAATGCTGACTCACTTGATGGGGACCAATAAACTGGTTTTAAACCTTTATAAATATAGCCTTTTTTCGCCATTTCACCAAACACTTTAATTTGCTGTGCTTCATAAGCTGGTTTCAACGTAATGTAAGGATTATCCCAATCACCACGGACACCCAAACTTTTAAATTGTGTGCGCTGACTATCAATTTGCTCATATGCATACTTTTCACAAAGTGTTCTGAATTCAGCTACTGACATCTCTTTTCGCTTAACACCCTTGTTTGTCAAAGCCTGTTCAATTGGTAAACCATGAGTATCCCAACCCGGAACATAAGGGGCATTATAACCACTCATCGATTTATAACGAACAATAAAGTCCTTCAAAATTTTATTCAGTGCATGCCCCATATGGATATCACCATTTGCATAAGGAGGCCCATCATGTAAAACAAACATTGGGCGATCTTTCGTTCTTTCTTGAACCAGTCGATAAATATCCATTTCTCCCCATTTTTGTTGCATTTCAGGCTCTCTTTTAGGTAAATTTCCACGCATTGGAAATTCTGTTTTTGGCATCAATAAGGTATCTTTATAATCCATTTGATTTCCTCCATTTACTGTAATTAGCTTTTCATAACTAAGCAATCATACACACTTTGTTTTATCACTCTATCGGGATGTAAGTATCTTTCTTTAACAATACAAAAAACCTTCTCATCCCAAAAAGGGACGAGAAGGTTTTATTTCCCGCGGTACCACCCTTGTAGATAGACAATATCTATCCGCTCAAAAGCATCCTTAACGCGAATGAAACGCCTTAGCTTAATTCTTGTTGTAAACAGTTTCAGCTAGGAACTCAAGGGCGATTTTCCAAACTTATACTTATATCGAGCTTTCACCATCCCCGATTCGCTAATAATAAGTCTTATAAGCTGTACTACCCCTATCAACGTCTAATCATCATATATTAAAAACTTTTTATAAGATTATATGCCTTTTTACTAGTAATCGTCAAGCTAAGGAATCTTCTTCTTGTGTCGATTTTAGATCAGTTGCATCTAGTTCATACTCAAGCAAATGATCCCAGTCATCATGATCTAGTAAATCAAGTTGTGCTTCAATTAACATTTTAAAACGGGTACGAAATACTTTCGATTGTTTTTTCAACTCTTCAATTTCAAGAGCAATTTTTCTTGCCTTTGAAAGGGACTCATTCACAATTCGGTCAGAATTTTTCTCTGCCTCTTTAATAATGAGCTTCGCTTCTTTTTGTGCATTTCGCTTTACTTCTTCCGCTGCTTCCTGAGCAATTAAAATTGATTTATTGAGCGTTTCTTCAATCGAATTAAAATGTCCCATTCTTTCAGTCATATCGTTTAATCGTTCTTCTAATTCCTTTTTTTCACGAATGACCATTTCATAATCTTTAATGACTTGATCAAGGAATTCATTTACTTCATCCTCATCATATCCCCGGAATCCTTTGCTAAATTCCTTATTATGTATATCCAATGGTGTTAATGGCATTTTGCCACCTCCCGAGTATTTTCTGTCCTGTATGCAGTGTACTCTTTCTTTTTCGACAAATTAATGGATATTCCTGCTGAAAAAAGATTATTTTTGTCGTCCGATAAAAATTCGCCATTTATCTTTTTTTGTTTTTCCTTCAATTGAAAAAATTTTACCACGACCATAGCCACGAACAGAAATTGTATCTCCCTCTCCACATTCAAAAGCTGCATTTTCAATACATGTCCAATTCACTTTAACAAGTCCAGAACCTATTAAAGCTTGTGATTTCTGTCTTGATAATTTAAATAACGAAGCGATCACCGTGTCAAGCCGTAATGATGAAACTGTATCAATCTGCTCGTTCCAATGATCTTCTTGAATGAGTCCTTCAGCTAACGGTTTCTGTATTAATTCAACTTTTGCTCTACCAACTGACTGTAATTCCAAATTCACGTAGTTCGCTACTTCTTCAGCACAAAAAAATTGAATTCGCTCTCCAACTGTGACAATATCTCCAAACTTTTCCCGTTTCAATCCAAGAGACATTAAACTCCCTAAAACTTGCGGGTGTGTGAGGTTTATAAATTTTTGGGGATAATGTATTTCAAATAGTGTAATCTTAAAATCATCTTCTTCAAGTTGATGATATTCTGGAAATAAGAAGGCTCGCTTCCTCTCCGATTGATCTGATCCACCCAAAAATGCCCATTTCAAGTCTGCTTGCCCGCCAATAATTATTTTAACAATTTGTTGTTCTCGGGGGTCAAGAAAATCCGTTAACTTTGGAGAATATGTTTGCTCAACATATTCCTTCCAATTCAACACTTGATCAATAAAATTTCGTTCTTCTGGTCGAAAATGTTGATAAATTGACATATACCTTCACCTTTAAACAGAAAAGCTCAATCGCCCTTCTCAAGTTTCTTATCAATAAAAAAAGGGGCTATTTTATGAGCCCCTTTTTTTATGCTCCTTACTTTCCCTTATGCGATCCACCTTGCTAACTGTCCTAAACCTGCTGTTGCAAAATTCAAAGCCAAAAATGCAACAATTGGTGAAAGATCAATCATCCCTAGCGGTGGAATAAAACGACGAAATGGTTCAAGGTAAGGCTCACAAATACGGCCCAAAAATTGTCCAATACTTGAACTACGAGCATTCGGGAACCAAGACATCAAAATATAAATAATTAATGCCCATGAATAATAATAAATCAATGTTGATAATAAACTAATGATAAAACCCATATACAATTACCACCTCGAATGTTCAAATTCTTTTTCTTGAAGAAATTCTGAAATACTACCGGAAACTTCAACATTGTCTGGTGTACAGAGAAAAATATCTGTTCCGACTTTTTGAATATCGCCACCAATTGCATACACAGACCCACTCAAAAAATCCACAATCCTTCTTGCTTGATCACGTTCAATCCGCTGTAAATTCACAACAACTGCTTTTCTGTTTTTTAATTGATCTGCAATATCCTGTGCTTCTGCATACACACGCGGCTCGACTAGCACAACTTTTGAAGACTTTTGTATACTTTGTAAACTTACAACATTTTGTTTTTGTACCGACTGGGATGGCTTATGTTTTTGATCCGGTTCATCATACTCTTCCTCAAATGGACCTTCTTCACTATCAGCATATTCATCATCTAAAAAGAAAAATGTTTTAAATTTAGATTTTATGCTCATATTTTGAACCTCCTACTATTCTTTCCCGACTAGAGCTGTTCCAATGCGCACCATTGTTGCACCTTCTTCAATAGCTATTGAAAAATCATTTGACATCCCCATCGATAATTCTGTACATGGTGCATAATTTCGTTTCATTTGTTGAACTTCTATTTGTAAAATTTTTAACTTTCGGAAACATTCACGTAGCAACTGTTGATCATCTGTTAATGGCGCCATCGTCATCAAGCCGACAACCTCAATATGTGGTAAGTCTTTTAATTGTTCAATAAAATCCTTAACTTGATCTGGTGCCATTCCGTGCTTTGAATCTTCTTCTGATACATTCACTTGGACTAAACACTTAATTGTACTTTCTGCTCGCTTATTAATTTCTTTTGCTAAAGACAAACGATCAAGTGAATGAATATAGTCTACTTTATCAATAATATTTTTTACCTTTCGTGTTTGCAATGATCCAATAAAGTGCCAGTTTGGCTTGTCCTGCAAGACTTCCCATTTTGGAGTTAAGCCTTCTTCACGATTTTCACCAAGATCCACTATACCTGCTTCTAGCGCTTCTGTTGCACGGTCAATCGATACATATTTGGTAACAGCAATGATTTTAATTTCTTCTGGTTTACGATGCGATTTCTCACATGCAGCTGTAATCATTTCTTTAATCGTTTGTAAATTATCTGCTACTTTCATATTTTTACTGGATGTCCTCCTTCCAGCCGATAAAGCTCATCATACGTCCAGTTTTCCCTTGATCTCTTCGATGTGAAAAAAAATGGTCCGCCTGACAGCTGGTACATAGATTCGTCATAGAGATATGCTCTTCTAGTATGCCTGTATTCAAAAGAATTTCTTTATTACATTCCTTTAAATTTAGTTTGTATTGATGGTCACTAATTAAATTATAGGGTTTTCTTTCGACACCTTCTAGTCTGTTTTCTACTAATTTTATTACATGATCATCAACGATATAACAATTTTCGCATATTGACGGGCCAATTGCCACTAAAATGTCATTTACTTTTAATCCCTCTTCTTGAAATGTACGAATCATTTCCTCGGCAATTCCATGTACTGTTCCTTTCCACCCAGCGTGAGCAACCCCAACTGCTCCTGATTCAGGATGCAAGAAATAAAGCGGAACACAATCAGCATAACATAAAGTAAGTAATATTCCGGAATCAAAGGTAAAAAAACCGTCTGTATGTCCAAAGGCACTCTCATAGTCATTTGCGCCTTTACCCTTATCATACTTTGTTGCTTTTTTAATTTTCACTTCATGTGTTTGTTGTGCACCTATCCAACCAGCTAGCGGAAAAGCTAGCTTTTCCGCTAGCTGGTTACGGTTTTCACAAACAGTCGATTTCCTATCCTCTACATGAAAGCCAACATTCAAGTTTGTAAAATCCCCTTTACTATTCCCACCATTTTTAGTTGTAAAACCTACTGTTAAGTTTGGAAATTGCCTATCCCAATCCTCTAAAATAAAATATTCTTTTTCTCTTAAAACAAAAGGCTCCATTCTTATACCTCTTCTTTTTATATTGTATTATTTTATCACATAACAAGGATCCTTTACAGTAATAATAGCAGATTATGCCTCTTCTTCACTTATTTTGTATTCTCCAACTTCTTTATATCGAACGAGTATAACATCTTCACCGATTTTTAATATATTCGTCCACGGAATAATAATATCTTCATCTTTTCCAAAAAAACCAAGTATTTTACCTGACCCTGAAATAATAATAGCATCAATTTTCCCAGTTAGTACGTTGATCTCAATATCTCCAATATTCCCTAATTTTTTTCCATCTGAAACATTTACCACATCTTTTAGTTGAAACTCAGAGATTCTCACCATACTTCTCACTCCTAGAGTTAGCCTTATTCATATATATGAATAGACTTACAGTAAAAATGTATATTCTGAGAAAGAAAAATAAAAAAGCGCAAGGGCCTGCCTATCGATAATAAGCATAAGCGTTATACTGTTTAGCTCATTAAAAAAGCTGCCATCATGATTGGCAGCTTAACTTTGGATATTTTTATTCATTTGTTTAATGGCAGCTTTTTCTAGCCTAGAAACCTGGGCTTGAGAAATACCGATTTCTTCTGCCACTTCCATTTGTGTTTTTCCTTGAAAAAATCTCTTTCGTAGTATCAGCTTTTCCCGTTCATTCAATCTCCGCATGCCTTCCTTAAGAGCAATTTCTTCAATCCAATTAATATCTTTGTTTTTTTCATCACTCAATTGATCCATGACAAAAATCGGATCTCCACCATCATTATAGATAGGTTCAAAAAGAGAAACTGGATCTTGTATGGCATCTAGTGCAAATACAATTTCTTCATGTGGAACATCAAGTTCTTTTGCAATTTCTTCAGCTGTAGGTTCACGTGATGTTTTACTCATTAATCGTTCCCGTACTTGTAACGCCTTGTAAGCAATATCACGCAATGAGCGAGAGACACGTATCGGGTTGTTATCACGCAAGTAACGTCTTATTTCTCCGATAATCATCGGAACAGCATAGGTGGAAAACTTCACGTTTTGACCTAAATCAAAATTATCAATTGATTTCATAAGACCTATACAGCCCACTTGGAAAAGATCATCAACAAACTCGCCTCTATTATTGAATCGTTGAATAACACTTAAAACGAGGCGAAGATTTCCGTTAACGAGCTTTTCACGTGCGGATATATCCCCATCTTGTTGCATTTGCTTGAAGAGTAGTCTCATTTCTTCGTTTTTCAATACTGGAAGCTTTGATGTATCAACACCGCAAATTTCTACTTTGTTTCGAGTCAATCCATTTCCCTCCTTACAGGAGCTGCTGTACAAAAACAGTATCTCCCCCATAAGGAAAAATATGCATGGGCGAAAAGGGAGGAATTAATCGAAATAAGAAAAAAACGTCAATCATCTTGAGATTTACCGTACTTCTCGGATTAAAAAATTATTTTAAACCATTTTATTGAATTCCTTTTTCAACCTTTTGATAATTCTTTTTTCAAGTCGAGAAATATAGGACTGTGAGATCCCTAGCATATCTGCAACATCTTTTTGTGTTTTTTCATCTCCTGTTCCAAGACCAAAACGGAGCTCCATGATTTGCTTTTCTCGATCAGAAAGTTGATGAAGAGCTTTTAACAAAAGCTTTTTATCAACACTTGCTTCTAGATCTTTTGTGATAATATCTTCATCTGTCCCAAGTACATCAGAAAGAAGTAATTCATTTCCATCCCAATCAATGTTTAACGGTTCATCAAACGATACTTCGGAGCGTATTTTATTATTCCGCCGCAAATACATCAGAATTTCATTTTCAATACACCTGGATGCATATGTAGCAAGTTTGATTTTCTTTTCTGGATTGAATGTGTTGACAGCTTTGATTAAACCAATAGTTCCTATGCTAATTAAATCCTCAATATTGATTCCTGTATTTTCAAATTTTCTTGCAATGTAAACAACTAATCTTAAATTACGCTCAATTAAAATAGATCGTGCTGCTTTATCCCCTGTTGGTAACTTTTCAATCAGCATGGCCTCTTCTTCTTTGTTTAAAGGAGGTGGTAAGGCTTCGCTTCCGCCAATGTAAAATACTTCATCAGCTTTCAAGCCTAATTTAATTAACAATTTGTACCAATAATAAGATAAGCGAAGTCTAAATTTTTTCATTGTTTTTCCTCCTTCAAATATTGTACTTTAAAAAATAGTCCTTCATATTTTAATTTATATTCCTCATCAAGCTGTCTCCACTTTTCGTGTTAACATTTTAGGGTGGACAATGCATTGGAAAGTATCGTCAGATGACAACTGCTGCATAGTAAAGGAAACAAGACCTTTTTCAACCATAAAGGCCTCTCCATCTTGGTTGATGATAATTTCTTCAGGTTTAAGAGCAATGATTAATTGGTGCTCTTTCCCCATCACCTTATAAGGGATAATTCGCATTCGACTTTCCCATTCAAGTGCGATTGATTGATTTCCCATAATTACTTGTTCTGCATCTATAGCGATTTTTCTTATTTCCTCTGGCAACTCCTCTACTATTTTACTTATCGATACAAACATGACAGGCATTTTGGAAATAGGATCATATAACTGATTACCACTATCAACTAACCCATTAAAGAGATACGATTTTCCACCCAGTTTAATTTCGAGACGAATAAGTTGATTATATTGGATTTTCGCTACATCAATCTGGTCAAAATTCCTTTTTGAAAAGTGCCAGGCTATCGGAAATCCAAGAACAACAAATAACCAACTGATTGGATCACCAAAACCTTTCACATTTGCTAAAAAAACAGATGATGAGAGATTCATATCAAACTGAATAAAGTAATGAATGCCCATCAGTGAGCCTCCGACAAGAAATGTAGTCAAATAAAAAGTCATTAATCCACTAATAAAATATTTAAACCTCTTATAACCAAAAACAGTCAGTATCATGATGACTGAAAACATTAATTTTACAAATGGATGCCCCGAATAGGCATTCAAAGGTGTGATAGATAATAAGATAATAAAAGAACCAATAAGTCCCCCTGTGAAAAGTCTCCAGTAACGAAAATCTCTTTTTAAGACCAAGGCTGTTAAATAAAGAAGGAGGCTATCAAATAAAAAATTAAGTAACCAAATAATATCTAAATAAACAGCCAAATGGCTTCCTCCTTTATCTATTAATCTGTTACGAAAAAGTATACCGTACATTCGTTGCTGAAGTGTGTCACTTTCTGGATATAAAAAAACAGAAATTTCCACTATTCCCACCGTTTTTTGTCATTATTCTTTTCTTGCTAAACCCATAAACTTGTTCACATACTATTTTTCGGCATATTCGGTATACTTGTAATAAATAGTAGATTCATTATATGATTTTTTATAAAGAAGACTTCCATCAGTAGGGATTTTACTGCCTGTTAAGACGGGATAAATGACCTTTTTAAACAATGGTATTACTACTTTAAAAACACAACCTTATAAATAATAAAAGGCATAGCCAGTGTAATGGCTATGCCTTTTATTATTTAGTCTATCTATAACACCGATTTACCTTCTTCTATTTCTATTTCGTAAGAAGGTCGGAATATCAAGAATATCTTCTCCTTGTTGCGGTGTATTGTTTCTAGGTTGTTCTGTTGCTGGTGGTTCTTCTCTTTTTGGTTCTCTTTTAACTGTTCCCGTTCCACTAGACATAGGCTTTTGCGGTTGTCCATAGGATGGTCTTGTTGGCTTTGGTTGAGCAATGTCTTCACTAAATCCAGTTGCAATAACGGTAACAACGATTTCATCTTTCAAATTATCATTGATAACGGAACCAAAGATCATATTTACTTCTTGATCAGATGCACTTGCAACAATATCTGCTGCTTCTTGTACTTCGTATAAACTTAAATTTGAACCACCGGTAATATTCAATAGTACACCTTGTGCCCCATCAATTGAAGTTTCTAATAGCGGGGACGAAATGGCTTTCTTCGCAGCTTCTGCTGCACGACTTTCACCTGTAGCCACACCGATTCCCATAAGCGCTGAACCTTTATTCGACATGATGGTTTTTACATCGGCAAAATCAAGGTTAATTAATCCTGGAACAGCGATTAAATCAGAAATCCCTTGCACCCCTTGACGAAGAACATTATCCGCTTCCCTAAATGCCTCAAGCATCGGTGTGCTTTTATCAACAATTTCAAGAAGACGATCATTCGGAATCACAATTAGGGTATCAACAGATTCCTTCATGTAAGAAATCCCACCGGTTGCTTGAGTAGCCCTTTTTCTACCTTCAAAAGTAAATGGTCTTGTCACAACACCTACCGTTAAGGCACCAAGATCCCTTGCAATTTGTGCGATAACAGGTGCAGCACCTGTCCCTGTTCCACCACCCATTCCAGCCGTAACGAATACCATGTCGGCGCCTTTTAATGCCTCTTCAATTGCCTCTTTACTCTCTTCTGCTGCTTTTTTTCCCACTTCTGGATTGGCACCAGCACCGAGTCCCCTTGTTAATTTCCCGCCAATTTGCATTTTTACTTCTGCTTTGGAAAGATTTAATGCCTGTGCATCAGTATTGACAGCAATAAATTCAACACCTTGTACACCGTGCTCTATCATGCGGTTGACAGCGTTATTTCCTCCGCCACCAACACCAATAACTTTTATTGTCGCTAATGCTTCTAAACTTGTTTCAAATTCCAGCATGACAAATCCTCCTAATTCGTCGATATTCCTGTTAGCCCGCATACTCGGATCGCTACATTATATCAGTCTGTTATTTCACATTCATTATTCAAAAAAGTAACCAAAAAACTTTTTGACCTTTGATGTCACTTTTTCTTCAGATTGTTTTTCCGGCTTGGGTTTTACTTGTGTTTGTTTAACCGTTCGCTTTTCTTTTACTTCATGGTTAACAGCAGGCGTATGCATCTGTCTTCCTTGAATCTTTGCATTCTTATAAGCAAACTTGATCAAGCCAACAGCTGTTGTATACTGTGGTTCTCTTACCCCGATATAATCTGGAATAGCAATTCGAACGCGATTTTGGAATACAACCTGAGCAAGTTCTAGAATTCCTGGTGTATTAGCCACTCCTCCAGTTAATACAAAACCACCAGGTACATCATTTACTCCTAAACGATGAATTTCAGCTAGAATTAACTCAAAGATTTCTTCCATTCTAGCCTCAATAATATCACTAATTTCTACTTGATTAAATTGTTGTTGTTGATCACTGCCAATGATTGGCATGTTAAATACTACATCTTCAGAAGCATGATCATAAAATGCATATCCATATTTTACTTTTATTTTTTCTGCCTCTCCGGACGATGTCCGAAGCCCAATTGAAATATCTTTTGTAATATGCTCTCCACCGACAGGAAGAACTGATGTTGCTCGTAATCCATCTTCATCAAATAAAGCGATCGTAGTCGAACCTCCACCAATATCGATAAGAGCAACACCGAGATTTTTTTCATCCTTAGAAAGAGCAAATGATCCTGCAGCAAGCGGTTGTAATGTTATATCTAATATGTCCAAACCTGCTTTTTCCACACAGCGCAATATATTATGTAGAATTGTCTTTGAGCCTGTAATAATCGTACCTTCCATTTCAAGCCGAACACCAATCATTCCGCGTGGGTCATGAATCTCATCAAGTCCATCAACAATAAATTGTTTTGGTATGACATCAATAATTTCTCTTTCTGGAGGAACAGAAACAACTTGTCCTGCCTCTATTACCCTGGCTATATCCTCATCAGTAATTTCTCTATTTTCACTTGAAACGGCAACCACTCCGTGTGAAGGCTGTAGCATAATATGATTTCCTGTTATTCCGACAATTACTTGTCGGATGTCCATCCCTATCATTCTTTCAGCCTGTTCTATTGCTCTCCTAATAGAATGAACGGTTTCATCTATATCAACAATTGAACCTTTTCGTAATCCTTCAGAGGGTACATTACCCACTCCGATAATATTTAATGCGTCATTGACCATTTCTCCTATGATTACTTTCACACTGGATGTACCGATGTCAAGGCTAACATATATTTCATTGCTGTTCATTCTATGGCACCTCCCTTAACAATAACTGTTTGAACACCAAGTCTCTAATAGCAATAATTATCTTTGACTTTTATGCGACATAAATTTCATTACTCAGTATTCACTATTTGTGATTTTTTTAACTTTAATCAACAAATGATTTGTCACATTTTTTCGTTTATCTTAAAATTATTCGTCAAAACTAAATTATTCCCTTTTTTTTAAAATTATTTTTTTACATTTTTTCCTTATTGGTAGACCATTTCTCAAGGAAAATCCTTCGAATAACAGCAATATTTTGAAAAAGTCTCACACCAAAGGCAAAAACGGCTGCTAAATATAAGTCTACACCAAGATGGACACCTAGAAAAGCTAAACTTGCAGCTAAAATAATATTAAAGAAGAAACCCGATACAAATACTTTTTCATCGTATATATTTTGTAAGTGAGCCCTAATGCCCCCAAATAATGTATCTAGTGCTGCAAGTACTGCAATTGATAAATAATTGGAATATTCAACTGGGATTTTAATCTCAGTTGAATAACCGAGAAATAACCCGATCATTAGCCCGAGTATAGGGAGCCACATGTTTATCCTCCTTTTTCATCCCCTACTAGCTCCATATAGCGGATTCTTATCGTGTCCTTGTATGCTGGGATCATTACATTTAATTGAGGCTCTGATATGGATAATCGATAATTATCAATAAAAAAATCATCCGCTAATTTTGAAACCTGCATACGATTATATAGATTCTGTGCCTCATCCATATGGTCAACAGCCACCTTTACTACGATCGGTAAATGATTAAGAGGATAACCATCTACTTTCGTTTCCCCATTTATATCACGAATCACCGTTGTATTAATTAAACGGTGATCATCAATTGAAATATGCGCGGCACCGTATTGGTTTAATTCATTGATGAGTGTTTGAATTAAATAGGGAGAAATAGGAGTAGCTATTTCTCCAAGCAATAACTCTTCATACGAAGGTTCGATACTTATTATGATCCCAGGTCCTTCGACTTCTGTTAAGCCAGCTGCTACTTTAAGTTCGTTCAAAGTATCTTTTAGAATCTGTTCTTTACTTGGGACTCTTTCTGTTTTGTATTTATCTAGTTTTTCTTCATTCGAACGAATTTCACGAATTAAATTTAGCTGAAGTTCTTTTTCCTTTACTAGATCTTCCCTTAGCTGCCAAGTATCACGGGTGTCCCGAACAACTGGTTCTTTAACGGTTTGAAACTGAATAGCCACCATAAAGCCTATGATTAAAGTAATAAAAGCCATACTTATATATTTTTTATTCCCCATGTTCGATCCACCTAACTTTTTCAGTGAAACCATCAACCGTTCAATATTGAATTCATGACAATTTCTTCTTTTCTTTCTAATGTGAATTGTACATTTTCATTGACTAGTATATCTTTAACGCCACCCTTTAAATTTAATGATGCGGCCATCGTATCTGCATCTCCAATGGCCGTGATTACAAATGGTGCAGGATGCTGATGACCATCCACTTCGATAACTGGACCACTACATAAAATATACGAATCATGCGATAGTCTTTGCCCATTTATCGCTATTGCACTCGCACCTGATATGTATAGTTCATTTATGACATTAAAAATATGATGTTCATGGACAATATATTGATTTACATTTTGCTCACCTGGATTATAATCACTATCTGCAAGTGTCACTTGCACGCCCTTTCCTTTTACCTTCACCTTACCAAGATACATCCGGTACTTTTCCGCATCTTCGGCAAGGTTAAAGTAAACTTGAGCTTCATTTGATAGTTCTTTTTCAATTTCTAACACTTGTTGTTGCTTTTGATCGAGATCCTTCTGTAAAATACGATTTTTTTCTTCCTGTGCAATTAATTCATCTCGCAACTCCATATCACGCTCAAATTGACTACTGGTCATTTTCGTTCGGCTTGTCTGACTTTCAGTTACATGGTAAGAAAAAGCAATCATATAACCAAAAACGAGACAAACGACCGTTATGATCACATATTTACCTTTCAAGTTCTTCTTCCGTTTCATCCAGTTTAACTCCCTCCAATTCATAAGCTCTAAAGAATGAACCAACCTCTAAATTAATCACACCTTTTTGGTTTGGATCAAGCTGACTTATGATAGAAGGATAATGGGACATCTTTTCCGCAAAAGTTCTAATCGTCGCACTCACTTCGTTTCCATCATTCATAAAAGCCAAAATATGATACGCATCTGTCTCTTTTGGATCATAATGAATTTCAGAAATAGAGTTAAGTACTCCTACAGGCAATTGTTCTAAGCTTTTAATCATTTCCTCTAATACATTGTTTTCAGTAAAAGAAAATAATATGGGAGCATTTAATGGAAGATCGGTTGTTGTTTTTTCTTTAAGAATTTTTCCATTATCCAAGACAGGTAAGAAGCTTTTTCCATCAGCAATATATGAAATTCGTTTGAATTCCTGAATCTTAATAGCAATGGTATTCGGCATTCGAATCTTGACTTCTGCCTTCTTCATTTCAGGTAGCTCTTTTAACTTAGCTTCAATTTCTTGTTTCTTAACTTTCCATATATTCGTATCACTCGTTATACCGGTAATAGAAATAATTTCTTCTTCTGAATGCACTTGATTTCCTGAAATCGCGATCTTTTTGACATGACTTAATGGCGACTGAAAATATAAAATAAAAGCAATTAGAATAAAAAATAGTAGCAGTAAAAAGATAAGTCTACGATTGGCCTTTTTTCTTCGCTGTTGTTTTAATTTAGGTATTCGGTCTTCAATAGAGACAACATTAACCTTCCCACTTCCCATTCTAATCACCTCACTTTGAATGTCCCTTTATCAGAGAAAACACTCTCCACTACTGCTTGTCCAACTCCAGTGCCTAGCCGCTCGAGGTCTTAAGCTGTGCCGATGAGGCGGCTGGATAAGGCACTTCCGCTTTTACTTATCCAGCTCCAATGGCTAGGGACTCGAGGTCTTAAGCCTGTCGTCCCTGGGCGAACCGTTTCCGTTTTTCTTATTAAAAACAACGGCACGAGGGTTCATGCCGTTATGGTTATTTTTTGTATTTGATATATACTTATCAATGAGTAATTATAACACAATAACTGGGAATTGCGTTGGTTGTTTTACGTTACTTTCGACCTATTATTTCTACTTCAGTTTCCATTTCTACTTTATTCAGCTTAAAAATAGTTCTTTTTACATGATCGATTAATTGGAGAACCTCATACGCCTGGGCATTTCCTGCATTAATGATGAAATTCCCATGCATATCAGAAATTTTTGCCCCACCTATTTGATAACCTTTTAATCCTGCTTCTTCAACTAATTTCCCCGCGTAATTTGGCAGTGGGTTCCTAAAAATACTCCCCGCACAAGGTAAATCCCAAGGTTGTGTCTCTTTTCGGTAATCTTTATTTTTTTGCATTACACTTACGATTTTTTCTTTTTCTCCTTCTTCTAATTGAAACTTCGCTTCTACAACAATTCCAGGACTTTTTTGTTGCAACACAGAAGTACGATAGGAAAATTCCATTTCCTCGTTTGTTAACCACTGCAAAGAACCATCTTCAAAAAGAATATGAGCTTCTGTAAGAATCTTTGAAATATCTGATCCATGTGCTCCTGCATTCATATATACAGCACCACCTACTGAACCCGGTATCCCGCTGGCAAACTCAAGTCCAGATAGCCCTTTTCGACTTATTTGAACAGCCAGGGCAACAAGAGAAAAACCTGCCCCCACTGTTAATAAGGCTCCCTCCAGTTCCATATGATTTAAACCGTTGCCGAGTTTAATCACAACTCCTTCAATCCCATTATCCGATACAAGTAAATTAGAGCCCCTACCGATTGCTCTCCAACTAACTTTATATTTGCTAATTAATTCTAATGTTTTTTCTAAATTAGCAATGGAGTTGGGTTCTACAAATAAATCAGCAGGCCCCCCTATTTTAATAGTCGTATGATTGGCTAGCAATTCATGCTTTTTAACGACTCCAACATTCCATTCTGTCAACTCATTCATTAACTCATTCAGTTGATTATTCATAAAACCCTCCTGAAAAATAGGTTACCGTAGTATATGCAAAAGTAATCTTGGGGCTACTTCTTCCCATCAACAAGCTCTTTCATTAATTGATAGAGCCTTTTTACAGCATCTGGTACCCCTAGTTGTTTAGATGCTTTTTTCATTTCATTTAGCTTCTGTTCATCCAATAGGATACGATCAATTTCTTCCACTAATTTCTGGCTATTTAAATCCTTTTCAAGTAATAATTTTGCAGCATGATGATCGCTAAGTGCACGTGCATTTTTCTCTTGGTGGTTATTGGTAACATATGGACTTGGAATAAGGATACTTGGAATACCAAGTGACGTTAGTTCAGCTAATGTGGTTGCACCAGCTCGCGCAACCGTCAAGTCCGTACCAGCAAGGACTTCAGGCATATTATGAATAAAGGGTTTAATTACAACATTTTTCGGATTTCCAATTAGTTCTACTTCCTTTTTCACCTCATCATAATGAACATCACCTGTTATATACAGCACTTGATACGGTTTTCCTCCAAGTTGCACTAGAGATTTTAAAACAGCCTCGTTGATTGGCCTTGCACCTCGGCTTCCACCAACAATTAACACAACTGGCTCCCCTACACTTAAACCGGTCGATATTCTCCCTTTTATCCTATCTTGATGTAATACTTCAGAAGCACGCGGATTTCCTGTCAACACAACCTTATGATCCGGAAAAAAAGCCTTTGCCTCCTCAAAACAAATAGCAATTCGATCTACATAACGACTTAAAAACTTATTCGTCAAACCAGGTACACTGTTTTGCTCATGTATGATAGTCGGAATTCCAAGCTTTGCAGCAGCATAAACAACAGGACCACATACATAGCCTCCTGTTCCTATGACAACATCTGCTTTAAACTCTTTTAACATTCTTTTACTCTCTCTTACTCCTTTAAAAAAACGCATAATCGTTTTTACATTTTCAAGGGAGATACTTCTTTTAAAACCTGTAATATGTATCGATTTGAATGGAATATTTTCTCTTGTGACAAGCTTGCTTTCAAGTCCTTTTTCTGTACCGATGTATAAAAAATTCACATCTTTTGTTTCTTTTTTTATTTCACGAATAAGAGCAAGAGCTGGATAAATATGACCACCAGTCCCGCCTCCACTTACTACAATATTCATTGTTTCACCTCAAACACACTTAGTTAATTTAACTCAAACTCCATCATTATAGGAATGAATACCAGTCAAACATCAGAGCTAATATTTTCCGTCAGCACAACAGGACAAATAGAAAAGTGAATAAAATCATTCATTTACTTTTTCTATTCTACTATATTCCAAACAGGAGAAAGATACCATTAAAAGAATGTCATAAAAACGTAATCATTTAGTATTTTTTTAATGTATGCTGTAATCAAGAATACTAACTTGATATTAACTTGAATTTTCACGTAATTCACAAAACCATTCTAATATTTTATCAAAAAAAAGCTGACCTATCAGTGGTCAGCTCTTTAGAAAGTTTAAGTCAGTACCGCGAATATCGGCTAACATTTAGCAGTACACCCACTGCCAATAGCATGAGTGTTAATGATGATCCCCCATAACTTAAAAAGGGTAGTGTAATACCTGTGACTGGCATTAGTCCTGTAACAACACCCACATTGATCATGACTTGAATGGCGACCATTGCAATGATTCCGACAGCTAGAAGGCTTCCATATAGATCGGGAGCTCCTAACGCAATACGAATACCTCTCCAAAGTAATAGAGAAAATAATAATAAAATAAAGGAACCTCCAATAAAACCAAGCTCTTCAGCTAAAATGGCAAAAATAAAATCTGTTTGGGGCTCTGGTAGATAAAAGAACTTTTGCCTACTCTGTCCAAGACCTAATCCAAACAAGCCACCCGGCCCAATTGCAAACAATGATTGAATAATTTGGAAACCACTTCCAAGCGGATCTTGCCAAGGGTCCAGAAATGACGTAATTCGCTTAATTCGATAAGGAGCTGACAAGACTAACACAACAAAGCCAGCTAACCCGATTAAACCAAGCACCATAAAATGACGAATTCTTGCTCCCGCAATAAAAATCATCACCGTGCATGTTCCAACCATCACCGTACCGGTCCCTAAGTCAGGTTGAAGCATAATCATGCCAAATGCTAAAAAAACTAAACCTAAAGAAGGAATCAATCCTTTCTTAAACGAGGTTATGTACTTTTGCCTTTCTGATAAAAACTTTGCTAAGAAAGCAATCATTGCCAACTTCATGAATTCTGAGGGCTGTACAGAAAAAGCGCCAATTCCGATCCAACTTCTTGATCCGTTTCGAACATTCCCAATTCCAGGGATTAGTACGAGAACAAGCAATACAAAGCAAATGATGATCAGCACTTTTGCCCAGGTTCTCCAAGTCCAATAGTCAATATTCATAATAAAAAACATACCAATTATCCCTACACCGGCAAATAACATTTGGCGTTTAGCAAAGAAAAAGGAATCATCAAATTTATAGTCTGCCCAGATTGCACTGGCACTGTATACCATAACTAGTCCTATTGCTAAAAGTGTAAACGTCAGTAACATTAAAATAATATCAGGAGTCGTTTTTTTTGTCGGCAAAAGACCACACCTCGAAATGCAAGTTATTTGGCCTGTTTAAGAGACAGTTGAACAAAACCCCTCTAATGTTGAAAAGCAAATAGTATCTTCTCCTCTAGAGACAAGCCCTTATTTAAGCTTATGCACTGCTTCGATAAAAATGTCTCCCCTTACTTCAAAAGTTTTATATTGATCCCAACTAGCGCAAGCAGGGGATAAAAGAATAACATCTCCTGCATCTGATAGCTGATAAGCCAAAGGTACAGCTTTTCCAACATTATCGACACGATGAATTGATTTTATTCCTGACTCAGTTGCTACTCTCTCCATTTTTTCCGCTGTTTGTCCAAAAGTGACCATTGCTTTAACGTTTTTAAATGACGGAATAAGTTCATCAAATTCATTCCCTCGATCAAGGCCGCCACAAAGAAGCACAATCGGCTTTTCAAAAGCAGCTAAGGCATTTTTTGTCGCTAATATATTGGTTGCTTTTGAATCGTTATAAAACTGTCGACCTTCAATTTCACCAATAAATTGAAGGCGATGTTTCACACCTGCAAATGCGTTTAACACATTAAAAATAGAGTCATTACTCACACCAGATAATTTGGCAGCTGCTACTGCAGATAAAATATTTTCTAAATTATGAGCACCAGGTAGCCTGATATTCTCTTGTTTCATAATTTGTTCCCCATTGAAAGTGACCCAGCCTTCTTTTACATAAGCTCCCGATGAAAGCTCCCGTTTCGTTGAAAAAGGAACAATCTTGGCCTTTGATTGGAGAGCGATATTCATAACCTCTTCTTGCTCAGCGTTCACAATAAAAAAATCATCATTTTTTTGGTTTTTAGTAATATTCGCCTTTGCTTTCACGTATTCTAATCTTGTCCCATGGTAATCAAGATGAGCTTCATATAGATTGGTTAAAATGGCAATTCTTGGCCGGAAACTTGGCGTTCCCATCAACTGAAATGAAGAAAGTTCAATCACAATATGATGATGTTCCTGTGCAACTTGTGCCACCTCTGAAGCGACCGTCCCAATATTTCCTGCAATAAGCGGATCCTTCTCTCCCACTTTCAGCATTTCATAGATAAGCGTGGTTGTTGTTGTTTTCCCATTTGTTCCTGTAATGGCAATGAATGGAGCATCAGAAATCTGATAAGCAAGTTCAACCTCCGTTATGACAGGTATACCACGTTCAATTGCCCCTTTAATCATTGGATTATGATAGGGAATGCCAGGGTTTTTAACAATCAGCTCAAATCCTTCTTCGAGTAATTCAATCGGGTGCTCCCCACAAATCACTTTAACCCCTTGTTCTAGTAACCCTTGGGCCTCAGGATTTTCCGATAATGGCTTATAATCATTAACAGTAACAAATGCACCAAGTTGATGTAAAAGAGACGCAGCTCCTACCCCACTTTTAGCTAATCCTAAGACCAATATTTTCTTATGAAGATACGTATTAATTGTTTTCATTTATAACCACACCTCAATGTAAATTCCGATAATGGCAAATAATAGTCCAACACTCCAAAACGTCACGACAACTCGCCATTCACTCCATCCAATTAATTCATAATGATGATGCAGTGGACTCATGCGAAAAATTCGCTTTCCTGTTGTTTTAAAAGAAATCACTTGCAAAATAACAGATAATGTCTCAATGACAAATACGCCACCGATTAGAAGTAGAATGATCTCTAGCTTCGTTAAAATAGCAATAGACGCGATTGCTCCTCCCAACGCCAATGAACCTGTATCACCCATAAAAACCTTTGCCGGATGAGCATTAAAGACAAGAAATCCAAGTACAGCTCCAACAACTGCAACAGAGAAAATGGATACTTCAAATTGGGATTGATTCCAAGCTAACACAGCAAATGTTCCAAAGGCAATTGCTGTTGTACCTGATACAAGACCATCAAGTCCATCTGTCAAATTAACCGCATTTGAAAAACCTACAAGCCAGAATACAATGAACAGCGCATAAAAATAACCTAATTCAAAAGAATAATTGGTAAATGGAATTTCAAGTGCTGTTGAAAAATTAGTTTGCTTCAAAATAAAATAGAAAACAATTGAAATAAGAATCTGCCCGATAAGTTTTTGTTTTGACGTTAAACCTAAATTCCTTTTCAAGACTACTTTAATAAAATCATCTAAGAAGCCCAAAAGTCCAAATCCAAACGTTACAAATAAAAGTAAAAAAGTTTGGACGGTCGGTTCACTAAATTTCTCCGTCATCACAAGTGTTGTTACGATAATAGATAGCAATATCATAACCCCACCCATTGTAGGTGTACCCGTTTTTTTCTGGTGTGACTTTGGTCCTTCTTCTCGTATACTTTGTCCAAATTTTAATCTTCTCAAGAAGGGAATAAAAATGGGAGATAGTAATACTGTAATTAAAAATCCTAATAAAATGGTAAAAAACATGACTTGCACCAGCACTTTATTCCCCCCTCCCATCATTTATTTCTTTCATTAATTGATCGCATTCATTTGTCATTACAGCTATATCATATGTGTTCTTTCTTTCATTCAGACTGTTTTTAGATGAAAAATAAAACTTTGTACGCTCATTCTGATCTAATTCTTCGATAATAGCTAATTTCTTACCGTATTGTTCTAACATATTTTTTAAACCTTTCCATAAATCATTTGTATAAAAAATGTGAAAATAAGTAGGAGTGTAGGAAGGAAGCGGGATCTCCTCATCCCATACCGCAGCAATAGCCCCGTGTTCAATTGCTTCCTTTAACTCCCCAGAATCTTTGTATAAAGGAATAAAAATTCCTTTTGGTTGAGAGATATGTGCAAAAGCCGTAACGGTATAAAACGCGAGTGCGGAATCACCTTTTCCATTTCTTCTTGGAAAGAGATGGGCAAAATCATAATACAATAACGTCATTTTAACCGCTCCTCTATTGCTTCTTTTGCAACTATTCGATCATCAAAATCCAATATTTCTTGACCAATTTGCTGATAGGTCTCGTGTCCTTTTCCTGCAATCAGAATGACATCCCCTTTTTGAGCTTCATTTACTACATACTGAATCGCACTTTTACGATCTACAATACTTTTATACTTTTCCCCTTTTACACCTGCTTCCATTTCACGCAAAATGGCATTTGGATCTTCGCTACGTGGATTATCAGAAGTGAAAACAGAATCCGTTGCTAAATGACAAGCAATTTTTGCCATTTGCGGACGTTTCGTTCGATCACGATCTCCACCGCAACCGACAACAACAAAAATACGTTTTTTTGCAAACTCACGAACCGTCATTAAAGCATTTTCAAGGCTATCCGGCGTGTGTGAATAATCGACAATAACCGCATAATCTTGCCCAGCATCTACTGCTTCAAAACGACCTGAAACCCCTTCTACTTCTTCAAGTGAGACAATAATGTTTTTCATCTGAACCCCTGAAAGAGCGGCAGTAGCTATACTCGCAAGTGCATTATAAACACTAAATTTCCCAATCAGTTTCATTTGCACTTGGTGTTCTCCAAAAGGGCTAACTAAATCGAACGATGTGCCGTTGGCTGTCATCTTGATATGGAGCGCTCGAAAATCTGCTTCATTATCGATTCCATATGACAATACTCTAGCTGCTGTTGAGTAGCTATATTCTTTACTTGCAGGATCATCAGCATTTAAGACCGCATATTTGGTTTTATTATCGTAAAATGCATTACCCAGTTGTGCAAATAATAACCCCTTTGCACGACGATATTCATCCATTGTTTTATGATAATCAAGATGGTCTTGGGTTAAGTTAGTGAAAACAGCGATATCGTAATCACACCCATGTACTCTTCCTTCAACAAGTGCATGAGATGAAACCTCCATCACAGCTCTAGAGACCCCATAATCAACCATTTGCTTAAACATTTTTTGTAACGTTAAACTTTCAGGTGTTGTATTTTTGGTTTCATATGTTTTCCCTGCCATTTTTACATACATCGTTCCGATTAATCCTGTTTTATTGTTTTCATCAGCAAAGATCTTTTCTATCAGATGGCTTGTCGTTGTTTTTCCATTTGTGCCAGTAACACCCACTAAATGTAGTTTTTGTGTAGGCTGACCGTAAAATATATTTGCAAGTAAAGCCATTGCTCGTTTCGTATCCTTAACAAGAATAACAGGTATATCGAGTGACAATTCTCTTTCAGCTAATACCGCTACAGCACCCTTTGTTTCAGCAGACTTCGCAAAGTCATGACCATCTACCGTATAGCCCTTTATACAAATAAATAAACTGCCTTGTTTTACATTTCGATTGTCGTTTTCAATCGAGTAGATCTCTGGATTTACACCTTCAACAGGCAAAAAAGGGAATAAATATTGAAGTAAAGTATGTAGTTTCAAATATCTCAAATCCTCTCATAAAAAAGTACAAGAGTGCCAACAAACCATTACGTCAAAATTTATTAGAACGAAGAACTAAGCGATTTAATTTTACATGATAAACACTAATTAATCTATTTTCATTTTTATAAATATAGTACATTTTCCTACTAGTACCCTATCTAATAAAGAAGACGGCGTAAAATTAAGCCGCCCTACCTAAATATATGAAATAGTTTCCATTAAATACTACTTATTCCTCATTAATTTCTGTACTCTTCCCAAAGTAAAGTCTAATAGTTGAACCTTCTTTTAATTTCACACCCGCTTGTGGCGTTTGTTTGACGACGGTATCTCCATCACCACTCTCATCAATTTTTAAATTTAGCATCAATTCACGGATTTCTTTTTTTGTAATTCCCACAAGATCAGGAACTTCTAGCATCGGTGTATCTGTCCAAGTTAACTTCTTTTCAATTTGTTCTGTTCTCGGTTCAACTCCCATCGCCCTTAAGCTATCTCCGATAATATTTCCAACGATCGGTGCCGCTACCGTACCCCCAAACTGAACCGTCCCTTTTGGGTTATCCACGGCAACATAGACAACAATCTGTGGATCATCTGCAGGAGCAAAACCGATAAAAGAAACAATATGGTTATTTTGTAAATAACGGCCATTCACCGCTTTTTGTGCCGTCCCTGTTTTTCCACCGACCCTGTAGCCATCAACAAATGCTTTTCCTCCGGTCCCTTGGGCAACTACGCTTTCCAGCGCATATCTAATCTCAGCAGACGTTTCCTTCGAAATCACTTTTCTTTTTGCAACAGGCGTTTTCTTCATGACCACTTCACCTGTTGTTGGATCAATGAGCTCTTTGGCAATATACGGTGTATATAATGTTCCACCATTAATGGCGGCTGAAACAGCTGTTACTTGTTGAATCGGTGTTACTGAAACCCCTTGACCAAATGCAGTGGTTGCTTGTTCAACTGGTCCAACACGATCCAAATTAAATAAAATCCCCTTAGCTTCTCCTTGAAGATCGATGCCTGTTTTTTCACCAAAGCCAAAGCCTTTTACATATTTAAACAATGTATCTTTTCCAAGCCTTTCACCAAGTTCAACAAATCCTGGGTTACATGAATTTTGAACAACCTCAAGAAATGATTGACTGCCGTGACCCCCTTTTTTCCAGCAACGAAGCCTAGCTCCACCTACTTTCACAAATCCTGGGTCATGAAACTCATCCTTCTCTAAATCTACTTTTCCTTCTTCAAGTGCAGCAGCCAAGGTAATAATTTTAAAGGTGGAACCAGGTTCATAAGAACTCCAGACAGGTAAGTTACGATTATATATTTCAGGTTCTACATTTCGAAAGTCGGCAGGATCAAAGCTCGGTCTACTGGACATAGCCAATATTTCCCCAGTATTTGGATTCATTGCAATTCCAATAAGTCCATCAGGTTGATAAGTAGCCTCTGCATTATCGAATTCGCGTTCCAAAATGGTCTGTACCTTTGAATCTATCGTTAGTTGTAAATCTAATCCATCAACAGGTGGCTCATAGTCATCTGCCATATCATTCATTCTTTCACCTTTGGCATTAGCGTAAAACTTAACTGATCCTTCCGTGCCACTTAGTTCTTTATCATAAAAGAGTTCTAAGCCCATTAACCCTTGATTGTCAATACCAGCAAAGCCCAATACATGCGAAAGATAATTCCCAAAAGGATAATGACGTTTAGAATCTTCACCAATATAGACTCCTTCAATTCCGAGTGCTCGAATTTCTTTTGCCTTTACATGAGAAATCTTTCTTCCCTCAGGTATTTTAACGCTGCTCGTTCTTTTCGTAATCAACCCATAAGCCTTTTCTGTTGACATATTTAAAACAGATGCCAACTTTTCTGCCGCTTCCGCCGGATCTTTTATTTGACGTGGAACAACAAAAACAGTGGGGGCGCTAATATTCGTTGCGAGCGCAACACCATTCCGATCGACAATTTCGCCTCGATTTGGTTCAAATGGAATATTCCGGCTCCATAGTCCTTTTGCCTTGTCTGTTAAACCCTCTCCTAATAGCATTTGTACATAACCAAGTCTCATATCAATAATAAAAAAAACGAATATTCCTACTAATAATACAATGGTTAACCTCTTTCGAACGGTGACATTGGAAACACGCATAAAAGAACGAACCTCCTTTAAATATGGCTCGTTCAAATATATGCTTGTACTTTTTTTAATAGAACGTAGTTCGTCGGGATGAAACTTTGATTATTAATCTTGAACGATGTCTTCATCCACGTTAGTCTCAATATCAGTTTCAGTTTTGACATCTGACTCAGATTCTGTTTGTACTAAAGTCCTATTTAACTCAACAATTAAATAGTCTCCTTCTTTCATCATCGAACCTGCTGTGACATTTTGCTTGACTACAAATCCATTTCCGACTGAGTTTAATTTCATATTAGCTACTTCTGCTACTTTCATTACATCTCTTATGGACCACCCCATCATATTAGGGGCTGTTAATTCGCCATCTGTTTTAATCATCACTCTCTCGCCTGCAAGAAGTGATTCATTTTCCCGAGGAATCTGGCTAACTATTTTCGAACCATTTCCAATTACAATTGCTTCTAAACCTTTATTCGTTAACTTTTCTATAGCTTGATCCGTAGAAAGATTCATTACATCTGGGTTTATTACGGTTTCAACCGGCTTATTATTACTAGGTTCTACTTGCAAATATTGAAGACTGTTTTTCATAACAGGATTAAAAATCATGGACACAGGAGTAGAACCTTGTGCATAGTTCGTTATTTCTGGTTGCTGCACAGCTACATACATAATCAACTCCGGATCATCCTTCGGTGCCATGCCAAGAAACGAAAAGATATAGTTACTTGATCCCGATAAATATCCACCATTACCCGAAATTTGAGCAGTTCCTGTCTTGCCTGCAACTTCGTAACCTTCAATCTCATATTTTCCGCCTGTCCCCTCTTCACCGGTTATAACGGTTTCTAAATAATCTCGTACATCTGCAGCTGTTTTTTCTGAAATAGGCTCTCCTACTACTTCTGATTTCGTTTCCTGAATCGTTTTCCCTGAACCTGGATCAACTACCTTGTCTATAACATGGGACCCCATCATTTTTCCACCATTTGTAATCGCTGTAGCTGCCTGAACCTGTTGAATGGCTGTCACCGCTGTTCCCTGACCAAATGCTGTTGTAGCCTTTTCAATAGGATAAGTAAAGGCCATTTTTCCATTTGCTTCATTCGGTAGGTCAATACCTGTTAGTTCATCAAATCCAAATTCCGTTAAGTATTCCCTAAATTTATCAAACCCTATCTTCTCATTTGCTAGTTTTGCAAAAGCTACATTGGAAGATCGCTGTACTCCTTCTAAATACGTAATAGTCCCCCAACCTCTTCCCCCATTATGGTCGGAAATGGATCTCGATTTGGGATCAACCACATATTTTCCTGACTGAAACTTTTCATTTGGATTAAATGCCCCTTCTTCAACGGCAGCCGCAAGGGTAAATATCTTCATCGTTGACCCTGGTTCAAACGGTGTTTCGATGGCTTCATTGTACCATCCTCCTTCAATGCCTATCCTTGTCTCAGGATGAAAGGATGGACGCTGTCCCATCGCAAGAATTTCCCCTGTTTTAGCATCGGCAACAATAGCAATCATTTTTGCCGGATCGTACTCTTCATTCACTTTATTCATTGCATCTTCAAGCATAATTTGAATTTTTCTATCAATCGTTAAATAAACGTCTTTCCCATCACTTGCTGGAGTAATCTGTTCATTGCCATCTGGGAGCAAGTACCCCCATAAATCACTTTCAAATTTAAAAGAGCCGTTCGTACCTGTTAATAGCTCATTTAAACTTTTCTCTAATCCTAGTTTACCAACTGTTTTGGTTTGATTGTTCTCATCTGTGACTGTTTCTGTATAACCAATAACATGTGAGGCAAAAATACCATTTGGATAAAATCGTTTCATTTTTCTCGTGAAAGTAACGCCAGGTAGCTTAAGTTCTTCAATATTCTCCTTCACCTCATACGTAATATCTCGTCCTGCTACACCGAATTCTACTTGAAACCGTTCTTTCTGTTGACCATCCTGTAGGATTTTATAAATGTCTGATTCCTTCATATCAATAACTTTAGCAAGTTCACTTGCCGTTTTATCGATATCCTTCACATGCTTTGGCTTCTTCGGATCAGTTGTCATTTTTTCGTCAAGGATAGCAATTAAACTATATGAGGTTCTATCCTCAGCAATAACCTCTCCGTTCCGATCATAAATCGTTCCCCGTTTTGCTTCAATTTTCGTAGAATTTGAATAAAGCTGTTCCGCCTTTGCAGCTAAGGCATGACCTTTTACTTCCCCAGTAGTCTGAATGTAGACAAATCGAAACAATAAGACAAAAAAGAGCAAGCTGAATATTAGAAATAATATCGCTGCTCCAAAGTTAATATTTTTTTGTTTTTTTATCATTAATCTTGCACAACCTTAACATTTTGCTCATTTAGTTCTAGCCCGAGTTCCCTTGCCTTTTCCTTAATTCGATCATACTGACTTAATTCACTTATTTGTACGGTTAAGTCACTATTTAACTTTTGTTGTTCTTGAATCGTAACTTGGGTATCTTGAATCTCTTTATTGAGTTCATAAATGGAGGACTGATTGGAGATAATCTGCACCGATCCAAAACAAATAACTACGCCAAAAGCAATTCCTAATATTTTTTCACCTGGTGAAAGCCATCTCTTCTGTTTTTGTACTTTCTTTGAAACCTTTGGAGCTTGTTGCGTTTGTTGCGTTTGTTGCTCTTGACGAAGCTTTCTTGCTAAATTAGCCATTCATTTGCCCCTCCAATAAATAAAGTTTGCTTATTATATATTTTAAGAATGATCAAAGGTTATCGCTTTTCGGCAATTCGAAGTTTGGCAGACCTTGCCCGGTTATTGTGTTCTAATTCAGATTCCGTTGGTATAATCGGCTTTCTTGTTATTAACTTTAAAACCGGTTTGAATTCTTCTGGAATAACCGGTAATCCATGTGGCAAATCAGGTATCTCACTCGCCTTTTTGAATGCTACCTTACAAATTCGGTCTTCTAGCGAATGAAACGTAATCACGCTAATTCTACCACCAGTAGTTAATAAAGAAATGGCCTGTTGAAGTGATTTCTCAAATACACCCAACTCATCATTCACAGCAATACGGATTGCCTGGAAAATTCTTTTTGCTGGATGGCCACCTTTTCTTCTTGCTGGAGCAGGAATGGCTTCTTTAATAAGCTCGACTAATTGCCCTGTGGTTTCAATTGGTTTTACTGCTCGGGCTACTTCAATTTTACGGGCAACTTGTTTTGAAAATTTTTCTTCACCATACTGAAAAAAAATGCGCACAAGTGCCTCATATGACCAATGATTAATAACATCAAAGGCAGACAAACTGGCATCCTTGTCCATTCTCATATCAAGAGGGGCGTCTTCATGGTAGCTAAATCCTCTTTCAGGGTTGTCAAGTTGCGGGGATGAAACACCTAAATCATATAACACACCATCAACTTCATGGACATGTAGTTTTTCTAATTCTTCTTTCAAATAGAGAAAATTACTTTTTACAATCGTTAACCGATCACCATAGGATGCCAAACGTTCTTTCGCATGAGCTATCGCAATGTCATCCTGGTCAAAAGCATATAGTTTCCCTGCTTCTGAAAGCTTCGAAAGGATGAGTTCACTATGACCAGCCCCTCCTAGAGTACAGTCTACATATATGCCATTCGGCTTAATATTCAAGCCCTCAACAGCTTCATTCAATAATACAGTTGTGTGATTAAACATTTGTGTCCACCTTTCCAATCGAATGATCTGGAAAAAATCATTCCCAATTATATATCAAACCCGATCATATTTTCTGCAATATCAGCAAAAGAATCCGCTGATTCGCTAAAATACTCATTCCAAATATCTTTACTCCAAATTTCAATTCGATTGGAAACGCCTAATACGACACATTCTTTTTCCAACTTTGCATAATTTACCAACGGAGTTGCAATATTAATACGTCCTTGTTTATCCAGTTCACATTCTGTTGCACCAGAGAAAAAAAAACGAGTAAATGCACGGGCATCTTTTTTTGTCAGCGGAAGACCTTTAAGTTTTTCTTCAATCATCTTCCATTCACTAAGGGGGTAACCAAATAGGCATTGATCAAGGCCTCTTGTTAAAATAAACATCTCACCTAAACCATCTCGGAATTTAGCAGGTACAATCAAACGACCTTTTGTATCAACATGATGATGATATTCGCCCATGAACATACCCACTACCCCCACTTTCTAAAATTACTTTACCACATCCCTCCACTTTCCTCCACATGTTTTTAATAATTCTCTCCATACTAGGAAAATCCTTCTGTTAATTGACAGAATATTATAACTTTTTATAAAAATAAAGGATGTTTAAAATAAGATTGTTAATGTTCTAAGTGAGGTTTAATGTATGCATACATTACGTTATTCATACTGAATAAGACGCATGATCACATACATCATAGACTATTTATCAACAATCATCATGAACATAGCCAAAATTAAAAAAAGACTCTATCCATAAAGGTAGAGTCTCAAACTTTTAAATTTTTATTACTTTATGTGAGCCATCAAATGTATAAGATAAATTGGTCAATTCAGCTAGAAAAGAAATACCATAATGATTCATGTAATAGAGAGCATTTAAAATTCTTTCCTGAGGTGCTCCTAAAGGATGTAATTTGTGATTTACTCTACTAAATTTCTTCAAAACTACATCATGCTTTTCCATTAACATAGAGGACACTTTTTCTTCCATGAATTCAATTTGCTTCAATATATTAGCTTGGTTTTTTTCAAATAGCGGAGATAAACCCTTATCAATCCTAAGTTCAATCAAACGATAATTCTCAAGCAACTGTTCTTTTGTATGTTGAAATATACACTCGAACTCTGGATCTTTCACAGATAATAAATAGTCATCCTGCTGTTTTTCCGTCCCTTTTGCTAACACATCCTCAAGTGATAACCCGAGTTCTTGAAGATCTGTTTGAACTGATCGATCTAATAGTGTTATGTTTAGTCTAGGGACAATTGGTGGTAATTTTATGGAAAATCTTTCAAACGCTTGCTTTAATTCCGCCCAATAAGCGATTTCACCAGGACCGGCAATAAAAGCAAGAGTTGGAAACAACAATTCTTGCGTCATCGGACGAGTCACCACATTATTGCTTAACTTATCTGGAAATTCAGATGCAATCTGCAGTAATTCAACTCGCGAAAATTGCAGCTCTCCATTCTTGCCGATAAAGCACTGTTTTACTGAATCAAATTCAAGTAGGATCCGTTCTTTATGTTGTTCATCATAATAAAAAAGATTAGCCGCTTGATCACTAATATCAATTGAACGATGAAAACCCTCATCAGCAAGTTCGTGTTGAACTTCTTTCACACAGCTTGTAATTTGGGTAACTTGTTCAATTTGTGAAACGAAAATTTCCTTTTCTAGACTACGAAGTCCAGAGTCAGCAGAATCAATCACGAGTAAACCATCGTCTTTAAATAATGCCATAACGATATGGGCAAAAAAATCAACGAATGTATTGGATTGCGAAATAGATGTTCTCATAAACGCCAGCAATTCTTTTGTATGATTCGTCTCACCTAATGCTTCAATAATTTCTTCTACCCATTCGATACAGATTTCTTTATCTATCGTAATATCAGAAACCATTTTCTTCTCGAGTACTTTTTCTGGATAAACGACCTTTTGGACATCCCCCTCCTTTTCTAAATAGATATGATTCACTTCCTGAAAATCATGATCTTCACCGGCAATCCAAAAGACCGGAACGACCGGTATATTCAATTCAGCTTCCTTCTGCCGTGCGAGAGCAATGATGGATATAATTTTATGTATAGAATAGAGTGGTCCTGTTAAAATTCCCGCCTGTTGACCACCAATCACAACTACACTATCCTGATTTGTTAATTTTGTTAGTGAAGCTTTCACTTCTTTTGAGCTTGGAAAACGTTCCATATATTTTTCGATACACCCAGCAAGTTCTTTTCTCATAAATGTACGATTTTGTAATTCTAATAGTCTAGCTTCGTAATCCGTTGAGTCCTGATAACGATAATGAAAAAAACGTTGTATCTCAGGTGCACCAGCCAAATATCCAGTGGCAAAACGATTTGTCGCCGGTAGCGAGAGATTTAACATCTCCATTTATGACTTCCTTTCTCCTAACCATATTTCGATAAATATCATGTCTTACATCTTATTATCGATTAAAAAGGTCAAAATCCATTCTTATCATGATAAAATCAGCATCTATATTTTCATAAACAAGAATTCATTATGATGCCGCAGCCGTAATAGATAGACTGACACGTAGAATAAGACCATATACAAGTAAAATAATATAAACAAAACTAAATAGCAAAAAATTAAACCGCCAAAACCCTTTAAATATCTTTTTAAATTGGATTTCATGTTTAAGTTTCCAATGGACAAGGACAAACACGATAGCAATTATAATCATGATTAGTAGGATAACCCAAAGAAGGGACCTGTCCCAAATAGTCATAATAAAATAATGAACAGAAATAACTAATAATAGCGTAGTGACATCAATCGCAATTTGGACGGAGATTCGGTGCTTTTTCGTCACCAACTTACTAATTACAAACACGATTATATACCCTAATAGTGGAATAGTCACGAATGTTGCAATGATTGAAGAAAAAAATCCTGGCACATCTATTGCTCCTCTACCTTACACTCCTTCCCTTTGACTGCTCGATAGAAAGTTTCAATGATCGGAGTGTTTATTTCTCTTTCTGCTGCTTTTTCCAAAATATAGCCGAGTATTGCATCCACTTCTGTTGGTCGACCTTCCTCTAAGTCGCATAACATGGATGAATAGTTGTGAGCTGTTTTCTTACATACTAGAATAACATTTTCAAAGTACTGTGCTTTATTTTGTAATTGTAAACCTTGTTCAATTTCAATAAATATCATTTTAACTAATTGATAATAATATGGATTTTGTATCAATTCACCATTTTCCACTTGTAAAATAGCCGTTAATGGATTAATAACAGCATTCACGATCAACTTTTTCAAAAGCATTACTTCATAATCTTCTTCTATGATAAAAGGAAATCGTTCATGATCGATCGATTGAGCAAACTTTTGAAACTGTGAATGAGAATTTTGATAAAGAGCTATTTTTGTCAATCCATCCCCTGTATGAATGACGTGATTAAAGTTTGTTCGCATCGCTCCGTGTTCTACTGTCCCTATATATACTTCCCCTTCTATTCGGTCAAACCATTTTAAATGACCCATTCCGTTTTGCAAAAATAAAATGGCCTTATTTGACCGACTGTAGGCGTAGAGTAACTCAATTAATTCTACTAAATGATATTGCTTAACCGCTATTAACGATATATCTTCATCTCCACGCCATTCGGAATATAACTTTACATCGAGAAACCTTTGGCTTTTCTCACCATCTCGTTCTAAAAATAATCCCTCTGATTGTAGAAGTTCCATTTGTTCTTTTGAACGTACATATAAACAGACAGACTGCTGTTCACTCAAATAGTAGGCGTATAATAGACCAATTGAACCTCCACCAATAATTCCTATTTTCATCGAATACACAAATTCCCTTCTTCCCAATTTTAACAGAACTTTATACTCATTTTGTTAATCCTCTTATTTTATTATAATGTATCTTCTTGTATTGGAATAGTCCATTAGAAAACTAGACGAAACCAATGATTAAACTCCCAGTTCACAAAGTAAAAACAGGGCTTCTTGGATTATACAGGATAAATAGGATGTTTCCGTGTGCTAAAATTCATTTCTTTCGTTTCATACATAGAGAAGCGAGAAATGAGTACCTTTCTTAATTCATTTGGTGGCACAATATCATCAACAATGAGCTCTGCTGCTAACGTATAAATATCTATTGATTCTTTGTATTCTTGCTGTTTCCTCATCATAAAAGCAACTTTTTCCTCTGGATCTTTGATTTCATTCATTTTATTTGCATAAACGGCATTGACTGCCGCCTCAGGTCCCATAACAGCAATTTGAGCAGTTGGTAAGGCAAGGCAACAGTCAGGCTCAAACGCCGGTCCTGCCATTGCATACAAGCCAGCTCCATATGCTTTTCGAACAATAACAGAGATTTTCGGTACTGTTGCAGAACTCATTGCTGCAATGAGCTTTGCACCATGGCGAATAATTCCAGCTCTTTCTACTTTTGTTCCAATCATAAAACCCGGAACATCGGCTAAAAAAAGGAGCGGAATATGAAACGCATCACAAAGGGTAATAAACTTTGCTCCTTTATCTGCAGAGTCAACAAACAGGACTCCCCCTTTCACTTTTGGCTGATTCGCCACAATCCCCACCACTTTTCCGTCCATTCTTGCTAATCCTGTAATCAATTCAGAGGCAAACAACTTTTTTATTTCAAAAAAGCTGTCTTCATCAATCAATGCCTCTACACAATCATACATATTAAATGGAGCATTTTGATTAGGCGGAATTAGTTTTTCTAAATCGAATCCTTCTCTCGGGCTTACTCCTTTTATAATAGAAGGCCTTTCTTGAAAATTAGTTGGAAAATAACTTAGGTATTTTTTTACTTGGATGATGGCTTCTTCTTCATTATCCACTAACACATCCCCGCACCCACTGACCGTACAGTGCATTCGCGCACCGCCCATTTCTTCTAAAGTAACTTTTTCGCCAATTACTTTTTCTGCCATTCTTGGAGAACCTAAATACATAGAAGCATTTTGATCAACCATAAAAACAAGATCACAAAAAGCGGGAATATAAGCGCCTCCTGCTGCTGATGGACCAAATAATAAACAAATTTGTGGAACGATACCGGAAAGTTTCACCTGATTATAAAAAATTCGACCTGCTCCCCGTCTATTAGGAAACATCTCAAGTTGGTCGGTAATTCTTGCTCCTGCTGAATCAACTAAATAAAGAATTGGTACTTTCAATTTTTCTGCCGTTTCTTGAATACGAATAATCTTTTCAACCGTTCGCATCCCCCATGATCCAGCTTTAACAGTCGAATCATTAGCCATTACACAAACAGTCTGCCCGTTCACTCTCCCGGTTGCTATTACAACCCCATCAGCTGGTAGATCACTATCTGTACAATTAGCAAACATTCCATCTTCCACATATTCTCCCTGATCAAACAATAGTTCGAGTCGCTCTCGGACAAAAAGCTTATTTTGCGATTGCAACTTTTCATGGTATTTTCTATTTCCACCTGTTTCAATTAGTTCTTTCTTTTTTTGTAAACTTTCTGTTAAGGATCGTTTCGAAGACAAACTATCCCCTCCTTATTAAGCGTTCTTCTAAATGTGAGTCTTCTATCTACTCCAAGTTCATTAATACATCATTTTCATTAACAAAATCACCTATCTTCACGTTGATTCTAGCAACTTTTCCTGTTTCATTGCTTTCAATCGGAATGGCCATCTTCATAGACTCCAAAATTAATACTTCTTGACCTATGGAGATTTGTTCACCTGAATGTACATGTATGGATAGTACAGTGCCTGCCATGATCGCTTTAATTTCTTTCATCTTCATTCCTCCTACATTGAATCATTCTATCAAGTGAATATTCTAAGCCGTTAAAGCATTGTAAACGTTTTCTTTTATATTACTGACTTTTTTTAATAAATGTTATATAATCATGTTAAAAATAATTAAAATTTTTAAATTTTAAAAAAGAAATTATTACTATACGTATTCACGCTAACTAATGATCATGCAATTTAGCTTTAAAAAAGGGGGATTATAAATGCCATTGGAAATCGTAAAATTAAAAGTAAATTACAAAACACTTGAGGAATTTAAAAAATTTAAAGAATACGGAATTCAAGAACTCTCTATGAGTGAAGATCTCGAAGCTAATATTATTGAGAATGATAGCGAATCACCTTTTTATGGAATTTACTTCGGTGATAAGCTTGTTGCAAGAATGAGTATGTATCAAGTCAATGCCAAATACAATCGTTATTTTGAACCACCTTTAGATTATATCGAGATTTGGAAGTTAGAGGTACTTACTGAATATCAAGGAAAAGGCTATGGCACAGCACTTGTCGAATATGCAAAAGGATTTAATATGCCGATCAAAACAAATCCTCGTGTAAAGTCAAGAGAATTTTGGGGGAAAATGGGTTTTCAATCCGTTAACTATGAAATGGAACGTGATCTAGGTGAAAATCCGCTTGTTTGGTTTCCCGATGGTGTAAAAGAAGCACATTCATAGAAAAGTATAATTACATTCAGATCAAAACGAACTTCATTCTACTCCAAGAACATTTTTAAGAAAGATTTTCTTTAACAGTTCTGAATAGTTATACTTTCTATAAATAAATCCAAAAAACAAGCAGACAAGGCTATTGTCCGCTTGTTTTTTATTTATCCATTTTTTCCAAATTTCCGTTTTTATCCATTTGAAACCTTGCCTTTTGGGCATCTTCCTTTAAAACAACCATTTTACGGGCTCTCTCCATAATTTCTATCAATGCTTTATAATCATGCTCCATCGAATGCATTTCTTTTTCCAACCTCTTATTCTCAACAGTCATATCTTGTATTTGTTGTTCAAGTTGTTTCACTTTTTCTTCATATAACGAAAGACTCTCTTGATAGTCTGTTGAACTTTTTGCTTGATCATATAGCTTATTCAAATAGACTAACAAATCTTCAAAGGTTAATTCCTGCACAACTGATATAGAACCTTCTTCTGTTTTCATAATAGGATCGAAAGAAGATTCTAGCTCGTCAACGTTGTCAACAGTCTCTACAACACTTTTCTTTATTTCTTTTCTTTGTTTCTTTGCCAGTTCTATTCCAGATTTATATTGTTTTCTAATAGATGAATTCCAGCGAAACCCACATGCTGCAGCCGTTCTCGACAGTCTTTTTCCAACTTCTTCAAACGCTTGAAGCTGTGTCCCACCTTCACGAATATGACGCAGTACAACCTCTGCAAGAAGTAAATCCTCATCTTGTGTCCAAGCATCCTGACGTGTCATCGACATCTGAAAATCCCTCCTAGTGTTTTTATTATTCATACATATGCTTCTACTAGAAAAGATAGACTGACATCGCGTCAGTTTCGAGAATATTCACTTAAATACTAGAGACCCGTCCAAGTATTTTTATACATAGACAGCTCCAACTTCATCCCTTCCAATTGTTATATGCCTATATATTGATTAGATTTTTTTATATTTATTCCATTTGAATTCAAAATAATTTACTAATAAAAATGACAAAAGCACAAGAACAATTTGTTCTTGTGCTTTTTATCCCCAAGGGAAAATTAGTTGTTTACTATTTCTTTTCCTTTGTATGTTCCGCAAGCTTTGCATACGCGGTGAGCAAGTTTCATTTCACCACAGTTTGGGCATTCTGTCATACCTGGCACCTGTAATTTAAAATGCGTGCGACGTTTTCTTTTCGCCGTTTTTGATGTTCTTCTAAAAGGTACAGCCATTATTCCCACCTCCTTAAAGAGTATTAAGAAAGTATGAAGGCGTGTATAAACGATGCCTTCAATTGCTTCTTATAAATCCCCTGATTATGTATCAGAAGATTGATCGTTTTGATCGAAAAACTTGGCAAGTTCAGCAAGACGCGGATCGATTTTATCTGTCTTATCTTGCTCGTGAATTACTTCCCAATCCTTACCAGATTGAGGAGCACCTTCTTCACCGCTATCTTCACAGAAAACTTGCATCGGAACTTCAAGTAATAATATTTCATGAATAACCGGCATTACGTCGATCACGTCACCTTTTACTTGATGTACCTCCTCTTCGCTTTCATAATCGAAGCCATTCAGAAGGAAAGTTTCTGTTGTGTCAACATTAATTGGATACTTCACGTCAACTAATGTACGAGAACAAGGAAGAATTAGATAACCTTTTATCGTTAAATGAAAAGTCACTTTCGTTGAATCAATGTCAGCCTTACCTGTAATATGCATCGGAGAAACACTTCGGATCGTTTGATCAATCTTCATAATTTCATCAGCATTAACCACTTCATCAATTGGAAATTCCTTGCTTCGATACTTCTGTAACTGACTTAATGTCCATTTCATACAAATCACCCCAAGGCAACAAAAGTAATTATAGCTTTCAACTAATTATTTGTCAATATTTTTTCTTTACACCCAAAAGGACATTTTGTCCGCTCAATTACCTGTTTCATAAAGATACTCTTAGTATTCTATCCGATTTTAAGCAATTTGCAAACTTTAATAGTTTAAACTTTATTATCTTTTGCTAAAATAAATAAAATAATCCTGTTACAATGAATAAAGGAGTTTTTACATTATGAAAGCTGTTGGAGTGATCGTTGAATATAATCCCTTTCATCATGGTCATGCTTACCATATTAAAAAGGCAAAGGAGGCTACCGGTGCTGATATTGTCATTGCTGCAATGAGTGGTAACTTTTTACAAAGAGGTGAACCTGCCCTTGTCTCCAAATGGACGAGAACAGAAATGGCGTTAAATGGTGGAGTTGATCTTGTTTTTGAGCTCCCCTATTCATTTGCCGTACAAAAAGCAGATACATTTGCTAATGGGGCTGTTTCAATGCTCGCTGCAGCCGGTTGTGATTCGATCTGTTTTGGCAGCGAATCTGGAAACATCGAAGATTTTCATCACACCTATCACTTTCTCGAAAACCACCAGTTACAATATAATCAGGCAATACGGCAATACATCGACCAAGGTCACAGTTATCCAAAAGCATTATCACTTGCTTTTCAAAGTCTAGAACCCAGAAAAAACATCATTGACTTATCGATGCCAAATAATATTCTTGGTTTTCAGTATGTAAAAGCAGCTGAAAAACAACAGTCTTCTCTAAAAATGGTCACGATAACAAGAAAAAGCGCCCACTACCATGATGAGCATTTTACCTCAGCTACTATTGCCAGTGCAACAAGTATTCGAAAAGCCCTTTTTTCTAAGAATAATGATATTGCGACAATTCAATCATATGTAGCTGATCACACATATAAATTATTACTTCAATATAAAAAAAACTATGGCATTTTTCATGATTGGAACCTATATTGGCCTTTCATTAAACTGCGGCTTCTGCAGATAAGCTCGGATGAATTAAAAGAAATTTACGAAGTGGAGGAGGGGTTAGAAAACCGCCTGATTTCTCTTGCCATAAAATGTGAAACTTTCAATCAATTTATGAAGGAATTAAAAACAAAACGCTATACATGGACTCGTCTACAACGGACTCTGACCCATATCCTTACTCATTCAAAAAAAGAAAAGATGCAAATGAATGAAGAAAAAGTGTCCTATTTACGTCTGCTTGGGATGACAGAAGCAGGACGCATGTATTTAAACCGTTTAAAAAAAGATTGTCCTTTACCGATCATCGCAAAACGTTCTTCGTTTGACCATCAGCAACTTGCAATTGATACGAAAGCAGCACGGATTTATGCAATGGGAATACCTGCCCAGTACAGACAAAAAGCCATTGAATTAGAGTTTACCCAACAACCCATATATGTACGAAACTAATATAACAATAAAGCGACTAACTGGTCGCTTTATTGTTTCATTTCTAGATTTTCTAGATAATCGATCGCCTCATCAAACGTATTAATCGGAATAATTCTCATATCCGTACCAATATCCTTTGCCGTTTTAACAGCTTCTTGATAATTGGAATCCTTTGCATCATTTTCATTTGGAGCGAGAAAAATATCGGCACCCGCTTTATCTGCTGCAATAATTTTTTGCTCAATTCCTCCAATCTTCCCAACCACACCATCCGGTGAAATGGTTCCAGTTCCTGCAATCTCATACCCTTTCGTCAAATCTTCTGCCGTTAGTTGATTATATATTTCAAGTGAAAACATAAACCCAGCGGATGGACCACCAATTTCATCCGTTTTCACCGTAACATCCGGACTTACATTTAATTCTTTATCATCGACAAGCCCAATTCCAATGCCAACTCGATCTTTATTTTCAGGGTCGTTAAAAGCAGCAACATTTACGCTTACATCCTCAACCTCACTATTTCGCTCATATGTAAGATGAATACTTTCACCCGCTTTTTTACTACTCACATAATCAATAAACTCAGCGGAAGAAGTAAATTCAAGCTCATCTACTTTAAAAACACGGTCTGCTGGTTCTAATTTCCCATCTGCTGGCATTTCAGGAACAACATTTAACACATAGACCCCATTATACTGATAATCGATTGGAATAGCCGCTTTTTTATAGGCCACTTCAATGGCAGCAGATTTAGAGGAATCCATTAAATGCAACTGGCGGACGTTATACTCTTCATCTGTTTCATCCTCCCCTTTAATTTCATCCATCGGATAAATTTCCTGATAGTCACTAAACTTTGCTATCAGATATGAGTAGATATTCGCTCTTCCCATTCTGACAGTTGTCAGCATAAAATTTCCTTCTTCATCATATCCATCTTCCACTTCTATAATCGGCCGTAATTCCTTTGCCATCCCTGGCTTCGAAACATAGTAGGGTAGATAATAAAAAGAAATTGCCAGTAGAATAATCGCAATCCATAATAAGTACCGTATCCTTTTTTTATTTTTCATTCCTTATGAAGCTCCTTCCACTGGTCCATCGTCTGTTTTATTTGATTAATGTGTTTTCTGGCTTCCTCTTCTCCAATTGAAATCAATTCATCAATATTCGTAAAAGCTCGTGAACTGTACATTTCAACATGGGGGCGAATCATGACATCTGAAGCTATTTGGCGATTTTCCATAAGCTCCATCTGCATGATATCTAAACTTTGCATAATCACATCATAAATAGTCGTAATTTCCGCATTCGTTTTTACACGAGAAACATCAACAGCAATTACAAGATCTGCTCCCATCTTTTTCACAACTGATACAGGCACTCGATCAATCACCCCACCATCAACGAGGAGGCGTCCGTTTAGTTTTTCAGGTACAAATATCCCTGGTATCGAAATACTTGCACGGACTGCATCAGCAATTGATCCTTCCGTAAAAACAACTTTCTCGCCTGTCATCAGATCTGTAGCAACAACTGAAACTGGAATCATTAGTTCTTCTAATCTTTTCCCCTTTGTAAAAACACGAATGAGTTCCTTTACTCTTTTTCCTGAAATAAAGCCCATTTTAGGTACGGTAAAATCTAAATAATATTTTCTTTTAAAAGCTGTCGATATTTTATAGAGACGATCCATTTCTATCCCGGCTCCATAAAAACAAGCAACTAATGACCCCATACTGCTCCCCGCAATATAATCAATGGGAATTCCATTTTCAATTAATACCTTTATGACTCCAAGATGGGCGAACCCACGTGCCCCTCCTGATCCAAGTGCCAAACCAATTTTGGGACGAACCATAAAACCCCTCTTTTCACTAAAATGCGTAGGTGACTTGACCAGGGGAGACACAGCTTAAGACCTCGAGCTCCTAGCCGCCGAAGCTGGACAATTCGAAACGCACAAACGACTTGATCAAACCCTACAAGATTTTTTCACCTTAATTAATCTTATGGTCTATTTTGATGTTCTATGAGTATATTGATTTATACGAGGACAAGTCCGACACAGGTAGTTTATTCTTTGATTATTTTACCATTGTTTGAATAAGATGAACAATTCGTTCACCTTGAGGGAGGAAAAGCGAGTGTTTCGTTCTAAATTAAAAACAATCATACTAGCTTTATCTGCCACATTGATGGCGTTGTCACTTATTGCCTTTCCTCAAGAATCCGTATCTGCTTCCATTCGAGGATTGGATATGTGGCTTGAAATTGTGTTCCCTTCACTTCTACCCTTTTTTATAGTATCTGAAATGTTAATAGGATTCGGAGTTGTAAAATTTATGGGGATACTGTTAGAACCACTTATGAGGCCCTTATTTCGTGTCCCAGGTGTTGGAGGGTTTGCTTGGGCAATGGGTATGGCTTCTGGTTATCCTGCTGGTGCCAAGTTAACAGCTAGGCTTAGACAGGAGGGACAGTTAACAAAAACAGAAGCAGAACGCCTCGTCTCCTTTACCAATTCTTCTAATCCACTTTTTATTTTTGGCGCAGTTTCTGTTGGATTTTTCAACAATGCAAAGCTTGGAATTATGTTAGCTTTAGCTCATTATCTAGGTAATATTACGGTCGGTCTCATCATGCGGTTTTACGGAAAAAATGAGCCTCCAAAAAAATGGGATAAAAAACAAAATTCCCTCAAAAGTGCATTCTCTGCCCTTCATCAAACAAGAATTAATGACAATCGACCTATTGGAAAACTACTTGGCGATGCTGTGATGTCTTCTGTACAAACGTTATTAATGATCGGAGGATTTATTATTTTGTTCTCCGTTATTAACAAGCTGTTATTTCATCTTCATATTACAGCTTTTTTCGCTGAGGCCACCGAAGTTATTTTGAAATTTTTCCATTTGCCTGTTGAATTAAGCATCCCATTCATTTCAGGCTTATTTGAGATCACTTTAGGTAGTCAATTGATCAGTCACATTCAGGAAGCTACTTTAATGGAACAAGCCATCGTTACAAGTCTAATCCTCGGTTTTAGCGGTTTAAGTGTTCATGCGCAAGTTGCCAGTATTCTTGCCCAAACGGACATTAGATTTAAACCCTTTTTCGTTGCTAGAATGATGCAAGGTATTTTTGCAGCCTTTTATACTTTTATACTTTGGAAACCAATATATGAGCGTTTTTACAGTAATGAACAGCCATCCAATGCAATTCCTGTAAGCTTTTTTAGTGAAGGATCTGTACTGCATAGACTGACGACCGGATTAGCAGACATAGGTGCTTTGATTACCATTTGTATGCTGGCTCTTTATGTTATCATTTACGGAAAAAGAATCGTATTTATGAAAAAGTAAGAAAGACGAGCACACTATGAACGTCTTTCTTACTTTTTGAGAGTTATTGTATCCCATTTTAAAGAGCTAGATTATTCATAGCTGTTTTTCTTATTTCTAAAATGACTATGAATCGTTCCTCCAAATGTAATAAAAATCAGAAGGAAGAACATTTCATGACTAATATGAATATCAACCACACTTAGCAACATCTTTACAGCAATAATTAAAATCAGTATATATGCTGATGTTTCTAATTCTGGAATATGATCAATTAGTTTCAGAAAAACTCCAGCTACTCCGCGCATCATTAAAACACCTATCATACCACCCAATAAGAGAATCCACACTTGATTACTAATCCCAAATGCCGCTAGAACACTATCAACCGAAAAGGCAATATCCATTAATTCTACAGAAACAACAGTGCCCCAAAAGGTTCCAAATATACGAATAAGAATACTATTTTTGCTAATCCCCTTTGCTTCCATACCTTCGGATGGCTCCTCTTTTTTATGATCTGAGAAATACTTAATCGCTAGCCAACCTAAGTAAGCTGCACCAAGCACCTTAATCCACCATAGTTTGATCAGGAATACACCGACTCCAATCGCAATAAAACGAAAAGTATAGGCACCAAGAAGACCATAAAATAAAGCTTTACGCCTTTGTTTTTCTGGTAGATGTTTCACCATAACCGCTAATACAAGTGCATTGTCAGCTGATAATAATCCTTCTAAAACCACAAGTGAACCAATTAACCCCCAACTAACCGGATCTGTTAAAACCTGAACCCACATCTCCCAATCAAAAAACTGAGCATATGTATCAATAAAACCTTGTAACATTCTAGATACACCCCTAACAATAATGAAGAAAAGCGCAAGACTCGAGTCCCTAGGAGTCGCAACTAGCCATGCTTGTGACCTCGAGCCGGTGGCGTCTCGAGCTAGACCGCTATCTCAGTTCAGAAAAGCTATACTTTTTTATTAATGAAGAAAGACCCGCATATGCGAGTCTTTCTTGTACATTAACCTACTTGTAAACCAAAGTTTGTTGCTAGAGCACCTAATCCACCTTGGAATCCACTACCAATCGCACTAAATTTCCATTCAGCATTATGTCTGTATAACTCACCTACAACAAGTGCAGTTTCTATAGAAAAATCTTCACCTAAGTCATAACGAATTAATTCAGAATCAGAGTCCCCATTTAAAATCCGTACATAAGCGTTTGAGACTTGTCCAAAATTTTGACTTCTTGACTCGGCATCATGAATCGTAATCGTGAATGTAATACGCTGAACACTGGCAGGTACATTTTGCAAGTCAACATTAACTTGTTCGTCATCACCGTCACCGGCACCTGTACGGTTATCTCCTGTATGTACAACAGAACCATTTCCACCAGTTGTATTATTGTAAAAAATAAAATCGCTGTCAGAGTTAACTTTTCCAGTTTCCCCAAGTAAGAAAACAGATGTATCTAAGTCAAAATCATTTCCACCATCATATTTGTTCGTATCCCAACCTAGTCCTACTACCACTTTTGTTAATCCTGGATTTGTTTTTGTTAAGTCAACTTTTTGCCCTTTTGATAGACTAATGGCCAAATTCATTACCTCCATTTTTTTACTTTTTTTCAAATTATCAGAAAGGGTTAAGATACCCTATTCTATCTTTTCATATTTTTCCTTTTGTTTCAAATCATATCAACTCATCCAATTAGGAGGAGTATTTTTGTTCCAATTTATGATACCTAAATCGTAATGAGATTGAAATTGATCATGAACAGTATGATAATGGAAATTAAACGCAAATGATTCTTGGGGTGGATGATCCCTTCTTACATGAAAACGAATAACATCTTTTTTCGTTTGTTTATTCAAGATATGGAAAATTTTTTCCGATGTACCACCACTTGGAACTTCACTTACAATTAATTGACTTAAATCCTCTTCAGGGTACTGCAGCGCTACTTCGGCAATCACTTTTTCAATATTAGGTAGTATTGCTTCTTTAAATTCATTTTCAATTACGGGTTTAATTCTCGTTCCAAACTTCATAAAAGATTGTTCTTCGGCTTTTTTAACCATTTGATCGATAAACTTGTCCCGATCTAGAATTTCTTCAGAGTCAAAATACGATTCTTCTTCAATAGATGGGGTAGATTCATAAATATCTCTTTTCGCCTGTTTATCTTCATTTGGAGGATCAGCCAGAAGCGCTTGTGGAGTTACAAGTCCGAATGTTGCAACTGTAACCACAACCAAAAGCGATTTCCGAAGCCATTTTGGCATATGTACTCATCTCCTAATTACTCCAGCACCAGAGTCAGTATGGTCTGTTTCTATTATACAGCGATGAATAGAGCTCTGTCATCTTACAACTATAATTGTTCTTCTTCTGACGAACTTCATCACAAGTGAATATAGATCTCTATCATTCTTGTATGATATTACACTTATTTACTACGAATAAAATGAAATATGGTTTCATTTTATTTACTTTTGACCATAATAATTAATATAGAATAACACTTTAATCTAAAATTTTTACCTCGTATGAATCGGTAAAATGAAAAGGGGGTTTTTTAATGGATTGGATGTTAGAGATTTCATTTGTTTTATTCATTTTGTTAGGGTACTTTATATGGCTCTGCATAACTGATTAACCATTATAAATTAAATGCCAATCGGTACTTTACTTTTCTAAAATACCAAAGTGGAATCTTGCTGTTTTTCGAACTTGTACACAAAAACCAAATTGTTCAAATCTCGAACTACGGTAATGATCTTTTAGTACAACACGTTCCTTGGCTACTCGATGAGCATGATAAATCGTTTTTTCGGATAGGGACTCGTAAACAGCAAGTCCCTTAATCCCTTTAATGCCATTAGATTCAGAAATATCTTCTTCAAACATCGGATCAAAATAAACGCAATCAAAACTATTATCAGGTAATGATTGTAGAAGGTTCAATGCTAAGCTAGTTTTTAGTTCGATGCGTTTCATAGCATTTAATATGGCTGATTCTCCATCATTCCATGTCTGTAAGCCTATTTTCATCATATAGGCAAGAAAGCAATTGCCTTCACACCCCATAGTATAGCCCTGTTCTCCAACAATATAGCTTGCAGTAATACTGTCAGAACCTAGACCAAATGTACAGTCAAGAAATTTCTTTCCTGATGATAATTTTGTAGCATCGATAAATGGATCACTTTCTCCATTTTGGAGTCGTTTTATACGAAACATGGCTGAATTCGGATGAAAAAAGCATGGTTCCTTTTCACCAAAGGGATATAATTCAAGTCTCTGTTTACCGACAACAAGGCAATCGTCACCGACCTCTTGTTGAATCACATGAATAGAACGTTTTCGTCTTGGGATAAAAGCGATTTGAAGCTGTATAGCTATTCCCTTCGCTTCTTCAATCATAGCCATATTTGTTCTTCCAGCAGTTGTTATGATCATTGTATTCATCCTTTTTAATATCAACTTTTTCAATCCCCAACTAGTTTGTTACCAAACAAGCATGTTTAACTAAGTATAGCTGATCATTACCTCTCTAAAATAAAAAAAGAGCGCTACAAGAGCACCCTTTTTATTGAACCTCGTTACTATTGTTAATTAACAGTTTCCCGCAAATGCTACTTGTAAGTTTTCCATGATCACTTCTAAAGGTTGACCTTCAATATCATGACGGTGTATAAAGTGAACGACTTCTTTTCCTTTTAATAAAGCCATTGAAGGAGAAGATGGTGGAATGTCACCAAAATACTCACGCATTTTAGCTGTTGCTTCTTTATCTTGACCAGCAAAAACGGTTACTAAATGATCTGGTTTATGTTCACTGCTTGCAACAGCATGTGTTGCTGCAGGACGAGCCAAACCAGCAGCACATCCACAAACGGAGTTTACAACAACAAGTGTTGTTCCTTCTGCGCCCTCCATATACTCTTCTACATCTTCAACTGAAACCAATTCTTTAAAACCAGACTGCACTAATTCTTCACGCATCGGTTTAACCATTTGTTTCATATATTCTTCATATGCCATTGACATACATTTATTCCTCCTCAAAATCCTTTTTCCATCTTAGCATACTATAAAGTATTGTTAATAAGCAATGTTCGCGACTCATTCTAAAAGGTACGAACATTAAAATACTTCCTCTCGATTGTTACTGTTTCGTTCTCACATCGGTCATTTGCTTCCAAACTGATCCTTTTGCTTCTTCTCCTTGCTCAATTCGTTCAATCGCCAACTTAATTTGTAAACTTACTTCAAATTCCGGATCATTTTCAGCCTCTTTTAAAGCGACTAGAGCTTGCTCATTTCCTACTTCGTATAAAAACATCGCAGCTCTCCAGCGAACAAGCTTACTCTTATCCTGCAAGGCTTTCATCATTGCATTCATTGCTTCAACATACCCTAGATCTGACAGCGTATCTCCTGCTGTCCGTCTAACCGTTACACTCTTATCCTCTAGGGCCTTATACAGCAATGCTAATACTCTTTTATCTTCTATCATGCCTAAATAGACAACAGCTAATCTTCTAATGGATGCTTTCTCATCCTGTAAGGCTTTTTCGAGAACAGGTAAATCTGCTATACTTGGGTCATCCATTTGTTCTAACAACTGATAACGAATTCTCCAATCAGACTCGCCAAAATCAGAAAGACTAACTTTTAATCTATTTCGGGGTTGCTTCATTTTTTTACTTTCTGGATTTTTAACTTGCTCAACAATCATATTCAAACGTTCATTTGGGTATGCCGCAAGTAACTCCTCTACAATGATGTCTCCAACTTGCTCTAGTCCACTTTCCCCATAGCGGTTACCATAATCTTTCCATCTTCTTTCCATCACCACATTATCGCCTGGAAGCTGTACTTGTTTGACCGCTTCCACAAATTGTTCAGGTAATCCGAATCTCTTTTCTTCCTGTCCGTTCGTTAATTTCACTTGCATGGGGATTCCTTTGTATAATTGAACGAGCACCTTGATTTCACCAAAATGTTCATTTATTTTAGGGCCTTCATTTAGGTCTGCTATGCTTTCACCAAAGGCCTGCCTAATTTTTTGTAAAAGCTCCTTCCAATCAAACTTCGCATTTCGTTCCACTGCCAAAAAATCAGCAACATGGTATACGCCTTTAACGCCTTCTATTTGTAAAATATCCTGAATGATACTAGGGGCACCTTCTGCCTGACCCTTTTTATAGTTATTACTTTTTCCCATAGACAATTCCTGATCTAGATTTATTTTCATTGTATTAGGGCTTGGAGTGGGTTCAATCGACTTTATTCTCAAATTCAATCATCCTTTTTCAACATTATCATATTGTTAATTACATTAATTCTAACACAAGCTATTTTTAGGAAAAAATAAACAGCCTGAGTTACATCAGGCTGTCATTCACTTTATCCTATTCAAAATAGAATGATTCGTTGCTATGAACAGAATCAACGAAAGATTTATTTATAGATTAACTTTCCGCTAATTCAGTTAAATACGTCCATCTTTCCATCATATATTCAAGTTTCTCATTTAATTCTGTTTCCTCATCCGCTAGCTTTTGCGCTTTTTCAAAGTCACTCCCTGTTTTGTTTAATTCTGTAGCGATTTCCTCTAGTCTCTCTTCCACCGCAGCAATGTCATCCTCAATTGTTTCAAATTCCTTTTGTTCTTTATAAGTCATTTTCTTTTTCTTTGGTTTTTCCTGAACAGAAGCTGTTTCCTTCGTTTCTACTTTCTTCTTTTCGATGCTTTGCGTTTGCTTTTCAAGAAATTCAGAATAATTACCATAGAAGAAATCTATTTTACCTTCCCCTTTTAATACAAGTAACTGCTGAGCCACTTTATCAAGAAAATAACGGTCATGGGACACAGTAATCACGACACCTGAGAATTCTTCCAAATAATCTTCTAGTACTGTTAAGGTTTGCGTATCAAGATCATTCGTGGGCTCGTCCAATAAAAGGACATTCGGTTCGAGCATAAGAATTTTCAATAAATATAATCTTCGCCTTTCCCCACCCGATAGCTTACGAATCGGCGTACCATGCATATAAGAAGGGAACAGGAATCGCTCAAGCATCTGTGCAGCTGAAATTGTCTTTCCATCAGATGTCTCAACAACTTGAGCCGTTTCCTTCAAGTATTCGATCATTCGTTTATTCTCATCCATATCTTCGCTTTCCTGTGTATAATAAGCGACTTTTACCGTTTGACCGATGACTCGTTCACCAGTATCAAGAGAGATTTTCCCAGCTAAAATATTTAAAAGTGTTGACTTCCCTGTGCCATTCTTTCCGATGATTCCGATCCGATCTCCTGGTTTCACAAGCAAATCAAAATGGTCAATAATCGTTTTCTGCTCGTACCTTTTCGAAGCCTCTTTTAGTTCGAAAACTTGTTTCCCTAACCGACTACCTTTAAGAGTAATATCCAGTTTTTCAGTCGATTTTACTGACGATAGATCTTCGTCAAGCTGATCAAAGCGCTGTATTCTTGCTTTCTGCTTTGTGGAGCGTGCCTTTGCTCCTCTACGAATCCATTCAAGTTCTCTTCTAAATAGATTCTTTTGCTTATCAATTGTTGCTGCTTCATTCTCTTCTCGAATTGCTTTTGCTTCCAGAAAAGCCGCATAGTTACCGTTATAGCTATAAAGATTCCCACCATCAAGTTCAAACATACGATTAGTAACACGATCAAGAAAATAACGATCATGGGTAACAAGAAGGATGGCACCTTGGTAGCGGCTTAAATATTCCTCAAGCCATTTTACAGACTCAAAATCAAGGTGGTTGGTAGGCTCATCTAAAATCAATAAATCGGGCGATTGAATTAAAACTTGAGCGAGTGCCACCCGTTTTTTCTGTCCACCAGACATTGCCCCAATTTTATGATTGAAATCTTCAATCCCCAATTTTGTTAATATCGTTTTGGCGTTTGTACTAACGTCCCAGCCATCTAATGCATCCATTTCTTTTTGTAGCTGAAAAAGCCTTTCCTGAATAGCCTCGTTTTCCGGTTGTTCGTTTAAGTCCATTAACGTCTTTTCGTAATTCTTTAGTAATCGAAAAACGGGAGCATCTCCAGCAAATATCTGTTCTAGGATTGATAAATCTGGATTCAGATCAGGATGTTGCGCTAAATAAGAAATACGATAATCCTTTGGAAAGATAAATTCTCCCTCGTCAGGGACATCAAGACCTGCAATTAATTTTAATAAGGAAGATTTCCCTGTACCATTTACACCAATTAGACCAATCCGCTCTTTTTCAGAGATTGTAATAGAAATATCATGAAATAATGTTTTCTCACCATATGTTTTTGAAACATGTTCAATCGAAATTGTTTTCATCTGGACCATTCCATTCGTTAAGATTAAAAAATATGCTTAGTCCTTCCATTATAACAGTTCGTAACGAAAGGAGCGCAAATACCCTGAATTTCTTATAAAGAAGACTTCCATCAGTGGGGGTTAGTCGCACTTATCGGATCTTTACGGGCAGTAAGACGGGATAAAAATAACAGCAATCACTACTGCCTCAATAAATTGTATCATTTTGACTTTTCTTGTGTCGTTTAGAGTCCTTGTTTTAATAAGGATACCATGCCCATATTAAAAAAGGCAGGAATAGGTTTCCTGCCTTTGCTATCATTCTTGCATTCTATTAGTTCATGACTCTCATAACACGACCATTAAATGTGTCAGCCCAATATCCGCTTGACATATTGGCAACCGCTACACCAGTTGAACTCTGAGAACCAATAAATTTCCCGCCGCCAATATAAATTCCAACATGCCCGTCCGTTTTATATGTGTTAAAGAATACCATGTCACCCGGTCTCATTTCACTTACTGAAACACGTGTACCAGTATTTTTCAATATATCCGTACTTGCTCCTACACGAACACCAGCTTGTGAAAATGCCCAAGAAACAAAGGCAGAACAATCAAAACGTCCATTAGCAATATCAGATGCTGTTCTTCCACCACCAAATACATAAACGGAGTTTCCAATATATTTGTAACCAGCATTAATGACAGTTGAAAGACTACCTGAAGCTACGGTTGTGTTTGATACACTCGATCCACCGCTAGATTTTTTAGGTGTAGATGAAGTTTCTTGTGAACGGCTCGTTTCCTGTGAATTACTAGTTTCACTAACAGCATCTCTAGTAGCAGCTTTAACTGCTGCTTTTTGTGCGGCTAAGTCAGCATCTCGTTGTTTTAGACCAGCAAGTTCTGATATATTCTCTTGCTCTTGCTGTACTAATTGGGCCTTCATTTCTTCACTTTGTGCTTTTTGTTCAGTGATTTGCGCTTGCATTCCTTCGAGCTCAGTTTTCATATTATTCAAATCAGTTAGTTTTACCTGAACTGAATGTTGTTTTTCTTCTAATTCGTTTTTATCCGCTTCATGTTCTTTTAAGATTCCTTGGTCTGCTTCTACAATTGTCGCAACAGCTCCAACTCGATCAATAAAATCACTAAAACTTGAAGAACCAAGAATAACTTCTATATAGCCTATTTGACCACCGTTTTCTTGAAATGAAACAGCACGCCCCTTCAATATTTCCCTTCGGTTAACAATTCGTTCTTCAATCACAGCAACCTCACTATTTAAACGTTCAATTTCTGCTTGTGTTTCTGTTATTTGTGCATTGGTCTCTTCCATTTTTAAATTGTTATCTTTTATTGCTTGTTCAATACGATTAATTTGTGCTTCTATATCAGTACGTTGAGCTTGCAAACTGCTAAGTTCATTTTCTGCTTGATCAATACTACTTTGAATTTGTAAACGCTGACTATCGACGGATTCTGCTTTTACGGCTGGAACGGAAAATAAGCCTCCCATTCCTATCATAACTGTTGCACTAATTGTAATAAATTTTGTTTTCAATTGTTATCCTCCTACTTCTTTGCGGCCAAACCCTGTACTACAAATCAGGTATTTGAACATTCAAACTTCTTATTTATTCAACAATTTTATGTATTTTCATCATCAAGCTATGTAAAAAATCAATCCTTGTCTATTAAAAAACGAATCATCTCATTAACTTTTAAACTAAAAAGCTATTTATTGCACAAGCCATAGTATAACATCTCAATTTGTCAGTTATGTAATAGAAATATTACAATTATATTTCAAATTCTACTAGATTCGACAAAATGCGTCATAATTAAAAGCTTGAACGGTTGATGTTCAAGCTTTTCACTAAAGAATTATAGGTAAAAAGTAATCAGAGGATATGTTCCAATTTATGAAGTGTCTTCATCATGTATTCAGTCATTTCTGTCAAATCATCTACCTGATCTTCTCTAATGATTCGTCCAAATGAAATATGAGCAGTATATTTTGCTTTTTGTAATGAGATAAGAGGTTCACGACAAACCATCAACTTAATCGTCCTTTCCTCCCCCCATATTTGTTTTAAAACCCGTTCTATTTCAATTAAGAAAGACTCATCATCATTATGTTCAAATAAAAATTCAATGGTTACCATGCAGCCAGCTACCTTATTAGAAAATGCAGATGAAAGTAACTCAGCTGTAAGATTTTCAATATCTGCCTTTAATTTCATCCTACAGATTACTCGAGATGAAGGAGATGTAGATAATTGAAAAGAAAGGTCATATATCCGTGACAACTTCGCCGTATTTATGATATCATTTCGATCAACAATCATGATCTCTCCACTTAAATCCTTATCATAAAAAATCCCTTCCAACACTACTCTCATGTTTTCATACGCGGTTGGATCAAACATTAAAACCCCTCATTTACTTGATAGTTTATGCTTACCTAAAAGAAATGTAATTCCTCTATTTTCCTCGATTGTAGCATGCTAAGCAAAATGAACAAACGTTTTTGGATGATTGTGATTGCTACATTTAATAAAGCTTATTATAATGAATTTATTGAAAAACGGAAAAGAGGGATGATACTTTGCCTATAAAACTGCCAAAACTTCTCCCAGCCCGGGAAATACTTGAAAAAGAAAATATTTTTATTATGGATGATGAACGAGCAAGCCAACAAGATATTCGTCCATTAAATATAGTTATTTTAAACTTAATGCCAGAAAAAGAAAAAACGGAAACACATTTACTACGACTGCTTGGAAATACTTCCTTACAGGTAAATCTTTCCTTTCTCAAAACAGCAACATATGATTCCAAAAATACTAGTCCCGCTCATTTAAAGCAGTTTTATACTACTTTTTCTAGCATAAAAGAACGGAAATTTGATGGGATGATCATTACTGGAGCTCCTGTTGAAATGATGCCTTTTGAAGATGTTGAGTATTGGGATGAACTAATGGAAATTATGAGCTGGACAAAAACGAATGTAACCTCCACTCTCCATATTTGTTGGGGAGCCCAAGCAGCCCTATTTTATCATTTTGACATTAATAAATTTGAGTTGCCGCAGAAATGTTCTGGCATTTATTCACATGAAGTAAATGATCGATCAGAAAAATTATTGCGTGGGTTTGATGATGTATACCTTGCTCCCCATTCAAGATACACAGATGTTTCAATAGAAGCATTAAAAAAATGTCCGGAAATTAAAATATTATCTTCTTCCCCTAAGGCTGGTCCATTTATCATGTGCGCAAATGGTGGTAAACAAATTATGATTACAGGTCATTTAGAATATGAGGCACAAACTTTAGCGGAAGAGTACAACCGTGATCGTCAAAGAGGAATTAATATACAAGTACCAGAGAACTATTTTCCAAACAATAATCCAGAGAATCAACCATTAAATCGTTGGCGTTCCCATGCCCATCTCCTATTTTCAAACTGGCTCAATTACTACGTTTATCAACAAACTCCATATGAATGGAATTAAAAAACGGTCCGGACTCTCGGACCGTTTTTAATTAGCCTTGCTAGCTTGTTATTAAGATTAAAGCAGTTTTAACTTTGTTTGACAGGCTTTCTTTTTATGATTGCTGTTGCAAATAAACTTCTTCAAACGGTTGTACGACAACAAACCCATTACCAGTAAATTTCATTTGAATCGATTCACCACTCCCTCTTCCAATAAACGTTTTAAAGGAAACATCGGTAACAAATTCAGGTTGCAGATTACCTGACCAAGCAACCGTTGCATTAGGATCTGTAAAAACAGGGCTATCTGGTGTCACAATTAACGTCAATGGCTCATAATGAGAAGTGATTGCGACCATCCCTTCCCCCTCCAACTTCACATTAAATAATCCACCTGATAACATGCCGGCAACCCGTTTCATTAATTTAATATCCCAATTGATCGACGGCTCAAAAGCCAATAAATCATTACCATTCACAAATAACGAATCACCGTTTAATTGTAAAATGGAAATTTTCTTTCCTTGATCCGCTATATATAACTTCCCTTGACCTGTTGCTTTCATTAACGTTGCTCCTTCGCCAGTCAAAGCCTTTTTGAACAGTTTCCCCAACCCATGTTCAAAGACACCTTCTCTTTCAAACTTAATATTTCCCCGATATGAAACCATTGCACCTGCTTTCGCCCATATCTGATCTGTTAAATTGATTTCTAATAATCTCGCTGTTTCTAATTCAAAAAGCCCTTCTCCTTTATCTTGTTGTTTTGTTTCATTAACAAACTCTTGAATTGAATATCGTTCCATATTAATGCCACCTTTTCTATAATAATCATTTACTCTCACCTAATAAAACACAATTAGTTGTTTAGCTTTCATCTCTTACCTTATATATTCGTTAAGCAATCATTTTCTTCCTTTATCGAATGAACCTAAAGATTTTTGTCCAATATAACCTAATGAATAGTTCAAAAAGAAAGAAGGAGAAACAATGGCTGAACAGTTAGTGGCGATACAACGAAATTATATGGGTGACATTATCAGTTTTCAAACATCAGGAGGAAGAATTATCTCCTATCGGAAAGCATTACAAGAAGTGGAAGAAGGAAATATTGACGGAGTCAATATTCTAGAGGGTCATGATGGGAGTGCCTATCTAACACCTGGGATGATTAGTTCTTTTAATGAATATCCTTTATTTTAATCTGCTTTAACATCTGAGTATGATGTCAAATGAAAAAATCCACCTTTTCTAGCTGAAAGGCGGATTTTTCATGTAGGAATATTCACTTAACTACTCATGATGCTCTTTGTTTTTATGTTGAATTTTTCTTAATTCAAGGACTCGATTTTCATCTTCTTCAAAATATTGTACTAAATCAACAATACGATCAATGGACTCCCAACTTAGATGATGTTCAATTCCTTCTACATCTTCATAAATAAGTTCTTCCTTCACCCCAATGACACGCAAAAACTGTTCAAGAAGTTCATGTCTGTATACTAATCGTTTCCCTATTTTCTTTCCTTTAACCGTTAGATATAATCCCCTATATTTTTCATATACAAGATACTCATCTTTATCTAACTTTTGGACCATTTTTGTTACGGATGAGGGATGAACAGATAAGTTTTCAGCAATATCAGAGACCCGTGCATAACCTTTTTCTTCAATTAATATGTATATTTGTTCTATATAATCTTCCATACTCGGTGTTGGCATCTGTACCCCTCCAAATTAGAGCCAGATCTCCTTTGAAACTAGAAGTACAATTCAAAAGAAGTAATCCTCTATGCTCTACCCTGACATTCTTTCTATACTTTAAATATTACTATAGAAGCAGAAACGAGACAAGATAATATCCAATTACTTAATTATAAGAAAAATGCTATCATTATTCTTATTATAAAGCTATGTGAATAATGATAGACTGAAAAATCCCCTCTAGTATGTGTACAACATGTGTTTTATTCAAATGAAGAACTCATCGCCAAATATACTAAAGGCTTTTAAAGCATCAACACGATTGTTTAATAAAACTAATGATACAACAAAGAGGTTGACTCACACGCCATGAGTCAACCTCCTTTCAACATTGGTTACAACAAAAATCACTCTCAAGAAAAGCTTGACTCTAACCGGTCTCTTCCTAGACATATTTACTCCATTTTATCTGAATGATGCTCTTTTGGTTCCTCAAACCTAAAGTGCATTTCTCCATTAAAAGGAAATAATTTTAATTTTTTTGCTTTTTCGTGGTGATTGGCTAGGATTTCGTCCACTATTTCATGTGTTGTTTTATCCTTTGTCTCAATTCCTAATTTTTCAGCTGCTTCCATAATTCTTTTTTCTCTAACCTCATGGGCTATTTGATGTAACTCTTTACCTTCTGTTGTTATTCCCAATTCCTTGGCTTGCTTCATAATAGAGGCTTGGTGTACTTCATGTGCAAGCTCACGAAGCTCCTTCCCTTCTGTCGTAATCCCTAGCTCTTTCGCTTTGTTTTTGATAATCGTTTCCTTCACTTCTTTTGCTAATTCTTGAAACTCTTTGCCCTCTGTTTCAATTCCCAATTCCTTGGCCTTATCCTTGATATAGACTTCCCTCACTTCTTTTGCTAAGGTGTCAGTGTCTTTTCCAGCTATATCAATGCCTAGTGCTTGTGCTTGCTTTTTAATATAATTTGCTTTTATTTCCTTGAGAATGGTCTCTGTATCCTTTCCTTTTGTATCAATCCCTAATTCCTGAGCCCGTTTTTGAATAAACTCACTATTCCGCTCAAATTCTCCTTTTTGAAACGATTCTTCGCTCGATTTTTCACTTAATTCCTGATTGGTTGTGGCATTAGTAACTTGTAAAAATGGGGCTCCCAAAGACAAGCTACCAACCAATATAAACAAAATAGACAATCTTCTCATTCTGTAAAAAACCTCCTGAATTTGGTTTATTGATTACAGATGATAGATTGCCCAAAAATGGTGAATAAATGATAAATAAAGTGTTAAATCTTATATTTACATAAAGAAGACTTCCATCAGTGGGGGTTTTCTTCATCCACACTGATGGTTAGTCACGCGGAGCCCGATTGAATTTTCTAAGGGCCTAAGCCCAAAGAAAATTCTTATCGCACTTATCGGATCTTTTCCCCAACAATCCTTCCTCGATTTTCTCGAAGTCTTGAGGTAGGGGTTTTACTGCCCGTTAAGACGGGCTAAAAAATGCTGTTAATTAGCTGTTAGTGTATTCTCAATTTCAAGGCTCTCTCTTTTATCAGTAATCCAACTCGTATACTCTGTTTGAATCGCTTCATCAAATAAAATTTGTTTTATTTCCTCTTTGTGATCTTCATAAACAGCTTCTGTTGCCTCTTTTTTATCGGTTACATGTATTATATGATATCCATAATCTGTTTGAACGGGTTCACTGATATCACCAATATTCATCGAAAAAGCAACGTCTTCAAATTCAGCAACCATTTCTCCTTGTCCAAAAAATCCGAGTTCTCCCCCATTTTCTGCGTTTGACGTATCAGTAGAGTATTCCCTCGCTAAATCTGTAAAATCCTCTCCAGCTGATAACTGTTCTTTTACTTCTTTCGCAGTCTCCTCCTCTTCAACAAGGATATGACTTGCTTCAACTTGCTCCGCTTCATTATAAGATTCCTTATTTTCCTCAAAGTACGTTTCCATTTCTTTATCCGAAATTTCAATATCTGATTCTAACAGTTTCACGATTTTTAAATAATTAACAATATCAGTCTCAATATCCTCTTTCGACACACCAGACTGCTCTAAAATCGAATTAAAAGATTCTTCTCCTCCGTATGAATCCATATAAACTTGCATTTCCTCATCGATTTCTTTATCCGAAATTGCGATATTTTGCTTATCTGCCTCGATATCAACAATTTTATTATCAATTAAATAGCTAAGCGTTTCGGTTCCATATTGCTTGACTAACACATTATATAAATCATCTTTACTAATCGATTCACCATCGATAATTGCTACTACCTCACCTTTTGAAAAAGCAGTTCCAAATACAATTGCTACAATAATCAAAGCAACTGCTGCTAAACCTAAATACACTTTTTTATTTGCTAATTTCTTAAGCATTCTGTCCCTCCATTTATTCGTGCTTTCATTTTTAAGCTTGTTTCTATCTTAACGTGAAATTATGAATAAACGATTAACAAGCTTTGAATAGGATATGAAAAAAAGTGTCTAGTACCTATTTTATTTTTTCTATACCTTTTTATTAACCGAGTCACTTTATCTTATGGGAAAAGCCGTGGGAAAAGTAAGAAGAACCTCTTCTTTCACCACGGCTTACACGATCCAAATTCCTTATTACAACGTTTCGATTTTTGTCTTTTTTGTGGAGCCACTATAACAAAATAAGTTAATGCTGCACATGCTTAATTGGAAAACGAATCACAAACTTTGTTCCTTTTCCTTTTTCACTCGTCACTTCAATCTCACCATAATGAAGCTGAACAAGCTGTTTAACAATCGATAAGCCTAATCCAAATTGTCCGTACGGATTTGTCGTTCGGGAAAGATCAGCTTTATAGAAACGGTGCCAAATATTTTCTACTTCTTTTGGATCTATACCAATGCCCGTATCTTCAATTTCAATAATCGTTTCTTTATAGCCTGCTGCTCCTCGCAAAGAAATAATTCCATTTTCTGTAAATTGAATACTATTTTTCGTAATATTAATAAGAATTTGAACGAGCCGATCATAATCAGCGAAAACCCTCAAATTTTCTTCCACTTCAACGACAATCTTATTATTCTTTTCCTCTGCAAGGATTTCTAATTGATCTTGAATGATTTCCAGTATTTCAACCAGTTCGATGTCTTCTTTCATCAGTTTTACTTGGTTCGATCGGATTTTTTCATAATCTAGATTTTCGTTCACAAGTCGTATTAAGCGATTTGTTTCTTTGCTCACTAACTGTATACTTTTTTCTTTTTCCGTCTCTGGTATCATGTCATTTCTAATTCCTTGAATCACACCGTTAATGGTCGTTAGTGGTGTGCGAAGTTCATGAGACACATCTGCCATAAACTGACGTCGTTTATTTTCAAGACTTTCAATTTCTTCATTTGATGTATATAACTTCTGGACCATATTATTAAAGTCCTCCGCTAATTCACCAATTTCATCAAAGTTGGAAGAGGGGAGTCTGACAGTATAATCTCCTGCTGATACTAAAGAAGTAGCCTCTTGGAGCCGTTTGATGCGATTCACATGAATTTTCGATAATAACCAGCTAAGCAATAGGGATACGATGAGGGCAATTAAAACAGCATACAATAAATATTGATTGATTTGTGAAACCATCTCCCTTGATCCACTAATCGGAGAGGCAAGCAATATTCCTCCGATAAACAACCCATTTCTTATATATGGCAACAAGACAAAGGTAACCGCTTGATCAAACCGATTCAGGTCTTGTTTCACTGTTACTGTCTGTCCTGCTTTTATCTTATTCCATTCTTCATCTTTTAAAAAAATCCGTCCACCTGTGGGGTAAATGATTCTCCTATTTCCATCAAACATCATATATTCAATTTTCCTGCTATCTAATACACGACTATACTCATTTAAAGTTCGTTCTCCCCCGTCTCTACTCCGCTCTATATCTCTAATAATATTTTCACCATAATCTGATAATTCTTGCGCTTTATTCGTATAGACCAATGTTTCCACATAATGAGCAAACAACAAACTTAAGACTAAGAATGCTACAATAATAATGCTAATATGACTACTAATTTGTTGATAGATATACCTAAATTTCATTTTCAACAACTACCTCGTCAAATTTATAGCCTATCCCCCAAACTGTATGAAAAAAGGGCTGATCCTGTGTACCCACTTTTTTCCGAAGTCTTTTTATATGTACATCAACCGTACGTTCATCGCCGTAAAACTCATAACCCCAAACTTGTTCAAGCAGTTGTTCTCTCGAAAATACTTGTTTTGAGTGCTGAGCGAAATAATACAATAGATCGAATTCTTTTGGCGTTAGATTCTTAACGGATTCCCCATTAAGCAAGACTTCTCTTGTATCCTTATTAATCTGAAAATGTTGTGTTTTTAAGAGACCACTTTCAGCTTGATATCCATTGTTAGACTGATAACGCCGTGTAATAGCTTTTATTCTCGCCATCAAGGCAAGAGGGCTAAATGGCTTTGTGACATAATCATCCGCACCCATTTCAAGACCAAGTACTTGATCCGATTCTCTATCTTTTGCTGTCAACATAATAATCGGAACTGTGCTTTTCTCTTCTCTAATTTTTCGGCAAATGGTAACCCCATCCATTCCAGGCAGCATCCAATCAATAATTAATGCATCCCATTCACCTGACTTGTAGCGACTATAGCCTTCCAAACCATCTGCAACAAACTCTCCCTCAATGCCTTCTTTTAAAAAGAACATCCCAATCATTGAAGCAACACTTTCATTATCCTCTATCACTAAAATCTTCATAAGACTCCATCTCCTGTCTAAAAATCAAACAATCACGTCTATATTATCATCAAACTAAAACGAAATGGAGAATTAAAGGACTACTTCTCAATCAAAAAAAGGAAGCAGGATTTCCTATTTCCTCCTTCTCCTACCTCTTTACTTTTCGCATTTATTTCTTTTAACTCTATCACTTTTCCCCTAATTCGAACTACTACTGCTTGTCAGTGTAAGTTCAATCGTCATTTGTTCACTTCCACGATAGATCTTGAAGATTGCTTTGTCACCAACTTCAAGTTCTGTGTATAAATATTTTCTTAATTCATCAGAGCTCTTTACATTTGTATCATTAATCGAAACAATTACATCTTGTACTTGTAGTCCTGATTTTGCAGCAGCTGAGTTGGGGTCAATATTCTTTACGATCGCTCCACCTTCCACACTATTAGGGAGATTTTGTACATACGTTTGTGGAATTTGTTCAAGACTTGCTAACCCTACTCCGATATAAGGTCTATCCACTCGACCATTTTCTATCATTTCATTAATGATTGGAACAAGATCATTACTTGGAATGGCAAACCCTAAGCCTTCCACTCCATCTTCAGAAATTTTCAAGCTATTCATTCCAATTAATTGACCTGATAGATTGACTAGCGCACCACCACTGTTTCCTGGATTAATCGCAGCATCTGTTTGAATAACGTTTAAGTCCCAATTACCAGCTGATGTCGAAACAGCAACCGTACGGTCAACCGCACTAACAATCCCTTGTGTCACAGTATTCGATAAATCAAGACCAAGCGGATTCCCAATCGCGAGTACTGTATCACCCGCTCTTAAACTACTAGAATCTCCAAACTCTAATACAGATGTGGCATACTTAGCATCAATTTTTAACACTGCCGTATCTGTCAATGGATCTGTACCGATCAACTCGGCTGTCGTTTCCTCTCCTCCATATACAGTAATATGAATTTCTTGTGCATCTTCAACTACATGATTATTTGTTACGATATAAGCACTGTTCCCATCAATTTTAAAAACAACTCCAGTTCCAGAACCACTTTCAACTACATTCGAACGATTCGTATTTAAATTTGGGAAAAAGTAACCTTGAGTTTGAGTTTGCATATTAACAATCCCAACGATCGATTTTGAAGCCTCGTCTACCATATCCGCTACCGATGTAGTAGCATCTGAAGTGCTTGTAGCGGTTTTTTGCGCAGTTATTTCTCCAGATGAAATACTATTATTCTCAGTTTGTCCTGAAATTTGCGCTACTTTGTTTTCAACCGCTGAAAATAAAACCTCCATATAATCAGTGTGTGGAATAATTGTTAAAGTAAGAGCAGATCCAATAATTCCACCTGCGATCGTTTTCATAAACCCTTTTAGTCTTGATTTTCCTTGTCTTCTTTGTTTCTTTGGCGCTTCAATTGAATTAGGAGTGTGGCCATTATAATCATTCATGTTTGTTTCCTCCCCATAAGATTCAAGTTCTATCTTGAAAGTAAATGTATATTGATTAAGTTACCTTTATCTTACTAAGTAGATATGAATAAATTGTTAACAAACTTTTACTAGAGAGAGAAAAAGTAATAGAATGTGGACATTTTATTTCATTTATAAAGAAAATGACCATTTCAAAAATTTTTAGCAAGTTCTACCTCGTCTTTATTCACTTCATACGCACAAAAAACCGGATAGTCTCATATCCGGTTTTTTCGATTCTTTTATTAGATTGATAAGCAACCTATTTATTTACGTAGTTCACTTCATCATTCACACACTGAGGTAATCTTTTCTTTGTTAATCCTGCCAGCAAATTATCTGCTATCAATTCAGCCATTTTTGTTCTCGTTTCAACGGTTTCACTTCCAATATGTGGATTAATGAATATATTGGGTAACGAAAGAAGTGGATGATCTGGGTTAATTGGTTCTGGATCTGTTACGTCTAATGCGGCATAAACAATTTCTTGATTCACCAACGCTTCATAAAGAGACTCCGAGTCCACTACACCCCTGCGTGAAGTATTGATAAAATAAGCAGATGTTTTCATTTTAGAAAACTGTTCTTTACTTATTCTCATTTCTTTAAGAAATCCCCTTTAAGACATTATGTTCTTTGTTTTTATATTACTATTCTTTCTGATCTTGTCCTTGAGAAAGTCTTTTTTCCATCAAGAAAATAAAAACTGAATTTTTTTCTGTTTTTCATCCCATGTAATTTTGGCAGAAAAGTCTTTTTCCTTTCCTTTAAATCCCTCAATAATATCGGATGTGCCTTCGCTGAGCAGTTTTTTTACTTGTTTTTGTGTGATTGACTTTCCTTTTATTTTTTTCGATACCGTAAACTGGCAGCCTGTTTTTTGGTAGTTGGAACACCCATAAAAACTACCTTTATCAATAACCGACCCACCACAAAGTTTACAAATACCCAGTTTAGTTGGGACCGTTTTTTTATATTGTCTTGGTACAAAGGAAGCCTTTAGCTCACCATCAAATGTCCATCCATCAGACGCCTTAACGGCTACCGATATAAGATGTGTGATCATTTTATTGGATTGATCCATGAATTGTTTTGGTGAAGCGAACCCTTCCGAGATTTGTTTCAATCGTTGCTCCCACTTTGCCGTCATTTCTGGCGATGCAAGTATTTCGTCTCCTACAGCATTCATTAATATTTTTGCTTTCGCTGTTGCATAAACAAGATTTTTTTTGACATCTATATATTTTCTATCCTTTAGCATCGTAATAATCCCAGCACGTGTTGCTTCCGTTCCAAGACCTTCTGTTTTCGTTAACACTTTTTCAAGTTCCTTATCTTCCATATGTTTTCCAGCTGTCTTCATTAACGTAATCAACTGTCCTTCGGTGTAGCGTTTAGGTGGCTGTGTTTTACTCTCTTTCACTGACACTTTCGCCACTTTTCCTTTTTCTCCTTTTATTAATACTGGAAGAATAGGATCTCCTTCCTTTTCATATGGTTTGATCACCTTACGCCAACCTTCTTGCAGCTGAACCTTCCCCTTTGATTGAAATGCGGCCCGTTCATCCACAAGAGTAGTAACTGTTGTATACTCTGTAATTGATTTTTCATAATGTGCTGCAATAAGACTTTTGACAATTAAATCATAGAGTTTTTGATCGTCCGCACTTAAAGCCGCCATATTCGGGACTTGTTCAGTGGGAATAATGGCATAGTGATCGGTTACCTTTTTTTCATTCACGTAACGCTTGTTATTTAGGATGGACTTGTTTGGTAACGGAAAAAGATCTTCATACTGTGGGATGACTGCTATTTTTTGCAAAATATCAGGAAACATGTCTGCTTCTCCAGGCGTTACATACCGAGAGTCAGAACGTGGATAAGATACGATCCCTTTTTGATAAAGCTTTTGTAAAACATCCAACGTTTTTTTGGGTGGAAATTTAAACAAACGGTTTGCTTCAGCTTGTAAAGCAGATAAGTTATACAACAATGGAGATAAATAATCTTTTCTTTCTGCTTGTACCTCAATCACTTCTGCTGGTTTTTGTTCACAAAAGTGAGCAATTTTTTCTGCCATTTCCTTTGTTTTAATACGTGTTTCTCCGTCTTTCCCCCACTTCCCTTTATATTTTTTTCCTTCCATATTAAAATCCGCTTGTACTTCCCAAAAAGGTTCTGATACAAATTTTTCAATTTCTTGCTCTCTTTTTACGATTAGAGCAAGTGTTGGAGTTTGAACCCTACCAACAGAAAATACATCTGAAAAGCCTTTTTGTTGTAGAAGGAGGCTGTATAACCTTGAGGCATTCATTCCAACTACCCAATCGGCACAGGCTCGTGTATATGCTTCATAATACAAATTTCTTGTATCAGCTTCAGATAAAAGGGACTGAAATCCTTCTTTAATTGATTTTGGTGTAAGAGAGGAGATCCATAATCTTTTCATGGGTACACGGGCATTTGTTACTCGGAGTATATTTCTGACAATTAACTCACCTTCTCTCCCAGCATCTCCTGCATGAATCACTTCATTCACTTGTGGATTGGAGAGAAGTTTTTTAATGATAGCGAACTGCTTTACTTTATCTTTTGTTACTTCGTATTTGAATTGATCCGGAATAATAGGCAGTGCTGAAAGCGACCACTTTTTCCATTGAGGATCATATTGCTCTGGAGCCACTAGTTGACATATATGTCCAACCGCCCAAGTAACATAGGCTCCATCTGTAAAAATTTCATTTGGAAGAATTTCAACAAAGCCCTGCGATTTTTTCGTTTTAAAAATAGATGCAAGCGTAAGTCCTTGGTCAGGTTTTTCTGCAATTATTAATTTCATTGCGCGATCTCCCTATTATTTTAAAGTGATGGATATGATTATAACTGATTCATTCTAGCATAAGTTATACGATCTATGTAACTTGGAAATGAATTTTTGTTTTATCATGTCATTAAAAGTGAAAAAAGAACTGTTTGTCCAACAGCTCCTCTGTATCTAGCAAACATTCACAGTTAAACATCTTTGTTGATAGCTAATTTATTCTCGATTTATTTTTTATATAATAACATGAGCCGTTTAAAAACCCACCTCAAATAAACATATGATGTTTGTTTGAGGTGGGTTTTTCTTGTTTTTTGCTATGTTGAATGTTTTGTAATTTCATATGTAAACCTTGACTGTAAGCGGTTTTTTATGTATAATGTAGTCATCATTTAACAGAATATATTTCCGCTATTTCTAGATTTAGCCATGTTATATTTTGTATAATGGTAATATTTATTTTTTTAGACGCTCAGGTGTCTTGAAAGGCTTAGGAGGAAATGTTAATATGCAAAACGGTAAAGTAAAATGGTTTAATAACGAAAAAGGTTTCGGTTTTATCGAAGTTGAAGGCGGAGACGATGTATTCGTACACTTCACTGCTATTCAAGGTGAAGGATTCAAATCTTTAGAAGAAGGTCAAGAAGTTTCTTTTGAAATCGTTGAAGGAAACCGTGGACCACAAGCTTCTAATGTTACAAAACTGTAATCATACCATACAATGAATGATACTCCAGGCTGACGAAATTTCGTCAGCCTTTTTTATTTTATAATCATCATATCAGCGTGTAAGTTTTTCACCATATTGTCTCAGTTTCTCACCTACTGTACACGATGAAATACAAAAGCGATGAGCAGAGCTACGCCCCTTGTCTTTTCTATTTTGCTTATAAAGAAAACAACCGTTGCAGTAGTTATTCATAATCGCTTCCACTTTATGATAAATTTCCTTACGCTTCATATCCTTACCATCTCCATTTTTTGTATAACCTGTTCTATTCATTATAGTACGTTATTCTTTTATTCATTTTATAAACTCGTTTTAATCACACAGAATGATTCTGTATTATATAATCTGCATTTTACTATAAATCGTCTTTCCTTCTAACGCCTGTGTTGCAAGTTTATCCGCCTCTTTATTATCATTTCTAGGAATTGGTTGATAACGTGGTTTAAGTCCTAAACCCTTCATTCTTTCTTCAATCCGGTCCAACCAACGGTTTAAATTTTCTTCATAACAAGGCCATTCTCCTTCAAGCTGTTTCAAAACAACTTGTGAATCTCCCTTGAAATCACAAGGAACATGGTGAACACCAATCTCATTCAATAAATTTAAGGCATAATGCAGAGCTGCATATTCCGCTTCATTATTCGTTTCCATTTCATCGATTAATTCATTAGCTCGTAAACGATATTTCTTTTTTCCTTGTCTAAAATAGATCACTACTCCAAGTCCAGCTTGATAAGTATCTAGGTTAAATCCCCCGTCAAAATAAACCAGGACGTCATGGGGATCCTCTTCCACTTCCACAACTAATTTTTTGACTTCCTTTAAATTCCATGACTGCCCCATTTCATCATAAAAAATGAGCTCACTTGCTTTTCCTGTTTTTTCAATATCCTCTCCACCTATTATAGCTAATTCTGTATCCACCCAATCAGACGTAAAATAAATGCCTTCTTTTCCTTTTAACTTATAGGTCCATTCTATTTTATATTTCATCTATTCGTGACCTCCTTCTCTATAAACGATCCATAATTAGCTATTTCCTATATATTCCCTGTCATGCTTCACTGCTATTATTTATCAAGATTTTCACTTTCATTATCCAGTATGTAAAATTAGTTTCCCATTATGTTTAAAGTTTTACTCTTTTATGATCATCCTATTTAGTTTATACTTTTTTCATTAAGTAAATGCCCTATAATATGATGATTTCAAGATTTTATTCTAATGGCATTATAGAGAAAGCATATTATGATCACTCTATTATTCTCCTTTTCAGCACTTGCTATTGATTGAATACTGTACTAATAACAATAAAGGGGGCTTTTTAATTTGATTGAAGTTTATTTTGACGGTGCTAGTGCAGGTAATCCCGGTCCAAGTGGTGCTGGCGTTTTTATTAAAGAAAACGGTCAAGTGGAACGATCCTCTATTCCATTACCAGTCATGAGCAATCATGAAGCGGAATTTCATGCCTTTATCTCGGCCTTGGAGATCTGCTTACAAAAAGGATTTAAGACCGTGTCTTTTCGAACCGACTCCGACCTTGTTAATCGAGCTATCGAAAGAGAATTTGTGAAAAACAAAGCGTACACTCCATTACTTGAAAAAGCTTTAAACTTAACAAAGCAATTTGACTTATTTTTTTTAAAATGGATACCAAGTAATGAAAATAAAAATGCTGATGAGTTAGCAAGAAAAGCGATTCATCAATCACATAAATGAAAAGTCGAAACTTTCAATAACGCCAGATGATTGTCATGCTACTGTTGATTAATTTGCACAAGGATAATCGTATATTTTATCCTTCTTATAAAGTTATATATGAAAAGACGTGCTAATTAATTAGCACGTCTTTTCATATATAACTGTGGAATCAATTAAAAACAATTCAGATGACCCAGTCATTTTTCTTGATTAGATCGCTATAAGTTCTTGATCCTTTATGAAACGAATCGCAGCCCCACGTGTGCTAATTTTGCCTTTTACAAGCGTTTCCAATAATGAAAGGTAGAAACTGCCATCAAATTCTTTTTGTGCTTTTAATGTTAATTCGATCGCTGTGTTTGTTAATTCATCTGATGCATTCGTATACTGCTTTCCGAAGTGGATGAAATTAATTGCATCCTCTTGTAAATGAAATCCCTTACTATCAAGAAAGTCGACATACTGTGCTACTGTTTTCAATGTTTTATCCATTCCCCTCGATAACATTTGTCAATTAACATATTACCCGAATTTTAGACAAATTTCTACCTTTTTTTCGTTATTATATGACCTATTGTACCGGTTATTATTCCTAGGAGTGCTCCGCCAATAACTTCTTCGGGTTGATGGCCGAGCATTTCTTTTAACTTTTCAGGTGTTTTTTCTTCAAATTTTACCGTTTCATCCTTATGGACTTTATCGATTAGATCACCCATGCTGTTGACTTTTAAGGTTAATTCACCAGTTTGACGGCGGATTCCCTGTGCATCATACATGACAATAAGTCCATAAATGAGTGAAAGTGCAAAATCAATTGTGGGGGTGCCTCTTTTTAACGCAATAAAAGTAGTCAGTGATGAAACTCCAGCAGAGTGAGAGCTTGGCATTCCACCCGTTTGAAAAAATAAACCTGGTTTCCATTTCCTTGTTTTAACAAAATGTATCGGTATCTTTAATGCTTGTGCCATTCCAATACTTAACAAAGCAACATATATCCCCTTATTCATATATCCTTCACCTCTATCATTAGTGTGAAGAATGAAGAGTGAAATTATTCTTGATGGAGATACTAAGTTCGGAGGTGAAGGAAGATGGGTAAAAACGATCATAAAAATCGAGGAAAAAAAGCCCCTGGTGTTACTCCACAAGGGTACGGTCAAGATGCTGAGTTCGCAGAAGAACCAAAAAGCAAACTCGAAAACGCAGCAAAAAAGAAAAATACTAAATAATACATCAAAAAAGACAGATTTGCCAAATCTGTCTTCTTTGATGTATATATTATACTTATGCTCCGATGAAAAACATATGGTTACGTTTCCTAAGCTAATTCTTTTTCAAAATTGATAAAACGATAAAGTCCTTTCATTTCCACTTCATTGAATTTATCAAGAACCTTTTGTTGATCAAGTTTAAAAGTCGCTTGTTCAAGATCATATTGAACAGGTACGTCACATTTGATCTCAGCTAATTGCTTACTTAAATAAAGCATATCAAGATCCGATTCAATTTTTGTTTTCTGAGATTTTGTCAATTGATCTAGATGTTTGACAACTCCATCCACATGTTCATATTGCTGTAGCAATTTGAGAGCCGTTTTTTCACCAATGCCTTTAACACCTGGATAATTGTCGCTTGGATCGCCCATAAATGCTTTCAGATCAATCATTTGTCTTGGCCTAATTCCTTTTTCTTCATAAAAAGTATCTTGATTATGCACAAGATAGTTACCGAAGCCCTTTTTTAAAAGAATCACAGAGATATGATCATCAATAAGCTGTAAAATATCTTGATCCCCAGTCAAAATGGATACATTGGCTTCACCTTTAGCCTGTACAGCAATTGTTCCTATACAGTCATCCGCCTCAAAACCTTCCATACCGACGTTTGGAACATCAAAGGATTCTACGACTTCTTTTACAAGATCAAATTGTGGGATTAATTCCACTGGTGCTTCGCCTCGATTCGCTTTATAACCGTCAAATAACTCATTTCGAAACGTTTGGCTCCCCATATCCCAACAAACAACTACATGGCTTGGTTTAAATGAAGAAACGGCCGTAAAAAAATGCTTCACAAAACCATTAACCGCATTAGTCGGAACCCCTTTTGAATTAATCATAAATTGGCCTGACACAGATGTTGCAAAAAAAGCCCGAAACAAAAGCGCCATACCATCGACAAGCATTAATGAAGGTTTATTATTTGAATCCAATCATCTCACACTCCCTAAACAGATCAAGTTCACTTAAACATGAACACTATTATAACATGATTCACCTTAAGAAGGATTGGTAATCACCTAGAAGATTGGGTGAATTAGGCAAACATTGCACCCCTCCCATTTTTATATGTTCTTTACAAGTGGACAGATATAAGGAAAGTGTCTTTTTATGGTGCCTGACACCGAAGTTAATTAGTTTATTAATACGTTAGCCTTTTTATTCATTTCGATGATCTCAACAAGATTCCCATCTTTATTGATAATCGTTTCTTCTTTTGAGATTTCGAAATCATAAGATCGATAAAACTGTACATTTTGCGGAGTATCCTTCCGAACACGACAAAATATTTTATCTTTCCCCTTCTCTTGTGCATATTCCCCCAACCACTTGATCATGGCTTTAGCAGTCCCTTTTCCTCTTGCCTCAGGTACAACAGATAGTCTCGAAAAATAGAGTGAGTCTTCATTCATTTTAAAGCGAACAGATCCTAAAGCTTTCTCCTCAACGAAGCAAAGAATTGCCTTTTCAGAACCATTTTGAATTAATTTTTTTATAGAAGAAACGGGTTCATTCATAGCACTTGATGGAATATCATAGCTATCATATTCAGCAAATGCTTCCAACATGATTTGATGAACACTGATAATATCTTGATCTTCTTCTGCTAATCTAATAGTAAAATCCATGTTGTCACCTCATATTCTATTACATTGTTCTTGTTTCATTAGGAACCGAGTTAGGTGTAACATTTCTCGATTCCTAACGATCTTCTTCACACATACAATTATATCAATTCTGTCCTTTTTCGGTAGCTAACACCAGATTTTCTTCAATTTTTTTAAGCTCTTCTATTGGTAGTTCATTTGAAATAGAGGCAAGTGCTCCTTGATAGTACTCTTCTACCTGCTCTGTCAAACGGGCCAACAAGAGACTAAAATGTGCTTCCAGCTGTTCACCATAATGCTGTTTCAAACGTTCTTTTCCTTCTAGTAAATAATCCTCTGCTGGCTGCTCTAAATTCACTTCTAATTCATCACTTAAGAGCTTGCGTTCATTTTTCTCAAAAAATGTTTTTGGGTTTTTAAAATAAGATAGTGCTTTTTTGAACCTTTGCTGATCCAGCGTAACAAAAGCTGTTTGGAAATCAATACTTGTTGGTTTCCCTGCCTCATACGGACTAAAAGAAAGCTCTGCATTGTGTTCCTGTAACGCAGTAATGATCGATTGATCAGTCTGTGCTAAAAGCTTTATAATAAAAGCTTCTATTCGTAATGTCGTTGCCCGTAACTCCTGAGCAAAATCATAACCAAAATCTCCTAGAAATCCATCGAGTGCAGATTGCAGTGCTTTCTTCAAATTTCTACCGTCATCCTTCAGCAGTGCTGGATTGAAAGCTTCCTTCAAAAAGTCGCTAAATCGTAAAAATACACGTTGCTTTATATAAAAGACAAGCTCATCTGTTTCTTGTTCTAATCTTTGACGTAAAATTGTACTAGGTTGATTCTGAATATGTTCAATCAATTGCTCTTTTTCTTCTTCTAGTAAAACTCGTTTTTTTGCCTTTGTTTCTTGATCAGCCTCAGCAGAATGAATAAAGCTTTGTAACTGCGAGAGTACTCGCTGCCACTCCAATTTTGCCGAATTAACAGCGATCTCCATTAAATCATGCTCGATAAAAGAATAAAATCGTTCTTCAAACTGTCCAATACCAGAAGTGGTTGTCAGCCCACTCTCAAGTTTTTCTTTTATCGCCTGCAAACTTGAAACTGGATATAAATGAGGCTGTCTAATCCCATAAGTCACAAGTTGATCTTCCACGTAGTCAAGTACCGCATTCATTTCTTCTTCGTCTTGCGCTAAATCAATCGCATTTACAATAAAAAACATTTTATCAAGTGCAAACGTATCTTTGACGCGCCCTAATTGAATTAAAAACTCACGGTCTGCTTTTGAAAAAGCATGATTATAATACGTGACAAACAGAATCGCATCCGAATTTTTAATATACTCAAAAGCTACCCCTGTGTGACGAGCATTAATCGAATCGGCTCCTGGAGTATCAACGAGCGTAATCCCCTTTCGAGTTAATTGACAATCATAGTATACTTCAATCCACTCTACAAGACATGATTGCTCTTCATTGGCAACAAAACCAGAAAACTCGGTCAAATTGGTATGAATCGTCTCCCCTAACGTGTTCCGATAAGTATCAATCCCACGAACAAACGCTTGCAAAAAAGCAAGATGTGTCTTCTCAAAGGCATCAACATTACTCCTATTCCCAATAACATGTTGAGCAAAAGAAACTGCATCATCGAGGGTGTTCGCTTTCATCTCAAACGCTGCTAATGATCGATTCACATCTTCCATTAACGTATCATAGCCCTTTAACTTTACTAATACAGTCCCATGATGATGTTCGGAATCAACCGGCATAATCTTATTTATAGCTGCCGTTGTAGGATTAGGCGAAACTGGTAATAACTTATCACCGATTAAAGCATTAGCAAACGAAGACTTTCCAGCACTGAAAGCACCAAATAAAGCGACTGTAAACGATTGATTCTCAAGCCTTTCTGCTTTTTGCTTAAGTTCTTCCGCTATTTTTTTAAATCCAGGCACGCTTTTTACTTGATCCGAGGCAAACCGTAAACTAGGAATAAGTCGATCTAACTCCAAATGATTCTTCTGATCATTTTCAACAACCGGACGAGCCGAACGATTCGAAGCTACCTTTTCACCAGCCTTCACATTTTCCTCCACACTAGTAACAATTACTTCTGCCTCTTCTGTTTCATCGATTGCTAATTTTATAGCCTGATCTTGTAAAGCTTCGACATTTATATGTCCTGTTACTATTTGTTCAAGTTGAATATTGACAATTGTTTGCTTTTCTTCAAACTCAGCAATTTCTTTAAATGCGGTTAAGTAAACATTAAGTCGTGACAATTCCTTCTCAAGCTTTTGTTGTTTTTCGATTTGTTTTCCCTTTAGATGATTGAAGAAAGCCGAAAGATGGGGTGCTAGCTGGTCTTTCGCTATTCTTTTAATCGCATCCACAACATCCTTTGTATAATTCAATACATAATCACCAGATAAACGGGCACCAGTCTTAACCGTATTCACTAGTAATTCTTTATCAAAATGAACTTGAAAACTTTGTACATCTTCCAACAACTGTGCGTCTTCAACTTCACTTTCTCTCAACATTTTTATGAGCAATTCTTTCATATGCCAATCGATTTGCGATGTGACTTTTTCTGCAAAGTCAGTATAAAACTGATCCAGCCTACTCTGTCGCTCTTGTTCCGTTTTCTGCTTTGAAAAAAATAACCCCACTTTGAAATCAGGTTGTCTTGCGGCAAGATATTGTTCAGCTAAATCTCTTGTTTGAAAAGGCATTAAATACGCATTATCTAATACACGATCAATCTCATCATACATACTCTTTTCTTTACGTTTGAGTAAACCATGTAACTCATCTAGTCTAGTGGTTATTTCCGCAACTGTTTCTGGGAGGCTCCTCTTCTCCTCTTCCGAAAGTTCTGCAAGGATCTGATTCCGTTTATTAATCTCTTCTTCATCTTTTGAAGCTAAAAAGGTCCTATGCTCTTCAACTAGTTTTTTTAACGATTGAAAAATAGATTCAGGTAAGGCATGCAACCGATCCCCCACTTTTTCTTCCATAAATTGTCTCAAAATCGCAAATTGATTATACGGATGATCTAACTTTTTTAAAGAAGTGTAGAAAATTTTTGCTGGTTTTACGCCCCATGAAGCAAAAGAGTTTTTGACACTTTCCTGAAATTCTGTGAAACTCAATTCCTCATCGCGATGCTTATCAATCTGGTTAATGACTAAATAAACGTCCTTACCTGCTTCAGTCAATTCTTTTGTAAATAAAAAGTTCAATTCACTCTGAACGTGATTATAATCCATTACATAAAAAACCAAATCCGCAAGATGCAAGGCAGACTCCGTTGCAATTCGGTGAGCATCATCTGTTGAGTCAATTCCTGGTGTATCCATAATAATGGTATCTTTCGGAATTAACGTTTTTGAATAGCTAATTTCAATTGACTGAATCTGGTCTCCATCCTTACAATATGATTTCACTGCTTCATAATCATATGGAGCAGGGTACAGACGAGGACGGTCTTCTTTGAAAAAAACCTTGGCATAATCATCCCCTGACTTGATTTTCACAAGATTAGCACTCGTTGGTATTGGACTTGAAGGTAAAATATTCTCGCCCATTAACTGATTAATCATACTCGATTTTCCAGCTGAAAAATGACCACAAAAAGCAATAGAGTATTCTTGCCTTTCAAGTTTAATCGCTAAATCCTTTGCTCGCTCCGCTGACTGTACATTTTCTTGTTGATAAAACTTTTCATAAAGCGCTGCTATTTGTCCACTTAATAACACTGTCTCTTGTTGTATTCCAATTTTGACCATGAATTGTTATCCCCTTGTTTTTTCAATATACCCACTATTTTAAACGATTTTATGTCTATTTCCTACTTAAAAAACTGAAAGTATTTTTAATAATTCATAAAATAAAAATAAATCTTGAAAAACTAAACATCTTCACCCCTTACATTGTCATATGTTATTTACCTTAAGTGTATAGATGTATTTTTAAACTTTTAAATCTCCTAAAAGTCAGAGTTCGAAAAATTCAATAGTAAGAGGAAATTATCTACTTTCCCAAAAACGAACCATTTTAAATTTATTTTAGATATGAATTTTATGGTATGATGAATAAAAAGTAAGGACAGTTAGGAGAGTGTGCAATGTTAATTGGGTATATTAGACCTTTTCAAGAAGACCTAAACTGTGAAATACAACATCAGAATATAACAAAAACCAATTGTGACACGATTATCATAGAGGATCATTCATCCGCAAAAAAGAGAATAAAGCTGAAAAATATGATCGACAACCTTAATCAAGGAGATAAAATAGTCGTTACTAAACTTTTTACCTTTGCTGATTCCACGCGACATCTAGTTGAGCTATTAGATGCTATTGACGCTAAAGGCGGCTATTTTCAATCTCTTAAAGAGGGGGTTGATACAAGTAATGATTCTGGATATTTTTTCAAAAACACCGTCAAACACCTTGTAGAATTCCAAAGTGATGTCATTAGTGAAAAAACAAAAAAAGGATTATATGAAGCAAAACAAAAGGGAGTTATTACAGGACGACCAAGAAAATCTGACGAAAATGTGGATCGTGCTATTACGATGTATCAAAGTAAAAAGTATACTCTGGCTGAGATCAAAAATGAAACAGGAATTAGTAAATCTACCCTATATCGATATTTAGAAAATTAAAATAATCCATAAAAAAAGCTCCCCTCCAGTACACAGATTTTTATTTTTTCATCTGTCTACCTTATCGGGAGCATATCAAGAGAAGAATCGACTTTTTTTATGGATTCTCGTTGAGTGAATGTAACCCTTGAATAGCTATTACTATTTAGTTGGCTGTGTTCTTCATGATGATTGTTGATAAATGACCTTTATATGTGATCCTGTGTTTGATTCAGTATGAATCACTTAATGGACGCGTATACCAAAGTCCATTGGAGCATCAACACGATTGTTTAACACAGCCATTTCGTTTATAGTTACTTAACAACTTTGTGTTTTCAATGCTGGTTGCTTTAAACACGTATTTAAGGATTTAAAGGTATTTCTGATAACATCCCCTCTACTAATGATACCAACTAATACTCCGTTCCGCTCTACCGGTAATCTTTTGATTTGCTTTTTCCCTAAAATCGCTGCGATATTCTCGATTTTCTCATCCCATTTAACTTTATATACCGTTTTTTGAGCAATCTCCATAACGTTTAATTCCCTTACTTTTTGTGCCCTTTCCTCAAACTCATCTTCATCCACTTTGAATGCCTGTGCAAAGAAAAGTGTACCAATGACAATATCATTAGGCTTTCCGATAAAACGCATGATGTCTCCATCGCTGATATAGGCAACAATTTTATTCCTATCATTAACAATAGGAAGACCGCTAATATCGTATTCCATAAATTTCCTAATAACTGATTGTACACTATCGTGTTCCTTCACTTTAATTACCTGTTTTTTCATGATTTCATGAGCTCGCATGTTTACCCCTCCACATTCGTTAGATTTGGTATCCTTCTACATACACAATGATAATCGTTACATTCTATCAATCACTTACCACTGATGTTGTACATAGTTGCTACGCTCGTTTAATTCCTTCAAATGTGTTATATTCACCTTTAACTTTTGCTAAATAACGGACACTTTAAAGAATCTTTTCATCATCATAAAAAACAGAAACCTATTGTTATAATCCATAGGCATAATTAAAATGCAAAGGGGTATGAAGATTTGAATCTACTAGTTAGACTATCTCACCCATTTCAAGCACTTGTTTCTACTTTTACGTCTTTCGTTTTATCTGGCTTTGATCGAAACGTAAAATGGTCTTTTTCAACTAAAAAAGAAACGAATAAACTTCCGATAATTGCCCACAATGGAGCACCAATGTTGAAAAAATTCACACCTGACATCCCAATAATTAAGGCAAAAAAAGCACCCATTTGAAATTTACTAGCGGAAAAAGCTGTTTTTAATGAATTGATAAGAACACCTAACATCGCTAGTCCGGCTATTACAGTAACAATCACACTCGGCATAGCGATAACAAATGGAACAACTAGTGCTGCAAATAGGCCAAAAATAGAGAAGAACACTCCATTCGCAACCGATGCTGCATAACGACTTTCTTTCTTTCCTACTTCTTTTGCCGAACAAATAGCTGTCATTGGTCCCGCGATATTGATCGCATGAGCACCGAAGAGTGAAGCGATAAGACCAACGATAGAACCGTAAGTAGCCATTGCGCTATTCGGTGGCTTGTACCCTTGAGCCATTAATACCCCTGTTGCTTGAGCATTTTCTGTACAAATGATGAGCAACGCAAGTGGAATACCAATTGATACAATAGCATCAAGACTAAATACTGGCATCACTAATTGTGGAAGTACAAATGTATCCTGAATATTTTGAATTTGAAATGCATTTGTAAAGATAGCCAACAAAACAGCTACGATTAAAGCAGATAAAACAGGTGGGAATTTTTTAAAGAATCTTGATGAAAGTAAAAACACTAGAATAGCTGAACCTGCTAATAATGGTGAAAGGGTAACAGATGTGATCATTTCCGTCGCAAAACGGATCATCACTCCAACAATCATCCCCATGACAATTGGAAGCGGTATCCATTTCATCACTTTGTCGATTAAGCCTGATGCACCAAGAATAATCACAAGGATATTAGCTACTAGATAAGCCCCTATTGCTTCATTTAATGAAAAATGGGTTAAAGACCCCGCAACTAATACAGCTCCTGCAATGGAATGTGCACCTGAGATCGGCTGACGATACTTTAGCGCTAAAAATATACCAAGTAATCCACTAAAAAAATAAACAGCGAATATCCAGCTTATCGTTTGAGCATAAGTCAATCCGCCACCCGTAGCGCCTCCAATAATAATTAATGCTGGGCCCGTACACCCAAAAATAGCTGAGACTAAACCGGCGCTAATTGTATTTACATTTAGATTCTGACGTAAATCTTTAAGATTTGTACGTAAATGGTTCTCTCTCATTGCTATCTCCTTTCGATAAAAATCGTTTAGTGTTAATCTGTAATTATTATAATAAATCAAAAAACTCTTTTTGTACTCATCCAATCGGATTATTTAGAACTAATCCAATTATAAAGAAGACTAACTATCAGTAGGGTTTTCTTCATCCCCTACTGATAGTTAGTCACGCGGAGCCTGATTGAATTTTCTAAGGGCTCAAGCCCAAAGAAAATTCTTATCGCACTTAGCCGATCTTTACGGGCAGTTGATCCCTAACAATAATCCTTCCTCGGTTTTCTCGAAGTCTTGAGGTAGGGGTTTTACTGCCCGTCAAGACGGGATAAATATATTAGCATACCAATCAATGATTAATAGTGCAGAGGTGGATCAATAATGGAATGGAAAGTGAATCGCGAGGCTACTAAACCTCTCTATCAACAAATCTTCGAATATATCGAAGAAAAAATTTCATATGGAGAATTTCCTCCTGGCAGCTTACTGCCTTCAGAACGCAAATTGGCTGAACAATTAAACGTCAATCGTATGACCATTGTCCATGTGTACGACGAACTTCAAGCATCCGGTTTAGTAGAAAGAAAAAAAGGAAGTGGAACCCGTGTTAGCACACATAAATGGGGGATTCTTCCTAAAGGAGTAACAAATTGGAGAAAGTATATAGAAGGTGGCTCATTTTTACCTACATACCCTTTAATTAAGCGTATTCGTGACGAAGCCAAGCAGATGAAAAATGGCTTTAATTTGGCAAGTGGTGAATTGTCAGCTGACTTATTTCCAACTCGTTTTTTACAAGCTTCTTTTACTGAACAAACGTTTTCTAACGACTTAGGCTATGTGCACCCGCAAGGACATTTAGCCTTCCGTGAGACGGTAGCTGAATATGTGAAGGATTATCATAATATTCATACAACCAGTTCTTCCGTTTTGATTACATCAGGAGCTCAACAAGCTTTACATCTCATTACCCAGTGTTTGCTTAATCCAGGCGATGCTGTCGCTATTGAAGCTCCTTCTTACTGTTATTCACTCCCACTGTTTCAATCAGCTGGTCTGCGTATATTTGGTTTACCAGTCGACGCTCATGGAATTAATCCGGACGATATCGTGACTTTACATCGCAAACATCAAATTCGTATGATTTTTTTAAATCCAATATACCAAAGTCCAACTGGGACCACACTTACAGATACACGTCGAAAAAAAATATTGGAAATTTCAGCAGAGTTAGGAGTTCCCATTGTTGAAGATGATCCAGTTAGCCTACTATCCTTCGAAGACGCGGGTCACTATCCGATTAAATCTTTTGACCGAAGTGGCAACGTTCTGTATATTGGATCGCTTTCCAAAGTGATTGCCTCTAGTTTACGAGTTGGCTGGATTATTGGTCCTCAATCGGTTATTAACCGTTTAGCTGATGCAAGGCAACAAATTGATTTTGGATTAAGTATTTTTCCACAGTTAATTGCGAATCAGTTTTTACAATCGACTGAATATCCGAACCATCTTACATTCCTGCGTCAGGAGCTAGTGGAAAGGCGAAATGAAATGATTTCTGCTTTACAAGACACTTTAGGCGAAAAAGTCGATTTTATCATCCCTCAAGGTGGTCTTTTCATCTGGTGTAAAATAAACCAGAAAGTTGATGACCAAAAGTTAGTAGAGGAAGGAATCAAAAGCAAAATTCTGTTTATGCCAGGAAGTGTATATGGTTCTCCAAATGGATATGTTCGTTTCACTTATGCCCGATTAAAACGGGAATCAATAAGGGAAGCGATTTTGCGATTTGCTGATGTTCTATCTCGTGTATAAAAGGTACTATAAAAGGTGCCAAGCACCTTTTTCTTCCTTCTTCATTTACATATAAAAGGATTTAAAAATCTATTTTTTAATTGTTATCCTTGTTATATTCGGAAGGGAAATATTTATATCCCTAAAAGGAGAAATGCTAGATGAATATTGTTACGTTAAACAATGGTTTAAAAATGCCTCAGTTAGGATTTGGTGTTTGGCGCGTTGAAAATGACCAGACAACTAACGCTGTTGTGAAAGCGCTCGAATTAGACTACAGATCTATTGATACATCCATAATTTACCAAAATGAAAAAGGAGTTGGAAAAGCTCTTCGACAAACATCTATTCCACGTGAAGAGCTATTTATTACCACGAAGGTTTGGAACAGTGATCAAGGCTTTGAAAACACATTACGTGCCTATGAAGAGAGTCTAATATGTTGATTTATATTTAATCCATTGGCCTACTCCAAAATATGACCGCTATATAGATACATATAAAGCATTAGAAAAGCTCTATCATGATGGACGTGTGAAAGCGATCGGTGTCTGTAATTTTGACATCGATCACTTGGAACGCATTTTAGCAGAGTGTGAAGTAAAACCTGTTTTAAATCAAATTGAATGTCATCCGTATTTTTCACAAAATGAAATGAAAGATTTCTGTGCAAAACATGATATTTTTGTAGAAGCATGGGGTCCACTTGAACAAGGTGGAGATGTATTAAAAGATCCTGTTATTCAAAAGATCGCCGAAGCACATGGTAAATCACCAGCAAAAACGGTATTACGTTGGCACTTACAAAACAACACAATCGTCATCCCTAAATCTGTCACACCTTCCCGAATGGAAGAAAATTTTAACGTTTTCGATTTTGAGCTATCCCCAAATGAAATGGAAGAAATCAATCAATTAAACCGTAACCGTCGTAAAGGAAGAATACCAAGCGAAATGAATTTACTACAATTATGATGAAAAAAGGAGCGATGATTACGTCGCTTCTTTTTTTCATCACTATACTAACCTAAATCCGCACTAATATCGAACTCAGGATGTGCGGACTATTTTTTATTCTGCTCCTACTTGATTGATTCACTTCACTTTTAAGTATCCTTTATTACTAGAACTCTTTCGCCCATCTATAACTACTTTTAACAACTTAATCTATCTCTAAGTTGTTCAATTCAATTCGATATAAGTCACGTCGTCGATCGCGTAACTGTCGTACAGAACCACTGTTCCTAGAACGCCTTAACTTCTCAAGGTCCACATCACCGACAACAACTGTATCAACATTAGCATCACATTCTCCTACAATTCCATCTCTCGCAAACCCAAAATCCGAAGGAGAGAAAATTCCAGATTGTGCGTACTGAATATCCATGTTTTCGACATGTGTCAAGTTACCTACGGTTCCTGCAATACACGTATATACTTGATTCTCAATCGCTCGTGCCTGGGCACAGTAACGAACACGAAGGTATCCCTGACGGTCGTCCGTACAAAACGGAACAAAAATAATATTTGCACCTTTATCGACGGCAATACGTGCAAGCTCCGGAAACTCAATGTCATAACAAATTTGGATAGCAATTTTTCCACAATCCGTGTCAAATACATTAATTTCGTTTCCTTCTGCAATCCCCCACCATTTCCGTTCGTTAGGCGTTACATGAATCTTCGATTGTTTCTCAATCGTACCATCGCGACGGAATAGATACGCTATATTATAAATATTCTCATCCTCTTCCACAAAATGCGATCCTCCGACAATGTTTACATTATATCGTACAGCCAGTTCTGTACACAGTTCAATATACTGATCTGTATAAGTTGCAAGCCTGCGAATAGCCTGATCTGGCCTTTTTTCTTCGAGAAACGACATCAATTGGGTTGTAAATAGCTCTGGGAAAACAGCAAAATCCGAACCGAAATCAGCCGCAATATCAACATAATACTCAACCTGCCGAGTAAAATCTGTAAACGAATCAATTTTTTTCATCATATACTGTATGGCGCAAATTCTCACAGGGAAAGATGTGCGATAGACGCGCCTGGACTTCGCCAAATAATCAATGTTATTCCATTCCATCAAAGTTGCAAAAGCATCAGATGCCTTGTCGTCTGGAAGATACCTCGTGTTGATACGTTTAATAATAAAACCCTCAAGGAGTTGGAAGGACAATACCGGATCATAGATGCTGTGCATCTCAACTGCTGATACATACTCACGTGGTGTCATTTCATTCTTGTATTTATGGTAATTTGGAATTCGTCCACCGATAATAATGCTTCGAAGATTTAATTGACGAGCAAGTTCCTTGCGCACCTCGTAAAGACGATGTCCAATTTTCATACGACGGTATTCTGGGTCAACCATTACTTCAATTCCATATAAGTTAAATCCATCGGGATCATGATTAGTAATATAACCATTGTCTGTGATTGCATTCCAAGTGTGTTGGTCGTCATATTCATCAAAATTGACGACGAGACTTGAACAAGAACCAACAATTTTGTCCTCATATTCTACACAGAACTGACCCTCGGGGAAAATCCGAATATGACTTTCCAATTGTTCTCGCTTCCACGGCACCATACCGGGGAAACACTGGCTCCATAACTTCATAATTTCATCAATATCATCCATCTTTATATTGCGAACAATAATTTTCTTTTCGTATTTCGACATATCTGTCTCTGACATGTTCTCACGTCCTTGTCTCTCAGTTATCAAACTTACCATCTTACTCGTTTTTCTTCATATAATAATCAACGTCTTTCCCAATTGACTCGTTCATGATTATGATACCTCATTTCCCATTACCTTTTCATCTTCTAGCCATCCCTCTTTGAGTCATGTATGATTTTGATGGAACTCTTTCAGTGCTTCAAATTGTTCAATTGTACCTAACTTTACATTCACCTTTTTGCCTCACCCTTTCATTCTTCTTGTATGGACTTAGAGTGACCAAATGACCATAACACTTTTCATTTTTTATTACAGTTTTATGTACATATTCCTTTTTTATTCAAAATAGTGGATAATCCGACTCTTCAGTTTATTTGTTCATTTAAAAGTTGTTATGTTACTTATTTTCTGATAATATATTATTATGTAACATTATATTTTAGGGGGATGTCCCGTGGAATATGTTAATCCCATTAAAGATGTCGAACAAATCAATGCTATAAAAGTCATTTTACAGAAACAATCACAAAGAGATCTATTGTTGTTTGTATTGGGCATTAATACAGGTGTTAAAATTAGTGATTTACTTTTCTTAAAAGTTGAAGATGTATGGGATGGAACACAAATGAAGGAATTTCTTTATATTAAGGATGAGAAAAGCGAAGAAAAACAAGCATTTTATTTAAATAGTCGGGTAGAAGTAGTACTCGAAACTTACTTATCTCGTTTCAATTATAGTAGTAAGGATTTTCTTTTTAAATCAAAAAAGAATGATCAACCGATTACAAGACAGCAAGCCTATCGAATTATTAATCATGCTGCTAAAGAAGCGGGTATTATAGGAAAGATCGGCACCCATACCCTCCGAAAAACGTTCGGCTATCATGCTTTACGCAAAGGAATTGCCATATCTATCCTAATGTCTATCTACCATCATCAATCACCAGCAGAAACTTTACGTTACTTAGGAGTAGATAAATATGAAAAACACCTCATAAAAGTAGATGTCAACCTTTAAATATTTGAAAGCTACCTAAACTAACCCACCCTTTTAATAAAAAATCTCCCCATGTGAATATATGAGGAGAAGAATAAAGGTTTAAAACAATCTATTTGCTAGTAATCTAATGATTAAATATCATCTATTTCATCAGGGACAGTTATTTTTACATTTGTAAAATCTTTAACATAGTCCTCTGTTACATGAACATATATGGTTTCTTTATTTTTCATAAATTTGAACAAACCATTATTAAAATCTGTACCGATATCCTTGAAGAAAATCCCTTCAAATTCAGCATTCTTTGTATGTTTAAATCGAATACGGTATTCTTCGTTTTCTTTCACAAGATAGGCACGAACCCCCTTCTCAAACTGGCCTTCTTGATCTCTAACTGAACGAGAAACAGAAATAATATGAAGGTCTACGAATGGGATCTCCTGCAACAACGTGTTAATAATCGAACCCTTTGTCATTTGCTCCCAACGACTTTGAGCGGTTTGACCGAGTACAATTTGCGTAATATGTTTCTCTCTAGCTACATCTGCTATCACTTTTGAAATAGGGCGTTTTTCATTATCCAAAACAATAAATTCTTCAGCGTTATGCTTTTCCGCTAATTGTTGCCAACTACTAATATAGAAGGATTTCTCAGCATCCAGTTCATCAAAAGGTTTCCGGTCAATGGTCAAGATATAGAGTGGGCAATCAAGCATACTCGCTATCTTACACCCACGCTGAATAAGTCGCGCACCATTTGGCCCATAGTATACGCAGACGAGGATGCTTTCGTCCATACGACCTTTTATTTTCTTCATTATTATGGTCACCTCAATATCAATGTAAAAAACAAGTCTTATTCTATCAAGCTATGTACGACTATATCTTATGCTACAACTTCAGTCAATCTTTATAAAGAAATCTTCAATAATGCCTAAACTCAAAATTAATGAATGAATATTTAACATAAATCATTTTCATAAAAAGTGAAGAGTTATTAGAGACTTCACAGTTAATAATAAGCCCACAAATGACTATAAAGAAAAAAGGAGGGAACCTGCTTGTCTTGGTTACCAATCATGATTGTCATTCCATTTATCACTACCATTTTTATTCCCATACTGTATAAGTTGTTTATACCACGTATTCATACGGGTTGGTTTGTATTTCCAATACCATTACTCATATTCATCTATTTATTAACCTATATCCCTGCTGTTTCTAGTGGAAACATGGTTAAACACACTCTACCTTGGATACCTTCTCTCGGTATTAATTTCACAAACTACTTGGACGGTTTATCGCTTGTTTTTGCTTTACTCATTACAGGAATTGGTGTGTTAGTTATCCTTTATTCTATTTATTACATGTCAAAAATGCGTGAATCACTTCATAACTTTTATGTGTATTTAATGCTCTTCATGGGTGCAATGCTCGGTGTTGTTTTCTCTGATAATATTCTAGTATTATATGTATTTTGGGAACTAACAAGCATCGCTTCCTTTTTATTAATCGCCTACTGGTACCAACGAAAACAATCTCGTTATGGTGCACAAAAATCATTACTGATTACCGTTTTTGGCGGACTCGTTATGCTAACGGGATTTATTATGCTGGCGATGATGACAGGTACATACAGTATTCGTGAAATGATTACATTAGTAGAAGGAATTCAGACAAATGCATTATTTCTTCCAGCTATGATCTTAATTCTTGTAGGGGCCTTTACAAAGTCTGCTCAATTTCCATTCAGCATTTGGTTACCTGATGCGATGGAAGCTCCTACTCCAATTAGTGCTTATCTCCATTCTGCAACGATGGTGAAAGCAGGAATTTATTTAGTGGCTCGTTTCACACCTATTTTTGGCGGACATGCAGAATGGTTTTGGCTTGTTTCAGGAATCGGAATTCTGACTTTACTATATGGTTCTCTTAATGCTGTGAAACAAACAGATTTAAAAGCATTACTGGCCTATTCCACCATAAGTCAACTTGGTTTAATTATGAGCCTCCTCGGTTTAGGATCTGCCTCCATGTATTTTGGATTAGGTGACGAATCAACAGTGTATGCTGTAGCAGTCTTTACATCCATATTCCACTTGATTAATCACTCAACGTTTAAAGGTTCTCTCTTTATGCTTGTTGGGATTATTGATCATGAAACCGGAACCCGAGATATTCGAAAGTTAGGCGGACTCATGAATCTCATGCCAATCACTTTTACACTGACACTTATTGGTAGTTTTTCAATGGCAGGCTTACCTCCATTTAATGGCTTTTTAAGTAAGGAAATGTTTTTTACTGGTTTGTTAAATGCTTCCCAATTAAATGTGTTTAACATGGACACATTAGGTATCCTATTTCCCATTATCGCTTGGATAGCCAGTGTCTTTACCTTTATTTACTGTATGATCCTTGTCTTTAAGACGTTTACAGGGAAGCATCAACCTACAAAACTTGAAAAAAGTGCTCATGAGCCTCCAATTGGAATGTTGATTCCACCAATGATTCTAATAGTTTTTGTTATCCTTATTTTCTTTTTCCCGAATGTGCTAGCTAAGTATATTATTCAGCCTGCTTTTACTTCTATCTTACCCACCTATGTGGGGAATGGTGGGATCGACATAAAAATTAGTGCTTGGCATGGCTGGACACCAGAATTATTTATGACCATTGGAGTGATTGTCCTTGGTGCTCTCATGTACCGATATATTAGAAAATGGATTGTTATTTATCGCTATTACCCAAAGGCATTAACACTGAATAACCTATATAATGAAGGAATTACTAAAATGGAGTCATTTTCATTCGGGTTAACCAATCGTTATATGAATGGCTCTATTCGAAGCTACTTCATTTATATATTTGCCTTCTTCATTCTAGTACTCGGTAGTGCAAGTTGGTTATTAACCGGAATCTCCTTTGATTCCTCACAGGATGCACCCATTAATTTCTATGAAGGTGGTCTAATTGCTGCAATGATGATTGCCGCATTTACCGTGCTACTGTCAAAAACAAGAATCGTCTCCCTTATTGCAGTCGGGGCACTAGGATATCTTGTTTCTATGTTCTTTGTCCTGTTTCGGGCACCTGATTTAGCCCTTACACAATTGGTTGTTGAAACCGTAACAACCGCACTATTTCTATTATGTTTTTATCATCTACCTGAATTTAGCAAACATATGGGTAGAATGCGTTTTAAAGCTACGAATCTTATTATTTCAATCGGTGTGGGAACTATTGTTACATTACTGGCTTTGGCTTCAAATGGACACAAGCTTTTCGAACCAATTGTTAACTATTTTGAAAATGCCTATGAGCTTGCAGGTGCAAAAAATATCGTAAATGCGATTCTTGTTGATTTTCGGGGCATTGATACAATGTTAGAGATTGCTGTTCTATGTATTGCAGGCTTAGGCGTTTATACATTAATCAAACTTCAATTAACAGGGAGGGATAAAAATGAAACCAAATGATGTCATCTTGCATACAGTTACGAAAATGGCAGTTATTATCATTTTCACATTCTCCGTTTATTTGTTTTATGGTGGTCATCATAATCCCGGTGGAGGATTTATAGGCGGTCTAAGTGTTGCTTCAGGTATCACTCTTTTATTTCTGGCGTTTGATATTGAGACTATTAGAAAGAATATCCCATTCGATTTTAAGAATGTTGCTGCGATCGGTGTATTAATTGCGATTTTCACGGGGATGTGGGGACTCTTCTTTGGTCAGCCCTTTTTAACGCAAACATTTGGATATTTTGACCTTCCTATTTTCGGGAAAACTGAGCTTGCAACCGCCCTCCTATTTGATACCGGTGTTGCATTAGCTGTCATTGGAACCGCTGTTACCATCATTTTAACGATAAGTGACGATCGTTCATGATGGAAACGATTATGTCTATTCTTGTCGGCTTATTTTTTGCGATTGGCACCTATTTAATCTTGTCAAAAAACATGTTAAGAATCATCTTAGGCACGTCTGTCATTAGTCATGGGATTAATCTACTGATTATGACGATGGGAGGACTTAAAACGGGCTCTCCTCCATTATTAAGCGAGAAAATCCTCTCGTTTACAGATGCAATACCACAAGCCTTAATACTAACCGCCATTGTTATAAATTTTGCTGTGACAGCTCTTTTATTAGTGTTAGGTTACAAAATATATAAATTATACGGCACGGATGATTTGGAACAGTTGAGGGGAAATGAAGATGAATAATTTAGTCTTAATGCCTATTCTTATACCACTAACGATTGGGATGATTTTAGTTCTCTTTCGAAAAAATATCGAACTGCAAAGAATAGTAAGTAGCGTAGCAATTATTGCCATCGGATTTGCTTCAGTCTTGCTGATGAAGCAAATCCAAACAGAAGGAATTCAAACACTTCAATTAGGCGGTTGGCAAGCACCATATGGGGTAAGTATGGTAGCAGATATGTTTTCTGCCTTGCTACTTCTAACAACAAGCCTTGTCGCATTCTGTTGTTTAGTTTACGCCTTTCGTTCCATTGGTAAAGAACGAGAATCCTATTATTTTTATCCATTATTTTTATTCCTTATTACAGGGGTAAATGGCTCTTTTTTAACAGGAGATTTATTTAACTTATACGTTTGTTTCGAATTGATGCTCATTGCCTCTTATGTATTAATTACACTTGGAGGAACAAAAATACAATTACGTGAATCTATAAAATATATTTTCGTTAATGTCGTTTCTTCCTTTCTATTTCTGGTAGGTATTGCCTACCTATATTCAATCACAGGGACGTTAAATTTAGCCCACCTTTCCGTCCGTGTCGCTGAGGCTGGACAAGATGGTTTATTAACAACAGTGTCCCTCTTATTTTTAATTGTCTTTAGTCTAAAAGCGGCCCTTTTCTTATTTTATTGGTTACCTGGATCGTATAGTGCACCACCAACTTCTATCTCTGCCCTGTTTGCAGCTTTGCTAACAAAAGTAGGAATTTATGCGATGTTTCGCATGTTTACGCTCATCTTTTATCATGAGCAACAAATCACACACCTATTCATTGGAATACTAGCAGCGTTAACCATGCTACTTGGTGCCATCGGTGCGGTAGCTTATTGGGATATAAGAAAAATACTCACTTATAATGTCATTGTTGGAGTAGGATTAATCCTCGCAGGATTAGCTTCCTTCACTACCCATGCTTTCGTTGGATCCATTTACTACCTCATTCATGACATTATTATTAAAGCGCTCCTCTTCCTTTTAGGAGGAATCGTTATTCATTTAACTGGTACTAGTAAGCTTAAAGACATAAGTGGACTTATTGGCACACATCCCTATCTAGGATGGATCTTCTTTATCTCTGCCTTATCTTTATCAGGTATTCCCCCACTAAGTGGCTTTCTAGGTAAAGTCTTTATTACAAGAGGCACGTTTGAAGCCGAATACTTTTGGTTAGGGGCCATTGGAATATTGACCAGTTTAATGGTTTTATATTCTGTCATGAAAATCTTTATGAACGGATTTTGGGGTGAAACAATTTTAAGTGAGGAAATGGAAAAAGGCACAACAAAAGGACTGATGTTCCCAATCGTTCTTTTAACCGTTGCCACAATAGCACTTGGTTTTGGCGCTGAAGGAATTAATGAGTACATTCAAATAGCAGCTGAAGGCTTATTAAATCCTGATCTTTATATTAGCGCCGTATTTGATGGTCATTCAATACCTTAAAAAAGATCTTATTTTTTGAAAGGGGTGGTTCTATTGCCCATACAATTATTAATCAATTTATCCGTTGCTCTATTGTGGATGTTTTTTCAAGATCAGTGGAGCGTATTATCCTTTTTCAGTGGATATTTAGTTGGAGTATTTATTGTTTTTAGTATGCGTCGTTTTTTTCCAACCCGTTTTTATTTGCTTTCTTTACTTGCCATCTTAAAATTGATACTCGTTTTTATACGCGAATTGATTTCTTCTAGTTTACTTGTTGTACAACAAGTAATACGACCAAAAATTAACATTACACCTGGTATATTTTCACTAGAAACGGAATTAGAAGATGATTTGGAAATCACTCTCCTATCATTACTTATATCATTGACACCAGGTTCTGTCGTAATGGAGGTTTCAGACGATGCAAAAGTCTTATATATTCATGCCATGGATATCCCAGAATCTAGTAATGCCGTAATAAGATCAAAAAATGCATTTGAAAAGGCCATTAAGGAGGTGACCCGTTATGTTTGATTTCATTTTGATTACTTCATTAGTTTTATTAACCCTATCTATTTTGGCGGCGATTTATCGAATGGTAAAAGGCTCTTCCGCACCTGACCGTGTACAAGCATTAGATTTCATCGGGATTAATTTAATTGCAGGAATTGCGATTGTTTCTGTTCTTCTTCGAACCCATGCTTTTCTTGATATTATTCTATTACTTGGGATTCTGTCTTTCGTTGGGACCATTGCCTTTGCTAGATTTATCGAAAGAGGTGTAGTTATTGAGCGTAACAGCAAGTGAAATCATCGCAGCCTTTCTTATTCTGATTGGAACCCTTTTCAGTTTCTTGAGTGCAATAGGACTCATACGTTTACCTGATGTATATACTCGCTCACATGCAGCATCAAAAAGTTCTACTCTAGGAGTGCTTTGTACTTTAGTTGGAACATTTGTCTATTTTTTAATCACTGATGGGTATTTTAGTATCCGACTACTTCTTGGTATTTTCTTTGTCTTCCTAACAGCACCTGTGGGGGCACACGTTATTTGCCGCTCAGCCTATCGTTCACATGTTAAGCTTACTGAAAACAGTGTGCAAGATGATTTAAAGCACTATTTAACAGAAAAACAATCAAATTGCATGGATCGTGAATAATCATGAGATATGAAAATAAGAAATAATCTTTTCTATAAATAAAGCCAAGTATTCTTATCATAAGAATACTTGGCTTTATTGTGTACTTAACAAAATCATAATCTTTTAGCATCCTTTCGGTAAAAAAGATTGGAAACGCTTACGAGTTATAATAAATAAAAAGGTAATTTAAGATTATTTATGAACTGGATGTGGTTTTGATACATGATTCAGCACATGCTTCATTACTAAGGAATAAACACCAACGGTCATTACAATTAATACGGCTGTCATATTTATGCACCATCCTTTTATCATTTGTAATGATAATAACTATCATTTACAATTAAAATATAACATGAGTGATAATAATTTTCAATAGAAGAATGGATATTATCAAACTTTTTTGAGACTTTTAAGATTCAATCGTTTCTTCGTTAATAAGGAGATTGGATACTCTGTTAACTCGTTTAACGCTTTCTCCTCTGCTGGTATGCGGATGGATAAAATAATTCCATTTAAAATGGTAAAAAAGAATGCTGTAAAATAAGCTTCAAATAGCATAGGAATGACGATAAATTCAATTGTAACGACCAAGTAATTTGGATGTTTCAGAAACCGGTAAGGTCCTTTTTGTACAATCGTTGCCTTAGGAAGAACAATAATCTTTGTATTCCAATAATGCCCTAGTGAAGTCAATGCCCAAATACGAACGACCTGAGTGACGATAAAAATACTTAGTAAAACAGGCCAAAGGGCTGACAATTTTGTTTGCCATGCCGTTACTTCAAGAAAATAAACAACAAAGAACATCGCATGAACAAAAACGATAAGACGATAATGGGCTTGACCAAACTCAATGGCTCCCCTATTTTTCATCCATCGTTCATTCCATCTAGCTATAACTAGCTCACAGAGTCGTTGAATCACAATCATCAGAAAGAAAAGATAAAATATGGACATTCTTATTCCCACCTCAACAATAGCAGTTCTGAGCTAAACCCAGGACCAAGCGCTGTACAAAGTCCCCATTCGCCAGGATTGCCTCTTCGTAAGAATTGTTTTAATACAATAAGCACTGTTACGGATGACATATTCCCATAATTCCTCAACACTTCAAGTGACAATTCAATCATCGATGGATGAAGCTGTAATGATTCTACATAGGCATCCAATACCTTCTTACCTCCTGGATGGGCAATAAAATGATTCATCTGCTCTATAGCAAGTTGATAACCCTGCAGAAAATCCGAAACATTTGGCTTTAGCCATTTTTCTACAATCGCAGGAATGTCTTTCGAAAACAAAACATATAACCCCTTATTTTTCACTTCCCAGCCCATCACATCAAGAGAATCACGCATCATCGTTGATTGGGTAGCTATTATTTTGGGTAACGATGCCGATAAGCTTATTTGACCGATCTCTACTTCATCACCTGTGACAAGCACACAAGCAACACCATCAGCAAACAGTGAAGTCCCTATTAAGTTACTTTTCGAGAGATCATCACGCTGGAATGTTAAACTACAAAGCTCGATCGCTAAAACAAGCACTTTTGCCTTAGGATATGCCATGCAGTATTCGAATGCTCGTGATAAACCAGATGCCCCACCCGCACAACCTAGTCCCCAAATCGGAATTCTTTTTGTTCGTTCTGAAAACGGTAGGATATTCATAAGTCGCGCTTCAATGCTTGGCGTCGCAATCCCTGTACTTGTGATGAAAAAAATAGCTTCAATTTCCTCACAAGCAATTTCTCGCTTTAAGAATTCTTGATTGTTCAAACAGTCTGTAATAGCCGCAGTTCCAAGTTGAATCGCAGAATCAATAAACGCATCATTTTTCTCAGAAAAAGTATGATTCTCTTTATACCAATCCAAATTTTTAACAAAGTATCGTTTTTCCACCTGTCCATTGTGGAAAGCTTTTAACAATCGGTCAATGTCTTTAAATGACTCAGAAAAGAGCTCTTGCGAAAAATTTTTTACATCCTTTTGCTCTAACACATGAGGAGGAACTGCTTCTCCTACAGAAATAATGGCTGGCATCTCTTTTTCTCCTATTTTTGGTTTCATACCATTACTTTCTCCAAATAAGGGATTCATATACTAACACATCTTCACTAGGAAATGACTCATTTTTACAATAATTTAGTAAATTTTTTATAAAAACTGCATATTCTTCAGCGCTATTATGCTAAAATTATGGTGAATTGATTGAATGTTGGGGGAATGTAAAGTGGCACTAACAAAACATGTAACCGATATTTTAAACGGTACAATTGAATCAGTAAAAGGCGTTCTTCCATTTGAAATTTCAGTAGAAAAACCATCCTTATTTACTCAACCCTATTTACAAAAAGGCGTTGGTGTACTCATTGGAATGACCGGTGATGTGAGAGGGCGACTTATGATCGATGGGGACGAGCAGACTTTCGGGAAAATTGGTGAAGGAATGTTTGGCATGATGGTTGAAGGAGAACTGTTAGAGTCCTTTGCTGGTGAACTAGGTAATATGGTTGCCGGAACGTTATCGACGTTTATTTCACAGCAAGGGATGGAGATGGATATCACTCCTCCTACTGTACTCGTTGGACAAACAAAAATATATGGATTTGAAAAAGCCTTTCGCTTACCCGTTACCATTCACAATGCCGGTAACCTTACGATCGTCCTTATGATTGAGCAATAAATAAGGAAAAGCCATAAGGCATCCGCAAAAAAAGGAACTCTCTCAGTTATTGGCAGAATTCCTTTTTTATTGCAGACCTTTTTCATTCTTCCTTATCGATTCAACTGATAAACTCGACTGTATTTTTCTGTTAAATACTCTACTAAATATTTTGCATTAAGACCTTCTCCAGTGACGTCATTCAAAATTTCAAGTGGCTTTTTCATTTTTCCATATTGATGGATATGTGACGTGAACCATTCCTTAATCGGCAGGAGGTTACCCTCTTGCAGCAACTGATCATAATTCGGCAAATCCTCAAGCATCTTCTGTTTAAATTGGGCAGCGTACATATAGCCTAATGCATAGGATGGGAAATAGCCAAAGCTTCCACCTGCCCAGTGTACATCTTGCAGTACTCCTTCCCCATCATTTTCTGGCCTTACACCCAAGTATTCTTCGTATTTATCATTCCACACTTGTGGAAGATCCTTTACTTCAATTTCATCATTAAATAAGCCTTTTTCAATTTCATAACGAATCATGATGTGAAGTGAATAGGTAAGTTCATCTGCCTCAATCCGTATAAGCGATGGTTTTGATTCATTAATCGCTCGATAAAATTCATGAACCTTTACATCATCAAATTGTCCATTCGCAAATTGCTTTAGCGATGAATAATTTTTTTTCCAAAAGGAAGGGTGACGACCGACAAAATTTTCATAAAAAAGTGATTGTGACTCATGAATCCCCATTGAAGTACCTGTGCATAGTGGTGTTCCGATTAACTCTTGTGCAATGTTTTGTTCATAAAGGGCATGACCTCCTTCATGGATGGTACCAAAAACAGCCATACGAAAATCAGATTCATCGTACCTTGTTGTAATACGTACATCCCCACGATTGATCCCTGTTGCAAATGGATGTACGGTGTCATCAAGACGCCCTGCCTCAAAGTTATATCCCATTTGTTTTAATATTTTTTCAGTAAATGCACGTTGCTTATCCTTTGGAAAAGGTTTAAATAAAAAATCTGTTACTGGCTTATGTTGAGAATCAGCTATTTTTTGTACAAGCGGTACGATATTCGCTCGTAATTCACTAAATACTTTATCTAATACATCCACTGTCATTCCTGGTTCATATAAATCGAGTAAAGTGTTGTATTTATTGCCCTCGTAGCCCCAATACCCAATAAAACGCTTATTCGTTTCAACGATCTTTTCTAAATACGGTTTGAATAGATCAAAATCAGCCTTTTCCCTTGCCTCTTCCCAAATACTTTCTGCTTTTGATTGCAGGATCACATACTCTTTATACTCTTCTGATGGAATTTTTCGCTTGAAATCGTATTCCCTTTTACATTCTTCCACTAATTTTTTTGTTATCTCAGAAATGATCGGTTGGGCGTCTGCACTTGATAAGTTTGTTATGTATGTGGCCATCTCTTCTGATACAGACAAATGATACACTTCTGATGATAACACTCCCACCACTTCTGAACGCTGCTGTACCCCTTGTTTTGGTGCGCCTGTACGTAAATCCCAATAAATAAGTGCAAGAGCTTCATGATAAGCACTTATTTTTTTCGCATATTCGATAAAGTCCTTTTCCATCTGTAAAATAGACTGACTCATGTTATAACCTCCAATAGTAAATAGTTTCCATCATATTAACATATTCCACTAAATTTAGTGTTAAAACTAATCTTTAATAAAAAAGACAACAGCCATGATAACTGTTGTCAAAAATTTGAGAAATAGGTTTATCGTTCATTATTTCTTACTGATTGTAACCTTCCATATTTCAGGACCTTCTTCAGTGTACTCCCATGTAAATTGATCGGCGCGTTCTGCCATAAATTGATAGTATAATGGCTTTGGATCGTGATCATTTATGAGCTGCATGGACTCCCCTGATTGTAAAGAATCAAATGTATTAAAAATAATAGGATGTTTTTCACGTGGTGGATAATCTGGCGCCATCACAGTAGCTGCAAATGTACTCATATGCTTCTCCTCCTTTTGATAAGCCTAGTTTACCTTTTTTGGCTTATCGATAGAGTGATTACCCTCACAGATAAAAAAATTTCTGATTCAAAATATTTCCTATTTATATAAAATCTAGTTGCTTGTTTCTTTTCATTCATGTGAAACCTTTGTTGGTAGAATGGACTCAACAGCCCCCATCACATGTCTATTTTCCTCTTTGTTGATCAAAATATGCACAAACCCTTTGTCTCCATGCGCTCGAATCAAGCGACCAATTCCTTGTCGTAAACGAAGCAGCATATAAGGTAAGTCAACTTCAGAAAATGGATCAAGAACCGCTTCTCTTTTTGCCGTAAATACTGGATCATTTGGAGGGAATGGCAATGAAAAGATAATAACATTTTCAAGTGCCTCTCCTGGTATATCAAGACCTTCCCACAAATGAACCGCACAAAGCACCGAATCTACTTCATTTTGAAAACGGGAGACAAGTGTACTCATTTCTGCATCTCCTTCAAAATAGACAGGTACGGAAATTTCCCCTTCACAAAACTGTTTAAACGCCGTTAATTCTAACTGTGTATTGAATAGAACAAGCGTATGACCGCTCGTTTTCTTAATTTGTTCAAGTGTATAGGTCCATTTTGCCTCCTGTTCATCCTTTGCGAATGCAGGCATTACAATCGTCATATTCTCATCATAATCAAATGGTGAATTCACCGTAAAAGAAAGATAATCCTTAATGCCTAACGAATTAGCAATATAATCGTAGGACTTATTTTCAGAAAGAGTCGCTGAAGAGAAGATATAAGGTTTCTTTTGTGAAAACACTTCATCCTTCATAATTTCTTGTACGAGTCGTGGCATAATGACTAAAGTTCGTTCACCATTCTGATCTTCAAACCAGGTGATACCATTTAATTCCTTTAAAAATAGCGATAAAGAGTAAGAAATTTGTTCAAGATATTCTTCGACAATTCTAAGTTCATACTCATTAATCGTAAACATTTCACTTTCTAATACAAGCTCCTCTTCAAGAGAGTTAATCAAATCCCACAGCTGTTTTCCGGAAGACTTTACAGCACCTGTTTTTTCAATTGTTAGCTTGTCAGATCCTTCATGCACAAAGGATACCTGAGATAACTCATTAAAGAATTGTTCATTTTGTAAAATAGTATCTTCAATGATATATAGCGTTTTTTCTCTCACATCATTAGCCAATAATTTCGTTAACAACGTCTCCAAAATCGATTCGCTAAACCGGTAGGTAAGTGCCTTTTGACTTGCGTATTCCAATAAATGACCTTCATCAAAAACAACACAGGAATGTTCTGGTAGCAAAGCTAACTGTCCTTCACGTTTTCGTGATTCCTTTGTCCATACATGTTCCATATAAAAATCATGCGAGCAAATAATTAAGTCGTTTGCATGTCGATACCAATCACGATGTAGCGTTTGACCACAGCGATGTCTATTTTCACATGTAAAACAATCCTCAAGAGAATCCCAACCAACCTTTTCCCATTGTTCATCTGTTAGTTCGGGATAATCTTTGCGATCTCCATATCGTTCGAAGGACTGCATCGAATGTCCCCCATGAATAAAACTAGGAAGCCGCTCATGAATATTATGGAAATGCGGTTCATCACTATCTATAATAAACTTATCCAATTTATTCAAGCAGAGATATTGATCCCTCGATTTAGCCAATCTAACATCTATATCTAATCCTAATGCTTTTTCAAGCTTCGCGATGTCTCCTTCTTTTTTCACAAGTTGTTCAATTAATGTTTCATCCGCACAAGCAATGATTGCAGGTTTGTTCGTATAACGAGCGTAACAAATGGCGTACAACAAATACACAATTGTTTTCCCTGTTCCAACTCCTGCTTCAGCAAACATCACTTTTTTCTCTTTAAACGCTTTTTCAAGCTGAAAGGCCATATAGATTTGTTCATCTCTTAATTCGAAACCAGCTTCTGGAAGCAAATCATAAAAAACATCTCCAATCCAATCACCTAATTGGTCAAAAAATGATTCTGTTTTCGTTAACTCAAAAGGTATACGATTCTGCATATCAATTCCTCCATATATGAAAAGCGAAAGCGCTATGTTAGTAGACGCTTATCTTCTATATTCAAAACGAAAGCGTCTTTCCCTGAAAGACGCTTTCGTTCGCAACTTTTTTATTATAACAAACTGGTGAATGGAAATACATGTTTTGAGTGTTCATTTTTTACTTTCTTTCTTTTTTCCGTTTCGCATGTTTTTACTTCCACTATATAGACCCGTTGCCGATAGCCCTGTCATAAGGCCTATAATAATTCCCGCTTTAAATGACTCTACGTAAAAAACCCCAAAAAACAAGCCTAAAACTAGTGACACCAATGGGGAGTACTTTATGGGCAATCCTGCCCTTTTTATGACTTCTACAATTCCAATAATTATAGGGATTACGACTAAGTTAAAGAACTCAAACATCTTATTCCCTCCATCGATCATCTTCCAGGTTTTCTCTTAATTTATTATAGTAAGAAAAATCGAGAAGGGAATGGCATATACCCATTTTTTAAATAAAGGCTTTGTTAAACAATATTGTTGATGCTTTAAATGCCTTTGATGTATGCTCCATTAAGTGATTCATACTGAATAAACACATAGCCACATCTACCAAAGGTCATGTATCAACATTTAATATTAATATAGACAATAGAAAAAGCGATACACAAAAGGCATCACTTTCTTACTTGTCACGAGGTGGTCGTTTTCCCCAGTATTGATAATAATCTGTCCGGATAAATCCATTGAAAAGTTTCCGTTTTTTTGTCGCTTTTTTTCCATAAACCATTTCAAACTCTTCATCAGATGTCAACATATAAATAGACCATGTATCAAGCTTAGCAAATGCTTGTCCCATTTCACGATACATCTGTTGCACCGCTGATTTCTCACCTAAACGTTCCCCATATGGAGGGTTCCCTACGATGACCCCATACTCTTTTGATGTAGTAAAATCTTGGACTCTCATTTGTTTAAAGTTAATTAGTTCCCCTAAGCCCGCTTCAAATGCATTTTCTTCAGCGGTTTTAACGAGACGGTGGTCAATATCACTTCCAGTAATATCTAATGGTTGATCATAGTTAGCTAAGTCCTCTGCCTCTATCCTTACTTCATCCCAAACCTTCGTATCCATCCAATTCCATCCCTCTGAGACAAACTCACGGTTAAATCCAGGCGCAATATTTTGCCCGATTAAAGCTGCTTCAATAGGCAATGTTCCTGATCCGCAAAAAGGATCGACAAACGGACGATTTGGAGTCCAGTTGGTCAATAGAACGAGAGCCGCTCCAAGAGTTTCCTTTATTGGTGCTTCCCCTTGCCCCGTTCTGTAGCCTCTTTTATGAAGCCCACTCCCACTTGTATCAATCGTGAGTAGTACAACATCCTTATGAAGACCGACTTCTATTTTAAAAAGTGGGCCATTCTCTTCAAACCATCCTACCCTTTTATAATGATGTTTCATCCGCTCAACGATTGCCTTTTTTACAATGGCTTGACAATCAGATACACTAAAAAGCTTCGATTTCACAGACTTCCCTGACACCGGAAACTCTGCATTTTCAGGCAAGAAGTTTTCCCATGGCAAGGCTTTTGTACGTTCAAATAGTTCATCAAAACTAGTTGCTTTAAATTCTCCAACCTTTAGTTTAATCCGATCTGCTGTTCTTAGCCAAAGATTACTTTTTGCTATCGCCTTTTCATCGCCTTTAAACGTAATACGGCTGTTTTCCACTTCACATTCATAGCCTAAAGATCGCACTTCTTTTGCGACAAGTGCTTCAAGCCCCATCGCCGAGGTTGCAATCAAATCATATTTTGTCATTATTTCACCCTTATCCTATTACTTCATTTTTTATCAATGTTTCATATGTATGATCTTTTGATTCTTTCCTTTTTCAGTGTACCAAAAAAACATCCGTTCATGAAGAAGCAATGCTGATCTTAACATTATTTCTTATAATAGTTACTTTAAACGCAAATCACACTATTTTTCACTAAAAATAGTCATATGAATAAAATGCTTAATCATAAGAAAAGCTCTCCTATACGGGAGAGCTTTGAGCTTTATTCATCAGTCATTAATAACGTTCTGTAAGCCATGTTTTGTTCCTTTGTACTGCAAGCGACCCAAAGTCTCGTACTCAGGTGGTAATCATCTATCTACAGATGAAAAGTCATCTGTCCTTCTCTTTGTTCATTTTCTCTGAGAAAGTGCCCCTACCATAATTTGGGTTTCTCGCTCGTGGGGTTTACCTCGTTCCACTCTTTACATTTCTGTAAAGACTACGTCACTGTGGCACTTTCAAGGTATTCATACCATATCCATATCGGACTTAGATATTTTCCCTGCCGTCAACCCGTACAAGACCGGCTGCCCTGGCTTATGACTTCGCCAGGCACGAACACTACAAGCATCTCAGCCTGTGCGAGCATGGACTTTCCTCTGCATATTCAAGACATACAGCGATTACCCGAACGCTATTAATGATCACAGTGAACATTATAATGAATCTCTGCTAATTTAGCAATGGAAATTCTTGTTACTCGTACAATTTACTTCCAAAAACATGTTTTTCTAAATTAGATAGTCGTTTTAAAATATCAAAATTTGTTGTACCAGCCGTTTGCGTTTGCATTTGCGGACGTTTAGCAGCATCCTCGACTTGCTTTTTCAAACGCATATTTTCCTGCTGTAATTCTTCAATTTCTTGATGAAACGTTTCATAATCTTTTATGATATAATCAAGAAACTTATCAACGTCTTCCGGTTTATAACCCCGCATCGCTGTTTTAAATTCTTTCTCCAATATATCCTTTGCCGTTAATTTCACTTTATCAGAAAGCATTATTCTCACCTCAACAATAGCCCATCATCACGTATATTTTCTCGAATATATCGTCTTTTGTCAATTTTTCTTTACTATTTAAGATAGAAAGCCTTTAAAAAGAGTCATTCCCAGTGCTCTTCTTCTACAAGAGTCTGAAGATCATCAAATTGAATTAAACGAATATCATAATCATATTTTTCTTTATAGTTTCGTGCTGTATCGTACAAAAACTTAGGACTACCTTCTTTTTCTGTATCATAAAACAAAAGAAGTGCATCACTTTTTTCTACAAGAAATTTATTTTTTAAACGAAATTGCCATGGTTTCTCGTATGGCTTATGGGTGACGGAATCAATAAAATCAGCTTCTAATAAAACCGACTCATACCATTCCTTATTTGGCTCACTCCAGGACACTTCTTGATCCAAGAAAGGAGTAGTCACAGCCAACTTTAAATCACTATATTCACCTGCACGTAAATCATAAACGACTTCAGCTGCCCATAATTCCGTACCGAGCTGTCCTGAGATCAATACCCATTCAAGACCTTCATCAAGCATCACTTGCAAACTATTACAAATTGCTTTCTTTATGTATGGCACTGCCGGATGATTTTGTCCGAAAACTCCAAGTTCAAATGGTTTATATCCCGATATTGTCGCAACCTTAACCAACCCTATCCCCCTATTCCTACCTAATTTATACCATGTCTAAATAGAAAACACTAAAATGGACCTTTAAAAGAAATTTACTCTCATCTATGAAGAAACAAGGGCACAAAGAGCCCTTGTTGCTTTACACTATCTGAAAAATCCCGGCCTTGGTCTTGGTCCGAATCCTGGTCCGAACCCTGGTCCAGCACCCGGTCCAAATCCTGTTGTTGGAGCCGGGACCGGCCCTGGAACAGGACCAATATCTGAACTCGTTACATTATTCACTACAGACTGTGTGTGCGGATAATGATGTTGATGCTGATAGTTCGTGTGGTTAACATTTGTTGTGTGTGAAGGATGGACAACTGGAACGACGATATTTTCAAATTGATGGTTTACACAACACTTTGTCGGACAAACAATTGCTGGTAAAACCTTGTTAGGTCTACAATGCATATTATTATCTCCTCTCATCATAATTTGCTTTACACTAACAACCTATGATAAAAGAAAGAATCTTGTACTAATGAATACACCTAAATTTAGTGAATAAATCTACTTTTCAGTCAACGATAACCGCTTCTTAAAATAGTGAATAAAAACTATCTTTAAAGCTTGTAAAAACAATCGCTGTTAAACCAATAACCACAAAAAAGAGATACAAAATTGCTTTATACATTATTTCCCGCCTCACTCATTTATTACGTACGACTTCATACAATTCACTATTTTACTATTTAACAGATATCCAAACAACTTATTCATTAAGAATATTGACGGGAATTATAGAAATGACACTTTTCAGACATAATTATTCTTTTAATGCCGCTTGTTTCTGATAGAGACGGGTCATTCTTTTGGCTAATTCATCATACCGATGACCTCTTTGCTGTGAATGAATATCCAGTGCCTTTTCAGTATATCCAATAGCTTTCTTAATCTTTTTTAAACGGTGCTCAAATATTTTAGCTAACTCAATACATGCTTCAATTTGTACAAGCGAACTACCTCTTTCGACAACCTCCTCAAATAAGAGGACAGCTGTGTGCCAATCCTGTTTCTTTTTTGCTTGAAAACCAAGAGCGTGCTTTGCCTTTATCGCTTCTTCTTCGTCCCCCTCAGCTAACTTAGAAAAAACAGTCTCCGCTACTTCCTTTTCACCAAGATATGAATACCAGCGACCTATTTCATACGTTTCTTTTACCGTTTGCTTATGATCTATACCTAAAAGTTGAAAAGAAAGATGAGTATATAATGTAATTAACGATAAAATATCCATTTCATTATGTTTAATAATTCCCAACATGCCCTCTGGATCTTTTCGTTCGATAAAATCAAAATAAATCATAGGTGCCAAAAAGCCAGGGATATCGTCTTTGCGTTCAAATTCTAATATTTCTTTTTCGACCACCGAGAGCTTTAATCGTTCAAGTCGATGCTTCCACATCCTTCTTGAAGCATGGTACAGATCAAAATGTCCAAATGGCGGCAATTTTGGTACATGCTCCCGAATGAGCGTATGCCTTGTTTTCACTTGTGGCCAATCGAATGCTTTTCCATTGTACGTAACTAATTTTGCATAGTCGATGTTTTCTAGAAAGCTTTTATATAGCGGTACTTCAGATCCAGGATGAGGAAGGATATGTTGTCTTAGTACGATTTCCTTTTCCTTCACACTAGCTTGTCCCAGCAAAAAAATAGTATTTCCTGTTCCACCACTAAGCCCCGTTGTCTCTGTATCAAAGAAAAATAAATCTTCAGGATGATGACCAGAAGAAGATAATGGATGGTTGCGTTTACTTTTATTCCAAGCATCTACCGCTTTTAGAAAATCAGCAAAACGGTATTTTCCATGTATCGTATCTAGTGGGTAAGATACTTCTCGAACAAGACAAAAGTCATTATCCATATAATAAGGCACTACCCCTGCTTGCTTCCATACATCCATAAACGGAATCTCATCCTTCTTGATGGCAGATGCAGACTCTTCCTTTTTCATTTTGTCTTTTTCATTGCTTAAATGTGGTTTTAACCGATTTAATTTATTTTTAATTGACATCATTTCTATCACCTAGGAAAGATGAGTCGACTGAAACAGGGAAAGTAACCTCATTGCATCACTTTTCACTGTCCTAGTCGTTGCATCTGTTCCAATACAAGAGGGACAGCCCTCCTCACACGGACAATTCGTGAGCATTTTCTTCGTTTCCCAGAGTACGGTTTCAATCCCCTCATAAATTTTTTCACTCAATCCAATGCCACCTGGATAACGATCATAAAAAAAGATCGTCGGCTTCTCATTATGAGCTGCCTTCACTTGTGGGACAACATGAATATCTTGTGAGTCACACATCACAAATAACGGAGCAATATGCTTTAAAGCATGAGCCATGCCCATTAATCCTTGATCAAGTCTTTCTTCATTAAGATCACTGCTTTCTCGATTTAAAGAAATCCATGCAGAACTTGTATGCAATTCTTCTTCTGGTAAGGATATAGGACCAGATCCGATATTTTCATGTGTCTCAAATTTAATTTTTTTAAAAATCGTTGCCATAGCCACTACACTAACATCGCCATAACCTATTTCCATTTCTTGATTCATGCGAACCTTATCCACTTCAAGCACCTTTAGTTCAACTGCTAAATTAGCATCCGTGTAGTAATCAACTGCGACTTCACGGACAAACGCCTTTTTTTCCTCCCAATCAAGCTTTTCTACTTGATATTGAATCCCTTGATGCAGATAGATTGCTTCCTCATGCAAAAGAGTTAAGGCAGAAAAACGATCCATTTCTCCAATCACTTTTACATTTGCGATATCTGAATAATCAATGATTACAACATTTTCTTGTGAAGCCGATCGAAGTGAAATATTATGGGCTGGAAAAGAGTCATTCATCCAATACCATTTATCTCCATTTTTAAACAGTACTCGTTCCTCACTTAAATACTCAAGGACCTCTTCTGTTTCAAAACGACCAAAACTTTCACCTTCTGTAAACGGAAGCTCATATGCTGCACATTTCATATGATCAATCACAATAATCAAGTTATCAGGATTGATTCTCGCCATTTCCGGACTGCGATTGAAAAAATAATCTGGATGTTGGATGATATATTGATCAAGAGGATTTGAGCTAGCTACCATGATAACGAGAGATTCACTATGACGCCTTCCTGCTCTTCCTGCCTGTTGCCAAGCACTTGCTATCGTTCCAGGATATCCAGTCATAATACAAACTTGAAGTTGTCCGATATCAACACCTAGCTCTAAAGCGTTTGTACTCACAACACCATAAATATCGCCTGAACGCAATCCATTCTCAATCTCACGCCTTTCTGTTGGTAAATAGCCACCCCTATAGCCCCTAATTGCTTTTGGTCCAAGCTGATACTTAACAAGTTCCTTTAAATAAGTTAACAAAATTTCGACTCGAACCCTACTTCGGGCAAAAACAATCGTTTGAATTTTATTTTTTAATAGTTCAGAAGCGAGTTTTCGCACTTCAAGAGTTGCACTTCTACGAATATTAAGCGCTTTATTCACAATAGGAGGATTATAAAACAAAAAATGTTTTACTCCACTGGGTGCCCCGTTACGATCAATCAGCTTCATTGGCTTTTCCGTTAAATTCTCCGCAAGTTCTAGTGGATTAGCGATCGTTGCCGACGTACAAATAAAAATCGGATCACTTCCATAAAAATGACAAATCCTTTTTAAACGTCTAATCACATTTGCCACATGGCTCCCAAACACACCTCTATAGATATGAAGTTCATCAATAACCACGTATTTTAAATTTTCAAAGAGTGAGACCCATTTTGTATGATGGGGTAAGATAGCTGAATGAAGCATATCTGGATTCGTAATGACAATATGTCCAGCCTTTCTTACCTTTTGTCTGATGTTCGCCGAAGTATCTCCATCATACGTATAGCTATTAATATTTAAACCCGTTTCTTGAATTAATTCATTTATTTCGCTTTTTTGATCTTGTGCCAGTGCTTTTGTCGGAAAAATATATAAGGCCCTTGCATCAGGATTACGAATAACCGTTTCAAGAATGGGAAGGTTGTAACAAAGAGTCTTTCCAGAAGCTGTCGGTGTCACTGCGACGATGCTCTTGTTCTCCATGACCGTTTCATAGGCCTCTCGCTGATGGGAATACAATGCATGAATGCCTCGTCTTTCAAGTGCAGCTAGAAGTGAAGGGTGAATAGATTCTGGAAAATCAGTTGTCTTCGCATCCTTGGATTCCAAAACTTTCCAATTGACGATATTTTCATTATATTTATCTGTCAGTTTCAGTTGTGTTAACAAGTCTTTTAAACTTTTTCGCATATTCATTTATTCTCACCTCATACATTTTATTTTAACGAATAAACGTTCGCAATAAAAGAACTATGATTATTTTACAAGAAAATAATTATTAACATGAAGTATAAGACGTGTCCTATCTTTTTTGTTACAATGATAGAATGATTAATATTGAGGTGACAAGATGAACAAAGAACAAATAAAAGATGTACTATCTGAGTTTTCATTGTTTCGTGAATTAAGTGAACATGAAATTTATAAAATCGTTGATATTTCTATTTCAAGAGAATGGAATAAAGGGAGCCACGTTTTTTTACAAGATGAACCTCTTGAAAATGTTTATTTTATTTATGAAGGTAGGGTAAAAATATACAAAACTGATGCAAACGGGAAAGAACAAATTGTTTCCATATTAAAAAAGGGTGAAATGTTTCCTCATGTAGGCTTTTTCAGGAAAGGTAGCTACCCTGCATTTTCTGAAGTATTGGAGAATGCGATGCTAGTCGTTGTGCCTATTGCACCATTTGAAAAAGTATTAATTGAAAACCCCGAGCTGTGTATCAAAGTCTTTAAAGTATTAGGTGAAAAAATTGTTGATTTACAAGAACGACTTGAGTCACAAATCTTAAACAATACGTATCAACAAATTATTAAACTGCTCATTAAACTTGGAAAAGACCATGGACAAGAACTAGCAGACGGTCGCACCCTTCTAAAAAGTGAATTCACAAATCGTGATCTTGCCAATATGATCGGAACAACAAGAGAAACCGTTAGCCGCACGTTGACAAAACTTAAAAAAGAACAACTCATTGAATTAGGGAATGATCATGATTTAATATTTGATTCTACTATCTTATCTGAGGAACTACTAGTATAACAACCTTCTTTCTATATAAGAATGAGCGTTTTTTGATCGAAGTAACCCCCTGCTGTTAACAGCAGGGGGTTACATTTGTTATTAATTCAATTGAAGCATTTCGTTCATGTCTTCTTGTGCTGTACCAATTAATTTTAAGTTAAATGTTTCTTGTAGGACGTTCATAACACCTTCAGAAATAAATTCTGGTGGTTTTGGTCCAATACGAATATCTTGAATACCAAGGCTGAATAAGCCAAGTAAGATTGCTACCGCTTTTTGCTCGAACCAAGAAAGAACGATACTTACAGGTAATTCGTTAATTTCACATTCAAATGCGTCTGCAAGAGCTTTAGCAATTTTAATCGTAGAACCAGAGTTATTACACTGACCTAAGTCAATATAACGAGGAATTTCTGTTCCTGGAACGGTTCCATAATCAACATCGTTAAATCGGAACTTACCACATGAAGTCGTTAAAATAACGGTTTCAGGAGGTAGTGAAGTCGCTAGTTCACGGTAATATTCTCCACCTTTTCCTGGAGCGTCACAACCAGCGATGACGAAGAAACGCTTAATCTTTCCGTCTTTTACTGCTTGGATGACTTCTGGTGCTAGTCCAAGAACGGTTTCATGGTGGAAACCTGTTAATAAAGTTTCATCAGACTCAATATTTGCTTCTGGAAGTTCTAAAGCCCGATTAATTAACGGACTAAAATCATCGTGAACAATTTTTTCAACGTTTTCAAGACCTGCTACTTCATAAGAGAACATTCTATCTGCGTATGTACCTTTAATTGGCATTACACAGTTTGTTGTTGCCAAGATAGCCCCTGGGAAGCTTTCGAATAGACGGCGTTGATCATACCACGCTTTCCCAATATTTCCTTTTAGATGTGAATATTTCTTCAATTGTGGATATCCATGTGCTGGGAGCATTTCAGAGTGCGTATAAATATTGATGCCCTTTCCCTCTGTTTGCTTTAACAATTGCTCAAGGGCAAATAAGTTATGACCTGTAACAACAATACATTTTCCTTCAATTTTATTTTGCGATACACGAATAGGCTCAGGAATACCAAGTAGGTTCGTATGTGCTTCATCTAGTACTTCCATAATGCGTACTGCGGATTTACCGACTTTCATCGCCATGTCGATATGCTCCTGCACATTAAAGTTCGAGTTGGTTAATGTCATATATAAAGCTTCATGTGTAGTTTCGTCAACAAATGGATCTGTGTACCCTAATTGATTAGCATGTGTACGATAGGCAGCAATTCCTTTTAAACCGAAAATCATCGTATCTTGCAAGCTTGCAATCGTTTCATCTTTTCCACAAACACCGATTTCTTTACATCCCCCGGTGGGTGTTTGTTCACATTGATAACAAAACATAAAAACATCTCCCCTTTTCATAATATGTATCTAGTTTAACTTCCTACCTTTTCCAACCAAGTGATCTAAATCACTAAATCACAACTGTCATAAACTGTTCAAATATTTACGATAACAAGAACAAATGTACACGTGTCTGTTTCATATCAATCTATGATTTCCTAAACAACAAAAAAACGGTCTTTTCAAAAGACCGCTCGCTTACGCTTTGAACATTCCACCAAATCCTTTTACTACTGAAGAAACTTGACTCACAGCATTCATCATTTGTCCAGCTGTATCCACCATTTTATTGATATCTAATGAACCATCCTGTGATTTAAAGGAATTAAGTACCGTTTTCATGCCTGATGGCGGTTTCGTGATAAAAGACCCCTTCGGATAAGGATTCATATATGGATAGCTATTCGGTTGAATATGTTGCTGTTTTTGTGAATAAGACTCTTCTGATGAATGTAATGGATTTTGAAAAATGGTTTGCGAATATGGTTTATTTGTTGAAGATTGAGACATTGGCTGTTGTTGATGATACCCCTGATCCTCTTGTTGGAAAAGATAAGGGTTCATTCCTTGAATCGGCTGGTTATTCTGCATAAAATACGGATTCATATAAGGATCCCAATTTTGTTGATGAACTCCATTCATACCCTGCATGAGCGGGTACGGATGTTGTCTTATTTCTGAATTCATGAATTTATTAGAATGATATGGCATAGACTGGTATCCAAAGTAATGAACATTTCCGGGCATCTGTCCATACATGGGCATTTTTCCTCCTTAAAGATTCGTCATTATACCATATGATTCATTTGCCTAGTTGGTGACAATGTCATCTAATGGAAAATTCTGTCGGAAGTCTAAATTTTTGGAAAACGGGAAACATTTCTAATTCATGTTAAAATAAAATAAAGGGCGAAGGGGGAATATATTAATGACTATTCACGAACTAAAGTTAAAGTTTCTTCAAATTAGAGATTACTTGACTGATGATGTTAATGAATTATTAGACTTTACAAAGAAATCATATGTTCACAACGAAATTTCAATCTGTGAATATCGAAGTCTTGTTCGTGAACTAGAAAAATTAGGAGCGAAAATTCCAGATATTTTTATTGATAATTCCCTTATCAATTAGTAGACAAAAATAAAGAATACTCTTGTGCTCTCTTATCAGTTATGAATAAACAATCAATTAATGACCTATCACACCAAGACAAAGTGAGGATTAAGACCTTAAAAGTCTAATCTGCATTAAACAAACAGAAAAAATGGAACTCCTCTTACAGTGAACTCCATTTTTCTGTTTCTTTTTTATGATTCTATCTGATCTTTTTCCGTTTCAAGCAGTACTGCTGTTAATACATACTCTACAGATTGTGCAGTATTTATAAAACGTGTTCTACTTGTTTGTGGAAAAAAAGCTTGTACGGCGATCATTCCCAGTTGTTCAACAACCGAGTCCATTTGTTGTGCATGAATATTCCTCGGACGACAAGTATTAATCCAAGCTATTACTTCCACTAGCCATTGATCCATTATATCTTTCACTTCGTTAGAAAAAGGCCTTACTTCTTGAAAAAAATCTCCCTCTATTTTAGCCTCTTTTGTTGCTTCAAACTTTTTCAGTATTTCGCCATGATAACCGAGTAATTTCTTGGTTAAGTAGATTAGCTCTTGATTCTTCATCCTATCATCCTTTTAAAAAATACGTGATATCTATTCATTTTACCTTATTATTATTCTTTTACCTAAAGATCGAACTCATTTTCTTTATTTCCCCGTTTGAATATAAAGAAAACTTTCATCAGTGGGGGTTTTCTTCATCCACCACTGATGGTTAGTCACGCGAAGCCTTGTCGCACTTATCGGACCTATACGGACAATAAAAGTGGAATGAATTTTGTACAAACAAAAAAGCCTAGAATAAAGGCTTTCTTTAATAACTAAGTTTAAGACGTAGTGTCGTTGTATTATTAGGATCGTTACGCTCTTTGATGGAGGACATTTTACTTTCTAGTGATTCCAACTGTTTTCCACAAGAGTCAATTTGCATTGCTTGTTTTCGTTGCCATTCATTCTGTTGTTTCGATACATTGATCATGATTGAAGTTTCCAATTGTTCTAGCTGATCATTGATACTTTCAAACATATCTATCAGTTCTTCTCTTCCAATAACAGTTGTTTTCATTCTATCCTGCCTCCCCTTTGAAAGTGTTCTAAATAAAGGGATTCTCCCTTTTGTCTCTACCTCCTTCCTGCTTGACAAAACTAGAAAATATTCGGCAAAAAAAAGAATATTTTTAGTTGTTCACCTCTTATTTCGACAAAACAAAAGGATGAAACGCTCCACTTTGAGCAAACTAAAAGTGGAGGTGTTTAGCATGGTGCAAAAAAATAAACAAAACAAAGTCCAACCAAAAAAACAAAATGAAACAAAATCTGGCTATGGTGACAAGAAACTTGAAGGTCCTGACCGGCCTTCTACTTAACAGATAATGCAATTGATATACTTCTTAGACGTATCAAAGAGGCTTTCCCAAAAGCAAAGGTGTCAGACACCTTATGGGATAGCCTCTTTGACTTTTCAATCAACTATTAAATGTTTTATTAAGACGGCCTTATGAAGTTGCTTTTGCTTATGTTCAAACCATTTGTTTAGCACAATAGGATCGAGTTGTGACATTTTTTTATACCATTTTTTTGATATTTTTTTCCTTTCTGACCAATCTTCATATGCATGAATGTGATGCTGTACGACTGGGTACACCATTCGTAAAAAAGGAGTATCTCTTCTTTTTCTATTCATAAAATAGCATTCATAATCATATCTTGAACCTGTGTGAACGGTTTTAAATGCAAACTCATAAAACAATGGATATAATTGCTCATTAAATAAAATAGTTGCAATTTTTTTACCAAGATTAATGCGTCTATGGACATCCTTAAAACCACTCACACTCGCCCCATATAATAAACCATTACAAGTTGGTAGAAGTACAGAACTAAAATGGAGCCAATCTTGAAAGAAAAAAGTGAAAGATCGAAATACTTTTTGTGAATAGAAAGGATGATGAATGACCGGTTTATGAATAACATGCTGCTCATTGATAATCAATGAAATGAGCAAACGTCGATAGTCTTTATGTAACCAAAAATAATTCCACTCACCTTCCATAAAGGATGAAACATGAAAACATTTTAGTAAATGAAACATTGGCTGCATTACTTTCGTCGAATATTGATAGAGCAATAATTGTGGAAATGCATCTTGGAAAATAATCCAGTTCGCCCTTTCATATGTAATAAATAATCGATCTCTTGTTTCTTTTCGTAAAAGACTCGGGAACCATTTCCCTTCAAGATCACACATATTCCATCCAGCATTTCGGGACACCATGCTCGCTAGAAAAGACCAATGTATTTCTCTATGCTGTTGATAAAATCGAAAATAAGCATCTGTACGTGAAATATTATCAAGATTATATTTGTTCGTCTCATTCAAGATTAATTGTACAAGTCTATGATCATTATTGGATAACTTTTTAGATATTTGATTTCGTTTCATCATTTTATCACTACCTCTTACAGCTTTCTATTCCTATCGTTTGTTAAATGGTTCTTTTTATTCAACATTGAATTACTGAAGTTTGGTATTATTAATAGTAGTATGTGAGGTGAATGAAATGACTTTCCATTATCCAAATGGCAAGCGCTATACGGCGGAATTAACAAAAGCAGCTAGTACCTATAAACCAAAGGACGTTAAATGGTCATATGGAAAAAGAGGAATGACATTAGAGGAGGACATAAACGAAACAAATCAATATTATTTAGATCAAGAGATTGCAGTCATTCATAAAAAACCTACACCCGTTCAAATCGTCAATGTGGACTACCCTAAAAGAAGTGCGGCCGTTATTAAAGAGGCCTATTTTAAACAAGCATCCACAACTGATTATAATGGTGTATATAAGGGGAAATATATTGATTTTGAAGCAAAAGAAACGAAGCAACAAACATCATTTCCACTGAAAAACTTTCACAAACATCAGATTGAACATATAAAAAAAGTATTAAATCAGAAAGGTATTTGCTTTGTATTACTTCGTTTTTCTATGACTGAAGAAGTCTATTACCTTGAAGCAGATCAACTCCTATCCTTTTGGAAAAGAATGGAGGATGGAGGAAGAAAATCAATTACAAAGCAAGAAATTGATCAATATGGTCGCTTGATCCCACTAGGATTTCAGCCAAGAATCGATTACATAAAAATAATTGATTCTCTTTACAAATTTTGAATAATCTATCATATTTAATAGAAGGTTAAAAAACCAAACAATCTAATCATTTTCGAAAGATAAACAATAAACCACCTGTTTTAATAAGAAAGGAAGGAATGAATCATGACAGAAAAATATCAATCAAGGGAGGAGCGTCGGAAACAAAAGGAAGAAGCCAAAAGCAAGAAAAAAGGCAAGAAAAAATCTACAGGTTTATTATTTAAACGTATTTTTCTTGTGTTAGTTGTCCTCGGTATTATTGGAATTATTACCGGAGCGGCAACATTTGCTTTCATGGTAAAAGACGCTCCACAGCTCGATGCTGATACATTAAAAGCCGCAATTCCATCAGAAATCTATGGATTAGATGGTGAGCTTATCACCGAAATTGGTACCCAAAGGCTAGATTATGTCGAATATGATGATATTCCAGAACTGGTTAGAGATGCTGTGATTGCAACTGAAGATTCCCGTTTCTTTAAACATCATGGAGTCGATCCGATTCGCCTAGGTGGTGCCGTCATTGCAAATGTTACAGATGGATTTGGAGCAGAAGGTGCAAGCACAATCACTCAACAAGTGGTTAAAAACTATTTTTTAACTGCTGAAAAAACAATATCCCGAAAAGCTCAAGAAGCATGGCTTTCTATTCAATTAGAGAGAAAATATACAAAAGAACAAATTTTTGAATTATATATAAATAAAGTGTTTATGTCTGAAAGAACGGTTGGGATTTCGACTGCTTCACAAGTCTATTTTGGGAAAGAGTTAAAAGATTTAACCCTGCCTGAAGCAGCTTTACTTGCAGGAATGCCACAAAGTCCGAATAACTATAACCCGTTTGACAATCCGGATAAAGCGGAAAAACGACGGAATGTTGTCCTATCTTTAATGCATCAGCATGGCTATATTTCAGAAACTGAAAAGAATGAAGCACAAGCAGCAAGTCTGACCGATTCACTTGTAAAAGAGGAAGACCGCATACATCAAAGTGAAATTCCTTATGATGATTTTATTGGTCAAGCTATTAAGGAAATTGAAAATAAGTATCCTGAATTGAATGTCTATACCGATGGTCTTAAAATATACACGACTCTCGATACAGATGCGCAAGATTATGTTGATAAAATTATGTATGAGAATGAAATCATTCCATTCCCTGATGATAAATTCCAAGCGGGTATCACCCTTCTTGATACAAAAACAGGGGAAATTCGTGCTATTGGCGGAAGCCGCGATAAAGATGTTGATTTTGGTCTAAATTTCGCTACCTCTGTCCCGCGTCAGCCTGGATCCACCATCAAACCAGTTCTTGATTATGGACCGGCAGTCGAACATTTAAAATGGGGAACCTATCAAAATATTGTCGATGAGCCTTATCAATATTCTACAGGTCAAACGATTAATAACTGGGATCGTTCACATCAAGGTTCGATGACTATACGCGAAGCTCTTGCAAAATCAAGAAACATTCCTGCCTTAAAAGCCTTGCAGGCGGTAGGACTCGATAAAGCACAAGAATTTGCCAATGAACTTGGGCTTGGATTAGACGAGATTCACGAATCTTATGCCATTGGTGGTTTCAAGAATGGAGTCACATCTTTACAAATGGCTGGGGCCTATAGTGCATTTGGAAATAACGGGTATTACACAGAACCACACGCTGTGAAGGAAATTGAATTTCGTGATGGAACAAAGATTAATATGAAACCTGAAACAGAAGTGGCCATGAGTGATTATACAGCCTTTATCATTACTGACATGCTAAAAAGTGTCGTAAACTCGGGTTATGGCACAGGACAAGCCGCAAATGTATCAGGCGTTCCTATAGCAGGTAAAACAGGAACAACTAATTATTCTGGTAGTGATATTAAAAATTTAGGAATCCCTAACGGTGCTGTTCCTGATATTTGGTTTGTTGGTTATAGTACGAATTACACGGCGTCCGTCTGGACAGGGTATGAAAAAAGAAAGGATGCCATAGCTCGTGGAGAAGACCAACAAATAGCCAAGAAAATCTTTAAAACCTTAATGGAACATGTTTCAAAGGATAAAGAAACGGCAGACTTCACGATGCCAAAAACAGTGCAAAGAGTAACAATTGAAAGAGGAACAAACAAACTTGCTAGCGATTATACTCCTAGCAATCAAATGAGTTATGAGTATGCAGTTAAAGGAAATGTTCCAAGTGTCGTATCTGAAAGGTTTAAAAAGCTAACCAGTCCTTCTGGTTTGTCAGCAAATTATGATGAATCAACCAATGAAATTGTTTTATCATGGCAGTATGGTCAAGATGAGGGTAACACTCAATTTAACGTATCCTATTCTCTTAATGGTGGTGCCGAACAATCGCTTATGACTACTGCGGAAAAAGGAGTAAAAATGGCCAATCCTGAATCAGGTAGCAAGTATACCTTTAAAATAATCGCGGTGAAAGACGGTCGACAGAGTGATGCAGCAACAGCCGTTGTGACCATCCCAGCTGGCAACACTGAGGATTTAGATAACAATACTGATAACAATGAGAATGGTCCTGACGACAACAATGAGAATGACAACAGTGATGGTAACGGTAATAATAATGCTAATGGCAATAAACCAACTGAAGTACCGGAACCAACCGATAAAAAGGAAACTGAAGATAAAAAGAAGACTGAGGAAACTGAGGATAAAGAGGAAACTGAGGATAAAGAAGAAGTTAGTGATGAGATTCAAGATATAGAAGCACAAACTGATGCACCACAGGATGACAGCCAAAACAATACTGATAACGACTAAATTAAAAATCGTCTAAAGCTAATGATTAAGCTTTAGACGATTTTTAATTTAGTCATAATAATAAAGAAAACTAACCATCAGTGGGGGTTTTCCTCATCCCCATTGATGGTTAGTTGCACTTATCAGACCTTTACAGGCAATGAGAGTGGGATAAACTACTTAAGTTGTTTTCGCTTTTCTAGTAACTTGCTGAACCCTAAATGTTTTTTCTATTTCCGAAAAAAGTTCGGTCAGTTGAACGTAGGAGTGATACTTATATGGATAAGAAAGGATGAAATGAAGCCGTTCCTGTAAATTAACTGGCTTTATCCTTAGTCGATCATCGTCCTTGTTTAGAGATACAGCAGGATACTCGTTACACCAATAAAGAACTTCGATAAATAAACCTATTCCCTTTCTCATTGGCTGCTCTACTTCCATTAACTTACGTTTCGAAAATTCCTCATGCAATTCCATTTTTACAGTTTCCCATTCCTTCATCACAACCGGTACCGTGTCAACAGACATTTTCCACGGCATTAACGTTTTAAGACCATACAAATAGGCCGCTTCATACATGAATGGAGTTTGTGGATTAAACACTTGATCATACTCATTATGCCAACTGATTTCTTTATGTATAGAAAACTTGAAGTATTCTTGCGGAAAAGGAATTTTCTGGTCAGCCATCAAACCTTCACTCTCCCTTTCATTCGTTTCTTTCCTTCTCGACATAGTTCTAGTAGAGGACAAGAGGGACATTGAGGATTTTGTGCCTTGCAATGATATCGTCCAAAGAAAATCATTCGATGATGTGTCACAGACCATTCCTCTTCTGGAATTTTTTTCATTAATGTTTTTTCGACTTCAAGCACGGAGTCTTTCCACCGACACAATCCAAGTCGCTTACTCACTCGCTCTACATGCGTATCAACAGCAATAGCTGGAATACCAAAAGCAACAGAAACAACGACATTCGCCGTTTTACGCCCTACTCCAGGAAGATTTATTAATTCATCCCTTTCTTGTGGAACTTCCCCCTGATAATTCTCTAATAGCATTTTACAGAGCTTTTGAATATTATTCGCTTTATTTCGATATAAACCGATCGAACGAATATCCTGCTGTAATTCCTCAAGTGGAACCTTTAAGTAATCTTCAGGAGTTTTATATTTTTCAAAAAGCTCTTGTGTTACCTTATTGACAAGCACATCTGTACATTGTGCAGAAAGAGCTACAGCAATTACTAATTCAAAAGGGTTTGAATGAATTAATTCACAATGAGCATCAGGAAACATCTCCCCCATTTGATCTAAACAGTACCTTATTTCACGCTTATTCAACATGTTCTTACCCTTTCTATCCTAGTCACTTTATCCTATTCTACTGTTTTTTGAAACCTTCACCAAGCGAATGTTTTCCAATCAGGTGGAATACACCCTCCAACTAATTCTTTAATCATTTATCATAAAGAGCTTAGTCATTAAGCCAGTTATAAAACGGAAGAGAATCCTTTTTTGTTTCTATCTCTTTTGGCTTATTTCTTTGATAGGACCTAAATTTTTGTCCATAACTTTTTGCTTGTTCGATTGTTTTAATACCATTTTTCTTCCATTCAAATAGAATTCGATCAATATAACGAAAATTTAATTTTCCAGAAATCACAGCTTCTCTTAATGCCGCTTTAATAATAATCGTATCATGATGATCTTCATCCAACCACATAGAAAGCGTTTCACCTTCAAATGGTGACAAGGGTCTACCAAATTCTTTCTCAAAACATGTATATAAATTTGTTTCTTCTTGTTCATGCACAACTACGTCTTTTTGCTTTTTCTTTAATAAGAAATGATCGATTAATTTTTCCCACAATGGTTCAAGTGAATATTTTTCAAAGCGTATCCCATCACTTGTAAAGCCGTCATTGATTTCAATTAATCCTTTTTGAATTAATTTACGCAGTAACTCTGAACAATCTGACGCCGTGATGGTCATAGAAGAAGAGAGTTCAACCGGTGTAGGAAATTCATTTCCTTTTTCGATAAAAGAGATGATGTGTAGTAAAAGCACAAGCTCGTATTCATCTAATTTCATTTCTTTATATTGTGATATTAATGTGGCTGGAATTGTAATTTGCCCTTCCTTAAGCCATTGTAATAAATTTGCTTTACTCATATTTCGACACCTCTCTTTTAGTATATCATATGAAGCATTTTTTTACGTAAGGAGAAATGAAAGGTATTATTGGCAAAATTTTTTTAACATCAATGTTTAAAATGAAGGCCCTGTTAAACAATCGTGTTGATGTTCTAACAGTCTTTAGTGTGTATAGCCAATACACCAAAAATCCTTTATCAACAATTATCATTAATATCGCCAAAATGAAAAAACCCGCATATAAAAATGCGGATTTTTCTACCGATACTAAGAAATTTATGGGTATAGACGATTTAATAAACGTGGGAATGGAATCGTTTCTCGAACATGTTCAACACCACTAATCCAAGCGACTGTTCTTTCAAGACCAAGTCCAAATCCTGAATGCGGGACCGAACCATATTGTCGAAGTTCTAAATACCATTTATAAGCATCTAATTCCAACTGATGTTCTTCTAATCGTTTTCTCAGCAATTCTGCATTATGAACCCTCTCAGACCCTCCAATAATTTCCCCATAACCTTCTGGTGCAATCAAATCAGCACAAAGCACAACGTCTTCCCTGTTTGGATCTGGTTGCATATAAAACGGCTTTAACGAAGTAGGATAATGAGTGATAAAGACTGGTTTCTCATAACTTTCTGCAATTAAGGTTTCATGTGGTGAGCCAAAATCATCTCCCCACTTGATATCTTCAAAGCCATTTTTATGTAAAAAGGTAATCGCATCATCATACGTGATACGCGGGAAAGGTGCTTTAATCTTTTCAAGTTTGCTTGTATCTCTTCCAAGTGTCGTTAATTCAAGTGAACAGTTTTTTAACACCGATTGGACCACATACGAAACATACTCTTCCTGAACTTTTAAGTTATCTTCAAATTCATAAAAGGCCATTTCAGGCTCAATCATCCAAAATTCAATTAAATGACGACGCGTTTTTGACTTTTCGGCTCGAAATGTAGGACCAAATGAAAATACTTTTCCTAGTGCCATGGCAGCAGCTTCCATATACAACTGTCCACTTTGCGATAAATACGCATCTTCATCAAAATATTTGGTAGCAAAAAGCTCTGATGTTCCTTCAGGGGCACTGCCTGTTAGGATAGGAGGATCAACTTTAGTGAACCCTTGATCATTGAAAAATTCATATGTGGATCGAATAATTTCATTTCGAATTTTCATCACCGCATGTTGACGACGTGAACGAAGCCACAGATGACGGTGATCCATTAAAAACTCTGTTCCATGCTCTTTCGGGGTAATGGGATAATCAATTGCATGGTGAATGACTTCAATCCCTTTTACAAGCAATTCATAACCAAAAGCGGAACGTTCATCCTTTTGTACAAACCCTGTTACAAATAAAGAGGATTCCTGTGTAAGAGACTTAGCGGTTTGAAATACTTCTTCCGTTACATCAGTCTTTACGATAACACCTTGCATAAAACCTGTACCATCCCGTAGTTGTAAAAAAGCAATTTTCCCACTTGAGCGTTTATTCGCAACCCAAGCACCTATTTTCACTTGTTGATCAACATACTTATGTACTTCAGCAATTGTCGTTTTCATCACGATAATAATCCCTCCAAAAAACAATGAAAATCATATATGTATTATCCTTCATTATACCTTGCACCGTAATGACAAGCAAATTACTTCCGGTGTCAGGCACCGCAAAAGGACAGCTGTCTATATAGAGTGTACATTTAACATAAAAAGATATAGAAAATAAAACAGTGAAAAACCCATAGGCTTTTCACTGTTTTAAATGATCATCACTTACTTATTTAGCGTTATTTTCAACAAATTCTTTTATACGAGAGACTGCCTCTTCTAATAATTCAAGAGATGTCGCATAAGATAAACGGATATTTTCTGGTGCACCAAACCCGGAGCCTGGTACAACCGCTACCTTTGCCACTTCAAGCAAAGCAGTTGAGAACTCAGCAACATTCTTAAACCCTGTAAATTCTGCTGCTTTCTGTGCATTCGGGAATAAATAGAAAGCACCTTGAGGTTTAATGCATGTAAAGCCTGGAATTTGTACAAGTTGATCATAAATGGCATCAAGACGTTTTTCAAAAGCTCCACGCATCATCTCAACATCATCTTGTGGACCACTGTATGCTGCAATCGCACCGTATTGAGCAGTAGTGGTAGGATTTGATGTACTATGACTCGCAAGGTTCGTCATGGCTTTAATGATTTCTTTGTTACCTGCTGCATAGCCAATTCTCCAGCCTGTCATCGAATGAGATTTCGAAACTCCATTAATGATAATTGTTTGCTCTTTTAATTCAGGAGATATTTGTGCAATTGAAACATGTTGACTTCCACTATAGACTAACTTTTCATAAATTTCATCTGATACAATCAGTATATTCTTCGCTAAGCAAACTTCACCTAAGGCAGCTAACTCTTCTTTTGAATAAATCATCCCTGTTGGGTTGCTAGGTGAATTAATAATAACCGCTTTCGTCTTATCCGTAACTGCTTCTGCAAGCTGTTCCGGTGTGATTTTAAATTGATTACTTTCAAAACCTTTGATATAAACAGGAACTCCGCCTGCAAGCTTTACCTGCTCAGGGTAACTTACCCAATATGGTGTTGGAATGATGACCTCATCCCCATCATTAAGCAATACCTGAAATAAAGTATAAAGAACATGCTTCGCTCCACTACCCACCATTACTTCAGTTGCTTCATAATTAATTCCTTGATCATGCTTGAATTTTTCTACAACCTCTTGTTTCAAGGCTGGTAGGCCTGCTGATGGCGTATACTTTGTGTGGCCTTCATTCATTGACCTAGTAGCAGCATCAATAATATATTGAGGTGTATTAAAATCAGGCTCACCGGCACCAAGTCCAATTACATCATGACCTGCTGCTTTCAATTCTTTCGCTTTTGCCGTAATTGCTAACGTTGTGGATGGTGTTAATGCTTTCACTCTTTCTGCCAGTTTCGGTTCCATTTTTTCCCTTCTCCTTCATTCATCAATATATATGTGACCTGCTTTAAAAGCAGATTTTCCCCTTACAAATTTTCAATTTTCTTTAACCATTCTCCTGTCTCAAAAACAAGGAAATGGTAATTCAATAAATTTTCTTTTGTTCGAGAATGGATTTCCCAAAGAGGAATATCGTTCTCCATACCGGGCTTAACTGAAATTATTTCATCAGAACCTATTTCTTCTAATACCTTTTTGATTGCCTGTTCACGCGAAATACCTTCAGATTCTTTTTTAACCACTACTTTTCCTTCTTTTTCTGGAACCCAAATAATTATGTTTGTCCCTTTACGATCTTGACCTTGAACGATATAAAAAGATTCTTCCCCATTGTATAAATTAAATTCATCCACTTTTGTTAAGTCTGTTTCTTCTTTTGCCATCATAATCGCTTTTTCTTTAGCAGCCCTGACTGGTTCGACGGCATTTAAATAGACAGCAACAGAAATGGTCGTGATTATGATCATAAATATGCTGATAATAAATATCCATTTTTTCATTTTAATCACTCTTTTTATGTACGATAGATGGTGAAAACGGCTTTATTTTGACCTTCTTGATCTAGTGATAATCCGAACATAAGATCCCTTCTTTTTAATGTTCGGTTTAAGGAATCAACAATTTTATATAAATCCGGACTATACTGGATTTTCACGGTGGATAAGACTTCAATTTTACTTTCCATATTGGAAATTCCTCCTCAATCTCGACATAATTTACTACTTATATCGTCACTTTATGAAGGGTAAAATAACGAAACAGAATAGTCTTAAACATTATTATAACAGCTTATAAGCAATTTAGTTCAAGTTTTTCATTAAAATATATTCTAGTTCAAACCGTCTCTGGGCTGCGACCGAAGCAGCCTTTTTTGATCATAGCCATTTGTTAATGAGATCAACGGTTTTATCAATGTTCATTTCTTTTACATGAATTGTAGGTAAAGACTCTAGAAATACCTTGCCATATTGTGTAGAGACAATTCGACGATCAAAAATGATCATAACGCCCTTATCATTCTTCGTTCTTATAAGCCGACCGAATCCCTGTTTAAAACGGATCACTGCTTCAGGCAGAGAGTAATCATAAAAAGGATTTCCACCGCTTTTTTTTATTTCCAAGCATTTCTCTTCAGTCAATGGTTCATCAGGTGGAGAAAATGGAAGTCTAACCATCACTAGACAGGAAAGATCTTCACCAGGAATATCGATTCCTTCCCAAAAACTACTTGTTCCAAGTAGGATCGCCTTTTCAAAGCGTTGAAAATTCCTCACCAGCCTTGTTCTACTTCCACCCGTAATTCCTTGAGCTAATAGAGAATAGTCTTGTAAAAAACCACTTTCTTTTATCAACTCATAGGTTCTTCGAAGCATGTCATACGACGTAAATAGGATAAGCAGACGACCTTTTGTCGCTTCTGCAATTGAAATAATATGTTCGCCTATTTCAGCTATATAGTCTTGAAGGGAGACTGTATTAATTTCCGGTAAATCATTCGATATGACCAACTGTACTTGCTGATCATAATGAAACGGAGATGGAATTTGTTCAAAATAGCACGTTGCTGTTTGTAATCCAAGGCTATTCATCGTGTATTGAAACGATCCCTTAACAGATAAGGTGGCTGACGTCAAAACAACACTCTTTTTTTGCTGAAATAATCGATCATTTAATTGAGTTGAAATTGAAACAGGCTGTGAATACACGGTTGTTTTGTTTTGCCATACACGTGTATCAATTTCAATCCAAGAAACATCTTCGGTTTCCGGCTGCAATAAAACTCTCCTAATAGATCCTACTATTTTTTCAACATCTTCTAACCATGAAGCTACATCACTCATTACAGTTTGCTGCTTATTGCTATTCTTATCCATTTTATCTAGTAAAAATTCGTAACGAATAGTAATAGCCTTCCTATAATCTGTTAACAAAAATAAAAATCGTTCTGCTACCGCTTTCAATGCCTTTAATTCCTTTGTCATATCAAAAGCTAATGAACACTTAATTCGACTTTGACTCTTATTTTTCACTTTCTTTTTCGCTATTAATGCGATGGTCTTGAACAATTCATCCATTTCAACTAATAACTCTCCCATTAATCCGTTCAGTTGAAATGAATCTGATAAATCTATCCCATTAACACCTTTTTCTTCAAGTTCCTTTTCTAGTTTATACGCAAGCTGTTTCTGTTCATATATACCCATTTTCTGAAGTAGAAAACGGGTTGTGGCATAGTCAATTTTGCTACCAAAATATTGCCCTGCCACTTTTTCAAAATGATGACCTTCATCTATAATAATGTAATCGGACGGTGGGAGAATTGGTCGGTCTGCAACAAGATCTGAAAGCAATAAACTATGATTCGTAATGATTAAGTCCGCCTTTTTACCATCATTTCTTGTTTTTAAATAGTAATCATGTTCTCTTGAAGAAAAATCTCGCCCAAAAGTATTCTCATCATGTTTGATTTTATGCCAAAACAGCTGACCTCCGCTCGATAAGTTGAGTTCATCACGATCACCAGTTGTTGTTTCTGTTAACCAAACCAAGATTTGCATTTTCGTTAAAATGGTATCGTAATTATCATCTGTTTCTCTTAAGGAATGCACAAACTTATCAAGACTGATATAATGGCTCTTTCCTTTCATTAAGACCGTTGTGAAGGGAAATTGGACGGCTCTTTTTAATATAGGAATATCTTTTTGCAGCAATTGTTCTTGAAGTTGAGTTGTATATGTACTAATAACGACAGGCTCATTATTAGAAACAGCTGTATATACAGCAGGCAGTAAGTAGGCCAGGGACTTTCCAACACCTGTCCCAGCTTCGATCATTGCATGGTGTTCATTTTGAAAAGAACGATGGACAATATCCATCATTCGAAACTGCCCACTGCGCTTTTCATAATTCGTATAAGCATTACTTAGTAATTGTTCTTTATCCTTTTCATCCGTTGGGTAGGCGATTTCTTGTGATTCTTCTAGTTGATCGTTTTCTTGAGACTTTTTGATATAGACACCATGGTACTCTTCCAGCTGGAGAGAGAGTTCTTCAATTTTGCGCTCCTTATCCTTTAAAAGCTCTTCCAAAACCTCATTCAAATCACCTTTTAAACCGTCTGATAATTTATAAAGTTTCTTGATTGTCTTAAACGGTAGCTCTCTCAATCGTGCAAAGAGAATCAGTAAAAGTTCACCTGTTGCATATGCGTCGCTGTCAGCTTGATGGGGTCTCTCATGATTTACCCCTTCTTGAGTAGCAAGGTCTGAAAGTTTATAGCTATCACTTGATGGAAATAAGATTCTAGCCATTTCAACCGTATCTAGTACCGATCCATAAAAGCCTTCAAACCCTGCCATGATTAATTCTTCTTGTAGGAAAGATAAATCAAACAAAACATTATGAGCAACAAAACAAGCTCCATCAAGCATTTCTATCACTTTTGGTGCAATTTCAGCAAATAGAGGTGCACCTTTCACCATCTCATCTGTAAGACCTGTTAATTCTTCAATAAAAATAGGAATAGGCTTTCCGGGACAGAGCAAAGAAGAAAATTGATCGACAATTTGATCATTTTCAATCACAACCGCCGCAAATTGAATAATTTTATCTCCCTTTTTTGCTGAATTACCAGTAGTTTCTAAATCTACCACTACATATTTACTTTTCATTTATTAACACCTCGAACATTCCGTTCAGTGATCTAAACGAGAATGTGGTTTTACCTGATCATTTGTAAACCGTACCATATTTTACAAAAAAGAAAAAGTCTTGTATATAAGGTCATTCCCATTGATAGAATATACCATCTGATATACAAATAATTGTATTATTTCATTAAAAACATCCAATGTAAAAGCTGACCCTAGAGTAGAGTCAGCTTTTACATTTACATGATTGTGTTTTCTGGCTCAGCATGAATCAAGTCTTTGATTTGATTTCCTTCGCCCATAATTGCCACTTTCGGATAATGCTCTGCTAGTTTCTCTTCAGCCACTAAAGCATAAGAAATAATAATGACAATATCCCCTGGTTGCACTAGACGAGAAGCTGCTCCATTTACACAAATTGTTCCTGAGCCACGTTCACCTGGAATAATATACGTTTCAAAGCGGGCACCATTATTATTATTAACAATTTGCACCTTTTCATTTGCAATCATTCCAACACGATCAAGGATGTCCGAATCAATTGTAATACTTCCTACATAGTTTAAATTTGCTTCTGTAACCGTTGCTCGATGGATCTTACCATTCATCATGGTGCGAAACATGTTGTTTCCTCCTATTCCTCCGTTAAAATCACATTATCGATTAAACGTGCTTTCTTAAATTTAACTGCTAAGGCAATGATATAACTCCCTGTAATCTGATCTACTTTTTCTAGTCCCGGATAGGTCAATACGCTCACATAATCAATGATTCCAGATGTTTCAGTTTGTATCTTGTTTTTAATACTAGAAATAATTTTTTCTGGATCCTCTTCCCCAGCTTCAATCATATCTACACCCATTTTGAGACTATGATATAAAGCAGGCGCTTGATCACGCTCTTCAGTTGATAAATAAACATTCCTCGAACTTTTCGCCAATCCATCTTGTTCACGAACTGTATCCACAGGTACAACTTGTAATGGAAAATTAAAATCTTTCACAAGCCCATCAATAACGGCAAGTTGCTGCGCATCTTTTTTTCCAAAATACGCATGATCAGGTTGTATAAGATGAAAAAGTTTCGTCAATACAGTTGCGACTCCATCAAAATGACCTGGACGAGAACTTCCACAAAGGACATCTGTCCGTTTGTTGACTTGAACCGTCACTGAAAGTTCATTTGGGTACATTTCAGTAACAGAAGGATAAAAAATAATATCAACCCCTGCTTCTTCTGCCACTTTTTGATCATGATCAAAATCACGTGGATAACTAGATAAATCTTCCTTAGGTCCAAATTGCAAAGGATTGACAAACACGCTGAGAACAACGATATCATTCTCTTGACGTGCATTCGTTAATAACGCAACATGACCTTCATGAAGATATCCCATTGTCGGTACAAAACCAATTGTTTTTTGTGCTGATTTTTCAGCTTTAATAACTTCTTGTAATTCTACTATTGTTGTGATGACTTTTGTTGCAATGGCTTTCATGCTTTTCCTCCATAAAGTGAGTGTAGTTCTTCCTCTTTCATTGTGAAGCTATACTGATCAGACGGAAACTCTCTTGTTTTTACCTCACTCACATATTGTTTTAAACCAGCAACAATCGTTCCATCGATTGAACCATATTGTTTAACAAATTTGGCAACCCGTTCAACACCATAGCCCACAACATCATGATAGACAAGTACTTGCCCATCTGTCCCATCTCCTCCACCAATCCCAATAGTAGGTATTGATAGCAAGTTGCTTATTTTGGATGCCAATTGTTTAGGTACACACTCAAGCACAATCATAAAAGCTCCTGCTTCTTCACATTTTTTTGCATCTTCAATTAGTTTTCTAGCGGCATCCGCACTTTTTCCCTGTACCTTATAACCACCTAATACGGCAACAGATTGTGGTGTTAAACCAAGATGAGCACAAACTGGGATTCCAGCATTGGTTAAGGCAGAAATATGATCAAGTACGCCATCCGCTCCTTCCACTTTCACAGCATGTGCTCCTGCTTCTTGCATCATTTTTGCCCCAGCTAAAAGCGTATCACGAATAGATAAATGATAGCTCATGAATGGAAGATCAACGACAATAAAGGTTTCTTTCGCACCCCTTTTTACCGCTTTTGTATGATGCATCATCTCTTCCACAGTAACCGGAATGGTTGAATCGTATCCAAGTACTACCATTCCAAGTGAATCACCCACAAGAATAATATCAGATTCTGCTTGTTGTGCATGCTTCGCTGATGGATAATCATAAGCCGTTAACATCGCAATCGGTTCTCCATTTTTTTTCATTTTAAAAAAATCAGTTGTTTGTTTCATTCCATTTCCTCCAGTTAGGAAGAGGTAAAAGACGTTTTATAGCATAAAAAATCCTTCTACAGCGCAGAAGGATTTGGATTTCGGTTCACGTGTCTTATCCCTCTGTCCTGGTCCATATTTTTGGATCTAGGCAGATATTCTTATTGATTCAATTTTGTTACAGTGGTGCAGTTCACAATAATGATACCGCCCATGAAAGAAATTATAACAGATTAAAAGAATTTTTGGCTATAATAAAGTTTAAATTTCTAAATAATTAGAAATATTAATCTTGTAACTCAATATCAGCGGAATAAATAAAATGGATTTTCCCTTGTTCATCTTCCACCATTAGAACACCATCATCCGTTATACCTACTGCTTTTCCATAAATATTACCTTGCAACATTCTAGCTTTAATCATTTTGCCAATGCTTATAGCATAACTTTCCCATAAAATTTTAATTGGATAGAAACCCTCTTGTAAGTATAGGTCATAAAGGTGTTCGAGTTTTGAAAGCACATGTTGAATCAACTCGGCACGATTGACTTTCATTCCTGTTTCCATCAGCAGGGAAGTAGCAATCGAACGAAGATCCTCTGGATAGGACGCTTTCTCTTGATTGACATTCATTCCAACCCCAATAATAACAGAATTGATTCGATCACTTTCAGCCTGTAGCTCAGTCAGTATTCCCGTCATTTTCTTACCATTAATTAACAGATCATTTGGCCATTTAATTTGTGGGTGTAGTGTCGTTAATTCTTCAATTGCTTGGACAACAGCCACTGCCACAACCAAAGTTAACTGAGGTGCTTTCTGTGGCACAAGATTCGGGCGTAAAATAACGCTCATCCATACACCTGTATATTTCGGTGAATGCCAAGAGCGCTCCATTCTCCCTCTTCCTGCTGTTTGTTCTTCTGCAATCACGACCGTCCCTTCAGGAGCACCATCAAGACTTAGCCGAAGAGCGATTTTTTGTGTAGAATCAACACTTTCTTCATAGTGAATATGTTGGCCAAGACGTTTCGTCGTCAACCCAAGACGAACTTCGTTAGCCGTAATTTTCTCAGGTACCTTTACAATCCGATAACCTTTTCGTCTTACTGCTTCTAGTTCATATCCCTCTTTGCGCAGCACCTCAATATGTTTCCAGACAGCTGTTCTTGTGCATCCAATTAACTCTGCTAAATGCTGACCTGACAAAAACTCTTTCTCGCTATCGGTAAATGCATCAAGCAATCGTTTCCTTAGCTCTGATTGCATGTTTGCAGCCACTCCCTTATTTTTTCTTTTTCATTGCTTACTTGACCTGTTAAAACGGCTTTTTCTATAGTAGCAAGTTTTACCTTTATCCACGGACCGCCTTCTTGATTATCCCAGACCATTAAATCACGACCACTAACGGCGAGTTCATGACGGTCTTTTATTACGAGACGGTGATATTTTTCTTTTAATTCCGATATGGATTGGTGGACTGGTCGATGGGAAATCGTATTAAATAATATTTCAGTATGTAGAACATTTTCAAGTCCAGCTCTATACAATGTTTCCGTCTGCCACTCAGAGCAAAGCCTCACTTGCAACCAACTTAGGATCGATGTAATTTGTTTTATTTTTTTTACAGGTAATGTCCATTTCCTTAAAAATAATTCAACCTTATCTTGTTTCATATCCATTAAATAAAGAAGTAGGGACCACACCTCAACTGTAGATAGTGATTCGATATGGTACTGTATGAGTTGTCTTAATGCTTGTTCATGCTTCATAAGCCCTGGTAAAAACAAAAATAACTCCGTATCAAGTAAGAGTTGAAAGGCCTGCTTTCGATTTTCACCTTGAAGTAATTTCTCGAATTCGATTGTTTTTCTTTCCGTCGCAATTTTTTCTAGAAGAGAGGCATTTGTTTTTAATGCCTTTTGTGTCTCATTTGCAATTGTAAATGATAATTGACTAACAAATCTAACAGCCCTCATCATCCGTAGTGCATCTTCATGAAAACGTTCTTTAGCGGAACCAACCGTTTCAATTAATCTATTTCTAATCGCCTCTTGCCCAGAAAATGGATCAATTATTTTTCCTTCTTTATTCATGGCCATACTATTCATCGTAAAATCACGCCGTTTTAAATCCTCTTGTAAAGAACGAATAAACATCACTTCAGATGGTCGGCGAAAATCTGTATAATCTCCATCGGAACGAAAGGTTGTTAGTTCATACGTTTCCTTATTCCATATGACAACAACCGTCCCATGTTCAATCCCCACATCAATTGTTTTTGAAAAAATACTTTTGATCTCTTGTGGTGTTGCGGATGTAGCAATATCAACATCCGCAATCTTTTTTTTCAGTATGTAATCCCGAACACAACCACCAACAAAATAGGCTTCAAAACCAACTTCTTCAATTTTTTCTAAAAGAGGGATGGCTCTTTTAAATATGGGCATCATCCCTTTTCACCGCGTTTCATAAGTTGATAGTAAATTTGTTCATACTGTTGAACGATTTTTTCTCCATGAAAATGCTCGTTTACGATATGAGTGGAATGTTGAGAAAATCGCTGATGTAATTGTTCATCACTTAAGAGATGTATGGCTTTGTCTGCAACACCCTCAGTATCGCCTAAATCACAAATAAAGCCACTTTCCCCATCTATAATCACTTCAGGAATGCCACCAACATTTGTACCAATACATGGAACCCCACAAGCCATTGCTTCAAGAGCCACGAGTCCAAAGCTTTCTTTTTCTGATAAAAGAAGCATAAGATCACTAATAGAATAGAGTTCTTCTAAGTTTTCCTGCTTCCCAAGAAACAAGACATGATCTCGTATATGTAATTCTTCAACAAGTTGGCTAACAATTGAAATTTCTGGTCCATCTCCAACGAGTAATAATTTAGCCGGTATTTTAGCAACAATATTAGCAAATGATTTCACCACATCCGGTACCCGCTTCACACTACGAAAATTAGAAACATGAATAATGACCTTTTCATTAGGCATAATTTCATATTCTTGTTTTAAATGATGGGATGGGATTTTATGATAAACCCGTTCATCAACGAAATTATATACCGTTTCAATTTTCTTCTTAGGTTTGATTACATCATAGGTTTCAGCAATTAATGAATGAGATACAGCAGTGACAACGTCAGATTCTTCAATCCCAAATCGAATAGCATCTGATAAAGACGCATCATAGCCGAGTACGGTAATATCTGTACCGTGTAAAGTAGTCACAATTTTAACATCTTTCCTTGCCATTTGTTTAGCCAAAATAGCACATATAGCATGGGGAATTGCATAATGAACATGTAGTAAATCAAGATTTTCTCGTTTAATCACTTCCGCAATTTTACTAGCGAGTGCAATATCGTAAGGTGGATATTGGAAAACAGAATATTGATTCACTTCAACTTGATGATAGTAAATATTATGATACATTTTCTTTAATCGAAAAGGCACACTTGATGAGATAAAGTGGATTTCATGCCCTTTTTCCGCCAGCATTTTTCCTAATTCTGTTGCCACAATACCTGAACCACCAACAGTTGGGTAACAAGTGATGCCAATTTTTAATTTTGTTTTCATCACAGTCTTCTCCTAATATATCGAAATTCACTGTCAGCTTCTTTTTTATATTTGAAATATACCATTCACTCGTGTTCTCCTAACCCAATTCAATACATTGATCACTTTGTTCATGGTTCTGACACAATGTTTGTACTTGTTTTTCCTCTAACAATATTACGCCAAGAGAAATCACCACGCTCTAAGCCTCTGATAAGTACCTCACCTGTTCCCATATTCGTTGCAAGTGGTACTGCGTAAACATCACATAAACGAATTAATGCCGTTACATCTGGTTCGTGAGGTTGAGCCGTTAACGGATCACGGAAAAAGATAACCATATCCATCTTGTTATTTGCAATTAAGGCACCTATTTCTTGATCTCCACCCAGTGGCCCAGATTGAAAACGATGGATAGAAAGTCCCGTTGCCTCCATAATTTTAAGACCTGTAGTACCAGTTGCATGTAATGTATGATCCTCTAAAATAAATTTATAAGCAGTTACAAAACGAACCATATCATCCTTTTTCCTATCATGGGCTATCAATGCTATATTCATTTTATCTTCCTCGCTTTATTCAATAATATTTTCTAATCCGTATACAAGAGTATCTATGTTCATAACTGTATCAATAGCAAGCTTAACTCCTGACATAAAAGAGGCTCGATTATAAGAATCATGACGAATCGTCAAGGTTTGTCCATCTGCACCAAACATAACCTGCTGATGGGCAATTAATCCTGGTAACCGAACAGAGTGGATATGCATTCCGTTATAGTCTGCTCCTCGCGCACCTTGAATCGTTTCTTTTTCACTTGGATGTCCCTGTATTTTTTCTTCTCTTACTTCAGCAATCATTTCAGCTGTTTTAACAGCTGTTCCTGAAGGAGCATCCAATTTTTGATCATGATGTAATTCAATAATTTCAACATCTTGGAAATATCGCCCTGCTAATTGAGAGAACTTCATCATCATAACAGCCCCTAAAGCAAAATTAGGTGCGATGATGCAGCCACGTTCTTTTTGTTGACATAACACTTCAAGATCTTGTAAGTTTTCCTTTGTAAAACCAGTGGTACCAACAACAGGTCGCACACCAAATTCTAGTGCTGTTTTTGTATGATACATTCCTACTTCAGGAGTAGTTAAATCAATTAACACATCTGCTGTTACTTCAGTTAAACAGGTCGCAATATTATCATAAATCATTACCGGTAAAGATGATATACCTTCTAATTCATTTAATCGCTTACCACCATGCTTATGATCGACCACTGCAACTAACTCATAGTTGTCTATTCTCTCGACTAACTTTACTGCTTCTAAGCCCATTCTTCCTCTCGGTCCTGCAATGACTATTTTTGTTTTTTCCATTTTTAATCCCCTCTTATTCTTCAATTTTTGTCCAGCGATCTTTATCTCTTGTATTAAATTTTTTCATTACTCGATTATGAGCTTCTTCAAGATCAATATGTAAGGAGTTCGCAAAACAAATAAGAACAAACAATACATCCCCTAGTTCTTCCTCAATCGTTTTTTCATCCTCGGTCGACTTTTTTGGTTTTTCACCATAATAATGATTGACCTCTCGTGCCAATTCACCTAATTCTTCTGTCATTCTTGCGGTTAAGGCCAGTGGACTGAAATAACCTTCCTTGTACTGGCTTATGTACTCATCAACTTCCTTTTGTAATTCTTTCAACGTCTTATCATTTGACATAACATCCACCTCTAACAAACAATATGATGAAATTGAATTTCTTCTTTCATGTTAGCTAAACTAGACGGTTTTTACAAATGTTTTTCATTTTTTTCGAAACGTCCGTATGATTACCTTCAATTGGTCCATCTTATATCATTATAGGCATTTCAAGGTCAAATTTGGAAGCGGAGGAAATAAAGTGGTTTATGGGCTAAAAATAAAAAATATCTTTTTTATTCTTTTCGGTGCTTGCATCTTTTCTTTTGGTATTGTTCATTTTAATATGCAAAACAATCTATCAGAGGGTGGTTTTACCGGTATTACTCTACTCCTCTTTTTCCTTTTTAATTGGGATCCCTCCTATGTTAATTTAATTTTAAACGTCCCGTTATTTTTTATTGGTTGGAAATTACTTGGACGAAATGTTTTTTTGTATACCCTTATTGGTACAGTCAGTGTTTCCATTTTCCTTTGGATTTTTCAACGTTACCAAATCGAAATGCCTTTAAATAATGACATGACACTTGCGGCATTATTTGCTGGTGGTGCCATTGGAATTGGGCTTGGCATCATTTTTCGTTTTGGTGGGACTACCGGGGGTGTCGATATTATTGCCCGTCTCGCTTATAAATATGTTGGTTGGAGCATGGGAAAAACGATGTTTATTTTTGATGCTTGTGTGATTACAGTTTCATTAATTTTTTATTTAACCTATCAAGAAGCTATGTACACGCTTGTTGCTGTTTTTATTGCTTCAAGAGTGATTGATTTTATGCAAGAAGGAGCTTATTCGGCAAGAGGGGCCATGATCATCTCTGAACAAAATGAGGAAATCGCTGATAAAATTCTACAAGAAATGGAACGAGGTGTGACGGTTCTAAAGGGTTATGGTTCGTATACGAAACAAGATCGTGAGGTTCTTTATTGCGTTGTTGCCAAAAATGAACTTGTTCGCTTAAAAGGCGTCATCACTTCTGTAGACCCTAATGCCTTCGTATCTGTTACCATCGTCCACGACGTGCTTGGTGAAGGGTTCACTCTTGACGAAAACAAAAGACCCATTATGCAATAATAAAAAGAAAAAACATGTAAAAAAGGGTTTAGACAGAAGTCTAAAACCCTTTTTAATCATCACTTTGCATTCCTGTATAGATTAACACTAGACGTAGTAATTCTAAAACAGCAATGGCCGCTGCTGCCACATAAGTTAAGGCTGCTGCACTTAACACCTTTTTTGTTTCCCGTTCTTCATCATTTCGAATAATCCCAAGTGATACACATTGCTCCATTGCACGACTCGAAGCATTGAATTCAACTGGAAGCGTAACAAGTTGAAATAAAACAGCCGCTAACATAAACATGATACCAATCAATACAAAGTTAGCCATACCAGCAAGCATTCCGATAATAATTAAAACCCACGAAAAATTCGAACCGATATTCGCTACTGGAACAAGAGTGTGACGTAGACGCATAAAACTATATGCCTCTTTATCTTGAATAGCATGCCCCACTTCGTGAGCTGAAACTGCTGCTGCTGCTACCGAATGTCCATGATAATTATCAGATGATAATCGAACTGTTTTGGTTCTTGGATCATAATGGTCAGATAGTACGCCATGAGCTTCTTCAATATTCACATTGTAAAGTCCATTTTGATCAAGAATTTTTCGTGCTACTTCAGCACCCCTCATATTAGATGACGAGGCAATATTTGAATATTTCTTATATGTTTTTTTCACTCGTATTTGCGCCCAAATCGGAATGATAATGATAATCGCAAAATAGATTAAGTAAATCATTGTCTCCTCCATCCATCCATCAAATTGTTACTTATATTGTAAAAGGTATTAGCCAGACATGTCAAACATTTAGCTGATTAATAAACCATATGATTTATCTGGAAGGGTTTTTACCTTTCTCTCTCTCTCCTTTATATTTTCTCCAACCAACATAGGATAAGGTGAGAATAATGATACTCCCTGTTGAAATAATCACCCACCACAGTGAAGGATCTGCTTCGTCCTCTGTTAGATCCTCAAAAATAGTCTGCAATTCCGTTTCAATATTAAGAAACGTCTGCCTTGCGTCTTGTTCTGTCAACACCTTTTCCCGGTAATGATCAGCAAAATGAACTCTTGTATCAAGTTTTTGAATTCTTTCCACCGAAACGTCTATCTTCATACTTGGATAAACAATTTCATATAAGGCTAAAAATGTATTGAGGTTTTCGTGAAAGGATTCTTTCTCTCCATTCAAAACAGCCTCCTTCGCCTCATTAAAAACGGATAACATCGGCACCTCCATTTCAGTCCAAAGAGGCTGTTTAGTTGAAGAAATGGCATCAATAACAAGTCGGAATTTCGTCACTTGGTTAATTCGTTGCTCAGGATTCATAGTTGCATTTGTTGTAGCCTCCACAGCGTCATTGTGGGCAATGCTCACAATTCTCAACTCATCCATCGAAAAGGTGCGTTCCTTCACAGTTACAGTTGAAAATTTATCAGAAAAGGTGTCCAATATTTTTTTAGCATCTTCATATCTATGTGATTTTGTTAATTGAAGCGCCTCATCAGATAAATAGTTAAGCTGATCAATCGGCGACGTTTCTTCATCAGCAAAAACAATAGTAGGTATTAATAGAAAACATATCAAAACCATCATCCATTGCTTGGATTTCATGCTTGTCCCCCCTCCATTAGTATCAATGTATGAGAAACTGGACAAGGTTAGACCAATAATTATCGCTTAATCCTTAGTTCATAACGACCTTTTTTTAAACACAAGGAATACGCTATTAGTAAAGAAGCGATGCTTAACCAAAAGGTAAAATAGCCAATTTGCGGAGTAAATTGATCGAGCATACTGTAGCGCGGAAGCATAAAGAATACATAATCAATAACATCATTATGTAATGTCCAAATCCCAGTCACAACAAGATGCCACAGCTTAAACCGATAAAAAGGTGCATATAAAATCCCCTGTATGGCCATCCCTGCATGGGAAAAAATAAGCATCCAGCCAGCAAAGTTCAGCTCCCCTGTCTGAAGATAAACAAGAAAGTTCATGACAACAGCCCAAGTACCATACTTAAACAACGTAACAACAGCCAGTGCTTCTAACAATGGCCAGTTTTTTCCCATTAAAAAAGCCACTAGCACTAAAACGAAAAATAAGCTAGCAGTCGGACTATCTGGGACAAATGGGAGGAAAATAGCAGGAGTGTCTACTAATTGCCGTTTATACCAAATATAACCGTAAATAGTGCCAAAAAAGTTGATTATCAATAGCAATAACAAAAAATGACGATTGCCTAAAATGGGATACAACCACTTCATATTCTTCTTTCCCCTCATCTCTTTCTAAATGATTCATTCACTCATCTATCTTATCACAGCCGATAAATATTTGATGAGTAAAAAAGCCGACGAAATTTCGTCGGCTTTTTTACTCATCATTATTCACCTTCAACACTTGAAATAAACTCTGATAATTTTGTTAACTCTTCATCCGTACCTGTGAACATACCTGGTAACATTTTCCCACTTTCTGTTCCATTTATTGCAATATCAGCAACTTCCTCAGGAGTTAAACCAGTGCCAACTAAACTTGGTGCAGCTGGACCACCTTCAAGTTGATTGCCATGGCAATTAATGCAACCGTTTGCTTCATAAATCTGGTAGCCTTCAGATGAAGTATCTATATCTACTTCAGCAACAATTTTCCCTTGTTCTGCTGCTGCCTCCCAATCATGAGTAACGACAGATTCCCAAGTTAAATAAGTAACCCCAGCAATGGCAAGCAACATAAAACCCGTTGCTAATGGACGTTTTGCTGGGTGTCTTTCAGGCCCACGGTCTAAAAATGGTGCTAATAACAAGGCACCAAAAGCTAATCCTGGAATAACAAGAGCACCTATTATATTATATGGACCTGATGCATAACTATATTTTAATAGTTGATATAAAAATAAAAAGTACCAATCTGGCATTGGAATATACGCCGTGTCACTTGGGTCCGCAATTTTTTCAAGTGGAGACGGATGCGCAACTGTTAAACATAAAAAACCAACAAGAAATACCGCACCAACCATCCATTCCTTTAATAAAAAGTTTGGCCAGAAAGCTTCTGTTTTACCTGGATATTCAGAATAATCTTTTGAAATATTAGGCTTGCGATGCCCAGCCGCAGGTACACGGGAATCTCCTACGAATTTCATACCTTTTCCACGATGCATGAATAGTCTCCCTCCTTTTTAGAGATAATAAGTACAAAGTAAAATTTTACAGTGGACCGGAAATACCTTGTTTACGAATCATCATGAAGTGGGCAGCCATTAAACCAAATAAAGCTGCAGGCAGGAAGAACACATGAATCGCAAAGAAACGAGTAATCGTTTGAGCTCCAACAATATCGGAACTACCAGCCATCAAGATTTTTAAATATTCTCCGATAAACGGAACGGATTCAACAATTTGAATGGTTACCTTTGTTGCAAATAACGCTTTCATATCCCAAGGTAATAAATAACCAGTAAGACCAAGGCCAAGCATAACAAAGAAAATTAATACCCCAACGACCCAGTTTAACTCCCTTGGCTTTTTGTAAGCACCTTGGAAAAATACACGTAATGTATGTAAAAACATCATGACAATAACTAGGCTTGCGCCCCAATGATGCATTCCTCGAACAATTTGTCCAAATGCTACTTCATTTTGTAAATAATAAACAGATTCCCAGGCATTTTTTATATCTGGAACATAGTACATGGTTAAAAACATACCTGATAGAATTTGAATAACCGTAATAAAGAAAGTCAAGCCACCAAAGCAATAGACAAATGCTGAAAAATGATGAGCGGGGTTTACATGCTCAGGAACTTCGTGATCAGCAATATCCCGCCATAAAGGCGTAATGTCTAAACGCTCATCTACCCAGTCATAAATTTTGTTTAACACTGATTACGCCTCCTCTCGCGGTTCAGCTTTACCTAAATAGAGGTAACCGTCTTTTTCTTGAAAAGGATACACATCTAACGGTGCAACTGGTGGTGTCCCTTTTACATTTGTTCCATCTTTCGTATAAAGACCTCCATGACAAGGACAAAAATAATGGTTCGGATTTGCCTTGTCCGTATTCCAGTCAACTGTACAACCTAAATGTTTACAAACTGGAGAAAGGGCACTAATCTCGCCATTTTCATCTTTAAAAACCCATGCTGAATTCGTCACCTCTGACTCATACCAAGCATCCGTCTGTGTAAAAGTAAAATCCACCCTTGTTGGCACATCAGTAATCTCACTAATCTTCTGCGGTGTCGCCTTGAAATCACTTGTACCAGTATGTTTTAACACTGGGTCAACTGCAAAACGCACCATTGGCATTAACATTCCCGCTGCCATAAATCCGCCTACACCTGTTAACGTATAATTTAGAAATTGACGTCTAGACACACGATTTTTGCTCATATTTCTCCCCCCCTTTAAAACAATTTTAAATTAACATAATTTTCATACTAGGACATACCAATAATATATCAATATTTCAGTAAGGTCAATATAATCAGAAAATTTAAGTGATTTTTATCTCTCTTATTCACCCGTTTGCCATCTCTGTACAAACAATGAAAATAACTGCTTTACTTGATCTTCCAATATAGTATTTCGATAGTGTTCGTCCATTTGTTGAAGAGGAATGGTTGGAAGCCAAATAAGCGATCCCTCGAGATTATTTTCGATTTTTTTCCAATCACTATCAGAAGTTATATAGTACACATGTTTAAAATCATTTTCAAAAAACTCTTTCTCCCATTCTAAGAGATCTTTATATAGCTCATCTTCACTTTTTGATTTTAGATAAGTAAAACCTGGTAACATCATCAGTCTTCCTTTAAATTGTCTTTCTAGTTGACCTGACAATAGTGTAATGAATTCAGTCATCTCCGCCGTTTTCTTAATTTGATCATCAAGGGAAATGGGATATAAAGGTAAAACAATTGTATCAACGTACTCTTTCGCCTTTATATACACATCAATATCTTCTGTATTCCACTTCATTTTCTTCACTCCAAATCTATATTTTTCTATATTCTAACATGTTAAAATATAAAATAATGATCCTATCTCCTATTTTTTCTTTAAATCAAAGCTGTGTTAAACAATCGGGTTGATGCTCCAATGGCCATTATCAACTACCATTATTAACACAGCCTAAATCAAAATAAAAGACCTGCTCTATACAGGTCTAATTTTTTACCTACTAAATTTTTTTAATTGGGCAGCCAACTGTTTAAAAGTCTCTTCATCATGATTATCAAGAGCTTCATCTATTTGTTGGATAAGCTTCTCTTTTTGAAATTTCTCAATACTCGAGGTTAAGAATTGTTCCGCCATCATCCGATCTTTTTCACTAATTTGAATCATTTTCGGCATATACGGATTCTCTTCTAACACAGCTGCGAATTGTGGAGCTTTAAAGGAGGCATGGAAGTTTAATTGAATAAAAATATCCTCCTCCCGATTTAATCGAATGTCATGAAACGATTTCTCTGCATCTGTTGTCATTACGTTTTCTTTATAAAAACGGAACGGTACTTCATCTACACAATGGGTTGACATCACAATGCCTCTCGGACAATATTGTGCTTGTTCCACAAAGTGTACCTTTTCCATTAGCTGATCATGACTCATTAAATAGTTTAGGATCCAGACGCATTCCCGTCTTTTTAATTGATAATGATTAAGAAACCAACGAATAAAATCTTTTTTCTCCATGACAGATACAGGGGCGTTCATGTTTAAATCCCTCCTCTGCTTTTTAGCAAATTTTATAGAGATCACCCAACATCATCTGATAGTCTTTGACATACATCTTGAAATTCTTCATTACTAGGATCATTTTTTAATAACTCTTTAAAAATTTCGACAGCCTGCTCTCGTTTTCCTTCTTCCATTAAAAAATATCCATAATCCACTAGAAAATCAGTTGTGTCTTTAAAAAAAGTATATGCACTTTCATATCGATTTAATGCCTGTGAATATTCTTCTAATTGTTGATAGGCTAAAGCAGCATCCCAATGAAAACGAGGCTCAATTTCATCTCCCTCTTCCATTATTTCCACAATTTCTATCACACTTTCGTATTTTTCCTGATGCAGCAGAAGTTTATTCAATGTTAAAGCAGCTTCCGTCAATTCAGGATCTAGCGCAAGAGCCTCTCTAAACATTTTTTCTGCTTCTTCTTCATTTCCAAGCTTTAATGCCAGTTTACCTGCATAGAAAAATAAGTCTTTATTATATTCATCGAATTGTATTCCTTCTTTTAAAACTTGATAACCTCTTTCCAAATCCTCTTCCCGCTCATATGCACGTGCTAAATGGATATATAGTGAATAATACTCAGGATCCATTTCTTTCAATTCAAGGAATTTTTCAATAGCTTTTAAGTTGTAGCCAGCCTGCAATGCTGTAAAACCGTAATTAAACAGGGTATTAATCTCTAGTTTATTTGACAATGCCTTTTCATAAAAAGGAAGTGCCTCTTCAAATGCTCCTCCAGCACTTATGGCATCTGCCATTCTTTGATTTACATTCACACCAGCTATTTCATCCTCGGTTTTAAGCACATGTTCATAGCATTTAATAGCTTGGACAAATTTACCTTCTTCTGCGTAAAGTTCACCAAGTGCAAAATCAATAATCACTTCGTTTGGTAGTAGTGATTTTGCTTTTAATAATTTTTGCTCACTGACTTCGTAAAGCCCTTCCATTTGATAGAGGTCTGCAAGTAATACCATGGACTCTGGATAACTTGGATCCATCTCACGGATCTTTTCAAGTTCCAATATCGCTTCCTCTTCTTTTCCAAGCTCGATTAACGTCTCTGCCAATAGAATAAGCAATTCTCCTTCTTCAGGATATACTTGTAACAAACACTGAAACAAGTTCTTTGCTTCTTCAAGAAAACCATATTGAAACAGTTCTTCCCCTAATAGAAATCTCTCTTCATTTGATCCCGTTGCTAAAATCTGTTCATATTCATTTAACGCTTCTTCATGTTGACCATTCTCTAATAGTGTAATTATTTTATTAACTGATTTCATATTTATGACCCTTTCTACGTATCATCTGTTTAAAAAGTTTATTTTTAATTAGACTTTATTAAATAATATTATTACTACTCTGTAAGCCTTTGGTATACGCGGGCATTAAGTTATTCACGGAATAAAATGCATGCCCACATACACCAAAGGCAACTTTTCAATATTTATTATTAACGCGCCTTTAATTATAACAAGCATAGTTGATATTGTTCTTCTTTTACATTGTCAATGAAAAAATAAAAAACTGCAAATTTTGCAGTTTTTTATAAGAAACATATTTACATTAAGTTATCTAAATCCTCGAAAAAATGTGGATAGGAGACAGAAATAGCTTCTTTTTGTTCAAGCGATACTTCGTCTTCACATATTAATGCCGCAACAGCTAGCATCATGCCAATGCGATGATCTCCAAAGCTGGAAACAACACCACCACCTAGCTTATTTTTTCCATGAATGACCATTCCATCATCCGTAGCCGTAATGGTTGCCCCTAGTTTAGATAATTCATCAACAACAGTATCAATCCGATTTGTTTCCTTTACCTTTAACTCATGAGCATCACGGATAATTGTCTCTCCCTCTGCCTGAGTAGCAAGTAATGCGATAACAGGTAGTTCATCAATCAAACGAGGAATTAGTTCTCCACCAATCGTTGTTCCTTTTAGATTCGAAGTTTTTACCGTTATATTTCCTACCGGTTCTATTTGTCCTTCTTCTAAAATTTCTATCGTAATATCAGCGCCCATTTCCTTCATAACATCTATAATTCCTGTTCTAGTCGGATTCAATCCAACGTTTTTCAAAGTAATAGAGCTATTAGGAACAATGGCTCCTGCAACAAGGAAAAAGGCTGCAGAAGAAATATCACCTGGTACTTGAATCCTTGTACCTTTTAATATTTGACCACCTTGAACAGACACAACGGAACCTTCTGTATCAACCGTACCACCAAACTGCCGAATCATCCGTTCAGTATGATCCCTTGATTGTACTGGCTCAACCACAGTTGTCTTTCCCTCTGCCTGAAGACCAGCTAGCAAAATCGATGATTTAACTTGCGCACTTGCTACAGGGGGATGATATTTGATTCCATGAATTTCACCACCGCGAATGGACAATGGAGTATACTCCCCATTTTGTCTACCCTCTATTTTTGCTCCCATTTCAGTTAGCGGCTTAGTTACTCTTGTCATCGGTCTTTTACCAATTGATTCATCACCAATAAGAGTAGAATGAAAATCACAACCGGCCAAAATACCCATCATGAGGCGGATTGTCGTTCCCGAGTTCCCTACATTCAACACTTCCCTAGGTTCCTTGAGTCCATTCCACCCTTTTCCGTGTATGATCAATCGATCGTCTTCTTGTTCAATTTCTATTCCTAGTTGCTTAAAACAGGATACAGTACTTAAACAATCATCGCCCAATAAAAAACCAGTAACCGTCGTCACACCTTCTGCCACAGCACCAAACATAACAGAACGATGGGAAATGGATTTATCACCGGGAACAATAATTTCTCCTTGCAGTGAATTAATCTTTGTTTGTAATTTATATGTACCCATCTAATCCCCCTTTCTCAGTTTCCACAAATCAATTACGGACCAATCGAAATATCAAAATTTGTATAATGCTCAATACACTTTTTCGCACGAACGCGATCAGCTTCTGTTTGAAAACTAATGACAAGCACACCAATGATATCTTCTCGAGTTTCTCTAATTTGAATATTGGTAATGCTTATTTCTTCTTTAGCCAAGTACCCTGTTACTTCTGAAATGATCCCTGGATAATCGGGAACATCGACAAATAAATCGTAAAAAGCAGGTATGGCTCCCATTTGTTTTTGGGGTAATTCATCTCGGAAATTTTTTGCTTTTAAAAAGTATTGGTATATTTCCTCTTCATCTTGTTTTTCCAACATATCGACAACTTCGTTCATTTCTTGCTGCCAATCTGTGAGCAATTGAAGTAAAATTTCTTTATTATGTAAGAGAATATCTCTCCACATAGTAGGACTACTTGATGCGATCCGGGTAATATCGCGAAACCCACCAGCTGCTAAGCGAGTAATGAGATTTTGCTCTTGATTCGATTTTTCTGCCTGATGGACAAGCGAAGCTGCAATAATATGAGGGAAATGACTAATGACTCCTGTTAAATAATCATGTTCTTCAGGAGAAATCGTTATAAACTTGGCACTTGTACCTTCCAACCATTCCTTAAGCAGGTTGATCTTATCTTCCCCGGTGTACTTATCCGGAGTTAAAAGATAGAACGCATTCTCAAACAAAAGTTCTCTAGCAGCAGATACTCCACTTTTATGCGAACCAGCCATCGGATGACCACCAATAAATGTCATTCCTTTAGCTGTTAATTGTTCTGCTCTTTTCACAATAGTAGATTTTGTACTCCCTGCATCAGAAATAATGACCGAATCTTTTAAAGGAATCCGAGAAAGAAGATCCAAAATTCTTTCTGCTTCTCGAACAGGGGTCGTAATTAAAATTAAATCAGCCTCTTTTGCTCCTTCTTCAATGCTGTAGACCAAACTATCTACTACACCAAGCATTTTAGCTAATTTCCCTTGTTCATCATATATATCATATCCTGTAATATGACAGTCCCGATGCTGTTTTTTCACACACAATGCGAGTGAACCGCCAATTAGGCCCAAACCAATCACAAATACACGGCCTTTCAAACCGGATCACCCCTCTTTTAGCATTCACATTGTTTCATTAGGCACAGATGTTTTTTCTTGTAAATATTGTTTCATCATCTCGATTAAACCGCTATTTTGTTCTTTAGATCCAATCGTAACCCGGATAAATGTTGGAAAACCTAATGCATTACCAGAACGTACAATATAGCCTTTTTCTAGTAAGTATTGAAATACTTCATCCCCACTGCTTCCAAAATCAATCAAGATAAAATTCGCTTGTGATGGATAATAATGCAATTGATGTTCTGCACAAAATTGCTCTAACTGCTCCATTCCTTCACGATTCCTCTGTTTGCACTCATTCACAAATTCTTGATCTTCAAGAGCAGCTATTGCTGCTATTTGGCCTAATGTATTGACATTAAAAGGCTCTCTAGACGGCTCTAAGACACGAATAATATCTTTATGAGCTACACCATAACCAACTCTAAGGCTAGCGATACCATAAATTTTTGAGAAAGTCCTTAATACAATAACATTATTATATTTTTTCACAAATTCAAGTGAATCATAAAAATCATCCGCTACTACATAATCATGATAAGCATCATCAATAACGACCAATGTTTGCTCAGGTACTTTTTCAAGGAAGGCAGTCAACTTCTCTTTTGTTATATAAACACCTGTTGGGTTATTGGGACTACACAACCATACTACAGCCGTTTCATTATCTATCGCTTCAAGCATTGCATCTAAATCATGTTCTCCATTGACTAATTCAATTTCCCTAATTTCAGCTCCGTCTATAATGGCATTATGTTTATACTGAGAGAAAGTAGGGTTAGCCATTACCGTATTTCTTCCTGATTGAAGAAAAGAACGAGAAATAATTTGAATTAAATTATCTGCACCATTCCCAAAAATCAATTGTTCCTTTTCAACTTGTAAAAAGTTAGTCATCGCTTCCCTGAGATTCGTTGCATATCCATCAGGATAAAGAGCAAAGCCTGAAATAGCATCCTGTAATGCTGAAACTACTTCAGAGGATGATCCAAAAGGATTCTCATTGGAAGCAAGTTTAATAATCTTTTCAAGACCGTATTCCCTTTTCACTGAATCAATTGGTCTTCCTGGCTGGTACGGAGTTAAGGTTAGTAATTGTTCTTTCCATTTCACTTTACATACACCTCATACATTTATCATTTTACTTCCTAGTCATACGTTTTGTTACTTTTCAATGGATAAATCTGGTCGTAGGGAAACAGCATCTTCTAGATACACATGGACAATTTCCTGTTGACTTTTGGCTGTATTGATATGCATCATGACGCGAATACATTTTTTCAAGGCTGACTGAACCGTAATTTCCTTCATACACATAACTGGTACGTAGTTCCATCCTTCTATCGATCGTAACGCTTTAGCCGGAAATACTCCCGTAATGTCATCCGTAACAGAAATGAATACAGATGCTACTTGTTCTGGTACTAATTCATTATCTTGAATGATTTTTCGAAGTACTCGATCTGTTGCCTGCATAATCTCTTTTTCTGTATTTTCTTGAACAGTGATTGCACCTCTTACCCCGCGAAACACCACGAATTCCCCCTTTTTTAGAAATTTTTTAATTCTAAAAGAATATCTTCCTCTGCTATTTCATACAAATGAGGAGACCCGATTTCTTTAAGAAGGACCATTCTAATTCTTTGACCAACTGATTTCTTATCATTTTTCATTCGCTCAATTAAGCGATCATATGATAAACCTTCTGGTATTGTAGTCTGATACCCAAGCTCTTGAATCCATTCATATAAAGAATCCGTTTCTACTTCAAACCCTGCATACTTCTTACTTAATTGTAGCGCAAACAGCATTCCAATTAAGACAGCCTCACCATGCGTCATTTTTCCATAACCCATTTCAGCTTCAATCGCATGTCCAAGTGTATGTCCAAAATTCAAATACGCTCTAACACCGGTTTCCTTCTCATCTTCCCCTACAATGGCACTCTTTATTTCCATTCCTCTTGCTAAACATCGTACAAGGTCTCCCTCGTTTATATTGTGTAAGGACGAAATATGATCTTGAAGCCATCTATAAAAAGCAAGGTCCTGAATGAGTGCATGTTTAATCACTTCAGCAAATCCCGAACGTTTTTCATGCTGGGGTAAACTTACTAAAAAGTTGGTATCATAAATAACCGCTTCTGGTTGATAAAATGCCCCAATCATATTCTTTCCTGCTGGATGATTAATGGCTACCTTCCCGCCAACAGCACTATCATGTGCAAGAATAGTAGTCGGAATTTGGATAAATGGAATCCCTCTCATATAGGTAGCAGCAACAAAGCCAGCTAAATCCCCAACGGCTCCGCCTCCAAGTGCAAGAATAAGGGAATGACGATCTAATTTATAGTTTAGAGCTGCCGTTTGACACTCATAATAGACTTCAAATGTTTTCGCCTTTTCTCCACAAGGAACTTTGACATATTCAACTTGAAAGTCAGTTAATGACTGAAGAACAGAAGATAAATATAGCTCCCCTACAATTTCATCCGTTATAATAAGAATTTTCGTAAGACTCGATTGTGTCTTCCTAATAAAATCAGGAAGTCGCCCTGTGGCTCCTTCACCTATATAAATCGGATACGTTTTTAAAGAAGTCTTTACTACTTGCTCAATCATTAAAATTCCCTCGCATATTTGCGTTGTTCAGAAATAATTTCTTGTAAAGCTTCAAAACGGTCCGCATAAAATTGATCAGTAATTGCGGCCGCAAGTTCCCAGGCAATAACACTTTCTGCCACCACTGCTGCAGCTGGAACAGCACAACTATCTGACCGTTCAACACTTGCAGAGAATGCTTCTTTCGTTTCTATATCCACGCTTAACAGTGGTTTGTATAGAGTAGGAATTGGCTTCATAACCCCTCTTATAACAAGTGGCATACCTGTTGTCATTCCACCTTCTAGACCACCTAGACGATTCGTTTTTCGGTAATAACCCTCTTCAGCACTCCAAGCAATTTCATCATGAACTTTACTACCTGGTTTATGTGCTGCTTCAAAACCAATACCAAATTCAACACCTTTAAAAGCATTGATACTACAAATGGCTGCAGCAAGCTTCCCATCAAGTTTACGATCATAATGAACATAACTACCTACTCCTGCTGGCATACCTTCGACAATCACTTCAACAATACCACCAATCGAATCACCGTTTTCTTTTGCTGTATCGATTGCCTTCATCATTTCCTGTTCCGCTTCCTTATCAAGACAACGAACAGGAGAATTTTCTGTTACTTCTTTTAGTTGTTGAATCGATTCATAGGTCGATATAGTAGATTTTACTCCACCAATTTCAACCACATGTGATGCCACTTCAATACCGAGTAAAGAAAGCAATTTTTTCGCTACTGCCCCCGCGGCTACTCTAACCGTCGTTTCCCTTGCTGATGAACGTTCTAATACATTTCGCATATCACGATGACCATATTTCATTGCACCATTTAAATCTGCATGACCTGGTCTAGGACGTGTGATTTTTCTTTTTACTTCCTCTTCATCGCCATCAAATGGTTCAGAGCCCATGATTTTCGTCCAGTGCTTCCAGTCATTATTTTCAACAACTAGAGCAACGGGTGACCCAAGTGTCGAACCATGTCTAACACCGCTCGTAATATTAACAGTGTCCTTTTCGATTTGCATTCTACGCCCACGGCCATGACCTTTTTGTCTTCTTGCAAGTTGTTCATTAATATCTTCTTGCAATAGAGGCATCCCCGCAGGTAATCCTTCAATAATAGTGGTTAATTGGGGACCATGTGATTCCCCGGCTGTTAAGTATCTCATTTTTTTCTTTCTCCCTTCAACTCGTTAAAGGATTATATATCAATATAACATATGAACATAAATTAGAATAGTAAGTTTTTGAAAATTGACAGGATAATTCCTTTCCTTTAGACGAGGTTTTTTTAAGTTTTATGTAACTTTTATTATTTCATAGTTCATTTACTTTTTTTATAAAAAAAAGTATCTTCTATTTCAAATCCATATTTTGTCGCATTGAAAATTTGTTCTGTACTTCCAACAAAAAAAATACCTTGTGGATTTAATGCTTGAGAAAACTTATTATAAAGAATATCTTTTGCATCTTCAGTAAAATATATAAGTACATTTCGACAAACAATCAAATCATATGGTCCACCATACGAGTCAGCTAATAAATTATGTTTTTTAAAGGTAACCGTTCGCTTAATCTCATCTGAAATTTTATATAAGCCACCTTCTTGAGTGAAGTGTTTCTTTCTCATCTCATTCGGGACTTCTTGAAGTGACCTTTCGGGATATATTCCGAGCTTTGCTCTAGCAATCACATCTTCATCAATATCCGTTGCTACTATTCTTACATCAGAAAGAGGCATAAACATGGATAACATCATTGCCAATGTATAAGGTTCTTCCCCAGTTGAACAAGCCGCACTCCATATTTTTAGTTTTTTATTTCTTTCTAGGATTTTCGGTAGTATTCTCTTTTCTAATACCTCCCATCTCTTATAATTACGATAAAATTCAGATACGTTTATGGTTATACGATCCAAAAATCCATTCAATAGTTCTTGATTACGATTCAGCTCTTGAAAATATTCTTGGAAAGAATTATAACCTTTTTTTTCGTACAATGAGGTTAATCTTCGTTTCATTTGTGCTTCTTTATATAGAGCAAGATCAATCCCAGTTTTCGCTTTTATTTGAGTAATAAATTGTTCATAGTCGATAGACATCGCCTTACTCCTCTTTTAAAGATAATCTAAGTATAGCTGAAAACGCAGAAGTTGGAGACTATTTTGATTAAATTGAATAAAAAAAAATAAAAAATGTCTAAACTTGTCGTCTGAAACTAGCCGATTTTGCTTTTTCTATCCAGCTACAGCGTCTTAGGATCCCTGATCGAACCTCTCCCTCTCTAAAGTGAACACGTTTGCAAAAAACGACACTTGCTTAAGCAAGTGTCGTTTTTATAAATTAATTGATCCAATCATTGATTAATTTACTATACTCTACAACTTCACTTTCATTAAAGAATAATCCAATTTCACGCACAGCACTTTCTGAAGAATCTGAGCCATGGATAACATTTTTACCAACAGTAATACCAAAATCACCGCGGATGGTTCCAGGAGCTGCATCTTTCGGATTCGTTGAGCCCATCATTTGTCGTGCTGTTGCAATGACATTTTCTCCTTGCCATACCATTGCAAATACAGGACCAGACGTAATAAAATCAACAAGTTCCCCAAAAAAAGGACGTTCTTTATGTTCCCCATAATGCTCTTCAGCTAATTCTTGTGAAATACTCATCAGTTTACCACCAACAAGCTGAAAGCCCTTTTTCTCAAAACGAGAAACAATCTCTCCGATTAAATTCCGTTGTACTCCATCAGGTTTTACCATTAAAAATGTCTTTTCCATGAAATCAACTCCCGTTACAATATGTATAGTAAATATCTTTTTCAAGAATTGCGAATTTTTCCATTTCTCAAAAAAGATAATCCCAAAAAATAGTATCATTTTTTTAGAATTTTCGCAACAAATTAAAATTTCCGTTTCCCTATGTATTTCGCAATACTCTTTAATGTTGCTTTCGCTTCATTTTGTGGAAGTTGTTCTACAATCAATAAAGCCTTCTCTAAATAACGATTACTTATTTCCCTCGACCTTTCAATTGCACCTGATTGGATAATCAACCTTATTACTTTGTTCATTTCTTCTCTTGAACTATTTTCATGAACTTTGGATATCTCTTTTTTTATTTTTTCATCCTCCATAGCGAATAAAACAGGAAGAGTAATATTTCCTTGAAGTAAATCTCCACCAGATGGCTTTCCCAATTCCTTTTCCGTTCCAGTAAAGTCAAGAATATCATCAATAATTTGATAGGACATTCCGACATAATAACCAAACTGAGCAAGCTTTATATGTACATTTTTTTCTACATCAGCAGCAATAGCCCCAAGCTGACAGCTCGTCGAAATAAGAAGTGCTGTCTTTCTTTTAATTCGCCGTAAATAGTCTTTAATATTTTGATCAAATCGGTATTTATCTTTCATTTGTTCGATTTCACCAATGACCAATTCCACCATAGTATGAGCTAAAATTTTATGAGCCTCTGGTTTATTAATTTCTGTCATAAGTTCAAGAGAACGAGCAAAAATATAATCACCTGTGTACATAGCTATTCGATTATCCCATTTCGCCTTAACAGTCTGTTTTCCTCGTCGTATCTCAGCGTCATCAATGACATCATCATGGATTAAAGAAGCAGCATGGATTAATTCAAGAGAAACCGCTACTTTTTTCATCATATTTATGTCATATGTTCCAAATCTTGCCGCAAGTAGTACAAAGAGGGGACGAATTCTTTTGCCCCCTGCTTGTAATAAATGAAGCGAAGCTTCACGGAGTAAAGACGAATCAGCATAAACAGCTTCCTCTAATGCTTCTTCAACAATATCTATATCAGAATTTAAAAATGAATACATCATTTTAAATTTCATATCCGTATCCACCTTGCTATAACCCCTGCCTGCTACATGACAAGCAGAAACCTCTTTTATTTTGTATGAAGGAGAAGGTGAGGACCTACATATCATTTATTTAGTCTATCTATTAAAAGCATAAATGAATTAGATTAACTAAAATGATTAAAAAGCTAGGCTCACTCTCACACAGCCTAATCTAGTTGACTTAATGCTTTGAAATGAATAATTCCTTCATAATTAATTTTGTACCGTCAATCATTTTGTTTAAAACCAATATGAACGGCAGCCACTCCACCTGTGTATGGCTTGTATGTAACATTCTGTAAGCCAGCTTGCTCGAACATATGGGCAAGCTCCTTCATTCCTGGAAAGTTTCGTGCCGATTCTTGAAGCCATGAATATTCCTGATAGCTCTTTGCAAACAACTTTCCAAACAAAGGCATAATAAAACGAAAATAAAAATAATATAACTGCTTGTATCCAATTAAAGTAGGTTGAGATGTTTCCAGACAAACAACCTGTCCTCCTGGTTTCACAACACGATGCATCTCTTTTAAAACTTTCATAATATCAGGAACATTTCTCAAACCAAATCCGACCGTTACATAGTCAAAGGAATTGTCAGGAAACGGCAACTCCATTGCATTTCCATGAGTGAGCTTTACTTGCTTTAAGTGTTTTACTTTTTCTTCACCTATTTTAAGCATATTTTTACTAAAATCGAGTCCAACGACTTCTCCCTCAGGGCCGACTGCTTCAGCAAGAGCGATTGTCCAATCAGCTGTCCCACAACAAACATCCAGGGCTTTTGATCCTTGTTGCACATCCATCCGTTTCATGGTATCCGAACGCCAGCGAATATGTTGTTGGAAGCTAATAACCGAGTTCATCTTATCATAATTATTATAGATCTTCTCAAAGACATGATGGACCTTTTCCTCTTTTGTTTGTTGCATATGATTACCCTTCTTCCACAAATGATTTTTCTCTAGGATAATGATGCTGGATCATTTCAATCATTCGTTCCTCAAGTAAAGAATTAAACTGCTGAACCTTATTTATTTTTTTTTCCATTAAATTCTTCAGATATTCAAGATATCCTTCACAAGTTAAGATTAATTCTTTTTGGTGTAGAGCTATTTTTTCTTTTCGATAATTCGAGCAGGTTAAACGATCTATTGCATCATATACAACAGATGTTCCTGTTTGTTCATACTGTTTTTTTTCGGCAATAAGTCGTTTCGCTAGGAGAAAACTGGATAACTCTTCATTCCATTTCGTTATCCCATAATAACTCGTTAACTTTTCAATCAATGAAAATTCAACCGTTTTCAAACTATTCATGATTGCATTAAGATGACCTTGATCTTTATGATAGATAAGCACCTTATGTTCATTTATATTTTTAACACCTTCAGAGAGCATTTTAATGATCTCAATATCACCAATTTCCGCTAGTAGCTTATAGTATAGTCCACTATAATAGTCCCCAGCTAGAACGGTTAATTGTCTAATCTTCATACTAGTTTCATCCACTAGGATGTCTGTTACATGATCATGTGTATCTAATGCAACATACATGAGCATGATCGCTTTTACAATGGTATCTTTTTGGTAAGGGGAAAGTTCAAGTTGGTCTACGATTGAAATAAGAATTAGAAGCTTGTCCTCATCAATGTTCGGTGGGATTATATACTGACGTAGATAAGGATGAAAAACATAACTTTCAATTCCTGCCTTCATACCAGCTAAATTTTTTTCAAATTCATGCATTAAATCACCCTTGTTTCCCCATAATATCTTTCTTAAATCGCAAGGTAAATTCCGAATTAATTATCATGTTTTGGTTATTATCTATTCTATCTATCCATTCAAGATCATTATATAGAATAAGCAGACATCATTATACCATAAAATTCGCCCTATTAGCATCCCACAGGATAAAACTTTTATTTATCTGTATGTCCACTCTTGCTTTCGCTTTCAATATCACCGTACTCTGTTTTGATTAATGCATCTCCACGAATTTTAATGGCAGAAGTATGTTCAGTAAATTGTGCGATCAAGACTTCCCCTTTGTCCATCTTTTCAGAATGATGAAATTTAGTGTCTGTCCCTCTCGTCAATCCAATTACATGAACACCGTCTTCTTTTGCCTTAATCACTACATATTCACCAGTTGTTGCTTTAGTGTCCTTTTCCAAAGGTTTCACACCTTTCCAATAGAAACTATCATCTTAATATTTTATTAGGGAAAGTACTTCTGCACGGGAAGTAGCATCATTCAATAAAGTACCTCGAACTGCAGAAGTAATCGTTTTAGATCCAGGCTTTTTCACTCCACGCATAGTCATACACATATGTTCTGCCTCAATCACAACCATAACACCATAAGGTTCTAGTGTTTCATAAATACTATCTGCAACAGTTGAAGTAATCCTTTCCTGTAGCTGTGGTCTTTTTGCTACCGCTTCCACAGCTCGAGCAAGCTTGCTTAATCCCGTAACTCTCCCATTTCTCGGTATGTATGCCACATGGGCTTTACCAAAAAAAGGAACAAGATGATGTTCACACATAGAATAAAAAGGAATATCCTTCACTAACACTAATTCCTCATGATCTTCACCAAAAATTGTCTCAAAGTATCCCTTAGGATCTTGATTCATTCCACTAAAAACTTCTTCATACATCTTCGCGACTCTTTTGGGTGTATCGATAAGACCTTCTCGATTAGGATCTTCTCCTACTGCCTCTAATATTAAACGTACCGCTTCTTCAATTTGGGTACGATTCACCTTTGACATTGCAATTTCCTCCTAAAATCTATAGATAGCAAACATTTTATCATATCAAATAAGATCATCCTTACAACTAAACGAATGAAAATAACCCTATCCTATTTGAAATTCCTTATCCATACAACACTAAGTATTTATACTTAGTTATTCACTTTATTATATTAGCATATTTTTTGGTTCTATATTAGCTGGAAATTAATGTGGTTAGTTTGGGGGATTTATAAGCTTATCTAGGATACAAGAACAAAAGTTCTTTTTTCTAACAAAGCCATTTTGAATAAAGAACCGCGAATTCTCGCGGTTCTTTAAAAGCACTTTATGTAATTATTTTACTGCATCTTTAAGCGCTTTACCTGGTTTAAATGCAGGAACTTTGCTTGCAGCAATTTCAATTTCTTCACCAGTTTGAGGATTACGTCCTTTACGAGCAGCTCGCTCACGCACCTCAAAGTTTCCAAAACCGATAAGTTGTACTTTATCTCCATCTTTTAATGCATTTAAGATAGAATCAAATACGGCATCAACTGCTTTAGTAGCATCTTTTTTTGAAAGCTCGCTTGCTTCAGCAACTGCGTTAATAAGTTCTGTTTTGTTCATGCCTGTCACCTCCTCCCAAGAGATCCCTTTACTTTCTAGACAGATTTCTTGCTTCTTACCTTCATTTGTAAACAAAATATGTTCATTCTATACATCGTTGCCTGTTTTTCTATAACAAGCACTATATTAAATCAAAGAATAAAATATTTCAACTGTTTTTTGCAAAAAATCCTTTATTCATAAGGGTTAGAGCATTAATAATACTAATTCTGATAAAAGGTTAACATAATCAAATACTGTATGCAAGGAAATTCCTTTCATAAATCCTTATATATAAAAAAAGAACTCTCAATAAAGAGAGTCCTTATAAAATAATAGCAATTAACCCGCCTGAGCCTTCATTAATAATACGTTCAAGTGTTTCCTTTAATTTATAACGAGCATTTTCAGGCATTAACGATAGCTTCGCTTGAATGCCTTCTCGTACAATGGAACTTAAACTTCTACCAAAAATATCAGAACTCCAAATGGATAATGGATCATCCTCAAAATCTTGCATTAAATAACGAACGAGCTCTTCACTTTGTTTTTCAGTACCGATAATAGGAGCAAACTCACTTTCAACATCCACCTTGATCATATGAATGGAAGGAGCCACCGCCTTCAAACGAACCCCAAAACGAGACCCTTGACGAATAATTTCTGGTTCATCAAGACTCATATCTGCAAGAGATGGAGCCGCAATTCCGTAGCCGGTTTGTTTAACCATCTTAAGTGCATCAGAGACTTGATCATATTCTGTTTTTGCGTGGGCAAAATCCTGCATTAGCTCAAGCAAATGATCTTTCCCACGAATCTCCACCCCAACGATTTCCTTTAAAATTTCATCATATAAATCATCTGGTGCGAAAAGATCGATTTCAGCTACTCCTTGCCCCATATCAATTCCTGCCAAACCCGCTTTGTCGATAAATTCAAACTCACCAAAATGGTGAACAACTCGATCTACATCACGAAGGCGTTTAATATCCTTTACTGTTTCCTTAACCGCTTCCTGATAACTCTCACGAAGCCAATGACTTTCACGAAGAACCATCACCCAACTTGGCAGATTGACGTTCACTTCAAGTACTGGGAATTCATATAAAGCTTCTCGCATGACGCTTAGCACGTCAGATTCTTTCATTCCTTCCACACTCATGGCTAGTACGGGGATATCATACTTTTCAGAAAGCTCATTACGTAATGATTCAGTATTAGGATGATGTGGTTGCACACTATTTACAATCATAATAAATGGCTTACCCACTTCTTTTAATTCATTGATCACTCGTTCTTCTGCTTCTAAATAGTTACCTCGTGGAATCTCGCCAATGGAGCCATCTGTTGTAATGACAACACCAATGGTGGAATGTTCTTGAATGACTTTTCTGGTTCCAATTTCTGCCGCTTCATGGAATGGGATTGGCTCCTCATACCATGGAGTTGTGATCATACGTGGACCGTTCTCATCCTCATATCCCATAGCACCCGGCACTGTATATCCAACACAATCAACTAAGCGAATGTTGACGTCTAACCCTTCCGCAACATGAATAGTTGCAGCTTGGTTTGGAACAAATTTCGGTTCAGTCGTCATGATGGTTTTTCCAGCTGCACTTTGAGGTAACTCATCTTGGGTACGAGCCCGTTCGGCTTCATTATTCATATTTGGTAAAACAACTAATTCCATAAACTTTTTAATAAAAGTGGATTTACCAGTTCGAACTGCTCCAACCACTCCGAAATATATATCACCGCCGGTTCTCTCGGCAATATCTTTAAAAATATCTACCTTTTCCAAGTGATCCCCTCCCGAATACCTGAGTTAGTGGCTAGCTATTATCCTACCAATTATGTCTTAACACTATATATTTATGATGTTGTCCTACATCATTATGACAGTTTTATATATTTTTACCCTCCTTGCAGGAAGAGCTACTAGTCTTCCTTTCCACTTATTGATACATTTCTTCTTAAGAAAACAAGTTCTGCTATTACATAGCACAGCAATAATGATCGTATTCATCTGTGAAATATATCAGGATACTAGCATTGGTTTATAAGAATCGAGGGAACAAAAAAATCCCTTCTCCTACAATATATTTTGTAAAAGAAGGGTTATGACTATTTCATTAAAAAGATGGGTTCATTTGTACTTTCATCAATTGTATAAGGCAACGAGTATGCAGGGACAAATGGCGAATCCTTCAGTAATATAGCTCTAATATCTTCTCCAGTTTGATAATGATGCTCCCCTTTTCTCATTGCTTCATATAAATCATTTCGATAATCAACAAAAACTTCTGCATTTCCATTTATAACAAACGAAAGATTTTGTTGTGTATAAGGACTAACCACATAAGGGGGCTCCTTATACCCTAGCTTTTCAAAATTAAGCGTATACACATTTTCAGCTACTTTCTCTTTAAACGGAGGATAGCCCTGCATTTTAATTCGCAAGTTAATTTCGCCGAGCATATCTGCTATTCGAAGGTCAAAAATTTTGACGGTTGGGTCTTTTTCAGCATTCACAATAACATACTGAAACACCCCACCACTTTCAAACGAATTTCCCGGTGGTTCAGCCAAATATTCAGGAACAATTCGTTTAAAGTCAATCAAATATTTTTGATAAATAGGGGTTGTCTCCTCCGAAGTTTTAATCGGGAGGATACCACCTTTATCCTCTTGAAACTGTGTGACCGCTGCTTGTACTGATTGTATTTGATCTTGATATGGGATTTCATTTTGTACCAATTTATCCTCTGGATACATACAACCGGTTAAAAAAAACACTAGCAATGGAAATAATAACAGTACTGACAATCCTTTTTTCATCCTATCAACCCTTTGAGTCTATGAAATTACTATTCATTTGATGGTCCACTAAACACAACTAAAACCATAATCAAACCCGATACGAGCAATAATAGGTAAGCCGTGAAAGCAGACATAGCTTTTAATATCCCTTGTTTTAATTTAAAGCGACTTAGAAAAATTAATACGATCGAAATAAACATAAATCCCATTGAAGCAAGAGAAATCCACATTTTCATTAATGCAGGTGACATCTTATCCACTCCTTTATTCGAGAAATATTATATCACAAGAAGAAATCATTTTTGTACATTTTAGTCTTTTCTGTTAATTTTAAAAACAGATATCTCTATTTTCAACTCCATAAAAAAAGGACCAGAATAAAGAACAGAAACAAGTTCTTTATTCTGGTCTATGAGCGACTAAATAACCCATATTCCCTGTTCAATACACTAGTTTGCTCGCTTGCAGTTTATGCAAATATATATAAAACGTATCGTCAAATGCCTATTTTGAAAAAAATATTTAATCCTCTATTAATTGATCAACAAGCACATTTGATAAATCTTCCATTTCATGCGTTTTGCCCCTTGCCATTAATGCATCAACCGTATCTTTTGGATTAACATGATTAAATAACAGATCATAAAGAGCGTTTGTGATGGGCATTTTCACATTATACTTTTGGGCTAATTGCCATGCCGCTTTCGTCGTTCGTACACCTTCCACAACCATCCCCATATTTTCTAATACTTCCTGCAGATTTTTCCCTTTACCAAGCAGATTTCCTGCACGCCAGTTACGGGAATGTACACTTGTACAAGTGACAATTAAATCTCCTATTCCTGTAAGACCAGAAAAAGTTAGCGGACTTGCCCCCATTTTCATTCCGAGCCGAGATATTTCCGCAAGACCTCTCGTCATTAAAGCTGCCTTCGCATTGTCCCCATAACCAAGACCGTCAGAAATACCTGCAGCAAGAGCAATAATATTTTTTAATGCACCACCTATTTCAACCCCAACAATATCTGGATTCGTATAAACACGAAAATTTTGGTTAATAAATAAGTCTTGAATTTTCATTGCCGCTTCCATTCTCTTAGATGAAACCGTAACAGTGGTTGGTTGTCGTAAACTTACTTCCTCCGCATGACTTGGACCAGACAGGACCACAATGCTTTCAATCAATTCTGATGACATTTCTTCTTCAATCATTTCGGAAATCCGTAATAAAGTATTGGGTTCAATTCCCTTACTTACATGAACGATCATCAACGGTTCTTTCTGAAACGCGTTTATTTTCCCTACTACTTCACGGATCGCTTTTGTTGGAACAGCAAGAATCATTATTTGAATACCCGTAAGTGCCTCTTCCAAAGAAGAGTATCCAATAATGGAATCCTGTAAAGTAATATTGGGAAGATATTTTGTATTGGTATGATGTGTATTGATTTCATTCATTTGTTCGGAATTATGTCCCCATAACCGTACCTCATGCCCGTTATCAGCAAGGACGGTGGCCAAAGCAGTTCCCCAACTACCAGCCCCGACTATAGCAACCTTTTCATGTTTTTGTTGCATATATACTCACAACCTTTTGTTCATTTTACTTTCTTTCTCGAGGATAGATTTTGATTGGTGTACCTTCAAATCCAAATGCATCCCTGATTCTATTTTCTAAGAACCTTTCATATGAAAAGTGAAGTAATTCAGGTTCATTCACAAATACAACAAATGTTGGTGGCTTGACTGCAACCTGGGTCGTATAATAAATCTTTAACCGTCTTCCTTTATCTGTCGGCGTCGGATTCATCGCAACGGCATCCATAATTACGTCATTAAGAACACTTGTCTCTACCCTCCGAGCATGATTTTCACTTGCCATATCAATCATTGGCATTAACGTATGAATTCTCTTTTTTGTGATAGCTGATAAAAAGACAATCGGTGCATAATCAAGGAATAGAAAGTGATCGCGAATTTTTTGTTCAAAGGTCTTCATCGTCTTATCATCTTTTTCAACAGCGTCCCATTTATTCACAACAATAACAACAGCTCGTCCAGCCTCATGAGCATAGCCTGCAATCTTTTTATCCTGCTCGATAATGCCTTCTTCAGCATTAATCACAACTAACACAACATTGGAGCGTTCAATCGCACGCAAGGCTCTTAATACGCTGTATTTTTCAGTTGTTTCATATACTTTTCCTTTTTTTCTCATTCCTGCAGTATCGATGATGACATATTTTTGTTCATTATACGTTAACTGGGAGTCAATGGCATCACGAGTTGTCCCAGAAATGTCGCTAACAATAACTCGATCCTCACCAAGGATTGCATTAACAAGCGAAGACTTTCCAACGTTTGGACGGCCAATTAATGAAAAACAAATAACATCATCATCATAGCCTTTTGCTCCTCCTTTAGGAAAGTGTTTCGCCGCTTCATCCAGCAAATCTCCTAACCCTAATCCATGTGAACCTGAAATCGGAAACGGGTCACCAAATCCAAGCGAGTAAAAGTCATAAATTTGTTCCCTCATTTCTGGGTTATCAATTTTATTAACGGCCAATACAACTGGTTTTTTCGCTTTAAACAAGATTTTTGCAACTTCTTCATCTGCTGAAGTTACTCCTTCTCTTCCATTCACCAAAAAAATAATAACATCGGCTTCATCAATTGCAATTTCTGCTTGTTGACGAATTTGCTCCAAAAATGGTTCATCACCAATATCAATTCCACCTGTATCTATTATATTAAAATCATGAGTTAACCACTCACCAGAACTATAAATTCTGTCCCTTGTCACACCAGGAATATCTTCTACGATTGATATCCGCTCACCAACAATTCGATTGAAAATAGTTGATTTCCCAACATTCGGACGTCCTACAATGGCAATAACCGGTTTTACCATAAACATCATCCTCCTCTATATGTTCAAACCATCATTTTATGTATAATTTTCTATAGTAGTAAGAAACCTTGATTACTTTCTAACTAAAAAACTTATACTTTCTTCCTATTATAAGAAAACCCTTCATTTACTTAGAAGGGCCTAACTTAACTATTTTATCAGAGGGTAAACTTAATATCAATGCTTCACAATAATATACACCTCATCTGTAATTGCATGAGCAATTCCATCAAGAATGGCTTCTAAATTAGTAGCATAAACATCCATTTGATTTTTATCTTCGCATACAAAGACAGTCGCACCACTTGGAACTCTCGCTGGATTGGTTGTAATCACCGCAAGGATATATTTTTCGACTATCATTCATTATGACTTCCTTCCGTTTCTTTTTTTCTCTCGCTTGGCATGCGAATGGCATTTTCCAATGTAGGAACCGCACCAATTACCTCGATAGCTCTTTGTGGATCCTTTTCCTGCGGCAATACGAATATCGCTACCCTTCCGTCCTCTAAATCACGCTTTGCAAGCGGAACCAGAGCTGGTGTTCCCGAATCCCTATACACCCCCATTGCTGTGGATACATCATGTAGGATGGCCTGTCTTTGCCCTAGATTCGCAATCGTTGAGCGTATATTGAAATTTTTAGGTTTTAAAATGAAGCCCATTCCATAACGAAGGACCTCCTCTTGCCGTTCTGGGATCCCTATATTCATGATATAGATAGTACCAACATATAGCCCTGCCCCATCAAAATGTGGCTTAACATACTCAATATCGACAATTTCTTTTACCTGGCCACCAGCCATTAACTTCTTGGAGATCAGAAGACAGAGAATAGCAACGATTAAACCAACCCAAACATTAAATAATAAATAGAAAAGGGTTGTACATAAAGAAGTGAAGATCACTAAATAATTACGACTTTCAAAAGCAATTGCAATTCCTTCAATATACGTCTTACCTCGGGATACCATTTCATAAGAGTCTAGCTCGGTCAGTGTATTGCGTTCCATATTACGAACCTCTCTAAACTGTGACGCAGCCAACGTTAAAAAAGTAATAGCAGTAAAATCCTCCTCCATAATAGATGGTACAGCTACCGCACCAAGTCCAGCTGCAATAAACCCAAGTGCAATATGAATAATTTTCCCGTGTAAATATGTCGGATACTGTCGGTAATCTGTTCGGAGCATATAGATTCTAGATAATGTTCCCACGATGACCCCCAATAGAATGGGATAAGTATATTCATTCATGTTAATTTTTGTTTCTCCTTTTCTATAGAGTACAAATACTTTTCAAAATACCTAGCCATCCATTCAAACCCGTTCCAAGCAACCAAAAAGGCCGATGCCCCTGCCACAGCATCAAGTGAATAGAGAGTAGCTACAGGATTTGAAAATGAATACTTCATTAAAATAAGGCTATAAAACAGTTCTCCTTGAATCATGCCCAGCAACATAATTAGTATCCTTTGTTTTTTGTCAGATTGCAGAAGTACCACAATAATAGTAACCAAAATAGCTAGCAGCCATTCCCTTTCAATCCAAACCCAAATAGGATCAAATAATTCAAAAAGGAGAAAGCAAACAGTTGTCAACATGAGAATGAAAGAACTGAGAAAAAAATATAATAACTTTTTTATTTGTAATGTAGCTGCATATAGGTACATGGTTAAAATGATAAATAAACCTGCCGCACTCATTTCAAACACCACTACATTTAATGTAGTGGTTGATAATAGGATAACCACTAGAATCCATGCAGAAACAATTAATCGCTCAGGATGAGTTTTTGGATAAAAAAAAGTTGTCACAATCCATCCTAGCCAAAAAAACCAATAAAATAATAATCCATCCACCCTTTTGGCACCTCCTATCCTTCCCATTATGGCTAAAGTTCATGTAATTTAATCGTTACTAGATTCAATTTCCTAAAATCTCATGTACAACATGCATAATCTTGGATACATGTATCATGTTAAAGAATGGAGGTGATAGAAATGGGAAAAGATCGCCAAGAAGAAAAACTGACTAAGAGTAAAAGAGTCGAGTCTGACAGAGACCAGGCCCTTCATTATCCAGGAGCCACTAAATTACAAAGCCCTGAAGAAGCAAGAGGATTAAACGACGGAAAATAGTACACAAAAAAGCTCCCAAATTGGGAGCTTTATTCACACATTTTTCTTTGACTATATTGTTTCGTATCAATATTTCGTTCGTGTAGCCAGTGATGCGTCTTACCATTTAAAACAAGTGGTACCTGCTGTAGTTCACTAATCGTTCGTGCCCCAAGCGCAGTCATAATAATCGATAGTTCCTCATGTATAAGAGCAACTTCTGCCATTAATTCCTCGATCCCATTCTTGACAAGAACTTTCAAAAAATATCCAGCAATACCAACCGCATTCGCTCCGAGCGCAATTGATTTTGCAATTTCGAGGCTCGTTTGGATCCCTCCTGAACTAATTACATCCATCCTGCAACCACTATTTTTTGCTTCTATGATGGAGGCTGCTGTAGGAATTCCCCAGTCATTGAAAAACTGAAGCAAACGATTACGACGTTCATTTTCAATTTTAGCGAAATTTGTTCCACCATATCCGCCTATATCAACTACATTTACACCAATCGAATAGAGCTGACTGACGACGTCTTTACTCATACCAAAGCCAACTTCTTTAACAATAACAGGCTGATCTATTCCATTGACGATTGCTTGTATTCGCTTAAGAGCATCAGAAAAATCCCGATCTCCTTCAGGCATTGTAAGCTCTTGTATAACATTTAAATGGATTTGCAGTGCATTTGCCTCTAGCATGTCTACCGCTTTTTTTGCCTCTTCAACGGTCGCCTCACTTCCCAGATTACCAATGACAATGCCAGTCGGATTTTCCTTTCTAACAATATGATATGTATTTTCTTCTTCCATATTTTTCAATGCAGACATTTGTGAACCCACCGCTATTGCCATTCCAAATTCCTTTGCCACTCTTGCCAAATCTCGGTTAATATGGAGTGTTTTTTCCCCACCTCCGCCTGTCATTGCATTAATAAAAATTGGCGAACTTAAAAAAAGTTCGCCAATTTTTGTATCTAATGTAACATGACTTAAACCAATATTAGGTAAACTTTGATGTACAAATACAATGTCATCCAAACCAGTCAATCTTTCCTGTCCTTTTGCTAAGGCAAACTGTATATGATCCCATTTCCTTTTTGATCTAGTCACGATATATCACCATTATTTTTTCAGATTCTTCAATTGTTCACCAATCATTTCACCCAACTGAAAACCTTTCGATTCTTCTGGGAGTTCGTAATTGGTCACTTCTGCTACATTTTCTTCTAATTCCTTCATGCTTAAGGAAAGACGCTGATCCTTCTCATTTACTTCAAGAACTTTCACCTTAATTTGTTCCCCTTCACTTAACACTTCATGTGGAGTGCCAATATGCTTATGAGAAATTTGTGAAATATGAACAAGCCCTTCAACCCCAGGGAATACTTCCACGAAGGCACCGTATGAGACGATTCGCTTCACTTCACCTTCTAGGGTTGCTCCTTTTGGTGCTTTTTCAGTAATATTTGTCCATGGTCCAGGCAATGTTTCTTTAATAGACAAAGAAATACGCTCATTATCTTGGTCCACACTTAATACTTTTACTTGTACCTTCTGACCTTCTTCAACGACATCAGATGGTTTTTCAATATGTTGATACGATAATTGTGAAATATGAACAAGTCCATCAATTCCACCGATATCGACAAAAGCACCAAAATCAGTGATTCTTTGTACCGTTCCTTCTAAAATTTGCCCCGCTTGTAATGAAGCTAGAAGTTCATGCCTTTGTTTTCCCTTTTCTTCTTCTAAAACAGCACGATGAGAAAGGATGATACGATTCTTTTCTTTATCAAGCTCAACAATCTTAAATGTTAATGTTTTGCCTTTATAATCAGAAAAATCTTCAACAAAATGTGATTCAACTAAAGAAGCAGGTACGAAACCACGAACACCTAGATCAACCACAAGTCCACCTTTTACAACGTCTTTAATTTCGGCTTCAAATGTTTCGTGTTTTTCAAACTTTTCCACAAGTTGATCCCAAGCTTTCTCAGCGTCTACTTTACGTTTTGATAAAACCAACGCCTCTTCTTCTACCTTCAAAACTTGAAGATCAAGAGTATCACCTTCAGCAACTACGTCACTTGCTTTTTCAATATGAAGACTTGATAATTCACTGATCGGAATAATTCCGTCAAGCTTACTTTCAGCAATCTCTACAACCACTTGTTTTTCTTCCACTTTTGTAACGACACCTTTAACAGTATCTCCAACCTCAAAATTTTTCACTTCAACTTGATTCATTTCTTCTGACATATGTATTCCTCCTTATCCACAAACTCGCTTTAGAATATAGTCATTCACTGGTATTTTTTATCTTGAATGACGCACAAAAAAACTACTGAAAGAATTTTCAAAATAAATCCCCTTTTTAATAAGTTCTTATAAATAGCTCCTTTTGTCAAGCGAGACGATTTATTTATGAGCTGTGATGAGACGTTGAATTTCACTCATAATTAATTCAGTCGTTTCTTCTGGAGTGGCTTTATTTTTACGATATTCCTCCATATTGATGGGTTTTCCGTACACCACTTTCAATCTTTTAAAAGGCTTATACGGCCCTATAATGGCACAAGGAACAACATGGGCTTTCGATCGAAGCGCAAAAAAACCTGCTCCAGCGAGACCCTCACCTATCTCTCCTGTTTTACTCCTTGTCCCTTCCGGAAATAATCCTAATACCTTTTCTTCTTTCAAAACGGCTAACCCTTTTCTTAATGCTCCGCGATCACTCATTCCTCTTTTAACAGGAAAAGCATTTATATGAGGTAGAATTTTTCCTAGTATAGGAACTGAGAAAAGTTCTTCTTTTGCCATAAAATGAATCGGCCTTGGTGCCGTAATCCCAACAACTTCTGGATCAAAGTTATGAATATGATTGGCGCAAAGCAAAACGCCTCCTTCACTAGGGACATTCTCTCTGCCAATGACCTTAAATTGATAAATGGGGGATAGGGCAACGTTAACGAGCGCGCGCCCCAAGGGATACAAGTTCAATGTGACTCCACCCTTTCTGTTACCAACTCCATAATGACTTCAACGACTTGCATAATCTCTAAAGAAGTCGTATCAAGTTCAATAGCATCATCCGCTTTCTTCAGAGGAGCTACTTCTCTTTCAGAATCAAGCTTGTCCCGCAGAGCAATTTCTTCTTTAAGTTTCTTTAAATCTGATTGAAAACCCTTTTTAAGATTCTCTATATGACGTCTATTAGCTCGTTCTTCTACAGATGCTAGTAAAAACACCTTTACCTCTGCATTTGGTAACACGTACGTACCAATATCACGTCCATCCATAACAACACCCCCACCAACGGAAAGAGTCTGCTGTCTTTTTACCATCTCCTGTCTAACAAGTGGATGGCGAGCAACGATGGAGACAGAATTGGTTACTTCAGTCGTTCGAATTTCATTCGTAACATTTTTTCCATCTAAAAGAATGATTTGTCCTCCCTGTTCTGGGAAAAGTTCTATCTTTGTACGTCCCAAAAGATCATTTAGTTCAAATTCATTCTCGAGATCAACTTGGTGGAGAATCGCTTTATATGTAAAAGCTCGATACATAGCTCCAGTATCAATGTAAATGTACGAAAGGTTTTCTGCCACTATTTTTGCAACTGTACTTTTTCCTGCAGCTGCAGGGCCATCAATGGCTATCGATATTTTTTCTTTCATATTTCCTCCTGATTGTTCACTGTTGTTCCTTTAAAAAAGTCGAAGTTTCTTCTTTCTTTTTAAAGGTTCCATTAACTTCCCTATTACCTATTCTATTTTAACATAAGGATAAAATACGTGTTACTGACCTAGCTTTCAAATTTAATTTATTTAAAGTCTTCTATTAAATCTCGATATAAATAGCGGAATATTTCTATCCTAAAATGGCACTAAAAAACACTCATTTTGACGTATATATCACAATTTGACCTAGATAAATAAAAAAGCACGGTGAGTCACCCTGCTTTTTTATTTATCGGAAAAAGTCTCCAACACTTCGGTTAAATTATTTTCTGATACACCTTCGTACTGTGTAATTTGTTGTAATTCAGGAAATGAATTCCATTTATGGAAAAACAATTGTGTGAATAGCAAAATGATAAACTGAATCATTATTACTTTTAATAGTACTCTTTCAACTATTTTCATTTTATTTAACCCCTATACAATATATATATTGCTATTATGGGGTCTATATAAAGCTATTATTCATTAAACGCAAAACCTTTTTTCTTCATTGCTATTTGTCTGTCGAATGAAAAATGAAGAAGTAATTGTCGTTGTTGTGGCGTTACATCAATGAAACGTAGAGAAAACTGAGTTTGACCAGTTTCCTTCTTTTCCATTAATCTAATGACCTCACTCGTTAATTTCAAATAATGATATTCTCCATTTTGAAGCGGTAGAACAAATACCGTTCTGATTTTCGATCCTTGTTTGAGATCGCATTGTTTGTTCATATTTACTAAAGAACCACCTGCACTAATATCTTCAGTTATCGTGGTAAAGGGTTCAAATTCATGATTCATTGGATGTATCGCCACATCAACAGCTGTCTCTACTCGAACAAATTGACGGCGTTGAATTTTCATCAGATACTCATCACCTGGATAAATGAGTTTCATCATAGGAATCTCCTGCATTAATCTACCTAATATTTCTGTTTCAAAAAGATAAACCGATGTACCTTCAACAAAGGATACTTTCAATTGGGTTCCATCTACAAGAAACATTGTCCGGTTTGTTTTTATATGAATCGGATAATCAATAAACAGGGTATTACCTTTTCTCTCAACTAACCGACATTTGTATTGATCTGTTCGATGAGTATGTTTTAGTTCTAATATCAGATTTTGCCCAATCGTTAACATAACATCACACTTTCCTTCGCTTCAAACACTTCTACAATATGTAAATTATGCCATGTACCCCTATAGATATGCAAGAAAAGTTTTGGCTAACTATTTATTAGACATAGAAGACAAAACTCCAAAAAAATCTGCGTGATCATGGTAGTACATGAAGTTACTAAATGTATCATCATGTATAACCATCACGCAGGTCAAAAGAATCCCTTATACAACCTTTTCATAAAGAGGTTCGACATTGTTCATTTTTTCCACTTTTTCTTCCATACCTGAATCAGCATTGATAAAAATACGATACGTATCCTTATCAAGCGTTCCCATAAACTCATAGCAAAGAACTGCTTTTCCCAAATCATTCATAATGATCGCTAATCTGTCTTCCATCACTTTAACTTGCGGATTTATTTTTGCACGTGCTTCTTCGAGCGTAATAGTTGGCTTCGCTATCTCTGTATCAGATTTTACTGCTTTCAGATAATCATCATTCGAAAAACCAAGAATCTGACCATTGTCTAGGGCTACTTTCACTTTCACTGCCTTAGGATAGATTCTAACACCATCTAATGATTTTATGATCGTAAATACACCAAGATTATCATATTGAGTGCTTTCAATTAACTCAATATCTTTAAATTCATTGTCTAATAAAAATTGTGTCGCTTTTTTACCAGCTTCATTTAAACTAATTTTTTGTTCTTTTACGTCCCTTGAAAGTACATACCAAAGTGGATAACCGCCTTTTTTCGTTATATCCATATTGGATATTTGCTTTGTTTTCTTATTGTCCATGGAAATGCTATAAAACTCATAATCCGATCCTTTTCCACTTTTTGTTATTTTAACCTCTGTGTCTTTTCCTAATCCTATATACTTTTCAGCTATTTTTATTGCTTCTTTTTCTGAAATGTTTTCTCCTTCTAAATGATTTAAATTATTATCACTTGCCTTCAAATTAACAAATGCTGGACCTAAGTCGGTTTCGTCATACCCTCCAACTGTTTTTTCAACGGTTTTAAATCCATCAATAATCGTATTATCCGCTGGTTGCGTTCCTGATGCTAAAGCCAATTCTACATCCATCCAACGAAGATTATTTTTCATTGCCATATACTGAACATTTCTTAATTCATCCTGAATCCCAGCAGCTTGACCATATAATGATTTTAATGTTGCGTATTCTTCATCATTTAACGGATCTTTATCTAAATCACGAACCGCAACCTTATAACTAAAATCACCAATTTTCGCTAAAAACTCTTCCGTTTTATTGAAAGGAAGCAATGTTAACGGGAGTTGACCTACATCACTATGCGCTTGAGATGTAATTCTCCATACATCTGCAAGAGTCGGTGATAAAGACTGACGAGAATTCATGGCAAGTGTAGCACCGATTTTGTCGTGCAATAGATCAACTTGATAAGTTAAATCATGAAATGCTCTTTGATAGTTATTTTCAGCATTTATTAAAATTGCATTTTTTTCCCGATGTTCCTGATAACCCCATAATGCAGTTCCGGCAATCCCTAATGATAAAACTGTGATTAATATTCCTCTAAACAATGTACTCACCTCTCTATTTACAGAATATATGCTTACCTATCTGTTTAATTTGTGGTCTTGTCCAAATCCACCCACTTGTTGCTGTATCAGGATTAAAATAATACAAGGCATCACCCGTTGGATCCGTACCATTCAGGGCGTCTATTACAGCTTTTTTTGATTGCTCATTTGGTGTAAGCCAAATTTGTCCGTCCGCAACCGCTGTAAAAGCACGTGGTTCAAAAATAACACCCGAAATCGAATTGGGAAATGTGGAACTGTTCAATCGGTTCAAAATGACAGCAGCAACAGCAACTTGTCCGATGTATGGTTCTCCCCTTGCTTCACCATAAACAGCATTAGCCATCAATTGAATGTCATTTTGAGTAAAACCACTAGGAACATTTGCCGCAGTTGGACCACCTTGTGGTTCTGGTGCTGGTGCTGGTTGTTCCTGTGCTGGCGGTGTTGGTGCTACTGGTTTCTTTTGTTTATTTAAATCAGTTCCTCCATAATGAGTAAATTTATTCCCTTTATTCATCTGTTCCTTCACAAACTGGTGATTATACTTAGATGCTTTCACCAGCTTATCTTTTGTCTTTTGTCCAGCGAGGCCATCAATGGGTAGGCCAAACTCATATTGAAAGTTTCGCAATGCCCAATACGTACCCCAACCAAACGCACCGTCAATTTTCCCATTATAAAAACCTAAATATTGTAGGCGCGATTGAAGTTCAATGACATCATCTCCTACAGCTCCTTGCTGGATAACTTGATTTGAAAAAGCATCCACTTCTTCTTGTTGTGATGGGACAAGAAGAAGGCATATAGAGAAAATGAAAATAATGATAAGTTTCGAGTGCAATATTTTTCTTTTCATGGTTAAACTACCCCCAATTGTAAATCATTTTCACATTACTCGTATTTTTTGTATTCGTTGGGTTTTTATGCAAAGAATTTACTTTTGATGGAATTAGTTCTTAATCCTTATCAAGAATCCATACAAAACCTATAAAAAAGAGCAGAAGCTAGCCCATAAAATTCAAAAGCTTTACACTTTCTTATTTTGTAAAATGCAAAAAAACCTTTATTCCAAAGAATGAAGGTTTTTTTGCATTTCCGCATATTGTACACTTAATGAGTGGGCCTCTTTCACTTTCTTTAATCCAAGCCACCAAAGAAAAATCATAAACGGTAACATAATATAAATCCAATTTGTTTGGGAAATGAGAATGTAATCATAAATTCCATGAAGTAAAAAAGGAACAAGCAAAGATAAAAGAAGCCATTTCTTTTTAGAATTTGGAGAAAACTTTGCTTTCCCTAAATAATAGCCCATAATAACGCCAAATAGAGCATGGCTTGAAACAGGCAAGAGCGCGCGTCCAATTGCAAACTCAAGCCCATTTGCAATTAAATAAAATATATTTTCCATTGTTGCAAAACCGAGAGAAACAGAAGCACCATAAACAATACCATCGTACGGCTCGTCAAAATGGAAATGAAGAAAAGCTGTATAATAGACAATAAACCATTTAAAGAATTCTTCAAGCAGACTAGTAGAAAAAAACGCATCTCCTAAGCTAGAATGAATAATATTTTCCGTTTCTAGTATATACTGAATAAACATAAGCGGAAATACAAGTAATGAACCGAAGAGAAATGTTCTTATTACCAATGAAATCGGCTCAACACCAAATTGATCTTTTAAATAAAAATAGCACAATAAGGCCAAACCAGGCGCTATCCCGGCTGATAGTATTCCCAGCATTCGCCGTCCTCTTTTCAAACTGTTTTTCTTAATCCTAACATGATATCGTCATAAAGAAAATGCCTTATTTCACCTATATGCAATGAATATAAATGACTCTAAATTTCTTTACTTTCCTATATAAGATAAGCGTCATCATCTATCAACGTTTGGAGGATGTTTTTTATGTCTAAAAAAGTATTACTGATCCATACAGGTGGTACCATTTCAATGAGCGAAGACGAAACAGGTGTCGTGAAACCTTCGGGCTACAACCCACTTACAAAGTATACGAAAGAGTTCAAGAATGTAGAAGATTTAGTTATTGAAGAACCATTTCATTTACCGTCTCCCCATATTACCATCAATGAAATGGTTATCTTAAAAAAATTAATTGAAAGTTATGTTGACCAAGATATTGACGGTGTTGTTATTACGCACGGAACTGATACTCTGGAGGAGACCGCCTATTTTCTTGATTTAACGCTCCACACTCCCTTCCCTATTATCGTCACAGGTGCTATGAGACCCATTAATGAAATTGGTTCAGACGGGCTTTATAATGTCATCTCTTCAATCAAAGTAGCTTCCAGTGAAGATGCCAAGAATAAAGGCGTTCTTGTCGTTTTAAATGACGAAATTCATACAGCTAGCAATGTAACGAAAACACATACAAGTAATGTCTCTACTTTTCAAAGCCCACAATACGGTCCCATTGGTATTGTCACAAAAAAAGGCGTCATTTTTCATCACTCACCAACTGGACTTGAGTATTATAAGGTTGATCAGATTTCCAAACGTGTGGCGTTGCTCAAAGCACATGCAGGAATGGATGCTTCTCTTTTTTATGCCATAAGAGATCTACACTATGACGGAGTTGTCATCGAAGCACTTGGACAAGGTAATCTCCCACCTGCGACAATTGATGGCATTACCGCTTTACTCGATCAAAATATTCCGATTGTTCTTGTCTCTCGCTGCTTTAATGGGATTGCAGAAGGTAGCTATTCCTATGAAGGGGGAGGATCACTATTAAAAAGTCTTGGGGTGATCTTTTCAAATGGCTTAAATGGTCAAAAGGCAAGAATTAAACTATTAATTGCCTTATCAACAACAAAAGATATTAAAAAAATTGTGCGCATGTTTCAGTCGTAATAAGAAATATACTAAAAAAAGTCCTACAGTTGTAGAACTTTTTTTAGTATAACTTATATCATCGATTGGGACTCTGTTTTACCAATGGTCGATGCAATTTTCTCACCATGAAAACGACCATTTTCAATAAAAATCTCATTCGCATTATTACCTGCAGCAATCACACCTGCAATAAAGATGCCTTCTACGTTGGTTTCCATCGTTTCTTCATTATGGATGGGGCGGCCCGTTTCAGCATCTATTTTTACACCCATTTTTTTCAGGAAGTCTTTATCCGGATGATATCCTGTCATAGCAAAAACAAAATCATTTTTCACTACATATTCCTTACCAGCTTTCTCATACACCACTGTATCTTCTGTAATCTCTTTTACCGCCGCTTCAAACTCCAGTTTAATACGCTCATTACGGACATGTCCCTGAAACTCTGGCAGTATCCAAAATTTGATCTTCTCTGAATATTCGCTACCACGATAAAGGACGGTTACTCGAGCTCCACACTTCTGAAGTTCAAGAGCTGCATCAACACCTGAATTTTTTAAACCGATGACTACTACATCTTTATCAAAGTATGGATGTCCTTCTTTAAAATAGTGAGAAACTTTCGGTAAGTTTTCTCCCGGTATATTCATATAGTTTGGATGATCATAATAACCAGTAGCTATGACAACAGATGATGCTGCATATTGATCTTTATCTGTAGTGACAATAAAGCCTACATTTTTCTTTTGAACATCTACTACTTTTTCAAAAGCATTTACACGTACATTTTTCCTTTTCACAACTTCCCTGTAATAGGCAAGAGCTTGGTTCCGATGTGCTCTGCGAGTTTCTGTAATAAAAGCTACATCACCAATTTCTAATTTATCACTCGAACTGAAAAAAGTTTGATGTGTCGGATAATTATAAATGGCATTAACAATATTTCCTTTTTCAATAACTAATGGTGCTTTACCAACTTCCTGTAATGAAAGGGCAGCAGCTAATCCACATGGTCCGCCACCAATAATAATAACATCTTCCTGTTTCATCCTATGTTCACTCCTAAACAAACTAATCTATAAAAAGACATTTTCCTCTAAATAAAAAAACTCCTATCTATACCATGATAGGAGTTTTTTTTCAAAGTTTCAACAGTTGATTACACCCAACCCCTGAATCTTGATGCTTCCGCCATTTTTCGTACACCGACCATGTAAGCGGCAAGTCGCATATCAACATGTCGATTTTGTGCTGTATCATATATGTGATTAAAAGCTTTAACCATTGCCTTTTCCAATTTTTCTTCCACTTCTTCTTCTGACCAATAATATCCTTGGTTGTTTTGCACCCATTCAAAGTAGGATACAGTGACTCCCCCTGCAGAAGCTAATACATCTGGAATAAGAAGAATCCCTCGATCTGTAAGAATCTCTGTCGCTTCAAGCGTTGTTGGACCATTTGCTGCTTCCACAACAATTTTGGCATGAATATGATGTGCATTCTCCTCTGTAATTTGATTTTCAATAGCAGCTGGAACTAATATATCACAGTCCTTTTCAAGTAATTCTTGATTGGTAATGGTTTGATTAAATAACTTTGTAACGGTTCCAAAACTATCTCTGCGATCAAGTAAGTAGTCAATATCAAGACCTTTCGTATCATAAAGTGCTCCGTATGCGTCAGATATTCCAATTATCTTTGCCCCTTCATCATACAAAAATTTAGATAGAAAGCTCCCTGCATTTCCAAACCCTTGAACGATTACTTGAGCATCCTTTAATTCAATCCCCTTTTTCTTTGCCGCTTCATGAATACAAATCGTTACCCCTTTCGCTGTAGCAGATTCACGACCATGTGATCCGCCTAGAACGAGAGGCTTACCCGTAATAAACCCTGGAGAATTGAATTCATCAATTCGACTGTATTCGTCCATCATCCACGCCATGATTTGCGAGTTCGTAAATACATCAGGTGCAGGGATATCCTTTGTAGGTCCGACAATTTGACTTATAGACCTTACATAACCACGACTCAACCTTTCCAATTCTCGAAATGACATATCTCGTGGATCACATACAATTCCACCTTTTCCTCCACCATAGGGCAAATCAACAATGCCACACTTCAAGCTCATCCATATCGAAAGTGCCTTTACTTCTTTTTCTGTGACGTTTGGATGAAAACGAATTCCACCCTTTGTTGGTCCTACTGCATCATTATGTTGAGCACGGTAGCCAGTAAAAATTTTAGTTGATCCATCATCCATACGCACAGGTATTTTAACTGTCATCATCCGAATGGGTTCTTTAAGAAGTTCGAACACTTCTTCAGGATACCCAAGCTTATCTAACGCTTTATGAATGACAGTTTGGGTAAATTTTAATATATCATGTTTATCTTCTATCCTTTTATTTTCTTTTCCATTCTCGGCTGCCATCCATAATCCTCTCCTAAAATCCATCTGCATTTGTTGTCATCTTTCAAATATAGTATACACTTTTCCTTTTTTACGCAAGGTTATTTTTTATTTATTTTCAACATTCATAATTTTCGAAAAAATAAAAATATATTATGTAAATAAAAATTTTCATTTAAATACTCACCCCCACATTATGATCTCAACCAATTATATGCAGCTTGAGTGGGGGATTTATAAACATCTGTTTCATCTTTTATAACGAAAGCCTTACCTTGAAGTTTTTATTGAAAGTAGGTCATAATTTGACTTACAGCATGCTCTTTTATAATCATTTTTCCATATTCTTGAATCACATAGATACTAATAAAAGAAGGATTCCCATATTCAGCCATAATCGTTGCTATTTGTGTTTGTATATCACTACATACATTATCAATCAAAAAATAATATTCATTATTCATTGAGTACAGCGTACCACCTGAGAAACCAATGATTGACAATCGTTTTGCAAGTTGAATGACATGCTCGAAATCAAGGATTTCAAATAGGATTTCAACATTGCCTTCCATCGTAACTTGCATATCAATAAAACTGTCACCAAAGACATCTTGTTCTTGTTCTTGTTCTTGTTCTTCCATTGTTACGATCATGACCATCCCTTGAGCTTGCATTGAAAAGATTTCTACCGCAACAGAACCATGTATGTCAACATCAAAAGCTTCACTTGCTTCCTCAATCATATCGTGAAAAAGTTGATGCCATTTTAAAGAATCTTTCCATATATCTTCTTTCGTTAATCCTCTGTCAAATAAGTCATCCAAGGATAAAAATATTTTAATTTTATTATAATTCAATCGTTCTAAGCGCATAATTATGCCCCCTAACTACCGTGAACAAACTCTTGATTTAGTGTATGAAAAAACCCTCTTTTGGTGAGTCGTCTTGCACAATCTTTACTCTGTTTCTGTCTTGTACTCGTAACACTCTGGTTTTTCTTTTGATCTACCGTCCCTATTAAGACGTCCTAAAGACTACTCTGGTTGATGCTGAATCGTTAAAAGATGTGTTTCGGCCTTTGCGCCTAGTCGTAATGGAATCCCTGTCGTTCCATAACCATTACTAATTAGCATAGTCATCTTTTGATCTCTATGTAAGTTCCCTTTTTCATAAAAACTAAAGCCTAATAAATGAATTTGTCCCCCATGCGTATGTCCTGATAATAGTAAACTTATTCCATGTTCACCATGAATTTTCCTTTTTATTTCTGGGTTATGACTGACTAAAATCTTAAAACTATTTTCCTCCGTTTCACTTAGTGCTGCATCAAGGTCTTCTCGACATGTACTAAGATCATCTACCCCTAAAATATATAAACGATCCGCTTCTCCTGATTCAAATAATACAGAACTGTTAACCAGCGTCTTTACACCAAGGTTTAAAAGCATTGCATCTAATAGAGGGCCATCCAGCTCATAATCATTATTACCCCACACAAAAATCACAGGCCCTAATGTTTTTAACTTCATAATATTTTCTTTTATCCTCTCTAAAGGTACACCTTTTTCAGCTAAATCTCCACCTATAATGACGACATCTACCTTTCCTGTTACCTGTTCAATTATACTTTCTGAAATTTGACGACGGTGAATATCAGAAATAAAGAATACATTGACCTTGTCAAAACTTTTTGGAAAAGTGGAAAATGCTAATTCATGATAGACGACTCTATCAGTAAAAGCTTCTTTATACATATAAACTACTAAAAAACTAATAGCCATTAAAAAGCTAATAAATAAAGTAATAACGATCTCCATAATACCCCCATAAGTATTTAATTGTTCTTTTTTACAGTATTTTGCTTAAGACTCTTGAAATCATACCATTTTTTCTGAATAACCTACAAAAAAAATATTAACATAGAATAATTATCTGATTCATATAGTCTAAAGACGCAAATGAAGGAGGGATTGTATGTATTCAAGAACAAAGGTTTATCATCCATATATCAGTCCGTTTGATCCATGCAAACCGATCAAAACGAAAACTTACTCCACTCCACCTCAGTTATATCTAGGGTTTCAACCGCCAAATCTTGAGCAATTCTCACCAATGGAAGCCTTACGCGCAGGAACACTGTGGAAAGTTTTTTACGATCCTTATTATAATCCATACGAAAAGGCAAAGGGGGGGGCAAGAGAATGAAACAACTGCCTCCTGAATATTATCAATTACTCGAACAACTTCAAGCAGTTGATTTTGTTCTTGTTGAATTAACACTATATTTGGACACCCATAACAAAGATGCAGAAGCGATTAAGCAATTTAATCATTGCAGTAGGGAAAGAAGGAAGTTAAAAAAATTAATTGAAAGTAAATACGGCCCCTTGCAACAATACGGTAACAGCTATTCTGGATACCCTTGGAACTGGGATGACGCACCTTGGCCATGGCAAATATAGGATGTGGAGACGCCTTGCTCAGCAAAACAAGGAGGTTTGTAGATAAATGTGGATATATGAAAAAAAACTTCAATACCCTGTTAAAGTGAGTATGTGCAACCCAACATTAGCAAAATTCTTAATCGAACAATACGGCGGGGCTGATGGGGAGTTAGCTGCAGCACTCCGTTACTTAAATCAACGTTACTCCATTCCTGATAAAGTCGTTGGACTATTAACTGACATTGGAACAGAGGAATTCGCCCATTTAGAAATGATTGCCACAATGGTCTATAAACTAACAAAAGATGCAACACCAGAACAAATGAAAGCCGCTGGACTTGGAGACCATTATGCCAATCATGACAATGCTTTATTTTATCATAACGCTGCAGGTGCGCCTTGGACAGCTACCTATATCCAAGCAAAAGGCGATCCTATTACAGACCTTTATGAAGATATAGCCGCAGAAGAGAAGGCAAGAGCAACCTATCAATGGTTAATTAATTTGAGTGATGACCCTGACATCAATGATAGCCTTCGCTTTTTAAGAGAAAGAGAGGTTGTCCATTCGCAACGTTTCCGTGAAGCTGTTGAAATCTTAAAAGAAGAACGAGGAAAGAAGAAAATCTTTTAACGATTGTTTAACAAAACCTTATTTTACACAATCAATTAGGAAAACAAATAGGAGTAGAGCAACTACTCTTATTTGTTTTCATGATATAAATTGATATCATAGTTCTTTTTCATCATTTCAAATACAATGTGACGATTTTTCCATTCATCTTCTTGCTTCCATAAATCTTTGCTTTTGTCGATAATTTCACAACGTAGTGCATGGAATTCTTTTTCCGCTTTATCACGTTTTTGACGAAATACATTCATCATCCCGAATAAACCAATCACAAACATCAGCATAAATAAATGATAGGAGTTATTTACATAAACAGAAAACACGGTAGCAAACGAATACGAATATGGTAAAAAAATAGTGTAATACAGGTAGAGAAAATAGCCGAAGGAAATGAAAATGGTACTCCACATGACAACAAGATGCCAATAATGTAATCGGTCATACTTTTGTTTTCTTTCTACAACCTTTTGTAACATTTTTTTTGTAGCTTGATCGGTTCTTTCGTCGAGCATGATAATGGATGATTCCATCAACTTTTCACCTTCCAATATCAATTTAGAAATTCGTCTCTACTATCAATTTATGAACTTGTCTCTAAAAATATGAATAAAACCGGCTGAGGTTAGCCGGCTTTACTTGTTTAATGAAATAGTAAGTACTTGTCCAATTCTAATCTCGTTGCTTGTTAAACCATTCGTTGATTTTATTGTATCAATGCCCGCTTTGGATTTGTAATATTTCATTGAGATGCTATAGAGCGTATCATCAGGCTGAACGGTATGATAGATGATATCCTTCGGACCAGATATTTCACCTAGACTATCAACAATATCTTGTGATGATTGGTTTAGGTTTTGCTGTTGAGTTGTTTCCTCAAGCGCTTCATCCTTATGCTCGATTTCGTTTATGGAAGACTCAACAGATTGATCATCATCTTCTTCCTGAGTCTCATTTTCTTTATCAATCGGAGGATCCAATTGATCAGATTTTTCAATATTAATAATTTCAAAACCTTCTGATGGTTCTCCGACCGTTTTTTTTACGTCACTTACTCCATCCTTTGCAAGGATAGAATAAATGCTTAAGATCGTAATAGGCAATAAGATAAAAAATAACGCAAGTAAACGAATGACAGGATATTTAAGCTTCCATTTATTTTTCTTTCTTTTTTGCTCATGAACACGGCTTCGAGGTGGAAGTTCTTCCTTCTCAATTACTTGTCCTTCTTCAAAATCTGTCCGTTCTATTTTTTGTCGAAGTTTCTCCGCTTGATCTCTATAAGGATTTTCTTTACTCATCGAATATCCCTTCCTGTTCCTTATGTTTCTTTGCAAATTTGAATTTAATAATACATCCAAGTAAAAAGTCAATTAAAAAGTGCATAAAAATAGTGACAAGAACATTCCCTGTTTGTAAATAGATGTAACCGATAAAAAAACTTAATCCGGTTATATTTACAAATAAAAACCAGTTAAATAAATAACGGTAATGTACAAAAGCAAATATAAGGCTAGATAGTATCAAACCTAAATGAGTTTGAATCACACCACGGAATAAAATTTCTTCCCCTATGGACACTACTGCTGCTATCATAGCAATTTCAAAAAGGGAACGTTTTTGAAACATCCGCTCATTTAAACCACCATCATCATAATACTTAGCTGGCAGTATTTTCATCAATACAAGATCTAGGATCACAACGGCAATTCCTGCCATCCCTCCGACAAGTAAAATATTGATATCTTGCCAATGAAATAGATCGAAAAAAGTAGAATAGCTATCAAATAAAAATACGCCTAGAAAAAAAGAGATTATTAACAATAATATTTGCGTAGTATATAAAGAAAGTATTAACTCCCTATCTGAGATTTCTTTTATCAAATCCACATACTTTTTTTTCATCATTTCAACTCACTTACTACTGGACTTTTCAACCTCATTCTACGAATACCTTGACGCTACTTACTCACATAGTAACTTTCAATTATTTCTACTATTTTAATAATATATCAGCCAAGCGCTGTTTCCAACTAAATTCGACATGAACATTTTCCTGAACAGTTGATTGGTCGAAACTACTCACATCAAATCCACAAATATCACAACATTGTTCAGGCTTTGACATTTTATTATCTTCCTGAAAATAATAAAGGATTTGATCTCTTCTACAGCTTTCAGACACGCTCCAACTCGTCATCGAAGCAATCTTCCTACTCTTCAATAACCGCCTATTTTCTAAAATTTTTTTAAATTCATCTATCTCAGAACGAATTCCATTTTTTTCAGCATTTTGTTGCAACAAAAAATCACTTAAAATCCTCCATTGAATATCAGTAAATCCACCCCTTTGTTTTAGCTCATCTTGTAATTCTGGCTGTTGGAAGGATTCCTTTTTTTCCTTTTCCAAAACACTAGCTAGCCAATCAAGTTGAGCAGTTGAAGGAATTTCTGCTTCTGCCAGTTGATAAGCAATTTGTTCATCACCAAGCGAATAAAGTAAGAGCGCAATGCTCGGCTTCCCATCTCTACCTCCACGTCCAATTTCTTGAAGATAGGATTCCATTTGTTGGGACATATGAAAATGAATCACAAAACGAATATTTTCTTTATTAATCCCCATTCCAAATGCACTCGTGGCACAAATGATATCAAGCTGGTCATTAAGAAACTGTTGCTGAATTAAAACTCGTGATTCTTGATCCATTCCACCATGATAGGCCATCACCCGGGATATTCCTTTTTTTTTCAAATAATCGGCCGCTTGTTCTGCGACCTTTTTACTGGAAAAATAGACGATCCCTGGCCCAGTAAATTTTGAGATGTAATGATACAAAGCAGTCCATTTTTCTTGATAATTATCTATTTTCTTAACTGCTAATGCTATGTTTGGACGATCAACTGAAAAAAGGATTCTTTTGCACTCATCAAGCTGTAATGAATGTATAATATCCTGGATCACCTGTTTTGTTGCCGTTGCAGTCAATGCCAATGTCAGTGGTTGACCCAACTTTCGACGAATATCACCAAGCTTTAAATAATCAGGCCGGAAATCATAACCCCATTGGGAAATACAGTGGGCTTCATCAATCACAAATAACGAAATGGATAGACTTCTTAATATCCCAATCATTCTGTCATTTACTAATGCTTCTGGTGAAATGAAAATGAATTTATAAGAGGACAAATTATTCAAGACACGGTTTCTTTCCTTTCCAACAAGAAAAGAATTAATAGCTACAACACTCTTTTCACCGTTCATTTTCATTTGTTCCACTTGATCTTGCATTAAAGATAAAAGTGGTGAAACAATGAGAACATGACCATCCATCATATAGCCAGCAAGTTGATAACATAGTGATTTCCCTGTCCCAGTAGGTAACATAGCCATTGTATGACACCCTTCGAGAATGGATGTAACAACCTCCTTTTGCCCTGGACGAAAAGTGGTGAAATGAAAGTAGTGATTCAAATATTTTTCGAGCATCATAATCCCTCACCATACTTTGCCAATACAAGTCTAATTTCGAAGTAATCTGCATCTTGAGTAGCATTTCGAATTTGTTTAAGTTGCTTTGTATTCAATGTTTTTGCAGTACTCTTTATTTTTTGCTGTTTTTCCATTGACACGTAATGATCAATGGAAAATTCTTTTACATTTAAAGCTAATTCGACAAGATGATCCTCAATCGTGCTTTTTTTTAACCGGCGAATGGTCATAATATCAGTAACGGAATATCCTTGCTTTAACAAAGCAAATGTCTTTTCCGTAGAAATGGTTAAGTGATCCTTTTGCGTTTGATCCAAAAATGAAGCTAAAATTGGAAAACGGCTTGAGTTTATCTCAATTTGTTCAACTAAATAGTGAAGAATATTCAAAAAGTGATAATGATAAAGAGATAATTCCATCTCACTTTTTTTGGCTGCCTGTGTTGCTGTTAGACCTACAGAACGATAGCCGCTTAGCCTCATGACTAATAAGCTAGGATCGATTAAAGAGTCGCTTTCTAAACAAGTAACCAATTCGTTATATAATTTTAAGCCAAGGGATTCTCTACTTAGCTTATTTCGTTTCAAGAACTGTCTTATCCAAACTAGTGTTTCGGGCCTTCTTTGTACTGGTATATATTTTGATTCACGATTCTGAAGATGAGAAATAACCTGTACACAAAGAGACATTCTCTCCCAAAGTACTGCAGCCATTCGTTGATATTTCCAGCCATTTAAGTGAATCGGAATGGGTCTTACTGCTAATGATTTTGATAACTGACTTTCTCCATATTCTGTGACAATATAATGTTGTGCAGAAGTTTCAATAATCATATGATGGGTCATGAAGTCTGTAATTGTCTTTTCCAAATACTGTCGGCTTATATTTACATCCGTCTGAAAAAAGGCTGTTAAATGAAACAAATGAGCATCCTGAATGGTTTGCGAAGATTTTTTACCATGAAGCAAGTGAAAAATTGCATAAATCGTGCGTTCACCCTTCAATTTTTGCAAAATGTATAAAATAATCGATTGTAAAAAAGTGAGCTCCATTTCATCACCCTGTTATTTCATCCTAATATTATTTTAGATATATATCACATGTACAAACAAAATCTGCTAGTTATTTCATCATACCATGACCAAATGACTGGTTGTTATACAAAAAAACTATTTTTTTGAGGAAAAATGACATAAAAACGTATTTTCAATATTTTTTCTATTGAAAAGTTATTCAGACAGTTTTACAATAGAATATGAGAAAGATGCTTATCGTTAACTAATCGTTTCAACGATAAAAATAAAGCGTTTAATATTACTAGGAGGTTTTATTCATGGCAAAATACACAATAGTAGACAAAGAAACATGTATCGCATGTGGTGCATGTGGTGCAGCTGCACCAGACATTTATGATTACGATGATGAAGGTATCGCATTTGTAATTCTTGATGATAATGCGGGATCAACTGAAGTTCCAGAAGTATTAATCGATGATATGATGGATGCTTTCGATGGTTGCCCTACAGATTCAATTAAAGTTGCTGATGAAGCATTTGATGGTGACGCAACTAAATTCGAATAAAGTTTCAAAAAAGTTCCCTTCATTAGAAGGGAACTTTTTATTTTTTATGAAGGCTTAGTTTTAGTTAAACCAAAATAGTGGTACTTTGAATATCTGCTTATTTAAATTGGACTCACTGACAGAGACTTCAGCCTGAGTTTGTTTTATCCCAAAGAATAATAAACTAATACAAAATGCCATAATGCCAACAATCAATAACCGTTTTAAATAATCTCTCATTCTTTTCCTCCTTATACCTTATAACTCCTTTCACACTATCAATACTTGTACTTGTCCATCAATAGAACTAAAATCACCTTAATTTGTTATTCATTTTTTAAGGATCCATGATTTGTTTATTTTCCGCACTTGGAACCTTTATACGATGATCTAAACGAAATTTACCAACTTCCAATATAGGAGTATTTTCAAATTGAACAGTGTGAAAATCAAACTCTTTTGCTGTAAATAATATAGCTTCTATCGTGTAGACCATCGATTGATTGTTTTCAACCTGAGAATGATCCGATAAATAAATAATTAATGTCTTATTCGAGCCGTCAATAGATTCAACCTGTATCTCTTCTGGAATCGAAGCCTTAAGGTCCTTTGTTTGATCCTTTTTCATTGCATCAAGAGCAGCACTTACCGAAGTATATTTTTGATCAATTGGAATTAAAAAGGGGGCAGATTGCTCTTTAGTAGGATAAAAGAAAAAGTATGCACTACTCTTTGTGCTTTCCATTGGCCCTATATCCATCAGACTATTATTTTCATCATTCATTTGAATATTTGTCTCATTCTGTTTTTCGTTTATTCCATTAGAAGAAGGTGATTCTTCTTTCAAAGTCATTTCCATTGATTCACCTTCATTCTCGGTAGCCTTCTCCTCTCTATCTATCCCGTTATTCATATTAGATGACACGACTAAGAAAAGAATGAATACGGATGCTATAACGGCAAATGAGATAAGCCACTGATTTGATCGTCTGTTCTTAAGCTTTAACAAGACGTTTTGATAAATATCACGAGGGTCTCGATCATCTTGGATCTTCGGTAGCTGTTTTAGACCATCTTCTAGTTGTTTATCGGTCCACTCTGGCTTTTTCAACAGACTTTTCCTCCTCTGCCATCATTTCTCCCAAATGCTTTCGCAGTATTTTTAATGCTCGATGTTGAGTTGTCTTCACTTTGCTTTCTGTCCAATTCAGTGATTGGGCTGTTTCCGAGATAGACAACTCATTGAAGTATCTCATAACAATCACCATATTTTGATCAAACGTACATTTATCTAAACAACGATAAATTAGTTGTATATCATCTCTTTGTATAGCTATTTCCTCTGGAATGGGTTGATCATCCCTTACCTGCTGCGTAGACCAATCAAACTTTTCAATGATACGCTGTTTCCAGCTCTTTTGTTTACGAAACCAATCAATCGCTACATTCCGAGCAATTGAAAAAATCCAAGTCCTTTCACTACTCTTTCCTTCAAATTTCGAATATGATTTCAATACTCTTATATATACTTCCTGAACAAGATCCTCAGCTTGTTCTTTATTTTTCACCATGTAAAATAGAAATTGAAAGACATCATGGTGGTACTTCTCGTATAATTCATCAAAAACGGAGTCCATCGTTTCCCCTCACCGTTCATAAAATTAGTCGAAACACATTCAAAAAAGTTTCATTTTCATTTTGAATTCACCTATCTGTTGTCATAGCCCATGAATAATCACATGGGGAGTGTTTTCAAGATAACCATGAAAAAAAGGTTGTTCCACAAGATGTCAGACACCTTATGGGACAGCCTCTTACATTTTCGTTCTGTTCCTTGTGAATCAAGATCAGTCGGCAAATTCTTTAATTTTCTTTCATATTCCTTGGAATAAAGAAAGAAAATGTCGTTCCTTGTCCAAACTTACTTTGAACAGTAATCATTCCATGATGTGCTTCAATAATATTTTCCGCAATAGCCAGTCCAAGTCCTGTTCCAGAACGCCCTCTTGTTCTCGCCTTATCAGCCTTATAAAAGCGTTCGAATACAAACGGCAAGTCTTCTTCTGGAATTCCTGAGCCATTATCTTGCACTTCGATACGAAGTCCTCTTTGATCACTACGTTCAATAATTGTTACAGATCCACCCTCGGGTGTATGACGAATCGCATTATCAATTAGATTCGTTAAAACCTGTTCAATTCGATCTGGATCAAACTCAAAGAACTCTTCCCCATTTTCTCTATTAAACAATAATGTAATCTTTTTATCTTTTGCTAACCCTTGAAACTTCCGGTTAATTCTGTCTAAAAACGGTTTGATTTCAATCTCTTCAATAGACAGATTAAAATGACCTGATTCCATTTTTGCCAAATCAAGAAGTTCATTTACTAATCTACCCATTCGCAGTGATTCGTCATAAATGACCTTTGCCATTTCTTTCTTTTCTTCATCCGTTTGAGCAATATCATCTACAATCGCTTCACTATAACCTTGCATCATTGCAATTGGTGTTCGCAATTCATGGGAAACATTCGCAATAAAATCAGTTCTCATTTTATTAAGCTTTCTTTCTTCAGTCATATCTCTTACAACCGCAACTGCTCCACGGATATTTTGATGACTATAAAGTGGACTTACAACCATTACCCAATTGCGTCCTTGAAGAGTAATTTCGCCCATTTGCTCCTTTTCCGTACTAACAGCAAGTTCGAATAATTCCATTACTCTTGATGGCACTGCATCAACATTATTGTCCTGATTTTTCTTTTCAAAATACCAGTTTTGCAAAAATATTTCAGCTGGGGGATTTGTCATCAAAATCGTACCATCCCGATTAAAGGATATAACACCATCAATCATCCCGCTTAAAATACTAGCAAGCAGTTCCTTTTCCTGACTAAGAGCATTTAGATTGAATTTCAACTGTCTACCCATTTGATTAAAAGCAGTCGCTAATTCGCCTATTTCATCATGTGTTAAAATAGGTACCTTTGTATCAAATTTCCCTCGTGCAACCTCAAAAGCAGCCTCCTTCATTTTTCTTAAAGGTGCGTTAATTCTAGTTGATAAAAAGAAAGCAAAAAAGGTCGTTAAAATAATCGCTATTCCCGCTGCAAACAAGATAAATTTCGTCGTTTCTCTTGCTGTTTCTTCACCCACTTCAAGCGGTTGATATATATATACTGCTCCGCTACTACCATCATCTTGTTCAAAGGGAACACCAATAATAACGATTTGTGAATAATCGGTTGCGTTATCTCCTTTCGGAAGTGATGTAACCACTCGTGTCGTTTCCTCTTGTTCAATCACTTTAGCCAATTCCTCATCTTCTAAGAAATAAGAAACGGGGAGTTTAATGATTCCACCTTGATTAGGAGATGTGTAATAATCATTCGGTTGTTTTTTTATAATCGTTACTCGTGTGAGATCATCAATTAATTGCCAAGAGATTTCTAGACCAACTTCATGGTCATACGTTTCGACAATTTTTGCGATTTTAACAGCAGTATCCGTCAAATCCTTTTCATTTTCCGAAACCGAATAATTTTGGAAAGACTCGATAATCATAACCGATGCAATAAGAAGGATAAAGGATACGAGTAAAAGGATTGTAAACCAAAGCTTTACAACAACACTTCTCCAAAACTTCATTCATTTATTACCTCAAATTTATAGCCGACACCCCAGACAGTAATAATCATTTTTGCCGCCTGTTCTGAAACTTTATTTAATTTTTCCCGTAACCGTTTCACATGTGTATCAACAGTTCGCAGATCACCAAAGAATTCATAATGCCATACTTCTTTTAAAAGCTGCTCCCGATCAAATACTTTATCAGGAGATTTTGCGAGATAAAAAAGTAATTCATATTCTTTTGGCGTTAAGCTGACCTCTTGCCCATTAGCTAATACTCGATGGGCATCGTTATCAATGGTCAAATACGGGAAAACAATAACATCCTTTGTAACCGTTTCAGCTTGTACATAACTTGTACTATTAGATGAACGTCGGAGCAAAGCCTTCACACGTAGGACAACCTCACGTGGACTAAACGGTTTAACGATATAATCATCTGTACCCACTTCAAAGCCTTGCACCCTATTTACTTCCTCACCTTTTGCTGTCAACATAATGACAGGTGTTACTTTCTTTTCACGTAATTCCCGGCAAACATCAACTCCGTCCTTACCAGGCATCATTAAATCCAGAAGGATCACATCATAGTCATTTGATAACGCTTTCTCTAAAGCTTCATTTCCATCTTCCGCTTCTTCAATTACATAATTTTCCCGTTCCAAATACATCTTTAATAAACGTCGAATTCTTTCTTCATCATCTACAACTAAAATTTTTGCATTTTTATCCAAAAGATTCCCCCCTAGCATATATATATTGTACAAAAAGAACTTGTTTTTTTCTATGCTTTCTTTCATGTTCATGATTAAATACCTTTTAAAAAAAGCCTTCACTGACTAAGTGGAGGCTACGAATAGGATTAAGCATATGAGTGTAATCCAGCAATTACTAGGTTAACAGCAATAAGGTTAAACATAATAATGACAAAACCAATAACAGCTAACCATGCTGATTTTTCCCCGTGCCAGCCTTTTGACAACCGCAAATGTAAAAACGCAGCATAAAAGAGCCAAGTAATTAATGCCCATACTTCTTTTGGATCCCATCCCCAAAAGCGTGTCCAAGCTATTTGCGCCCAAATCATGGCGAAAATTAAGGCACCCAATGTAAAAACAGGAAATCCAATTAAAACTGAGCGATAGCTAATCTCATCAACCAAATCTAAATTAATATTTTTCACAAGCGGCTTTAAAAGAGCCCCTATGCGTTTTCTAAAAATCACTCTAATTAAGCCGTATAGGACAAGACCTGCTACAATGGACCAGATCACTGTATTTAATTTTTTCGCATTAATGATTGCTGGAAGATCAACTAATGGTTTAAATTTCCCCTCTGTTAGAAGCTCTCCTTCATGAGGACCAACCAATGCAGGCATTGTATATTCAAGCTCTGCTACAACATTGTTTTTATCCTGCCAATTAAAGTTTGCCTTATAATCCATTAGAGAAAAAGTGGTTGTAACTGCAATAAAACCTACTGTACATAGCAAACTAACCATTATCGTTTCGAGCCAAAACGTTCTTTTACTTTTTTTCGATTGATCAATATACTTAACAAGATAGATTAATCCAGCCGCAAAACTAATGGCTAGTATCGCTTCACCTATTGCAGCTGCCGTCACATGAATATGAAGCCAGTCACTCTGCAATGCCGGAATGAGTGGTGAAATATCACGTGGAAACATACTTGCATAGGCAATGATTAGAATTGCGACAGGCAACGTAAATAAGCCTAATAATGGAGTTTTGTATATAAAGAATATCACAATAAATGCCCCAACTAAGGCCATTCCAAAAAAGGTAGTAAACTCAAAAAGATTACTAACCGGTGCATGTCCCGCAGCAATCCAACGGGTAATAAAATATCCCAACTGAGCTCCAAAACCAATAATGGTTATCACAATACCTACCATTGACCATCTATTTAACTTTTTCTTTCCTTGATTACCCCTTTTGTCTTTAATTGCCCCTCCAAAAAAAAGTGTAGCAACTAAATAGAGAACGAAAGCTACATATAATAAATTACTACTTAGGTTAACCAACCTACTTCCCCCTTATCCGTCCTTCTCTGTATCTAGTTGATCGAAAGGTTCTTTAATCCCGGTACCATCCAATACCGCTGATATTTCCCTCTTTAAACCATACCAATTTTTATTCGTATGTCCTGCAACCCAAACTTCCCCATTTACTTTACGAACCCAAATACGTCGATGATTCCAATAAGCCCCTTGTATAACTCCAATCATAAAAATAACACCGCCAAGCACAAGAATCCAAAGTGTTAAATCTTTTCTCACTGTTAACCCAGATACATTTTTTGTTTCAACACTTTTAAAAGCCATCTTATATTCATTGTCACCCAAAGGTTCAATCGTCTGCTGAATGGCCACAAAACTAACTTCCCCATCAGGCTTGTCAGGTGTAAACATTTTAAAAATAAAAGCTGGACTATTCGGGACTTTCGACTTTGTAGAAGGTTCCCCAGCTTCATCAAATTCAAAATCCGGAAAATAACTAAGCATTTCAACCGAATAGCCTTCTAATAATTCATATGTTGTTTTAGGATTATATAAATCAATCGTCAGATTTCCATATTCCTCATTTGTTTCTTTATTGCTTAACGCAAACGTCATTTTATTTAATTCATTCAGCTTATACTCTACTTGATAGATAGCAAAACTTTCGAATTTCAAAGGGTCATTGACTCGTATCTGAGCGTCCTTCACTTTTTCCAGTTCAGGTGCTTTCCCAGGAATGGTATCCCCTTCCTTTTTATACAAGGTTACATTGGATTGATAATTTTTGACCACCATCCCAGCTTGGTCAAGTGCGGCATCAAAAACTTCATCATCCTTTTCTTTGTCATATACTTCTAGTAAAAACTGATCATTTTTCAAATAATACTCACCATTTGTTTCGGGAATCACTTTTGTTTCTCCTTCACGGAGCCATAACATTTTATCGACATACATTCCAGGAACAAATCGTAACATACTTCCAATTAAAAAGATGATCAGGCCAACATGGTTTACATATGGCCCCCATCTTGAGAAACGCCCTTTTTCAGCAAGGATATTTCCATCTTCTTCTCTTATATGATATCTTTTTGCTTTTAATTTTTCTTTAATCAAATCAAGTTTTTCTACATCCTCGTATTCACTTGTTATACTAAATAAACGTTGACGCTTTAAAAACCCTTCATGCCTCGTTACCTTTTGTTTTTTCAATGCTCGATAAAGAGGAACTATGCGATCAAGACTACATATAACAAGTGACACGCCGATTGAAGCGATTAATAATAAATACCACCATGAACTGTATAAATTATGGAAACCTAGTTCATAATAGACCTTACCTAGCGAACCATATTGGTCCTGATAGAATTCGGCGGCTGGTATCAAAGGTGGAATATACATTTCTTGTGGAAAAATCGTTCCTAATGAAGAGGCGATCAAGGTAATCACAATCAAGGTAACTCCCACTTTTACAGAAGAGAAAAAATTCCAAATTTTATCAATAACAGTCTTATTGTAGGTTTGTGAACGGCGTGCACTGCCTTCATACCTCATGTCTACTAAAAGCTGATCATTTTCCTTCTCCTTAAGAACTTTTCCGCAAGCTTCACAAAGTACCGTTCCATGCGGATTGACATGTCCACATTCACACTTTACCTCTTTCATAAAAAAAAACTCCCCATATTCAAGGTTGTATTTGCTCCATAAAACTATGTACCATTGCTTCCGTCAACTGTCCTGTATGAGATTTAACCACTGTTCCGTCCTTATCAATCAAAAAGGTAATAGGTAGTGGATTAATCCCATATGCAGTCTGCACGTCACCTGTTTTATCAATGACAACAGGAAAGGTCAGATTATGACGTTCAACAAATTTTGTGACGGCAAATTCGGTTTCTCCAACATCAACAGCCAATACTTGCACGCCCTGATCTTTAAAGATCTTGTATTGATTATCAATATATGGAAATTCCTCTTCGCAAGGCTTGCAATATGTTCCCCAAAAATTTAAAAATACACCTTGACCTTCATACTCAGATAGGCGATGTTTTTCACCTTCTAGATCAACAAGCTCAAAATCAGGTGCTGTCTCACCAATTTTAACTTTTTGTACTTTATCTTTTGTAAAATTGGCATACAATGAAAAAATAACAGCAGCTGCCAATAAGAGTAGGATGGCTGTTCTCATCCATAACCGCCGTTTCTTCAACCATGATCCCTCCCCCAAAGCTTTTCTCTATCACCTAATACTACATGTTGAAAAACATAGTAGATCACCATCGATTATATGCAATCAATAGATGATGACCGAACTATACCCCTATATTTTTTCAGAAAAATTTAATAGTTTGCCAATATTATAACATTAACCACATTATTGTATTGTTTTTTTATAAAAACAATTGTGAAACTTCTATGAATTTTCAGCCAATACTCTAAGTTGCTTTATTTCATGTGCCGTTAACTCTCTAGCATCTCCCGATTTTAAACCCTGCAAAGTTAAAAAAGCATATTTTTCTCTGCGCAGTTTCAAAACAGGATGTCCAATGGCTTCAAACATCCTACGTACCTGCCTGTTTCTTCCTTCATGAATGGACAGCTGAATAATAGCTGTTCCCTTCTTTTTATCGGCAGAAATCAGCTTCACCCTTGCCGGAGCTGTTTTACCATCTTCAAGGTGAATTCCTTTTTCTAGACTTTTTAAATTTTCTCTCGTTGGAACCCCTTTTATTTTTGCAATATATTCTTTTTCAATCTCATTTCGGGGGTGCATAAGTAAATTTGCAAATTCCCCATCGTTTGTTAATAACAACACTCCTGATGTGTCATAATCAAGCCTACCTACCGGATAAATCCTCTGCTTAATTTCCGGAAAATAGTCTGTTACCGCTTTTCTCCCCTTCTCATCCTGGACACTGGATATAACACCGCGTGGTTTGTAAAAAAGAAAATAAACAGGCTCTTCCTTTTCAACTGGAATTCCTCCCACTTCTACTCGATCTGAAGGGGACACCTTTACTCCTAACTCTTTAACCACTTTCCCATTTACTTTTACCTTTCCTTCAAGAATCATTTCTTCTGCCTTTCTTCTTGAAGCAAATCCTGCATGTGCAATTACTTTCTGAAGTCTTTCCATGTAGTCACCTCTATTGAATAACTTTCCTATATTCTCAATTCTTTCATCTTGAATTATGCCATAATTTATACTTTTTTCAAAATGAAAGTGAAAAATAAAAGTGAAATCAGCACAATTAGATAAGAATAAAAGGCTTTGTTAAACAATCGTGTAGCTGCTTTATAAGCCTTTGGTGTACGCGTTCATTACGTTATTCATGCTGAATAAAACACATGGCCACATACACCAAAGGCCATTTATCAACAATAATCATTAACATAGCCAAATAAAAAATCACTTTCATCAATTTTTACAAAATTGATGAAAGTGATTTTTTTACCATACTAGTGTTACGACAATAATAGCTACAATAATACCAACAAGATCTGCCCATAAGCCTACCTTCAATGCATCCCCCATTTTTTTTATTCCTACTGCACCAAAATAGACGGTTAAAACATAGAAAGTTGTGTCCGTGCTTCCTTGCAACACAGATGCCAATCGACCAATGAATGAATCTGGACCATGTACAGCAATGAGATCACTCGTCATTCCAAGTGCTGCTGTACCTGAGATGGGACGAATGAACGCCAGAGGAACAATTTCTGCTGGAACACCCATTGCTTCCATCAAAGGTCGTATTAAATTCATTACATATTCGAGTGCTCCAGAGGCACGAAATATAGAAATGGCTACAAGCATCCCAACTAGAAAAGGAATAATTGAGATAGCAATTTTGATTCCCTCTTTCCCACCTTCTACAAAGCTCTCGTAAGTCGGAACCTTTTTAAAGGTTCCATACAGCAGGATAAATCCAATAAGGACTGGTATAAACCATAAAGAAATAATCGAAACAATTCCCATTCTTCATCATCATCCCTTTCGCTTCCGGGATCTTTGATAATAAAACCATCGATCAATTAAAACGGCAGCCACACCCGAACAACATGTTGCCACTAAAGTTGGTCCCACAATATCGGTAGGGGACGCCGCATTATAATTCATTCGAATGGCAATAACAGTAGTCGGTATTAACGTAATACTTGCTGTGTTAATAGCAAGAAATGTCACCATCGATCTGCTTGCTTCCGTTTTATTGTCATTTAACACCCTCATTTGTTCCATCGCTTTAATACCAAGCGGGGTTGCAGCATTTCCAAGCCCAAATAAATTCGCTATCATATTTGACAAAATATATCCCATTGCTGGATGATCTTTTGGGATGTCCGGAAATAATCTTGTGACAATAGGCCGAAATAAGATCGCTAACTTTTCTAACAAGCCCGCATGCTCAGCAATTTTCATGATCCCAAGCCAAAAGACTAGTACACTAATCAAGCCGATACAGAGAGTTACTGCATCTGATGCTCCTTTAAAAATGGCTTCATTGACTTCTTCCATTGTTCCATTTATCGCGGCAAATAGGAATCCAATTACCGTTAATGCTACCCATATGATATTAATCATCTAGGTCCCCACCCATATGAATATGAAAGAGATTTCGAAAGTGCTCAAAGAAGGATTTGTCTTCTTTCACCTTTATCTGTTTATAAAAAAGAGGCTCTTCTTCTATCAGTTGATGATTAAAGTAAATCAATGCTTTCCCTACCACATCTGGTTCTTTTTCTTGTTTACGCCATTCATCCTTTGGTTCTTGTAATTTAAATTCAACTTTAAATAGATCACGTTCATTGCTTGCAATAGGATAAAGAATATCATGTTTTAGATAAACTCTTTTTTTGTAAAATGGCTCGTTAACCTCTTTAATTGTACCTTCTTGTAACACATTTACTAGCTTATAATTTTTAAATCCATATTCATACATATTGATATGGTCGTTCCAATCATCCGGTCCATTTAATGTAACGGCTATCAAATCAAGATTATCTTTTGTTGCTGTCGTCACAAGTGTCCTTTTTGCACGTTTTGTATAACCCGTTTTACCACCTGTTGTATAATCATATAACTCTGTCAGGAGACGATTTTTGTTTTTCCAAACTCGATCCCAGTTTTCAGTAGGGTTTGGCGCACGATGCACCTTTGTTCCCGCAATCAGCTTATATGTATCATTTGTCATCGCATATCTCGTTAACAAAGCCATGTCATATGCTGTTGAAAAATGATCCTCGTGATCATCAAGTCCATGTGGGTTTGCAAAATGAGTGTTTTTCATCCCAATTCCCTCTGCTTTTTGGTTCATTAAATAGACGAATCCATCTAAACTTCCACCAACATGCTCAGCGATGGCTACTGCTGAATCATTTCCGGAACGCAGCATCAAACCATACACAAGATCCTCTAACTTAATTTTCTCGCCTGGTTTCAAATAGATCGATGATCCTGCTGCTCTCACCGCATTCTCACTTACTTTGACTGTATCATTTAATTTCCCTGACTCAATGGCCAAAATAGCGGTCATGATTTTGGTAATACTAGCAATTCTTCTGACCTGATGTGCCTTTTTTTCATATAAAACTCTACCTGACTGTTGTTCCATTAAAACAGCACTACTTGCACTTGCATACCCAGAAGCTTCAGTTTTAAAGGGAAAATACAGTAAGATGGTTGAGGTGATAACAATAAAAACAATCAACAATCTTATATATTTCATTTCGTAATCCCTCTTCTCCTTAATCGGTTTGTACAAGTTTATGCGGGGCACGTCCCAATATGACAAAAAAGAGCTCAAACATGGACTCATCACATGTTTAAGCTCTTCTTCATCTTGTGCTTGTCGCGCTTGGGCAAGGCGTCTTCGCTTTTCTCTGTCTAGCTACTTCGCCTAACCGCTCGAGGTCATAAGTTGTTCCAATGAGAAGGTTAAAGAACAACCTTCTCCCCGGACCATCTTATGCTTGTCGTGCTTGGGCAAGGCGTCTTCGCTTTTCGTTTTAATAAGGTTTCCATTTTAGTTCTTTTGCTTTTGCGAAGCGTTCTTCAACATCTTTCCAACTGACAATATTCCACCATCTATCTACATATTGTGCTCTATTGTTTTTATATTGAAGATAGTAAGCATGTTCCCATACATCAAGAACAAGTAGTGGAATTGTATCCCACTGTGTTAAGAGCATATGTCTTTCAGATTGAAGGATCTCAAGGTGCCGAGACCGTGGTGACCAAACAAGAATCGCCCATCCGACTCCTTCTACTTGTTTAGCAGCTTCGGTAAAATGTTTCTTAAATGCATCAAAGCTACCAAAATACTTTTCAATTTCTTTTAACAAAGCACCCTTCGGTTCCCCCCCACCTTTTGGGCTCATATTATTCCAAAAAACAGTATGGAGATTATGTCCTGATCCATGGAAAGCTAACTCTCTTGACCAATGTTTAACAAGCGCAAAATCCCCACTTTTTCTGGCCTCTTTGAGTTTTTTCTCCGCCTTATTTAACCCATCCACATACGATTGATGGTGCTTTGTATGATGTAACTTCATAATTTCTTCTGAGATATAGGGCTGAAGAGCGTCATAATCATAGGGCAGGGGTGGTAGCTTGTGATTTCCAATCCCTACAAATGGTTCGTTCATATAGACCATGCCAAGTTCTTGACGGTTTGTAAAATAGTGGTCCATTTCACTGTGAAGTTCCTCAACTTCAGTTTGTATTCTTGCTAAATCTTCTTGACTCAGATCTTTCTGAGTAATCCCATCCATAATATTTGTAAATTGATCTAAACGATTCCAAATTTCAGCATCCTCTTCAACCTGTTCTGATTCTAAAAAACGTTTTAAATCATCATTCCAGTTGATAACTTCTTTTACATATTCATTAAATAGACTCACGCCCAGCCCCCATTTCTTAATTTCGTGTCCGTGACTATTCTATGAATAATAGGAAAGATTATTGCCTGGCTAATAAATGGAACACAAAGAGGTTAAACTTCTTCCATAAAAAAACCATCGAAATTTCGATGGTTTTTCACTGTATTAAGCCACTTCTGCTTTTCTATTTCGATTGGATCATTTTTGTTTGGTAATCTGTTACATAGTATTCTAGCTCTTCTCGAATTTCTTGGAATGTACTTTCTAAATTCTTAAAAACCGACTTTATACTGTCAGGTGTATCCTGTCTAAATTTAATTGAGTTTTTCCCCGTATAAGCAGAACGACTATCTTCAAACCAAGCATCACTTTTAGGTGCGAAAAATTCTTCTATGCACTGGTGATAAATACGGTAAAGCGTTTTTTCTGCAGCAGCTTTTGCAAAAGGTTCATTCTTCACAATCACCCGACAGGCGTCCAATCCCTCTTCGCAAAAAACAAGTAGTTTACGGATATTAGACAAAATAGATTTATAATACTCAGAATCTCCTTCTTTTTCTTTAACAAGTCCACTCAAAGTCGTCTTATTTAAAAAAGTTTCAAATTCAGCGATTGTAAATTCAAGAAATTTTTTCACATCTATGATCTGTGTCTGAACAAGTGTATTTCCCAATGATTTCACCCCTGTTAAATTAGCTTTTAATTAGATTCCACCATATAGTCCAGTGAAGAATGAAGAACAGTTTCCTTGTTTTCCTCTAATTCCTGAAAAAAACTCCTTAATTTATCAAAGTTCACCCCTTCAAAACAAAAGGAAAATTCCGAGCCTTTGTTTATATAGACTTGCTTTCGATTTCGATAATGAGGATTCTTAATCAAACATGCTAATGCGACAAGATCTTTTAACTCAACATCTCTATTCCCTACATGAAAAATAGGGTTTTGCTGAAATGGTGTAAATTCATGAAGCATTTCTTCAAAATAACGAAGATACAAAACACGAAAAACTCGTTCTTTCCCATTCTCCACAAAAATTATTTCACTTCGATTGAAATAGTCTTCAGAGGTATTTGGTTTCTCCTTCTTCAATTCATATCCACGACAATATTTGATTAGCAAGTAAGCCCTCCTCCCCATCTGTTGAAAAGTAAATATGTAAAAATAAAGAATAGTAAGAAAATAATTAAAGTTGCTTCTATTTTACCATAGATTCGTTAAAAAAGCTTAGAAAAATCATGAATCCATTTTATCTTCAAACCTTTCAAAAAATAAATCTGCTTCTTCCTGAATATAGTCTTCATCCATTTTTTCTGGAAGCGGAGGAAGTTCCTTAATATTCTTCAAACCAAAATAATCGAGAAATCCCTTGGTTGTCCCATATAAATAGGCTCTGCCCGTTCCTTCTGCTCTTCCAACCTCTTTAATTAAAGCCTTTGCCATTAGTGTATGAAGAGGTCTCTCTGTTTTTACCCCTCTAATCTCTTCAATCTCGATTCTTGTGATCGGTTGCTTATAGGCAATGATGGCTAATGTTTCAAGTGCTGCTTGTGACAAAGCTGTTGTATGAGGAGACTCTACAAGTTTTTTCAAATAAGAAGAATATTCCTTTTTTGTTGCAAGTTGGTAAGTTTCTGCCAGTTGAATAAGTGTAATTCCACGGTTTTCATTTTCATTGTAGGCATTCATTAACTCATCTAAAACTTGCTCAGCTGTTATTTCCTCGATTTCAAGGACTTGAGAGATTTGCTTCAATGTCAACCCTTCATCACCAGCCGCAAACAATAAACTTTCCACTATTCCTTTCCAATTAACAATTTCCATTATTCCCCCGCTCCTTCTACTGCAGAAACAAAAATTTCAGCGAAGTTTTTCTCTTGCTCGACTAAAATGACATTTTTCTTCATTAACTCTAATACAGCTAAAAAAGTAACAACAATATGCTCTTTATCTAAAATTGGAAATAGATCATAAAATCGTTTGCGGCTTTTCGTTTTCTTTAAGTCACTTATGATCTCCTTCATTCTTTGCTCAATTGGAATTTCCTGACGAGTAATTTTCGTCAATAATGGTTTTTGCAGTTTTTTTCGGCGTAAAAGCTTTTGCAAGGCTCCTAGCATATCATAGAGTGATACATCGGCCTCCGGTTTTTTCTCATGTTCTATGTCTTTAGCATACTCCGCTAAATCACTAGGAGGCTTTGTAAACATCAATCCTCTCTCTTTCTCAAGAGATTTTAAGTCATCAGCAACTTCCTTATATTTTCGATATTCGATCAACTTTTCAACAAGTTCTTCACGTGGATCTTCTTCCATTTCAAACGTAAGGTCTTCGTCAAAGTCAGCATTATGATTTGGTAAGAGCATTTTACTTTTAATCGCTAATAGCGTTGCTGCCATGACTAAGAATTCACTTGCTAAATCAAGCTGTAACTCTTTCATCGTATGAATATAAATTAAATATTGGTCTGTTATTTCTGCAACAGGTATATCATATATATCAATTTCCAGATGATTGATAAGATGTAGGAGCAAATCTAACGGTCCTTCAAACGCATCAATTTTTACATTATATTGCATAAATTCCACCAAAACTTTTCTAATAATTATTGTTGATCAACATAAGATTATTGGACTTTCATTATTTTATTTCAATGTTTTATGATAGATAAATCATTAATAAGTATAGTAGATAGATACCATTAATCCAATAGTAATTTCTTACGATGGTTTGAATGGTTGAAAAGTCTAATAAAATTCAGTATCGAACCCTCAACTCTATGCTACACTTAACCTAATTTAATTTTTTAAAAAGGAGAATAAGCAAAATGATGTTTCCACAGGAATATATAAACTATTTAGTGCACTTTCATGGCAATAGGGACTATTTCGAATGCCATGAGATTTTAGAAGATTATTGGAAGAAGGTAGATAATGGAAATAAAGAATCCATTTGGGTCGGTTTTATTCAACTAGCAGTGGCGAATTACCATCATAGACGAGGCAATTTCAAGGGAGCCTCCCGAACAATCCAAAAATCCCTTCATATTTTCTCTATAAATAAAGAAGAATTAATCAGACTCGGGATTGAATTCACCTTACTTGTTAAGCAAATGAACGAACAGCTTACCCACATTGAGAATAGGCAGGACTATCAAAGCATGACCCTCCCCATCTATTCAAAATCATTAGTTGAGGAATGCAAAAACCGGAGCCTTGAATTAAATATGCAATGGTGCAGTGAAAGTGATATAAATGACCTTCAAATCGTACACCGTCATGTAAGTAGAGACCGTACAAGCGTAATTAATGAACGGAAAAAGGCATTAGAGAAAAAAACAAATAGAAGGCAGTGAGCTTTAATCACTACCTTCTTCCTTACCACATCTATTCAAAAAATCTTTCGTAACTTCATTAGCAGTCACCTTTTTATCTGGATATAAGTCTTTTAATGCCTTTACCATACTGGTTCCAATACCCTGCATTCGATGTGATGGATTGACAGAAATATGGTAAATTTTAAAGGTTATATCATCAATCCAAATACCACCAAGTAAACCAATAATATCTTCATCTACTTTCCACAAAAACAATTGCCAATTCTCATCTGTTTCATAGTGCTTAATTGTCTTTTGAAGTTTTTTCAAGTCTTTTTCACTAGGCATAAAAGACAATAAACCCATTGCAATTTTTTCTAACGTTTTTTTATACCGAATTAGCATCATTAATCCCTCATTAATAAATCATTAAATCTATTTTTACCATTTCAAAAGATTTTTAAACTATTATACCTTGTTTAATTACAATGACTCAATTCATTATACTATATAATCATACATAATTGGCCATCACCTTTCAATCTTCAGACAATGAAAATTTCCTGTGATTGTGTTGCATTCTTTTTAACTGGATATCCTAACATTAGGCTCCCTATTTGAATCACAATACATCAAATGACGAAACTTTAATAAACCCTTCACCGTCTATTATTTGAACGAATTTAATATTATGGCCTTGTTAAACAATATTGTTGATGCTTTAAATGCCTTTGGTATACGCATCCATTAAGTTATTCCATAGAATAAAACACATGGTCGCATATACCAAGGCAAATTTTCAACATTAATCATTAACATAGCCAATATTATAAGGAGGATGCAATGAAAAAGATTACGATTCTACTAATACTATTGCTGTTTTTTTTACCTCTTCGCAGTTTTGCTGATGTAGTGGTTGGTGATATGATCATTACTTTAGGTGAAAGCTTATCAGAAGAACAGAAAAATAAGATCCTGTCCGAAATGAACGCACCCACAGATGCCCAAATTATTACCGTTACAAATGCTGAAGAACATAAATATTTAGGGAACTATATTGCTAAATCTATAATTGGTACACAAACTTTCTCATCATCTGCCATTACCATTGCAGCTAAAAACTCAGGTCTCGAAGTTGAAACAAATAATATTAACTGGGTTACAGATGAAATGTACATAAATGCTTTAATTACAGCAGGCGTAAAGGATGCCAAAATTTATATTACAGCTCCTTTTGAGGTGTCTGGGACCGGTGCTTTAACTGGACTTATCAAAGCATATGAAATATCAGCTGATAAAGCAATACCTGAAGATGTCAAACAAGCTGCAAATGAAGAATTGGTCACATCCGCTGAATTAGGTGATAGCATTGGTACAGAAAAGGCCTCTGCTTTGATAACCAAAATTAAAGAAGACATCGCTAACCAACAACCAAAAACAGAGGCGGATATTCGAGTTATCGTAGAAAACGCTGCTAAAGAGCTAGGGATTACATTAACCGAAGAACAGTTGCAAAGTTTAATTGACCTTTTTAATAAGTTAAAGGATTTAAATATCGATTGGAATCAAGTCAATGATCAATTAACAATTGCCAAAGATAAAATTTCCACTTATCTTGAAAGTGAAGAAGGGCAAGGATTTCTTGAAAGCATCAAACAATTCTTCATCAACTTAATTGATGCCATTAAATCCTTTTTTTCTAAATAAAAGACCTTGTTAACAACATTGTTGATGCTTTAAAAGCCTTTGGTGTACGCGCCAAGTTATTCCACGGAATAAAATCTCAGGCCACGCACACCAAAGGCAAATTTTCAGGAGATAATCATTAATTAACACAGCCAAATAAAAAGGCTCCTATGAAAAACGCTAAGCATCTTTTACAGATGCTTAGCGTTTATGGTTTCTTTTAATGACAAATCAAGACGAACAAGATCTTCATAGGTTTCTCGCTTGACCACTAATGTTGCTACTCCATTTTCTACAAATACAACAGGGGGTCTAGGAATCCGATTATAATTATTTGCCATCGAATAACCATAGGCACCTGTACAAAACATAGCCAAAATATCTTGATGATCTGCTTCGGGCAGTGGTAAATCCCAAATCAGCATATCACCTGATTCACAGCATTTACCAGCAATCGATACCACTTCAGTTGGTTTTTCGAGTGGCTTATTAGCTAAAACAGCTTCATACTTCGCTTGGTAAAGAGCAGGTCTGATGTTATCAGTCATTCCTCCATCAACCGCTAAATAATGGCGAACATCTGGTACTTCTTTTCTCGAACCTATTTTGTATAATGTGATCCCAGCATCACCAACCAATGATCTTCCCGGTTCAATTCCAATCTCCGGAATATTCATTGAGTACGTTTCTGCCTGCTTTTTAACCTCTTGAATAATTTCTTCTACATAATCAGAGGCAGGTTTTGGATCATCTTCACTTGTATAACGAATTCCAAAGCCCCCACCAAGATTTAAAACGGCAGGTTCAAAAGAATAGCCTGTTTTCCACTCTTGCAATCTTTCAAATATTTTCTGAACTGCTAGTGTAAAACCAGTTGTTTCAAAAATTTGTGAACCAATATGACAATGAAGACCGGATGCAATTAACCATGAAGATTCAATTACTTTACGAAGTGCTTCCTCTGCCTGTCCATTTTGTAAACCAAAGCCAAACTTTGAATCCTCTTGTCCTGTTAATATATAGTCATGAGTATGTGCTTCAATTCCAGGGGTCACTCGTAAGACTACAGCCATTTTTTGTTCTTTTTCGGCACATAATTCTTCAAGTAAACTCAATTCATAAAAATTATCAACAACGATATAACCTATTTTATGATGTAATGCCATTTCTAATTCCGCTCTACTCTTATTATTACCGTGGAAATGAACACGCTCCATTGGAAAACCAGCAGCAACCGCTGTATATAATTCTCCCCCAGACACAACATCAAGTGAAAGTCCCTCTTCTTCAGCTAATTGGACCATCGCTATCGTTGAAAATGATTTACTCGCAAAAGATACCTGTGCACTTATACCATATTTCTTAAATGTATCCTGAAAGCTTCTCGCTCTTTGTCTAATTAAAGCAACATCATAAACATAAACTGGTGTACCAAATTCCTTTACCAATTCAACAGTATCAACACCGCCTATTTCTAAATGGCCTTTATCGTTTACTGCAGTGGTTCCATAATAATACATGACCGTCCCTCGTTCCTTTAAGTAAATCAACGAATCTTTATCTAAAATAGACTCTACTTGCTATTTTAAAAAATACTTTATCATAACGTAGTTTAAATCGCAATATAAGAACTAATTCAATAACCCTAAGAGTAAGTGCTCCTTCTAAATATTTTTATACTCTTTCTAACTATTTATTAATCCTTATTATAAAGTAAGGAGAAAAACAGAAGCAATATTGCTTCTGTTTATTGCTTTGGTTGCCTGACCCGGTTTTCCGAATGAATAATACTAGGTCTTAATTGAGATCCAGGTACAGCGCGACGAACAAGAATTTGCATTAATGCCTTTGGGTGAAATGGTAAGAGTGGCCATAAGTAAGGAGTATTAAATGAACGAATTCTCGCCAATAGAATAATAAATAGCGTGATACCAACAACCAACCCTGGTGTGTGAAAAATAGCGACACAAATGAGTAGACAGAGTCGTACAAGTTTATTGGCAATACTTAATTCATAACTTGGTGTTACGAAATTCCCAATTGCTGCTAACGATACATATAAAATGACTTCCGGAACAAATAAACCTACATCTATGGCAATTTGTCCAATTAAAACAGCAGCAACTAAACCCATAGCAGTCGACAACGATGTTGGTGTATGGATGGCAGCCATCCTCAAAAATTCGATTCCTATATCAGCAAGAAAGATTTGTACTACAATCGGAATATTCGTTAACTCATTAGGTCCAATGAAAGAAATTCTCTCAGGCAACAAGGATGGTTCAAGAACGAATAAAAACCACAGTGGTAACAAAAAAAGTGACGATAAAATACCAAGAAACCTAACCCAACGAACAAACGTACCAACCGCAGGTGATTGGCGATATTCCTCTACATGCTGCATATGGTGAAACACTGTTGTTGGAGTCATAATAACACTTGGTGATGTATCAACATAAATAATAACATGTCCTTCTAATATATGTGTTGCTGCTATATCTGCACGTTCAGTATAGCGGATAAGTGGAAAAGGATTATAACCCTGCTTTAACAAAAATTCTTCGACCGTTTTATCAGCCATTGTTAAACCATCTATCTTGATTGCTTGAAGTTCCTTCCTAATGATTTCTACAAGATCTGGATTTGCCACACCATCAATATAGCCAATTGCAATATCCGTTTTACCTCTTTCACCGACACGCATAATTTCAAACCGTAAACGCTCATCTCTAATTCTTCTTCTTGTTAGAGCTGTATTAATAATAATATTTTCAACAAATCCATCCCGTGAACCACGAACGACCTTTTCTGTATCAGGTTCCATCGGTGTACGCCCAGGATAGCTTCGAACATCAACAACAAGTCCAGTACTGTAGCCATCTACAACAACAACGATCAGTCCGGAAAGTACTTCATCGACTAATTCATCCATTGTTTCAATTGGGTTAACTGACTGATGAACAAGTCGATTATGAACAAGATCGAAAAGATTTACAGAAGTCTGCTCATGATCGTTAATTTCGACAAGTTGCTCTGTTAATTCAATGATGAATTGTGTATCACACAATCCATTTACATAGTAATAATGAACATCTTTTGATAAAATCTTTAATTTCCTAACGCCTAAATCAAAGCTTTTATCAAGTCCCACATGATGTTTCATATACTGCTCAATCGTACCTACGGATTCAGGTATGGGGGTTTTATCAGTTGTTTGATTGTTGCTCATAGTATCCGCTCCTTCCCAAAATGATTTCTACTGCTTGTCTTGTAATGGGAGCACCATGATCAAAATGATCCTTCCTTGCCATTTTCCCAATATCCCCAACGCCAACAACTATTGGGACATCCAATTCATCAATGCTGTATACAGTATCTCCATATAATCTACCTTCTTCCATTTCTTGAATGCCAAATTTATCTACACCATTTGCTGTCAATACCCCATCACGGTCAATACAAACATCCACTCTCGTCCACTCCTCTTTTCTTGTTCTAGAGGCAACAGCAATAATCCCGAGGACTTCTATATCTTTGTGACGGGCAACATATTTTAATGCTTGTTCTCCAGCTCCTTCACCAATAAACCCACTATCATCAAACATGACAAGTACAGGATCATGTGCTGCTTTTTTGATTTGTTTTATGATTTCAGGTCCACTTAACACAGATGGATTCCCATGGGACAGTGAAATACATCTTCCGCCAATTTCATTTGCTATCAGTTCAAGTGACTTTCGTGCATATTCATCTCCATCCGTAACTAATATGACTCGCCTAGCACCATCCATATTTTGATGTCCTTTCAAAAAAGTTTCCTTCCTAATGATCGACAAAATAAATCCAATGAAACAATGAACCGAATATTTTTCCAAACACGAGTGCCATAAGTAAAATAACAATCTTGTCATCTACCCCGATTCGTTTAGCTAAAATAGGCCAAACATTCAGTACCTCCGTTAAGGCCGCTGTCATCATGCCAACAAAGATACCACCCGCTAAACCAAACGCGATTAAAATCAATGGGGTTAGGTGAAAATGGGGTTCTTGTAATATCCCTAATGTACCGGCAACTGCTCCGATTACGACTGCCCATTCATATAGTTGAATCATTTTCATTGTTTTCGTTAGTTGAGTAAGTCTAGGTATGATTCCAAGTACTGTTAAAAAAGCCACATAGCCTGCCCCTACTGACAATCCACCTGCAAATCCCAGAAAAATGGTAAACAGGGACTTAGTGATCATTGATCTTCTTCACACTTTCCTTATTTTCGTGCATGATCACGTATTGATCGAGGTCCTGTTGATAATTAAACATTTCGACCTCGAGTGGGCTTGGTTCTTCGTTAAGTCTTTTCTTGAAGACATGATTAAAAAAGATGATCATTCCAAGACCTAATCCAATTGAATAGGGAATTTGAAATAGAAGTGGCTTTTCTTCATTTTTCCCTGTTATCATCGTATAAATTCGTTGATGTACATCTTGCATACTTACATCTTCATGAAAATTCATAATAGTAAGCATGGAACCAAAAAATAATAGAAACCAAGTTAATACAAATAAACCGATTGAAACTTTTCTTTTCTTATAGACAACTTCTATAATGGTTTGTGAGGGTCCTAGGACTTGAACTTCTATTGCTGGATCGAATTTAGCTATTTCAGATACTACATGCATCACATCAATGATGAGTATATTTCGATCGTTATTGGAAACCTGATAAATCAACCGTTGATTTAACTGTTCATGAAGAGTCTCCTCCGTAATGATTTGAGCGATATCTTTTAAAAATATCTTTTCGTGAGGTCGAACTAAGACACGATGACGAAGTCGAATATAAACCGTTTTTCCCAACATGTTCACATCCCTCACAGCAATTTCCTTGTATGAGTAGTATTTCTTATCACCGAAATCTTCATGAACTCCAAAAAATGGATATTGTAAAAATTAGATTTTCTTCGATTTTTGACTCATCCGTGTGAATTGTCCATTTCACACGCCTTTCAGCGTAGCTGAAAGGTTACGGCACGTTCATGAAGCAGCAGGAGAAAACTAGTTTTCTCCTGCTGCTTCATGAACGTGCCGCTAAGATGAGTCAAAAATCAACCAATACGTAGTTTATACTACACAAAAAAGACCGTATGGAACTAGATGTCCATACGGTCTTTCATTTGCTGTAGGATTTTCTTTTCTAACCGAGAAACTTGTACTTGCGAAATACCGAGTCTTGTTGCAACTTCCGATTGAGTTTGATCTTTGTAGTATCGCAAATAGACGATTAATCTCTCTCGTTCTTCTAATTCTCTAATTGCTTCTTTGAGGGCAATTTTATCAAACCATTTCCCCTCATTCCCATCATCTATTTGATCGAGCAAGGTAATCGGATCTCCATCATTTTCATAGACGGTTTCATGGATAGAGGAAGGTGATCGACTAGCTTCCTGAGCCATAATGACATCTTCTATCGGAATCTCTAAATACTCTGATATCTCATTCACAGTCGGAATGCGTCCCAAGGTCTTGGATAATTCATCCTTTGCTTTACGAATTTTGTTTCCTGTTTCCTTTAATGAACGGCTTACCTTTACTGTACCATCATCACGAATAAATCGCTGTATTTCTCCGATAATCATTGGCACCGCATATGTTGAAAATTTAACATCATATGATAGATCAAACTTATCCACTGATTTCAACAATCCAATACATCCAATCTGAAAGAGATCATCTGGCTCATAGCCTCGATTTAAAAAACGCTGTACGACAGACCAGACAAGACGCATATTTTTTTGCACAATCAGATCTCTCGCACTTTGGTCTCCATCTTGACTTTCTTTAATCAATTTCTTTACTTCATGGTCTTTTAAATAAGGTTGATTTTTTTCTGATTTAACCTCCACATCCATCGGCAAGACTCCTTAATTATATAGCATTTTGCTTGTAGATAAATGCTTCCTTAAACGGATCTCGGTACCTTTACCTGGCTGCGATTGAACTTCGATGCTATCCATAAAATTTTCCATAATTGTAAATCCCATACCAGACCTTTCTAATTCAGGCTTTGTTGTAAAAAGAGGCTGGCGTGCCTCTTCCACATCCGGGATACCTAAACCTTCATCTTTAATAGATAAATCTATAAGCCCATCTTCAATTGATACAGAAATATAGACGATACCGTTAGGATCACTCTCATATCCATGAATGATAGAATTCGTAACAGCTTCAGATACAACCGTTTTAATTTCTGTTAATTCATCCATTGTCGGATCTAATTGAGCAATAAATGCGGCTACCGTCACGCGAGCAAACGACTCGTTTTGACTCAATGCACTAAATTGAAGCTTCATCTCATTTTTCATCTTTAGGCACCCCCCAGTCTTTGCAAAGCATATTCTTCTGTCGGCTCAAGGCGAATGATTTTAAATAAGCCTGACATATCAAATAACCTTTGAATAGGTGGGGAGATTGCACACACGACCATCTCACCATTCAACTGCTTGATTTGTTTGTATCGACCTAGAATGACACCTAGACCAGAACTATCCATAAAAGACAACTGTTCTAAATTCAAAATAATATGACGAATATTATAATTTTCAATCGCATTCACTGTTTGTTTACGAAGTTCATCTGCTAAATGATGATCCAGTTCCCCAGATAAACGAACGCATAAAACATCTTGTTTCACTTCCATCTCAATATTTAGACTCACTACTCGTTAGCCTCCTTATTTCATTTCTCGGATGTTGCCTCTTTATAAGCGGGCAAGGCCGCGCCTATTCTTCTCTTGTCAATTGCGACAAGTTTAGAAAGTGGCTCCTAATAGTGAGTCAATTCGATACATTCTTCTCCATTTCCTTCTTCAAGACAAAACTAGTGGTCATTCGCTAAAAAAAGGCATCCTTCATGCTTTCAACAGCCTTAAATGCTTTTCAATTCTCATCTTCGTTCGATCATTTTTATGAAAAGACAATCATTCTTCCTTTGTGAACATACCAAGTGAACGTTTAAATAAAATCCACCAACTTGCTTTATCAATGTTTTCTTTTGCTAAAAGTGGACTTTCTACTAATGTTTCACCATTTTTCTCAATTGTCAGCGTTCCAATTTGATCTCCCTTTTTAATAGGTGCTTTCAAATCTTTACTCACTTTTACCTTTTGCTTAACATCTTCAATTGTTTCGCCTTTTTTTGTTAATAAAGAAATAGGTTCACTTGTGACTACTTCCACTATTTTCTCTTCCCCTTTGCTAACCTTAGCCGTACCCAAAACATGATTTCGTTCAAATAGTGGGTGCGTTTTATATTGATTAAAAGCATAATCAAGCATTTTTGTTACTTGTGCATTTCTGTCTTTTGGAGTAGGGGCACCAAATACAACAGCAATGACTCGCATTCCATCTTTTTCAGCTGTAGCTGTTAAACAGTAGAGAGCTTCCTTCGTAAATCCTGTTTTTAATCCATCAACACCCGGATAAAAGCGAACAAGCTTATTTGTATTAACGAGCCAAAACTTTTTATCAGTATCTTCTCTTAAATAGGCTTCATACGTACCCGTGAATTTTGTAATATCTTCATATTTCAATAACTCTTTTGCCATGATTGCCATATCATTTGCTGTACTATAATGGTCGGCAACAGGCAAACCGGTTGTATTTTTAAAAACAGTATCCTTTAAGCCTAGTTCTTTTGCTTTGGCATTCATTTTATCAACAAAATCGCCTTCTGATCCGGCAATTCTTTCTGCCATCGCCACAGATGCATCATTACCTGAACCGATCGCTATCCCTTGCAACATTTGTTTCACAGTCATTTCTTCACCTGGTTCCAAAAAGATCTGTGACCCCCCCATGGAAGCAGCATATTCACTTGTGCGAACTTTCTCTTCCATCGATAGTTTACCTTCATCTAATGCTTCCATAATCAAAAGCATCGTCATGATCTTTGTCATACTAGCGGGTGGCAACTGCTCGTTACTATTTTTCTCGTATAGTACTTTACCTGTATCCCGTTCAATCAAAATAGCCGCCTTTACGTTTTCCGCTAATTGAACTCCTGTTTCCTCTGCAGAAGCTAGCGGCGCAGTCAAGGTTATTAACAAAATGCTCGTAAGCAAAATAGAAACAAGTCGTTTCATCACAAAACCCTCCATTCTTCTATAGCCTCCATTTTTTCCATTAAAACCAAATTTATACAAAAGAAGTGAAGAGGAATAAATATTTTGATATAAAAAAAGCACCAGGAAGTTTAATTCCTTGGTGCTTCGCATTTATTTCGTTATTACATCAATGGTAACTTAAATTTCTTTGGTTGATAGTATTCGACCATCACATTTTTTCAATTAAATCAACCATTCTCATTCCATTCATCCTTTACGCTCTAATTTTACATTTTCTAAAAAACTAGTCCCGAAATTCGGCATCGTGACAGCAAAATTTTCTGCAATCGTCGCTCCAATATCTGCAAATGTTTCTCGTACTGGTAACTCACGACCACTTTCCATTCCTTTAGCGTAAACGAGAAGCGGAACGTATTCACGTGTATGATCTGTACCGGAATGAGTGGGGTCATTTCCATGATCTGCTGTAATGATGAGCAAATCGTCCTCACCCATTTTCGTTAATACTTCGTCTAATCGAACATCAAATTCTTCAAGTGCTTTTCCGTACCCAATTGGATCACGTCGATGACCAAATAACGCATCAAAATCGACAAGGTTGACAAAACTCAAACCCGTAAAATCCATCTCAAAAGTTTCCAGTAGCTTATCCATTCCATCCATATTGGAAACCGTTCTTAATGATTGGGTGACACCTTCCCCATCATAAATATCATTTATTTTCCCAATGGCAATAACATCCAAACCTTCATCCTTTAATTCATTCATAACGGTACGGCTAAACGGCTTTAAGGCATAATCATGGCGATTAGGTGTTCGTTTAAAATGACCAGGTTCACCCACAAACGGTCTTGCGATAATTCGCCCTACCATATATTTTTCATCAAGCGTTAATTCGCGGGCAATTTCGCATATTTGGTACAACTCTTTAAGCGGAACCACTCCTTCATGTGCTGCTATTTGTAACACAGAATCAGCCGACGTATAGACAATTAGTGCACCTGACTCTATATGTTCTTCACCAAGTTCAACAAGAATCTCAGTTCCACTTGCCGGTTTGTTGCCAATGATTTTTCGCCCCGTTCTCGCTTCTAATTCATCTAACAATTCAGCAGGGAAACCATCTGGGAATACTCGAAATGGAGTATCAATATACAAACCCATTATTTCCCAATGACCTGTCATCGTATCTTTACCGATTGATGCTTCTTTCATTTTTGTATAATAGGCTAATGGAGCTTCTTCCTTTTCAATTCCCTGTATTTCTTCAATATAGCTGAGACCAAGTTTCCCAATGTTTGGCATCTTCAATCCATTCATCGCTTCTGCGATATGACCAAGTGTATGCGCACCTTTATCACCAAATTCTTCTGCATCAGGTGCTTCACCAATCCCTACTGAATCCATCACAATGAGAAATATTCGTTTATATGGTAATGAAGTCGAAGTCATAACTGTCTCCTCCGTTTATTTTTATTTTTACATGATCTTTTTTAATTCCTTATTTTTAATATCAATCATCATTAACTTTAGGATACCCTTTTTTAGAAACCCTATAGTCGAATTTGCAGTATACGAAAAAAGCCACCATTTTCTTTTGGTAGCCTTTTGAAATACAAAGCAATCTCTCAGTCTATTAAGCACGTGGGTGGAACTGACTGTAAACGTCCTTCAGCCTTGTTTTAGTAACATGTGTATAAATTTGGGTTGTTGATATGTCCGCATGACCAAGCATTTCCTGTACGGCCCTTATATCTGCTCCATTTTCCAATAGATGAGTAGCAAAGGAATGTCTTAACGTGTGCGGTGTCAATTCTTTTTCAATACCTGCTTCACGAGCAAGCTTTTTTAAAATTTTCCAAAATCCTTGTCTTGTTAATTGCTTACCATGATGATTTAAAAACAAGGCATCATCGTGGTTTTTTTTTGAGACAAAAGCAGGTCGACCATTTGCTAAATACTTTTCAAGAGCAACAACTGCTGTTTTCCCAATCGGAATGATTCTTTCCTTATTCCCTTTTCCAATACAACGCACAAAACCCATCGTCACATGTACATCACCGATTTGTAATCCGATTAACTCGCTCACACGGATCCCTGTGGCATACAATAATTCCAACATAGCTTTATCGCGAATACCGTAATGATCGTTTGCATTTGGGGAATCCAATAAAGTCTCCACTTCTTCCAAATTTAAGACTTTCGGAAGTGATCGTTCTAGATGCGGTGTTTCAATATGTACAGAAGGATCATGATCTGTTGCTTTTTCACGAAGCAAAAACTGATGCAATGCCCTAATAGATGCAATATGTCTGGCCAATGTTCGCGAAGATTTCCCTTGTTCCTTCAAATGCCCTAGAAAATGGACAATATGAATACGCTGGATATCATTAAAGCTCTGCAGTTGTTCCACCTTTTGTACATATTTCATGTAACTCTTTAAATCTCTTTCATATGAAACAATCGTATTTTGCGCTAATCCTTTTTCAACAATTAAAAAATGGGTAAAATCTTTCAATTCATCTTCCATTTATTCATTACTCCCCATTTAAATAAAACAATAGTAACCGATCAAACCAGTTCGAATCATAATCATCTTCTACTGTCGTCACTTTTATAGCGGAACCCTGTGGCTCATCATAACGATGAGAGTCTATATATTCCTCATTTAACCACATAATACCATAATAAAATAGAATTGTGCATCCTGTAAACAGGATAAATACTTTCATCGTTTTTATCATCATTTTAAACCATGATCTCATCGTCTTTCCTCCGGCACACATATTTCCTTATTCATACATATGCCAAGTTGGACAGGTTTTATACATATAAAAACAAAAAACCTCCTCTATTATCTTAAAATAGAAAAGGTTTCACCATTATTTATTTTGCTCTTTGTCTTTATCCTGACAACGATAGCAAATCCCATGAAATGTAAGGCGATGATCTTTAATCTTAAATTTCCAATCACGCTCAACTAGTTCTTCCACATCATCCAACAGATCTTGCTGAATTTCATCAACCGCACCGCATTCAATACATACTAGATGATGATGAAAATGTGCTGCTCCCTCTGTTCGAAGATCATAACGAGATACACCATCTCCAAAGTTAATTTTATCTACTATTTTTAATTCTGTTAGTAATTCTAACGTTCGATAAACCGTTGCTAAACCAATCTCAGGCGACTTTTCTTTTACTAGGAGGTAAACATCTTCAGCGCTTAAGTGGTCTTCTTCATGCTCCAATAAAACACAAACGGTTGCTTCGCGTTGTGGTGTTAATTTATAGCTTGATGAATGCAACTGCTTCTTTATTCTTTCTATTCTTGTTTCCATAAAAGTCCCTCCTCGCCGCTTCCATTCTCATTATAGCAGATGAGGATATAGAATCAAACTAAAATTATTACAATCTATAATTGAAATTAATTATTATATTATATTTAATCTAAATATTTTGCTTAATAGACGGAGTTAATGACCACTTTCATTAATGATGGTGATAAATAAGCTTCAATCGCTGCTGCAAAAGCAAGAAATAAACCAGCTATAAGAAATAACACCATATATTTTCCAAGCATCGGCAAGATCGGTTCACTTATTTTTTTCATAAATTGGCGTCGAATCATCTTCAATGAAATACTTACAGCCACTGTTGCTGTTACGATAAATATAGGAATAATAATTAAATTTTGCGGAAGAACCGATACAAAGGAAAGAAGAAAACCATTCCAACCCATTTGATTAACGAGAAAGCCTACCGTAAAACCAACAACCATTCCTTTCATAAATAACAAAATTAAGATCACAGGCAACCCGATAATGGATATCCCTAAAATCCCCATCAAACCAATAAATTTGCTATTATGAAAAAAACTCTGGATCAATAAATCACTTGATGTTGCCACTTTTCCATTAGAAACTTGTCCAAAAAATTGAGATAAATAGTAAAATAAATCTTCCTTTTGGCTAAAGCTTAAACTGTTAACGACCACAGCACCGAAAATAACCCCCATTAAAAATAAGACGATCACGAATAAATAGATTGAGGAATGCTCGCGAAAATGTGTGGCTACAATGTTCTGGTACATTTTTTTCTTCATTGCTTTTCCTCCTGCCAATCAATTACTACATTGTATGAGAGGAGATTCTAATCTATGACCGATATTCTAGTAGAATTTAGTAGATTACATCATTCTTAGCTGTTTGTTCTGCCAATTTCCATAGAAAGGACTGTCCCATAAGATTGTCTGATATTCACAAAACCACCTTCATTTAGAATCATATTCAACGTGACTCAACTAGATAGTGTATTGTGATGTCTAATACCTTTTCTTCTGGACAGAACCTTCTTTCCTGCGTATCTAGATCACTCTTCCATATTTTCCAGCACCACCTGCTGAAAGCTTCAGTTTACCCGTGCGAGCTGCAACGATCCTTTCAGCCATTTTAACGGGAACAACTTCCTTTAGATGATCAAAGGATACTTCGTGTAAGATCGTCATTTCCGTACCAAAATGATCTAATAATTTTCCTCTTAACTTTGGTCCAAGTCCTGGAATGAACTCTAGTGGAATTTGATGAATATAGGGTGGACGATGTGGACTTTTTTCAGAAACCGTTGATAGCTCTGAAATACGATCCGCCACTCCTTTTACATATTTTTGATGTCCACAGCTTTCACACTTTGCTTCTTTTAGGTTGAAGGGATGTTGACATTTTTCACAGGCGGTTTGATGATATTTTCCTAGTAATGGATCTAATCCAAAGTTTGCAATAATTTCTCGACCATGTTCATGAGAAAGTGCTTTTTTCAATTCATTAAAAGTAGGCTCTTTCATCGCAATCGTTTGGTATTCACGGGCAATTTTCCCCAGTGAATGTGCATCTGAATTGGACAAAAAGGTATATGCATGTAACTCTTTAATACCATCAGCCATATATGTATCGGAGCTTAATCCAAGTTCAATTCCATCAATAGATTTAGGATCAAAAACCTCTGCTAACGAAGCTTTTACACCTTTTCCATACAAGCTTTTAAATGGAGTGAATACATGCGCAGGAATAAACAGCCCGTTTAGCTCTTTTACCTTTTGCTGTAGCTCTTTTCCACTTGCATAAATTCGCTGCGAACTAAGATGGATATTTTTTAAATAGCCAGAAAGCCAATTAGAGAAGCTTTTCAACGTATGAACATTCGAGAAGTAACAGAGTACATGAATAGGACCATGACAGCTTTCATCATAAATTTCTAATTCAGACCCTGGAATGATGGTTAATCCTCCATAGCTGAGTCCCCCGTCCTGTAATTCTACTAATTCCCCTCTTTCCATAAGCTCTTCCATTTCAATAATCACTTCTGGTGAATGGCAGTCGATAATCCCGATCATATTCAGCCCCTTTTCATCTCTTGCATGGGCAATGATATTGGAAAACGTTAATGTTTTTGATCCCGTAATTTTAACTGCTCTGCCGCTTTTCGTCCGACCGATATGAATATGAAGATCCGTATAATATTGGTTCATTTATTATTTCAACGCCTCTTGAAGTTGTAAGTACTGAACAGCAAAAACCGTTTTGGCATCACAAATTCGGTTGTCTATTGTAGCTTGGAGAGCCTCATCAAGGGTCAATTCGATGAGATTCACAAATTCATCCTCATCAAGGCCAGCCGCATTTTCCTTTTTCGATAACCCTTTTGCAACATATACATGCACAATTTCATTGGCAAACCCTGGTGAAGTGTAGAAAGAATTTAATAATTTAAGACTTTCACATTCATAACTTGTTTCTTCTTCCAATTCACGTTTAGCACACACAGCGGGATCTTCATCTTTTTCAAGCTTCCCAGCAGGAATTTCAATAATGATTTGTTCAAGCGCCTTTCGATATTGCTCCACCATGATAATTTTATTTTCATCCGTAATGGCAATGATCGCAACTGCCCCAGGATGCTTGATCAGTTCACGCTTGGCTGTTTTCCCATTGGGTAATTCGACTTCATCTACTTGAAGGCTAATGACCCTTCCACTAAAAATTTTTTCTGACGATAACGTTTTTTCTTCAAGGAGACTCATTTTTTTAAAACACTCCTGTTCTAATCCAAATTTATTTGCTTATACATTTTATCATACTCTAATTGGAGGAAAATAAAATGAAAATATATGTACATGATAAAGGGGTTACCTTATCCGGAAAGGCTTGGGAGATTAAGCAAAAGTTAAAGGAATATAGAAAAGACTATCGACTTGTTTCTGACTTGGTTAAAAATAATAAGAAGAACCTTGCTTCTCAACCTCCTAATAGATCCCTATTTATTTTTAATAAAAAGTAATCATTCATGTTTGTCTTTTCAGTGAGGACAGTTTTGGGAGAATGTCTTTTAATGGTGCCTGACACCGGTGGAATGGTATAAATAGAGTTGGAGGTGTTACAATTTGCAGAAAAGGCGATTAGGAAAATCTGATTTATTTGTTTCGGAGCTTGGTTTAGGTTGCATGTCTTTAGGAATGGAGCAAAAAAAAGCAGAAAGCATCCTTAAGTCAGCTTTAGATGAAGGAATTAATTATTTTGATACTGCTGATTTATATAACTATGGTGAAAACGAAAAAATTATCGGTACTACATTCAAACAGAATCGAGACAAGGTGATTATTGCTACAAAGGTTGGTAACCGTTGGAATGAGCAGAAGGATAGTTGGTGTTGGGATCCCTCGAAAGCCTACATAAAAGAAGCTGTCAAAGCAAGTTTAAAAAGATTGAATACAGATTATCTTGATTTGTATCAACTTCACGGTGGCACTCTTGATGATCCAATAGAAGAAACGATTGAAGCATTTGAAGAATTAAAAGAAGAAGGATTAATCCGTTATTATGGAATCTCCTCGATTCGACCAAATGTCATTCGTGAATATACGACGAAAGCTAATATTGTATCTGTTATGATGCAATACAGTATGTTGGACAGAAGGCCAGAGGAAGAAGCACTTCCCTTATTACATGAGCATAACATTAGTGTTGTCACTCGCGGCTCGCTTGCAAAGGGGCTTCTAAGTGATAAAATGCTAGCAAAGGTATCGTCATCCATTCGAGAAAAAGGCTATTTGGACTATTCCTTTTCTGAATTAACGAATGTATTAACAAAATTAAAAGCTAACTTTGACCGTCCAATGGGTGAAGTCGCTCTTCAATATAATCTCACACATCCGGCTGTTGCTTCAGTCATAGTCGGTGCTAGCTCAGTGGAACAGTTGAAAGAAAATTCACGTGCTGCTAACAGCAAAATGCTAACAGACGATGAAGTGAACCTCATCCGTTCTTGTACAAAAGAAAATCGTTTTGCTGAACACCGTTGAAAAGCACGAAGCTAGGTTTTTCTGAAATAGCTCTTTGAGGAAATTTATTTTACAAATAGAAAAGGGCAGACCTCAAGTTTGCCCTTTTTTATTTTTTAATCCCTATTCTATTATTTGAATTCTTTCCAGTTAACATCACTTTCGTTCAGAAGTTCTTCAAACGATTTATTTTTCTCTTTTAATCTACGCTCTTCACGTTTTCTTTCCTCTTCTGCTACCCGTTTTTGTTCATCTTGATTTTGCAACTCTTTTTTCTTTTCTTTTAGCTCATGAACAAGGTCAGCATTCAGAAGATCACCGAGGGTAGCTGGTTTTTCTTGTACCTTTTTGACTTGTTTGTTTTGTCTTTTTTTCATAGTAAAATCCCTCTTTTTTAAGATGATGAATCTATTATATCATTTCTTGATTGAGAAGAAACGACAAAAACTTGAGAAGTTAAAAGGGGGATTTAAAACAACAATGCTAAAAATAATAGCTAGTGGTTCCATTTGATTAAATTCTCTATTTCGTTAATACGCATCTGTTACGACTGAATCATCCACCATTAATTTTGGCTCAGTCGATTGAATAATATCTTGAACCGTAAATCCTTCCGCCACTTCGACTAACTTTAATCCCGAAGACAGAACATCAATAACTGCCCGATCGGTAATAATCCGATTGACCACTTTTTGACCAGTCAAAGGCAGACTGCATTCTTTTAAAATTTTTGCTTCTCCCTTTTTATTTGTATGCTCCATGATCACAATAATTCTTTTCGCACCATGTACAAGATCCATTGCACCACCCATACCTTTAATCATTTTCCCAGGAATCATCCAGTTAGCAAGATCCCCCGTTTCTGATACTTCCATACCGCCAAGTATTGCAAGATCAACATGACCACCCCGAATCATCGCAAAGGATTCGGCACTGTCAAAGTAAACCGCTCCTCGTATTGCTGTTACCGTCTCTTTCCCTGCGTTGATTAAATCTGCATCTACTTCTTTTTCTGTTGGATAGGGGCCAATTCCGAGAAGACCATTTTCTGATTGCAAAACTACTTGTTTATGTTCTGTGATAAAATTTGCCACTAGAGTGGGCATTCCAATCCCTAAATTCACATAGAAACCGCTTTCGATTTCTTTTTCAGCTCGTCTAGCAATTTTTTCACGTACATTGGCTTTGCCATTTGTCATATTTTTCTCCTCTCGCTCTTTCTTAAAGGCTTTGTTAAACAATACCCTTCAACCATTCTCACAAAAAGAAGCACATTATTTTTTCACAGTTAAACGTTCTATCCGTTTTTTTTGCTCACCTAAAACTATGGCCTGTACATAAATACCAGGTGTATGAATCTGATCTGCCTCTAGTTCACCTATTTCAACGATGTGTTCCACTTCAGCAATCGTTACCTTACCGGCTGCTGCCATGATTGGATTGAAATTTCGTGCTGTTTTATGATAGACAAGGTTGCCCATTTTATCTCCTTTCCATGCCCGTACAATACTAAAATCAGCTGTTAACGCTTCTTCAAGTAAATATTCTTTTCCATTAAAAGAACGAACTTCTTTCCCGTTTGAAATTTGTGTTCCAACACCCGCTGGCGTATAAAAAGCAGGAATCCCTGCTCCACCCACTCTAATTTTTTCCGCCAGTGTTCCTTGCGGTAGTAGTTCCACTTCAAGCTCACCAGCAAGCACTTGCCTTTCAAACTCTTTATTTTCTCCCACATACGAACCAATCATTTTTTTGATTTGACGATTTTTCAAAAGAAGTCCTAAACCCCAATCATCCACCCCGCAATTATTAGAGATGACCGTTAAATTTTTTGCCCCTTTTTCAACTAACGCCAAAATAAGATTTTCGGGAATCCCACATAGTCCAAACCCACCGACCATTAATGTAGAGCCGTTGTTAATATTTGAAACCGCTTCCTTAAATGACTTGCTGATTCGCTTCATTTCCTTCACCTCCGCAAAGCTTCGTCTCACAAATGCTCTTTCTCATGCATTCTATTCTTTTTTATTCATAGTAATGAAAGTAACGATCATGTTCAGTTTCTCCGTATTTATTGATGCAAAATAATGCCTTCTAAAATGAGAGTATGATGAGGAGAGAAAAAAATGACACTTCATTTACCAAAAGAAGTAACAATTATTGAAGTTGGTCCTCGCGATGGTCTGCAAAATGAAAATAACTTTATTCCTACAACAGTTAAAATAGATTTTATTAAAAAGTTAAAAAATGCAGGGATCCGTGAAATAGAGCTAACCTCCTTTGTTTCTCCAAAATGGATTCCACAAATGCGTGATGCAGTCGACATTGTTTCCTCCTGTCTCGATGCGAAAACACGAAATATCGTCCTCATTCCTAATCGAAAGGGCATGGAGCGAATGAGGAAGACTCATGCCTGTGCTATTGCAGTTTTTATCGGTGTGAGCAACACATTTAACGTGAAAAACATTAACAAAACAACAACAGATAGTATGTTAGAACTAATCCCTATCATCAAAGAGCTTAAAGAAAAAGACTATTTTGTCCGTGCCTGTATTTCAACCGCTTTTTACTGTCCGTATGAAGGGAAAATAGAGAAAGAGGATACGCTCAAGCTCTGCAAACAATTTGCCGATGCTGGTGTAGATGAATTTAGTGTAGCCGATACGATCGGAATGGCTGCCCCACATGAAAGCTATTCTTTATTCTCTAAATTAATCAAAACCTTCCCTGAAATTCTTCTCACAGCCCATTTTCATGATACACGCAAAATGGCATTAGCCAATATACTTGCAGCACTACAAGCAGGGGTTCACCGTTTTGATACGTCATCTGGCGGTCTTGGCGGATGTCCCTTCGCAAAAGGAGCAACAGGAAATGTAGCAACGGAGGATGTCGTATTCATGCTTCACCAAATGGGAATCAGTACGGGAATCAATTTAGAAAAATTAGTTCAGGCAATTGACACCGTCCAACAACACCTTTCACGCCCGACTGATACCGCCTTTTATCGTCTTCGTTCCTTCACTGTATAATTTCGAACAATCTAATCCATCTTAATAGATGTAATCAATCAGACAGGAGATGAACGTATGAGTCAGAATCGTGAAAAAGGGTATAGTCAAAAAGGAAAGCCAACAGCAGATACAGTGAAGCAAACCATTGCTGCTGAAGACCTTGAAAAAGCCATTCATCCAACAAAAAGACAAAACTCACCGCAGTAAACCGCTTTTCATAAGCGGTTTTTTTGTTTTATTACCTAGTCAATGTTAAAATATAAAAGTATGGTATCTCCAAAGCAGCTTTCAAAAAATCTGGAGGAGTGAGATGAAAAAGATAAGAAAGGTATTTCGATTTCTCTTATCGTTCCTGTTTTTTCTATCATCATTTGGCCTCTACTTTACAAACCGGATTATGTATATAAAGAAAAAAGACGATCAATCTATTCTTACTCGTGAAAAAGAAGCAGGACACTTTAATCCAAATGATTTTGATCATTTGACTAAGAGAGAAATAACGATTCCTTCCCCATTCGGATACGAATTAAAAATGATTCTTGTCGAACCTCATCAAGCTGACCACTATATTATCATTTCCCACGGCGTAACAGAAAATAAAATCAATTCCGTTAAGTACATGAACCTTTTTCTCGAAAGGGGTTTTAATGCGATTATTTACGATCATCGTCGTCACGGAGAATCGGGTGGGAAGACAACAAGCTATGGCTATTATGAAAAATTCGACTTAAAGGCAGTTGTGAACTGGTTAAAAGCAGAGAAAGGTCCCGATTTGTTGTTAGGCATTCATGGTGAGTCAATGGGGGCCGCAACGATGCTCTTATATGCAGGCATGGTGGAAGATGGTGCTGATTTCTATATTTCTGATAGTCCGTTTTCTGATTTTAAAGAGCAGCTTACTTATTTACTTCAAACGAATATGAAACTGTCACCAAGGCCTTTGCTACCTGTTGCCGACTTATTCTTACGTATGCGAGAAAAATATTCGCTTCGTGATATCTCCCCTATTTCTGTCATCCAACAGATTAAAAAGCCTATTCTATTTATTCATAGCAAGAAGGACATTTATATTTTACCCTCTATGACAGAAGCTCTATATAAAAGAAAAAGAGGGCCTAAAAAGTTATTTCTTGCTGAAAACGGGGCACATGCCCAATCATTAAACGAAAATAAAGAATCGTATGAAGCCGCTGTTGATGAATTTTTGTGGGAATTTGTTTTTAAAGAACAGAAGAGTGAATCCGATGCTTATTAGCGGAATAAATAAAAGAATGATTTTTACGTTTAACCATAGGATTGTTGGATAAAAAGAAAAGTTTCGGTCAAACTTACATTATAAAGTGTGCCTAAAAACAGAACGGTAAATTTAAACGTATCATTAGAGAGGGTGAGAAAATGAAAAAGAGCCTATTTGCCGATGGAGAAAAGGTGAAAATCAAAGAATCCGGTGAGTCTGTTACAATCTTTAAAAGTCAGTATGTAAAAAACATGAAAAGATACTCATACATTGTCAATGAACATCCAAGCACTTTTTTCTTTGAAGAGGAATTGACAAAAGAATAACCATAATTCAATATATTCCTTATTATATAGAGAATATATTGATACCATAAAGAACACATAGCTCTTAATCGCCATGTGTTCTTTACTACATTTTTGATTACTTTCGTCCTTGAAAAGAACCCATTAATCAACTTCGAGCATTTCTATTTGTGCTACATATGACTATTTTGACTGCACTTGTTTCGTTTTATCAAAGAAATTCATTCTTGGATTAAGATACTGATTCGGACTTTTTAGTTGAAAGCAATATGTAGCATCATTAAAGTCTATCGTCAGCACTTCATCAAGAAAAACTTCTTTTGATTTTTCAATGTAAATGTCCCCGTTATTTGTTTCAACTTTATAGTCATCATCTTCTAAGTCGCTTACAAGCCATAAATTCGTCACGCCACACATGATACAACCACATTCTTCTGCATCATATTTAAGCTTTAACCATCCTTCTTTTCCTCTTCTATACTGGTTTATTTTCTCCGATGCCTGGTCTGTTATTGTAATTTTCATTTATATAATAACTCCCTTTCTAGAAGTAGCATATGATGATTGTAGCATGTTCTTCAGAAACTCCCCTTTGATTGATATGCCCACAGTACAGGAGAAATCCGAGCAGAAAGATTCTACCCATTTGAATAGCCTTTTTCACTTTATTCATTTGTGGTTCTTTTAAAAGGCCACCAATTTGCTTCACCACAGTTTTTTACCATAACAGGAATAAATCCATATCATAATAACCCTTTCATAACATACCTATGATAAACATTTCAAAAGATCACTATTCACAAAAAACTAGAATCTATGCTGTTTTTGCCGAGAACTGGCTATTGTATAGATCAGCATAGAAACCATTTACCTCTAAAAGTTCTGAATGCGTTCCTTGCTCAATTACTTTTCCTTGGTCCATCACAAGAATCAAATCTGCATACTTGATCGTTGAAGGGCACGGACTCCCATAAGAAGAGTCCGTTTTATAATCTATTAAATGGAGGGATTCCTAATCAAAACTTAACTTATCTCTTTATTTCCTTTTAATTGAGCATAAATCTGTCGATAAGCAACTGCCTCTTCTACCATTCCCTTATTTTGATACATTTTACTTAGCTGCCACACAGGAGAATAATCATCCGGGTGGAGTTCCATTTCCCAGGAGAAGCATTCAATGGCTTCATCATATTGTTTAAACTCTGCATAATATTGACCTAATTCCATCATGTGGTCGGGGTCTTCTAATAAGGTTGTCATTCGATTCATTTTCCGAAAAACTTTGGAATCTGGGACAGACTTTTGAATAGGTTGAAGTTTTTCATGAACTGTTTTAAGATCATAGTTTTCAAGTAATTTACCTACAAGATGTGATAACTTTTGTTCACATTGTTGATTCTCATTTTCTTGGACTAGTTGTTGAATCAGCATACTAAAACCATCTAAATGAGATACGATAAACTCGGTATCCAAATGTTCCCACAATATATTTAGAGTGTCGTTATAAGTATTTGGAAGATCCTCAATAAAATCTAATAAATATAGTGCTGCCGTTTCATAATGCTCCTCATGAAGCATCTTATCAATCACTGTTTTTGTTTGAGATAACTCTTGAAATGGATTAATTTTTAAATAACCTAAAATTAGGATCCATTGTTCCATCGTTATAAACTGTAAGGCTATATTTGTATATTTTTCAATGGAATCAGCTTTAGAGTACTTGTCGACCTTTTCCATCCAAAGCAATAGTAACTCCAAGAAACAATCTTGCTTTTTTAATATATCTTCTAGAATTTTATGTTCATCTGGGCTCATTCGGTTTTTGAAGCAGTATAATTCAACAAAAAGAGGGTCTTTACTATACACAATAGGAAGAGGAGAGGAGTTGTAAAAGTTATCATAGGAACGAAAATCTTGTGAGTTCAAATTATCTCCTGCTAAACTTAACTCAGGAGAAAAGCCTTTTAAAATATGAGTAATTTGAAATGCCTTAAAAAATTTGCCATTTCTTCGATAGTGGAAAAAGATTTTATCTATAATCTTTATTAGCTGATCTTTTGTAAAAAATGAATCAAGAGTTGTTGCTATGTAGGCAACTTCCTGAAGAGAGTATTGATTTTGAAGCTCAGAGAAAAGCTTGTTTTTATTTGGAATAAACACATTTTCATTGGGGATGATGACCGGAAGAAATGGATGATGTGATTCTAAAACAATACCTTTGGAATATGCCTTATCAATAAACGACCCCTTTTCAACGATTTCCAACTTTTCTCCATACACAAGAGAATTTTTATAGTAAACGAGATAGTAACTTTTGTTATCAGATGTTTTTATTTCTATTATTTTAGATCGTGAGGATATAACGGCTCGTATTACCTGCCCTTTTATTATTTTCTTTTTTTCTTTGATTGATATTTCAACTGATTGTACAAGTTCTTTATTCATCACTATCTCAACCCCTTATATTAAGTATACAGTACAAAAATCATTGAAAAAAACTACTGTAACATCATTATAACATAGCTCTAAACCAGAAAGGATGTTACCTAAGAACACACTGTACTCTTCTTACGTATTTCATCATCATACACTTTTAACGTTGAAGAGACTAATGAGAAGAAATCAACTTTCTTCTCATTTAGTGTGATGACCTTTTCTTAAAGTTACTACCTGAAATATCGGAAACATTCTCTATTGCTATCAAGGCTTTTGGGTCTATTTCTTGGGCAATAGTTCGTACACCGGATAACTCTATACGACTTACAATTGTATAGATGATCTTTTTTGGCTCACCTGTATAAACACCTTCACCATGAATATAAGTGATCCCACGCCCCAAATTCTTAATTAAGGCGTCCGCAATTACTTCTGGCATATCGGAAATGATCGTCACTGATTTTAACTCTTCCAAACCTTCGACCACAATATCGATCATTTTATAAGCAATAAAATAAGTGATAACCGAGTACATGGCAGTTTCCCAACTAAAAACTAAAAGTGCTGCAAGGGTAAAAATGAATAAATTGATAATCATAACCGTTTGTCCTACTGAAACAGGACGCTTCTTACTAATAAGAAGCGCAAGAACTTCTGTACCATCTAAAGCACCACCCGTTCGAAGCACTAGACCAACACCTGTTCCTAATATGACTGCACCAATAATCGTTGCTAGAAATAAATCATCTGTAAATGGCTCGAAATGATGCAAATAAGATGTAAAGATCGATAAAACAATAACTCCATATAAAGTATGTAGTGTGAATTTCTTCCCCATTTTTCGATAACCGATGAGAAGAAAAGGTAAATTTAAAAGGACAATGAATAAACTCATTTTAAAACCAGTTAATTTCGCCCCAATTATAGAAAGTCCTATTACTCCACCATCTAAAATATCATTAGGAACTAAAAATTGTTCCAATCCAATAGCAGCAATAATAGCACCTACAGTAATCATAAGGATTTGTTTCACTTCAATTAATATACGTTTTTTCTTTGACATGACGATAAAAATCAAACCTTTCTCTATATGAACTATATTTTTTTATCATACCACTATTCCCCGAAAACTTAAGAAGAATTATCATAAAAAAGTCATTATTCTTAATAAACAAAAGAACCACCAAGCCACCGCTCAATGTTTCTTTTGTTTATTTATCCGAATGCTTTCAACTCTATACTTTCTTCAGCTTTACTCCCCTACTTTGCTCTAAGCCCACTGTTGGCGGCCCTGTTTGACTTTCTTCAAGAACAATCACTGAAAATATGACCGCTACAAGTGATACAACAGCTGATTTTGGATTAAAAAGGGCATTTTTAATCCAAAATCAGCTGTGCTCCTGCAAAGGTGGCAATCATTAAACCTGCAGCTGTTCCGCCTTGGTTAATCGATTCTAAATAAGCAGGTAATATGGGAATGATAATACCAAAGCTTCCAATAGCAATAAACATATTAACCATCAAAATAATTAACTTTTTTCGTTGTTCTGCTGACATCTAAGGTGTACCTCTTTCTTCATTGAGTTTATATATGACCGTTCCAACGACCATCTTATATACTTCTAGATTCATTACTCAATATAAAATAATTTAAAAGAAAAATATAATACCATGGTAAAAAATGACGTCAATCAGAAATATCGTTTCAACATAAAGTGTTATTGTTTAAGCACCTAAAAAGGATGAGTAAGCATTGCATAACTTTTTCCTTAATAACCGGATTCGATCAGTTCGACTGGCTGCCCTATCTACATTTCTACGTATATCTAAACCATTTTTATAATCTTCGAAATCACCTTGATAAACTAACTGAAAAAGAGGTACTTGTTGAAGGTCATGTGGTGTCACATGTGAAGGGTGCTTTGAAAGTTCAATGACATGCCCCTCCTTTAATACCGTGGATACAAACTGCGAGCAAAAAAAGGCATTCTCTCTTTTTATTTCTTTATTTAAAGCAATGGCAAATAAACCAATAAAATTGTAGCGGTAAAGGTCTTTTTTCCCTTCTATTTGTTGTATAAAATGATTCATTTTCTGAAACTGACTCTCAGAAATAGTACAGCAATAGATGGCACATTTCGCCTCTTCTAATAATCCTGTGTGAATACTTTCTTTCACAAATCCTCCTACGAACGGATTTCTTGGTCTCTTTCTTCCAAAACTGTATAGTTCTGAAAAATGGGGATCAAAAGAAAGTGATACATGATTGTAAGGTTTTTTTGTATATAATTTTATCACTCTAGTAAGGAGAGACCTTGTATCAGTAAGAATTAAATAGACTTTTCTTTCCATTGTTCATAATCACCTCAATCCATAAATATCGAGTAGAATTGAATGACTTGTCCTTGGAGCAATTAGAAAAATCATTCAATAAATAGTACTGCTTTCACTTTTAATATTAACAGTTATTTCCTAACTTTATAAGAAGCCCAAGCTTTAATTTAATATCAGACTTAAGACGTAGTCAACATCGTTTTATTACCAATTTGATTTGTATTTGTTCACAATCTTATTACACGCACCAACCATAAAGAAGACTTCTATACTTATCTGTTTTTACATGCAGTAAAACAAGCTAAAAAAATAGCCTTGCCGCACTATTATCTGTACGACAAGGCTATTCGATGTGAATCTTTTCACTTAAAAAATCATTTATATTCGTTTAATAAGCTAAAGCAAACAATCCTTTAATATGTGACAAGTACCGAACATTACTTGCTTCTTTCATTAGGGATGCCGGCAGACCTTTAAGTGGAGTCGAGTTTCCTCCAATTTCAGCAACTGCATCTTTACGACCAAGACTTGCAAGTGTCCCTGAATTGACTGGAGCAAATGCTTCAAACGATTTATCTTGTAAATATGCGTATAGATTATACCCAACAAGTTCACCCATTTGCCAAGCATTTTGAGCAGTAGGTGCATATGGACGACCACCTTCTGGAGGGAATGCAACTGCACTGTCACCTACAACAAATACATCATTATGTGATGTAGATTGAAGATATTCATTAACTGTTGCTTTACCACGATCTACCTCAAGTCCAGATTGAGCAACAATTGGTAATGCTTGCACTCCACCGGTCCAAACGAAAGTATTGGCAACAATTTTACTTCCATCTTTCAAATCAATTATATTTCCTTGAACATTGGTGACAGGAAGACCTGTTAAAAATTCAACTCCGCGTGCTTCTAAACTCGAAACAGCCCGTTCAATCAAATGATCTGGTAACACTGGAAGAACTTTTGGACCTGCTTCAACAAGTTTGAGTTTTAATTCTTTAGGATTTATTCCATAGTCTTTCGCAATCTTTGGTAGGTTATCAGCAAGCTCACCTACTAACTCCATACCCGTTAAGCCGCCGCCGCCAATTAAAATCGTAGCATCTGCTTCATTTTTTGTTTCGGCATATTTGCGAATACGACCTTCAATATGCTCATAAATTTTATTTGCGTCATCAACAGATTTTAAGACCAGGCTATTCTCTTCAAGCCCTGGGATACCGAAATAAGCTGTTTTGCTTCCTAACCCCACAACAAGGGCATCATACGTTAATGTTGTACCATCTGAAAGAGAAACTTTTTTATCGTCGACAGAAAAGCTGTCAACCGTTGCAATTTTAAGATCAATATCCTTACCTTTAAGTAGCTTTTCTAAAGGAAGAGCTATAGCTTCCTCACTAGTCGTTCCGCCTGCAAGACGGTGCAGTTCAGTAATGATTTGGTGTGTTGGATATTGGTTTACGACAGTTACATACGCTTCTGCACTATTTAAATACTTACGAACGGTTAATGCAGATAAAAGTCCACCATAACCCGCCCCTAAGATGACTATATGTTTTGACATAAATGTTTCCACCATCCTTAACTTTATATAAAAATTATTTTTGATTACTTTTTTCTGATGAAACTTCAAGATACGCATGAACAAAACGGAATAATTTTTGTGCTTGTGGATCTTTGAGCATTTTTAGCAATCCGAAAAGACCAATCACTTCAGTGCTTTCTTGTGCACGATCTTTTGCTTCAATAGCAGTGACAGCAACATTTTTGACAGTAGCTGTTACAGGTTCTGCTATTTCTTTAATTGCTCCTACTGTATCATTTTTTAATACTTCATCCGTCGCCAATGATTGAGCCATGTCATAAGACTTCGTTAAAACGTTTACCATCTCCGTAAGTTTAGGAAGTTGTTCCACTAAGTTCGTCAAAGAATCTTGAACCTCAGGTGTTAATAGCTGATCAAGTACATCCTGTTGTTCTTTTCTTCTAGACAAATTTTTTAATTCATTCTCAGATCTTTCTAGAGTCGTAGTTTCCGACATATTCGATTCTCCTTTACAATGAAATAGTAATATTTTGAATTCTTTGTGTCATTTTTCACAATCCATGCATTAAAAAAACGCAATTGTGACTAAAATCATTTACTTTTTATACCCTATGCATTAGCACTTCTATATTATACATGATTTCATAATAAATTAAATTACTTTAATAAAAGTATTCTAGTATTCTAGTTATCTAAAATTTCAAATATAAACAAATAAAAATATCCCGATAGGTAGTTTAAAATCCTATCGGAATATTCCTTGAATATTATAACATCATCTCAAAGTACGATTCAAAAAGGCCTTCGTTCGATCAAACTTAGGGTTCGTAAACAACTCGTCCGGATGACCAGATTCGACAATTTCCCCGTTATCCATAAAAATGGCTCAGCTTGCCACCTCTTTGGCAAATTCCATCTCATGTGTCACGACAATCATTGTCATATGCTCTTCAGCCAAATCCTTCATTACTTGTAGAACTTCACCGGTCAATTCTGGATCTAGTGCAGAAGTAGGTTCATCAAAAAGCAAGATATCAAGATCCATCATCAGTGCACGTGCAATTGCTACTCTTTGTTTTTGACCACCTGAGAGGTTTGCTGGATAAGCATTCGCCCGACCAGTAAGTCCAATTTTCTCCATGATCGCTGCACTTCGATGCCCAATAACTGAAGGTGATTCTTTCTTCACCATTTTGGGAGCAAGTTCTAGGTTTTCTTTAACAGTAAGATGGGGAAAAGATTGAAATGTTGGAACACCATTCCCATTTTAGCTGTTATTCTTTTGAGATCTTGCGGTTTCAAATAGACTCCATTCTTTAAAGGAACGTTCTCTCCTGATCAAGTACCGCTTTTTCAAAGACAAAGTGCAGAAATATAATTTGAGAAATATTACATTTATGGTATTATTTAACAACATTCTTTTGTTAAAATTTCATTCTACAACACAGTAAAATTGACTATTTGTCCATATAATCATTATAATTATCAGGAAACGGAGTGAAGTTTATGTTAGAAACAAAAAGAGCGTTACCTATTCTTTTTGCTGTTATGTTTCTCGTCATGGTCGGCTTCGGCATCATTATCCCTGTATTACCTTTTTATGCGGAAAATATCGGTGCTTCTCCAACACAATTAGGTTTGCTCATGGCTGTGTATTCACTGATGCAACTCCTCTTTGCACCGATGTGGGGACGAATATCTGACCGAATAGGTCGAAAGCCCGTGATCATGATTGGGATATTGGGACTTTCCCTTTCTTTCTTTTTAATGGGACTATCTTCATCGCTTTGGATGCTGTTTGTCGCTAGAATTATCGGTGGCATTTTATCTTCCGCAAATATGCCAACGGTTATGGCCTATGTAGCTGATATTACATCCCCAGAAGACCGTGGAAAAGGAATGGGCATTGTCGGTGCAGCTACTGGACTAGGATTTGTATTCGGACCTGCAATTGGAGGGGTCTTTTCAAAAATAAGTTTAAGTATGCCATTTTATATTTCTGGAGTTACCTCTCTTCTTACCTTTTTACTTGTCTGGTTTTTGTTAAAGGAATCCTTAACAAAAGAGAACAAAGGCCAACAGAATAAAGAAAAAACATCCTTATGGCATGAATTGAAAGGAACACAATCAGTTCTGTTTTTTCTACAATTGTTTATTTCCTTGTCTTTATCAGGCTTAGAAGCAACCTTCGCCTACTTTGCTGCACAAAGAGCAGGATTAGGAACTGTAGAACTCGGCTACATTTTTATGATAATGGGATTAGCTGCAGCGGTTGTCCAAGGTGGATTAGTTGGAAAGATGACGAAAAAGTTTGGTGAAGGATTTGTGATTCAAATCGGTATTGCCGTTTCGGCTCTTGGCTTCGGACTTATTCTATTAGTGAATAACTTTACAACTGCAGCCATTTATTTAACCATATTTGGAATCGGTAATGGGGTTATTCGCCCAAGCGTCTCGGCGTTATTAACGAAACGCTCTACTACTGGACATGGGAGTACAACTGGCTTACTGTCTTCCTTCGATTCACTCGGAAGAATTATCGGACCTCCACTAGGTGGTTGGCTTTTTTCCATCACCATCGGTTTACCGTATATTTCAGGGATCGTCCTATCCATTATCGCTTTTGTACTATATCGTTTCTATACAGCACAGGCGAATTCGAACAAAATACTAACTAAAGAATTATAAAAGGAGACATTACTATGACCGATTCCAATCACTCACATGAAATCGCAACACCAAAGAAAAAAATAAGTCTACAAGAAGTAATGAAAAAGCAGATGGAAAATAAAAAGACCCAAGCTTCTGCCAATCATTCAAACACTAGGATGTCTCAAACAACAAAAAAAATGAAAAGCCAACAAACGAAAAAAACAAATAATCAACGAAGAAGAACAGGTGTCTAATGAACGGACAAAATCGAAAAGACCTATCACCTGGAACCTCAGTTGATATTGTCCTAAAAGCTGATCAAAGAACAGGGAAACTGACGAGTGGAATTGTAAAAGATATTCTAACAAAATCCAGTTTCCACCCACATGGAATCAAAGTAAGACTAACAGACGGACAAGTTGGTAGAGTTCAAGCCATCAAAACGAAATAAATCATATTGAATGAGGCATGGAACTTTTTTCAAAAATTCCGTGCAAATCAAAAAGGGATAACTGCCATTAGTCATCCCTTTTTGATCATTTTTCTGCTAGCTTATTTTTTATTTAATACCTGTTTACCTACCCGCTCAAAAAGACGAGGAAATAAGGCAAAGAAAATACTACCAGCATTCATCCAACGTGGTAAATTAATTTCTCTTGTCCCTGTCAGCATCCTATCAACGACTTTGCGTGCAACAAATTCCGGTTTAAGCATATATCTTTTTACACTTTTCACATAAGTTCCGGTTTCATCAGCAAGGTTGAAAAAATTCGTCTCAATTGGACCCGTATTGACAGCCGTTACCGTAATATTCAAATCTGACAATTCCATCCTCAAACTATTGGTATAGCCAAGAACAGCATGCTTTGTGGCAGAGTAAACACTTGATTTTGGCGTCGCAATTTTCCCTGCTTGTGAGGCAATATTAATAATATGACCTCTTCTCTCTTCCCTCATTAGGGGTAAGACCATACTCGTACAAGCAATCAATCCGATCACATTTACGTCAAACATTCCTTTTACATCCTCAATAGACGCTTCATGAGCGGCATGAAAGACACCGTAACCAGCATTGTTAACAAGAACATCTATCGTTCCAAGTTCATGCATCATCTTTGAAAAAACAGTTTTTACTTCATCTGTATTTGATACATCAAGTTTATACACAAAGATGGATACCGAAAAACGTTCTTGTAAATCTTTTTGAACTTCCTCTAATACATCAATTCTTCTGGCAAGAAGAACTACATTAGCCCCTCTTTCGGCACAGAGCGTAGCAATGGAAAGACCAACCCCACTCGAAGCACCCGTGATGACCACATTTTTATTTGTTAATCTTTCTATTATCAAATTTTGTCACCTTCTATTTTGTAGCAGAATACTGATAATCCTGACCATCTTTACTACTATTAATTTCCCCCAATGACTCCAAATAATCAAGCTGGGCAATCGTTTCTGAGATGGTCAATGCCAACTCACGCTTGTATACTTTAGGAAATAGCCGACGACATATTTCAAAAGCTGTGTACGAGTCTTCAGTAAGCCACTGTTTAATTTGCATCGCTCGATCGTGCTGACGATTCAACCTCTTTTTAACAAGTGCTTGTACATCATATACTTCTTCACCATGGCCGTTATACACAATGCTGATTGGATATTCAAGCATCTTTTTTAGAGAATGATTATATTGCAACTGTGATTTTTCCCGTTCTGTTTTTCCTGGTAAAGGTGGTTCGAGTATTGGGTTCGGTGAAATATGTGCAAGAAGATGATCACCGCTAATGAATACTCCATCTTTTTCACGATAAAGCCCAATATGACTTTGGGCATGCCCAAATGTCTCAACTACCTTCCAATCCGTCAGACCAAGCGGCCTATCACCTTCGAGTAACGGACCAGTAAGAGATCGATGACAGGAAAACTTAATGGATTGCTTTATTTGCTCGATCAAGGGAAAAAACTCTGAAGGTACTCCACATTCAAGATACATTTTTTGGGAAAACTCACGATATTCTTGCAAAAAACCTTCCGTGAGATCGATCCATCTTTCATTATTCGGATGCCCATACACTTCAAGTGTTGAGGAAAATCGATCTAAAAGTCCTGAATGATCGGGATGATGATGGGTTAAAATCACCTGTTCAATATCTCGTGGTTCAAGTTTTAATTCCTTCAATTGACTATTCAGCGCTTCCCATGATTCATCCGTATTTGGACCAGTGTCCACTAAGGTTAGACAGTCACCCTTAATTAGATAAACGTTCACATTTCCAACAGGAAACGGCGTCGGCAAAATAAGTTTTGCTATTCCACTTGCCCATTCAACCATATTCTTCCCCCTTACTATTTTAATTCCCCTTTTATTAAATGAAGACGCTCCTATTAGCTTTGAATTATCCTTAGTTTACCTTGTTTTTTATCAACTGAAAAGAAATAAAAGGATGGACACATTTGTCCACCCTTTCTCATTACATTAAATGATTGAATCAATAAGTACGACAATAATCACAATCGGAATCACGTAGCGCATTAAAAAGTACCAAACTTGAAACAGAAGACGATAGCCTTTTGAATTTTGAATGAGTTCACTTTTCAAGAGACCCTTTTTCATCTTGTACGAAACAAACACGGAAATAAGTAAAGCACCAATTGGCATCAACGTATTACTAACAAGAAAGTCTGCCGCGTCAAAAATACTTTTACCAAAAATAGATACATCTGACAAGATACTAAACGATAAAGCAGACGGAACCCCAACCAAAAATATGAGGACTCCCATGATCCAAGACAGACGACTTCGTCCACCCTTTCCTTTTGACACAGCTGCTACCACAATTTCTAGTAACGAAAAAGAAGATGTAAGTGTGGCAAATAGAAATAATATCAGGAATAGGATTAAAAAGATGTTACCAAAAACCATTTGCTCAAACACTGACGGCAATACGATAAAGAGTAATCCAGGTCCTTCTGTCGGTTGAAAGCCTAATGAAAAGACAGCTGGAAAAATCGCAAGTCCAGCAAAAAGAGAAATAAATAAATTCATCCCGACAACCGAGAAAGCCGGTTGAACTAAACTTCCTTTTTTCGATAAATACGAGCTGTATGTCACCATAACAGAAACCCCAACACTCAATGAGAAAAATGATTGCCCAAGAGCATACAAAACACCTTGTGAAGTTAAACTTGAGAAATCAGGCTTCAGGAAAAAAGCAACTCCCTCCATTGCATTGTCTAGGGTAAGCGAGCGGATAATCAAAATAATAAATAAGATAAATAAAGCTGGCATCATAAACTTACTGGCCTTTTCAATCCCCTGTTGTACCCCTTTAGCAACAATCACAATCGTAATGATTAAAAAGATCGCTTGTGCAATGACAGTAAAAAGTGGATTTGAAACAGACTCGTTAAAAAGAGCTCCATAATGTTCTGTGCCCCCACTCATTTGACCAGTAAGACTATAGATAATATATTGAATAATCCAGCCACCGATCACACTGTAAAAAGATAATAAAATAAAACAGGTCGTGACCCCAAGATAACCAATCCAATGCCATCTTGTCCCAGGTGCAACTTGTTTGTAAGCAGAAATCGCTTCTTTTTGTGTACTACGCCCAATGATAAATTCTCCAAGCAATAACGGAAACCCAATTAAAAGGGAAAAAACAAGAAATAACAGAATAAATGCACCGCCACCACTTATTCCTGTAACATATGGCAGCTTCCAAATTGCTCCAAGACCAATTGCTGATCCTGCTGATGCTAAAATAAAACCAATTTTTGATGACCATTGTTCCTTCTGTTCCACCTTGACGCCTCCTGAATGTTTGATCAACTGATTTTCCAATCATGCTGTCTGACTGACTTCGTCGTAGACAAATAGCTTTTGTCATCCTCTACACTTCAATTGGTGCAAAATAAAAAAAGTCACATATTTGAAAAAGGGACGTGTAAACACGCGGTACCACCCTTTTTGAAATCATTGTGACTTTCCACTCCAATTGATAATGGAAATAACCGTTTCCTCACGCTCATATACGCAATAGAAAAAGCTCCAAGCTGAAATTCACCATTATCTTTGTATCAGCTTTCACCGACCGCTGATTCTCTGACAAACAGGGAGATATGGGTTTATGAAACACTCTTCATAGCCTATAGTATATTATAAAATGAATTATAAGTGACCAAACCTAATCAAGTCAATGATCACTTTGTGAAAATATTATATTAAAATAATATAAAACAGGTGTCAGGCACTATACTAGCGGGAAATGCTGATACTTTTGAAGTCTGCCGCTATTTCTGTTGCTGGAAATATTTTACGGGCTTCTTCCACAAGTTCTTCTGAAGCATTTCGATCATAGCGCGAACTAATGTGAGTAAGACAAAGTCTTTTCACATTTGCTTGTTTGGCAACTTCTGCAGCCTGACTTGTTGTTGAATGATAATAATTGTGCGCTAATTCTTCTTCCCCATTTGCAAATGTTGATTCATGGACGAGTAAATCCGCATCCTTTGCTAAAGTTTCAGCTGCTTCACATACCCTTGTATCACCTAAGATAGTCACAATTCTTCCCTCTTGTCGTGGACCTACAAAATGCTCGGACTCTAAAACGGTTCCGTTTTCTAAGGTAATTGATTCTCCTTCTTTAATTCTTTTATAAAGGGGTCCTGGATCGACCCCTGCCTTCTGTAACTTATCAACTAATAATGTACCAGGTCGATCTTTTTCAACAATTCGAAAACCAAATGAGGCAATCCCATGATCAAGCTGACGGGCTTCTACGATAAATTGTTCATCTTCAAATAATACTCCCTCAGACACTTCAACGATCTCCAAAGGATATTTCAAATACGTTCCACTCACTTGCAAGCTTGTTTCTACAAATACCTTTACTCCTGAAGGTCCATAAACAGTCAACTTTGACTCCCCTCCCTGAAATGAACGGCTTGCGAGCAAGCCCGGTAGGCCATACAGATGATCACCATGCAAATGGGTAATAAAGATATTCTCAATTTTTGAAGGCTTGATGGATGTATGCAAAATTTGATGCTGTGTCGCTTCACCACAGTCAAACAACCAAATCGTTCCTCGTTCTTCTAGTAACTTTAAAGCAATTGATGTCACATTTCTTAATTTTGCAGGAATGCCTGCACCTGTTCCAAGAAAAAATAACTCCACTGTCAAACTCCTTTCCGAATATACTGTTATAATAATTATAGCCAAGTTATCATGAATAAGGAATGACAGCAAAAGATTATTCATCAAACTACCCCTTCTTTTAAAAAACAAAGTATTTGCTTATTGTGACAGAAACCGATAAAATTTTAACATTATATCGACATTTTTAGATTTTTAAAGTGTAAAAAAGTAAACCCTAAATAATAAATGTCAATTCCAACGAAAAGAGGTTTTATAAATCGTGAAACAGAACGAACAACCAACAGCTTTGATCATGATTTTTGGAGCGACTGGAGATTTAGCCAATAGAAAGCTATTCCCATCGCTATATAATTTATTTAAAAAAGGAAATCTTTCTAAACAGTTTTCTGTTATCGGAGTTGCGAGAAGGGCTCTTTCAAATGATCAATTTCAAGAAAACGTAAAAAATTCAATACGATTAACAAACCCTGAGGATACAGATATTGATGAGTTTGTCTCTCACTTTTATTATCATTCACATGATGTAACAGATTCAAGTTCGTATATCACGTTAAAAAACTTAGCTAATCAATTAGATCAACATTATGAAACAAAAGGCAACCGTATATTCTATTTAGCGATGGCACCTGAATTTTTTGGAACCATTGCTATACATCTTAAGGAAGACGGTCTGACAGATGTCGAAGGATTTAAACGTCTTGTCATTGAAAAGCCATTTGGACGTAATTTACAATCTGCTAAAGAATTAAATAATCAAATAAGAACAGCCTTCACAGAAGATGAAGTCTATCGAATTGATCATTATCTTGGGAAAGAAATGGTCCAAAATATCGAAGTGATTCGATTTGCTAATGCCCTATTTGAACCACTTTGGAATAATCGCTACATATCGAATATCCAAGTTACATCTAGTGAAGTATTGGGTGTGGAAGAGCGCGGACGCTATTATGAGAATAGTGGTGCACTTCGAGATATGGTACAAAACCATATGCTACAAATGGTTGCCTTGTTAGCGATGGAACCACCTATTAAGTTGAATACGGAGGAAATCCGTTCGGAAAAGGTGAAAGTACTACGAGCCATGCGTTCGATTAAAGGAGCCAAAGTTGATGAGTATTTTGTCCGCGGTCAGTATGGATCAGGAGTCGTAAATGGACAGACAGTTCCAAACTATCGTGATGAACCAATGGTGGCCCCAGAATCTTACACCGAAACATTTGTAGCAGGAAAAATCTTAATTGATAATTTCCGTTGGGCAGGTGTCCCTTTCTATATTCGAACAGGGAAACGAATGAGAGCGAAATCCACAAAAATTGTCATTCAATTTAAAGACATTCCTATGAACCTATATTATCAAACGGAACAAACACTGAATCCAAACTTACTCGTTATTCATATTCAACCTGAGGAAGGAATTACCCTCCATTTGAATGCGAAAAAAGCGGGTCAAGGTATGAATGCTACACCGATTAAATTAAGTTTTGCCAATAAAGGAATTGATAACTTCAATACACCCGAAGCCTATGAAAAACTCTTATATGATTGCATGAATGGCGATGCAACCAACTTTACTCATTGGGATGAAGTAGCTCTATCATGGAGTTTTGTTGATAATATATCACAAGTATGGGAAAATACGAACACGATCTTCCCTAATTACAACTCTGGAACAGCAGGACCGAAGGAAAGTGACATTTTACTTGCAAGAGACGGCTTCTTCTGGTGGCCGATAAGCAACTTAGAAGTAGAAGCGGACTAAGAACAAAAACAAAACAGTATGATCATTCAATCGATAAAAACCTCTTTTCTTGAGCAAAGAGGTTTTTATCGATATTCTTATTTAACTTATTCCATCCAATTCGTATGGAAAATACCTTCACGATCCGTACGTTCATACGTATGAGCACCAAAATAATCACGTTGTGCTTGCAATAAATTCGCTGGTAGTACAGCGGTGCGATAGCTATCATAATAAGATAAGGCAGCCGAGAAACACGGAACTGGAATCCCTACTTGAACAGCATTCGCAATCGTTTCTCTTAATGAATACTGATAACTTTCAATAATTTCCTTAAAGTATGGATCGAGCAGAAGATTTTTAAGGCCTGGTTCCCGGTCATAAGCATCTTTAATTTTTTGTAAGAATTGTGCCCGAATAATACATCCTCCACGGAAAATCATCGCGATCTCTCCATATTGAAGATCCCAATTATATTCTTCAGAAGCCGCTCTCATTTGTGCAAATCCTTGAGCATACGAGCAGATTTTACTCATATATAATGCTTTACGAACCGATTCAATAAATGCTTTTTTATCCCCCGTAAATGGTTTTGTTTCTGGACCATTTAATACCTTACTCGCTGCTACACGCTCTTCCTTCATAGCTGAAATAAAGCGAGCAAAGACAGATTCGGTGATGATCGGCAGTGGAATACCGAGATCAAGCGCATTTTGACTTGTCCATTTTCCTGTTCCCTTTTGTCCGGCAGTATCCAGGATCATATCGACAAGTGGCTTACCTGTTTCATCATCCGTTTTTGTAAAAATATCCGTAGTAATTTCGATTAAATAGCTATCGAGCTCGCCTTTATTCCATTCCGCAAATACTTCATGAAGTTCCTTTGCACTCAGGCCCAGTACATTTTTCAATAAGAAATAAGCTTCACAGATAAGCTGCATATCTCCATATTCGATTCCATTATGAACCATTTTTACATAATGACCCGCTCCATCAGGACCAATATAGGTTGTACAAGGATCACCATTCACTTTTGCCGAAATGTCTTTGAAAATAGGGGCAACTAAGTCATAAGCTTCCTTTTGTCCTCCAGGCATGATAGAAGGACCCTTTAGTGCGCCTTCTTCCCCACCTGAAACACCTGTACCAATAAAATGAATACCAAGCTCACTTAGTTTTTTATTGCGTCGCTGTGTATCAACAAAATATGTATTACCGCCATCAATTAAAATATCCCCTTTATCTAAATGTGGGATAAGTTGGTCAATTGTCGCATCTGTTGGCGCACCCGCTTTTACCATCAACATAATTTTTCGTGGGCTTTCAAGCGAGTGAATAAATTCTTCGATTGAATAAGTTCCCGTAATGTTAAGCCCCTTCGCTTCGGCTAGCATTTCCTCTGTTTTTTCACTTGAACGATTATAAACAGAGACCGTGTAGCCCCTTGACTCAATATTCATTGCCAGGTTTTTGCCCATTACGGCTAATCCAATAACACCAAACTGTTGTTTTGTCATCTTTTTACTTCCCTTCTTACCTAAATTGAATCACTTTACTTTAGCAAATATCCTTAGCAGTATGCAAATATTCTATCTCCACTATTAGTTTATCAAAATAATACAAATTTAACCGATCATTTATTCTTTTGGAAAGAAATCAAGAAAGTCCTTACTAAAGCTAGTTTCGGAAATCATATTCGTTTGACTATTTGATTCTGTTGTTTTTTCTGTAGCACGATCAATAATACTTTCACCATATTTATTACGCAAATGATTAAGTGTTTCCGTTAAAGGCTCTTTTTTCGCATCCTTTTCATAAGAAAATAAATCCAATTGCTTCACTGCTTGTTTTCTTTCGATCAAGTCAGATCCAGTGACACCTAGGAGACGAACAGAGTCTCCATTCCAATTCTTTAAAAAAAGGTTCTTACTCTCCTGATAAAGCTCCTCTTTCTGACTAATGGGATTAGACAGCTTTTTACTTCTTGTAATTGTTTTTCGACTTTTATAACGTATCGTGATCCCTATAGAATTTGCTAACACCTTTTTTCGTTTCATACGAACGGCCACTTTTGCAGTTAAAGATTCCAAAACATGAAAAAGCTGTTGCTGATTTGCCACATCGCTAGGCAAAGTAGTTGAATTACCAATACTTTTAAATGCATTTGCTGCTTCAGGATCAACAGGTCTCTCATCAATACCATTGGCTCTCTCTTTTAAACGAAGACCATTGATTCCAAGAATAGCCTTCAATTGGATATCATTCGCCTCTGCTAAATCATTTATTGTAAGAATTCCCATTTGGTTCAATTTTTCAGCTGACTTTTTTCCAATGCCATGCATTTCAATCACGTCAAGTGGCCACAATACCTTTTGGACATCCCGTTTCCGCAACACCATAATCCCCAGAGGTTTTTTCATATCTGACGCCATTTTAGCAAGAAACCGATTTGGTGCGACTCCAATACTACATGGTAAATCTAGTTGATCTAGAAGTTGCTTTTGAATTTTTTTTGCTATATCAAGTGGAGAACCTAGCTCAAAGCTACCTGTTATATCCACATACCCCTCATCGATCGAAACAGGTTCGACAAGATCAGAATATTGATGCAAAACCTCAAACATACCTTGGGAAGCTACCCGATAATGTTCGAAATTCGGACTCATTACAATGAGTTGTGGACAAAGCTTTTTTGCTTCCCAAATAGGCATCGTTGTTTTTACACCAAATTTTCGTGCTTCATAGCTACAAGTGACAATGATTCCTCTCCGTTCTTTAGGATTCCCAGCAATCGCTAGCGGCTTTCCTTTTAAAGTAGGATCCAATGCCATCTCAACTGATGCATAAAAGCTATTCATATCCACATGCAAAATAACTCTACCGTTTTTAGGATACATCTCTTTCATCTACCCACATCCTAAGAAAATGATACTTCTCATAATTTTATCATTTAACCACGAAAAAGACTCGCATCACTGCGAGTCAAAAAAAATTTCATTAAATTGCAACCATACTTTTTGCCATTTCTTTTGCTGCTTCTACCGCATCTGTTTTCGCTTTTTCCATGATCTCTGGAATTTGTTTAGGGAAATGATCCAATCCCTCAGCTACAATGGTATCCATTACATCCATCCCAAGAAATGTAAGCGCCTTTCTAACGTATTGATCGCCCATTTCAAAGTCAATCATCGGTCCTGTTGAATAAATTCCACCACGCGTCTGGATATGAATCGCCTTTCTTCCAGTCAATAATCCTTTTGGACCTTCTTCCGTTGTGACAAATGTCTTTTTATGAAGAAACATATTATCCATGAAATCTTTCAGGATACCTGGTGCCCCTAAGTTCCAAATTGGAGTAACAAAAACATAATAATCAGCGGCAATAAAATGGTCGGCTAGAGCGTGCATCCTTGTAAACTTTTCTCTTTCGTCAGATGAAAGTTGATCTAACGTGTACCCCATGAAAGAAGTTTTGGCACGTGCATAGAGTAAATCTGTATCAATTCGAGTGATATTCATATCATATAAATGCAGTCTTTCAACTTCAACTTCAGGACGCTCCTTTTGGAAGGTCTCTAGAAAGACTTCGCCGATTTGCGCACCTTTCGACCTGGTCACACCTTTTTTTGGATTCGCTGTTATATAAAGAAGTTTTGACATACAAGCATCCCTTTCCATTAACAAATAGTTAGCTGTCCTAATAATAACGAAAACCTTCTTGTTCAATATTGGACAAAAAGTGACATTTATGAATCTTTTGTGTCGAATATAACTAAGCTCCTATCAAAAGCAACATTCAGACGACAAAAGACCCTCTCTAGAATCAAATCAATCTAGAGAGGATCTTTCTGAAAATTAAACGTTTTAGGCTGAAACCTTGATGCTAGTTTGCTGCCACTTCTTCAATAATGGTAACCGTCATTTCTGCTAGCTTATATAGCTCTTCTACTGGCATACGTTCATTTGTTGTATGAATTTCTTCATAGCCAACGGCTAAGTTTACAGTAGGTATACCAAATCCCGCAATCACATTAGCATCACTGCCACCGCCACTATGTAATAATTCACAACTGCGGCCAATTTTGGCTGCTGCTTTTTTCGCCACTTCAACAACATGGTCTCCATCCGCAAATTTAAAGCCTGGATACATCACGTTTACCTCAATATTTGCTTTTCCACCCATATCCTTTGCAGCACTTTCAAACGCTTCTTTCATTTTCTGAACTTGAGCTTCCATTTTTTCCGGAATAAGTGAACGAGCTTCAGCTAAAATTTCAACATGATCACAAACAATATTCGTTTGTTGTCCACCTGCGAACCGACCGATATTCGCAGTGGTTTCTTCATCAATTCTACCAAGCGGCATTCTTGAAATGGCTTTTGCAGCGATAGTAATTGCAGATACTCCTTTTTCAGGCGCCACCCCAGCATGGGCTGTTTTTCCAAGAACTGTTGCCTTAATATGTGCTTGTGTCGGTGCAGCAACAATGATATTTCCAACTTTTCCATCGCTATCAAGTGCATACCCATATTTCGCTTTCACGAGCGACCGGTCAAGTGCTTTTGCACCGACTAAGCCTGATTCTTCTCCAACCGTAATAATGAATTGAATGTCTCCATGGGGAATATTTTTTTCTTTCAATATTCGAACCGTTTCTAGCATAACAGATAACCCCGTTTTATCATCCGCACCAAGAATGGTTGTTCCATCTGTTACAACATATCCATCCTTAATCGTTGGCTTAACTCCTTTTGCAGGAATGACTGTATCCATGTGGGAGGTAAAGTAAATCGTATCTACACCGTCTTTTGTACCAGGCAGTGTACAAATGAGATTACCTGCACCATGACCTGTTATAGCAGTCGTGTCATCTTCGAACACTTCAACACCTAACGCAGTAAATTTTTGTTTTAACACCTTAGCAATTTCTGTCTCATATTTTGTTTCAGAATCAACTTGAATAAGCTCTAAAAATTCATTTAATAAACGTTCCTGATTTATCATATTCTATCAAAACCTCCAAGTCCTTCATTTCTTCCTTTTCTAGTATACCTCTACGATTATTCAGCAGCAAATTAAGAAACGTACGCTTTTTTGTCTAAGAACTCATCAACAAACTATTCAAGACAGGAAAGAAGAAAGAAATCGACTCACTCCCCGATTTCCTTTTATCCTCTACTTACTACTCATCTCTAGAGTGGCATATTTCCATGTTTTTTCTTCGGCCTTGACTCTTTTTTATTTCTAAGCATATCAAGCGCTTGAATGATCTTAATCCTTGTTTCACGCGGATCGATGACATCATCCACCATTCCTTTACTAGCCGCTACATAAGGGTTCGCAAACTTTTGTCGATATTCTTCTATTTTTTGGGCCCGCGTTTCTTCAGGATTCGAACTTCGCTGAATCTCTTTTGCAAAAATGATGTTAGCTGCACCTTGTGGACCCATTACAGCTATTTCAGAATTGGGCCATGCAAACACAAGGTCAGCACCAATCGATTTGCTATTAAGGGCTACATAAGCACCGCCATAGGCCTTTCGTAAAATCACGGTTAACTTCGGAACCGTTGCTTCTGAATACGCATACAGTATTTTCGCCCCATGACGAATAATACCTCCATGCTCTTGTTTGACCCCTGGGAAAAAGCCTGTTACATCTTCGAAGGTAATAATAGGAATTTGAAAGGAATCACAAAACCGAATAAACCTTGCTGCTTTATCCGAAGAATCGATATCCAACCCACCTGCCATAGACTTCGGTTGATTACAAATGAGACCGACCACTTCTCCTTTTACACGTGCTAAACCAATGACAATATTTTTCGCAAAGTCTTGTTGAACCTCCATAAATGAGCCCTCATCTACAACAGGGTTAAGCACTTTTCTGACATCATATGGGCGTACAGCATCAAATGGAATCACATCCGTTAATTCAGGACGATAATCGTCTACTTCATCAACTTCTGTATAGGGAGGCTTTTCTTCATTATTTTGCGGAAGATAACTTAATAGCTTTCGAACTTGTTCAATGACCTTTTCTTCCGACTCCCCCCTAAAATGCGCATTTCCACTGATAGAGTTATGGACCTTTGCCCCACCTAGGTCTTCAGATGAAATTTTTTCACCTGTCACCGTTTCAATCACTTTTGGACCTGTAATAAACATCTGACTTGTTTTTTCAACCATAAAAACAAAATCTGTAATAGCCGGTGAATAGACGGCCCCTCCAGCACAAGGTCCCATGATTACAGAAATTTGTGGAATAACACCTGAATAAATGGAATTCCGATAAAAAATTTGCCCATATCCATCAAGCGAGACAACACCTTCTTGAATCCGCGCTCCTCCAGAATCGTTTAATCCAATAAAAGGGGCACCATTTTTAGCTGCGAGATCCATTACATTAGCAATTTTCTTCGCATGCATTTCGCCAAGTGCACCGCCAAAAACAGTGAAATCCTGGGCAAACAAATAAATAGGGCGCCCATTCACCTTCCCGAAACCAGTAACAACACCATCCCCAGGACTTTTTTGCCTATCAAGTCCAAAGTCATTGCAGTTATGCTCAATAAATGGGTTAAATTCAACAAAGGTTCCACGATCCACTAAGAGTTCAATTCGCTCACGAGCAGTCAATTTCCCCTTTTCATGTTGCTTATTAATCCGTTCATCTCCCCCACCAAGCTCTACTTCTCGTTTCCGGTCGTATAAGTCATGAATTTTCTTATATATATCAATCATGTTACTGACTTCCTTTCTTTTCACACAATTCATATAGGACACTTCCGGTTGACTTCGGGTGTAGAAAAGCAATAGTTGCCCCACCAGCTCCTTTTCTTGGCTGTTCATCTATCATTCTTATTCCGTTTGTTTTCAAATCATGAATCCGTTCTTCAATTGATCCAACTCCTAATGCAACATGATGAATTCCTTGTCCTCGTTTCTCAATATATTTGGCAATTGCACTTTCGTGACTTGTTGGTTCTAAAAGTTCTAGATTTGTTTCTCCCGCTTTAATAAACGCCACCTTCACTTTTTGACTTTCCACTTCTTCAATCCCAAGTAATTCTAAGTTCAATATATCTGTATAAAAAGGCAAAGTTTCCTTCAAAGATCTTACAGCAATCCCAATATGGTCCACTTTTTTAATCAAAAACTTCCCCATCCTTTTCTAAATTAACATAATTGTTTTAATATTCTGTTTTTTATCCTAATAATCCTTCTTTTGCCTAGTAGTTGTTCAAATTTATGTTTCCTAGTAAAATAAACATAAGGCAAAAATGATTTGTATCGTTACGAAATAAAGGTAATAATGAATACTTCGCTAGAGAAGAATAGAAAAAATGATGGAGGGAAAATATTTGTCTAGAAAGAAGAACAAAACAATAAAAATAGTTGTCTATCTAATGATCTTTATCATGCTAGCTTCCACATTACTTGCTGGAGTAGCCATGTTTTTTTAATACTTGAAAAGGGAGCTGTCCAAAGTGACAGTTCCCTTTCTATTTAATGGCTCCATATCGAAGGGCTAAATCCTCAAAAGATGTAGTAGTAGAGGTAATTAAAATTTTGGTTCCTAGCGGAATGATGTGATAAAGTGATTCGATTGCTTCATTTTGTAATCGAATACAGCCTTCAGAAACATAGCGACCAATGGAAGCAGGATTATTTGTACCATGTATCCCATATATTCTCCCATCTGTTCCTTTTGCATCAAAACCGATCCATCTTGTACCAAGCGGATTTTGCGGTGCACCACCTGGAATGTTTTTCTTACGATAATATGGATTCTCAGCCTTCACCGTAATTGTGAATAATCCTTCTGGTGTTAATTCCCCCGTTTTTCCAGTTGCAGCGCTTACAACTGTCTGTACTCGATTTTCATGAATAAAAGCTACTTCATTTGTTGTTTTATTAACAATCAAAAACGGATCTCCTGGCGATGGATTTATACCAAGCGGCCAAATAGGAGAAAGTGAAAAAACAAGAAACAGTGTAGAAATCAAACGAACCATTTTGGATCACCCACCTGTTTATTTTGCTTAGTTTCCTTCTCCTAGCTCCTTTTCATGCACCACTTTTTATTTTTTTATTCCTTTGAACGATCGCTTAATAAGCAAATATTGTTCCATTTCTTTTATAAAATGGAGCAGTGCTGCTCGAATTTCAAATTCTTCCCTTGTTTTAGGAAGTTCCATATTTTCAAATATCGTATTCATCTCACGCAACCGATCTAAATAAAGATCCACCGTATTACCACTATGAATATGTTCTGCTATCTCTTCAATAAAATTTGCAATCATTTTTCCTTGCTCAACAGTATGTGAAATAGATGTCACAATCGGTAAAACTCTTTCAATAATTTCAAACTGTTTTTCTCTTATTTTAAAATATGTATAATACAATTCCTCATCGTTATGGTGCAAGAATTGATTTTCCATCACTTGAAAAGAGAGTCTTTTTGCCTCCTCAATCCATTTGAACGTTTCCGGAATTTCCTTACCATCCCAATCACTATCTCCCACACGTAAATAGTGTACAATTTCCAAAAAGATTTTTTTGAAATTAACCTCTATTTTCTGTTGGTAACCTTCAATTTCTCGATCTAGACTTGGCATGTATAAATTGGCTAATAAAGCTACACCAATTCCAATCGTAATAATGGCTAATTCATTGAAAACAAAATCAAACGTGACCTGTCCTGCTGAAAAGAAGTGAAGAATAATAACGGTACTCGAAACGATTCCTTCACTGGCTTTAAACATGACGACAGTCGGGATAAAAAACAGTAGCATCAAGCCGATCACGATGGGATGATAGGCAATGGCTTCAAAAAAAAGAATGGAATAGATAATACCAATTAAACAAGCTAAAATCCGATCCCATGAAGCACGCAACGATTTCTTTTTTGTCACTTGAATACATAGAACCGTCAATATTCCAGCAGAAACGAAATTATCAAACCCCCAATATTGAGCTAACATAATGGAAACAGCCGCCCCAACAGCTGATTTTATTGTCCGGTAACCAATGCGAAATTTCATTTTTCTTCTCCTCATCATGCAATTCACTTCATTCCTTTCTAGTTTATCATTTTCACACAGCAAAATTGAATAAAAAGAAAAGATGATCGGGTATGATCATCTTTTCTCTATTATCCTTATTCTTATAGTATTTTCTCTAAAAATTCTTTTGCCCTCTCGCTTTTTGGATTTAAAAAGAATTCTTCTGGTGAAGCATCCTCTGCTACTACTCCTCCATCTAGAAAGAGAACACGGTCAGCAACCTCTCGAGCAAATCCCATTTCATGAGTCACAATTGCCATTGTCATACCGGATTCAGCCAATGTCTTCATCACATCGAGTACTTCTTTCACCATTTCTGGATCAAGTGCAGATGTTGGCTCATCAAACAACATCACTTCCGGTTCCATAGCCAAGGCACGAGCAATCGCTACCCTCTGCTTTTGCCCCCCTGATAAACGGTTTGGATATTCAGATGCTTTTTGTGCCAGCCCTACTTTTTCCAACAGATCCAACCCTTTTTTCTCTGCCTCTTTCTTGGACATTTGTTTTACCTTCATCGGGGCATAGGTTAAATTTTCCAATACTGATTTATGAGGAAATAAATGGAAGTGTTGAAAAACCATACCCACGTTTTGTCTAATTTTCATGATGTTTGTTTTTTTATCCGTTATATCGTTTCCATTGATATAAATATGGCCATCTGTAGGCTTTTCTAATAAGTTTAAGCAGCGCAGAAAAGTAGATTTTCCTGATCCAGACGGACCAATAATTGCTACAACTTCCCCTTCTTGAATCGTAGTTGAAATCCCTTTTAAAACTTCAAGATTGCCGAAATATTTCGTTAAACCTTCTACTCTAATCACCTTTTCTCAAACTCCTTTCGACAATCTTTCCCATTAATGTTAATATCATCACCATTACATAATAAATAATTCCAGCTAACAGTAATGGTTCAATAAAACGAAATGTATTTGCCCCCACTTGATAGGCACGACGCATAATGTCCATCACACCAATTGTCGTAACAATAGCCGATTCCTTCGTCAAAGTAATAAATTCATTCATTAAGGATGGTAAAATATTTTTCAAAGCTTGCGGTAACACGATATTAAGCATCATCGGACGATATGGGATACCTAAAGCCATTGCAGCCTCACTTTGCCCTTTATCAACAGCAAGAATACCACCACGGATAATTTCGGAAATATAGGCAGTTGAATTTAAAGCAAAAGATACAATGGCAGCTGTATACGGTTCAATTTGATAACCAAACAATTGTGGAGAGCCGAAATAAATGATCATTAGCTGTAATACAAGCGGTGTTCCACGAAAGATTGATGTATATGCATCTGCTAACCAATTTAATAATTTAATCTTACTAATCTTAAATAACGACAAAATAATTCCGAATACAAACCCCAATAATCCAGCAAAGAAAGCAATTTGTAAAGTCACCCAGACACCCTTCAAAATAAAAGGAAATGACGGAAGAACGGATGTAAAATCTAAATTCATGATTAAACCAACCTCTCAAAAAAATAGTATAAATAGAGAGCTAACTAAATTCAGAATAGTAATAATTTCTCAACATAAACGTACAAAAACGTTCAGAAACGATTCCTTTCTGAACGTTTTTCTCATTCCTTTATTCGAGATAACCTTGAGCAACCGTATCTTCAATGATCGCAGCATCTAAACGTCCTGCTTGAATTTCTTGAATAAGCTCAGGAATACGATTACGATTTTCCAAAGTAAAACCGATGTCTTCTGCTAGATCATTCCCTTTTTCTTCCTGAATAGATCCCATCTGTGCTCCAACCTTTTTACCTGCTAAATCTTCCTTACTTTCTATGCCGCTGTCTTTTTTAGAAATAATGAAATGTTTTGATGTATAATAAACTTCACTAAAGTCAACACTTTCTTTTCGTTCATCTGTTGCACTCATCGCAGCCATAACAAAATCAGCTTGTCCATTTTGTAAAGCAGAAATTAAACCACCAAAATCCATATCTTGAATTTCAAGTTTATAGCCAAGCTTATCTGTGATGGCCTTTGCTATATCGATATCAAGTCCAACATAATCGCCACTATTTGCTGTATCAATGTATTCAAACGGTGCATAATCAGCAGATGTTGCCATTTTTAATACTTTTTTATCTGAATCATTGCTTGCCGTTTCATTGCTTGACCCTTCATCAGACTCCGAATCAAACCATTTTTTTATAATCGTATCCATTTCACCATTATCGATCATAGCTTTTAATTCATTATTAAACTCGTCTGTTAACTCACTGTCTTTCGGAAAGGCAATCGCATAACCACCATCAGCATCTTCAATTGTAAACCCTCCGAGATCTTGATTTCCTTCCCCATCTGAACCACAAGCTGCAAGCACACCTGCAACGAGGATACTCATTAATAATAGTGAAATAACTTTCTTCATGTTGTCTCCTCCTCTGTTTCCACTAAAATATTTCTTATATTATGATCTTTTATAGTCCATATTACTATAGTAACAATGACACTAATATTTATTCATCTAAACGAATTTTAACACATCGTTTTGAATATGCAATATAAAAAATATATTTAAATAATATTCTAAAATTCTGATTTGACCCAATAAAAAAAGAAATGTCCACTTTTTAAAAAGTAAACATTTCTTTTTTAAGATTCAAGTAAATGCCTAAGCTTAATCGATTAAACTTCTTCGCAATATTGCTCAAAAGTTTGCTGTAGCTTTGTCATAACCTCCAATGGTTGATGACCCTCAATTTCATGACGTTCAACCATCTTGATGATTTTCCCATCTTTTAAGAGAGCAAAAGATGGAGAGGAAGGTGGATATCCCGTAAAGTAAGAACGAGCTTTTTCTGTTGCTTCCTTATCTTGACCCGCAAATACAGTGACTAATTGATCTGGACGCTTATCATAATTTAGCGCATGACCTGCAGCTGGGCGAGCAATTCCTCCTGCACAACCACAAATAGAATTAATCATCACAAGGGTGGTTCCCTTTTTCGTTAAAGCCCCATCCACCTCCTCTGATGTTTTTAATTCTGTATATCCAGCGTCAACAATTTCTTGACGTGCTTGACGAACGGCATCATTCATAAACAAGTTAAAATCAATATTCATGCAACCTTCTCCTTACAAACATATTTAATTACCTTTACATCATAACAATATGCTTAAGTTAAGTACAAATGAGATGCTTCTATGAAAAATTCCGATAATATTGTTCAAATAATTCTTCAACGGCTGTTGTAACGGTTTTATTCCCTGATATCACTTCATTCTCTACTTTTGGAAGAAGTTCTTTTATAACTGGATGGAGAAAAAAAAGATTCTGGAGTTGATCAATAATCATGCTTTTCATCCATTCCTTTGTCTGTAATCGTCTTCGTTCTTCAAATACACCAGTTTGTTTTGTAGTTGTTTCAAATTCTTTTATAACCTCCCATACTTCTTTTATGCCATATTCGTGGAGGGAAGAGCATGTATAGACCTTTGTTTGCCAGCCTTTTGTTGCTGGTTGCAGAAAGTGAAGAATTTGATTGTATTCCTTTTTTGTTTTTAATGCTTGTGCTTGATTTTCTCCATCGGCTTTATTAACAAGAATCGTATCTGCAAGTTCCATAATTCCTTTTTTCATGCCTTGCAACTCGTCACCCGCCCCCGTTAAGACAAGCAACATAAAAAAATCAACCATTTCCCGAATGATCACTTCACTTTGGCCAACACCAACAGTTTCAATTAAAATCACGTCAAAACCATACGCTTCACATACTAGCATGGTTTCTCGTGTTTTCCGATGGACACCACCTAGTCTCCCACCTGATGGAGAAGGTCGGATAAACGCTCGTGGATTCCGTGCCAACTGCTCCATTCGTGTCTTATCCCCTAAAATACTACCCCCACTTATACTAGAACTTGGATCAACCGCCAAAACGGCTACTTTTAACCCTAGATGGCATAAGTAAGTTCCAAACGCTTCAATAAAAGTACTCTTCCCTGCACCTGGAACACCTGTAATCCCAATTCGAATCGCTTTTCCTGTATAGGGTAAAAGTTGCTTCAGTAGCTGCTGCGCTTGATGAAAATGATGTTCCGCATTGCTTTCAATTAATGTAATCGAGCGAGCCAATAGACTTCGATCACCATGTAAGATCCCTTCCACTAATTGCTCACTGTTTAATTCAGTTTGAACCTTTCTTTTTCGAAATGTACTGTTTTTCGTGTGATCTGTTTGTTCCCCACAGGCTTCCACTCCTTTTCTAATGCCATTTTCCAGCTCGTTTGGATTCGTCCCTTCCGACCTTTCCCCCTCCACCATCTAGGCTTTCACTTCCTCGTAGCCAAGTCTTTCATAGATCACTCGGATTACCTTCTGAGCTGAAACCGGAATGATCGTTCCTGGACCAAAAATGGCAGATACACCATTGTCATATAAGAATTGATAATCTTGTGCTGGAATGACACCGCCGATGACAATGACAATATCCTCCCGACCTAGTTTCTTCAATTCAGCAACAAGCTGCGGAAGTAATGTTTTATGACCTGCTGCAAGCGAGCTCACCCCAATCACATGCACATCATTTTCAACGGCTTGTAAAGCCGTTTCTTCTGCTGTTTGAAATAGCGGACCTATGTCCACGTCAAAACCTAAATCAGCAAAAGCAGTCGAAATGACTTTCGCCCCACGATCATGGCCATCCTGTCCCATTTTCGCAATCAGAATGCGCGGGCGTCGACCTTCATTTTCAAGAAATTCATCGGTCATTTTCTTAACCATTAGAATTTCTTCTTCATTAGAAAAAGCTGAGCTATAGACGCCACTAATCGAGCGAATGGTCGCTTTATGACGTCCAACTACTTTTTCAATTGCCGATGATATTTCTCCTAGTGTTGCCCGGGCACGCGCTGCTTGAACAGCCAATTCCAATAAATTACTTTCATTTGTTTCACAAGCCTTTTCAATCTTACCTAAGGTCTCTGTTACTTTTTCCTCATTGCGTGCTGCTTTTAATGACCGTAACTTTTGGAGTTGTTTTAAACGTACAGCCGTATTATCGATATCTAAAATGTCAATTGGTTCTTCTTTGTCTAGACGGTATTGATTAACACCCACAATCGTTTCTTCTCCTGAATCAATTTGTGCTTGTCGTCTAGCTGCCGCTTCCTCAATCCTCATCTTTGGTAGGCCTGTTTCAATTGCTTTTGCCATTCCACCGAGGTTTTCGATTTCTTCAATATGTTTCCATGCTCGCTTCATTAATTGATCAGTTAATACTTCAACATAATACGACCCACCCCACGGATCGATCACCTTTGTAATCCTCGTTTCTTCTTGTAAATAAAGCTGCGTATTCCGAGCAATCCGTGCAGAGAAGTCAGTTGGCAAAGCGATGGCTTCGTCAAGAGCATTTGTATGTAGTGACTGAGTATGCCCCATCACTGCCGCATGTGCTTCAATTAATGTTCGAGTGACATTATTAAACGGATCTTGTTCCGTCAAACTCCAGCCTGACGTTTGTGAATGGGCTCTTAAAGCGAGTGATTTACTATTTTTCGACCCAAACGACTGCATCATTTTTGCCCATATATTCCGAGCAGCCCGCATTTTTGCTACTTCCATAAAATAATTCATGCCAATCCCCCAGAAAAAAGATAGCCTTGGTGCAAATAAATCGATATCAATTCCTGCTTTTAACCCTGTTCTAACATACTCAAGTCCATCTGTAAGTGTATAAGCAAGCTCAATATCAGCTGGTGCACCCGCTTCCTGCATATGGTAGCCAGAAATACTAATGCTGTTGAACTTCGGCATGTATTTGGATGTATACTCAAAAATATCAGCAATGATCTTCATCGACATCTGTGGTGGATAAATATACGTATTACGAACCATATATTCTTTTAAAATATCATTTTGAATCGTACCCGATAGCTTCTCTTGCGTTACTCCCTGCTCTTCTGCTGTTACGATAAAGAACGCCATGATCGGCAGAACGGCACCGTTCATCGTCATTGACACAGACACTTGATCCAAAGGAATCCCCTCAAAAAGTGTTTTCATGTCAGCAATCGAGTCGATCGCCACACCTGCTTTTCCAACATCCCCAACAACCCGTGGGTGATCAGAATCATAACCCCGGTGTGTAGCCAGATCAAAGGCGACTGACAACCCCTTTTGTCCCATCGCTAAGTTTCGTCGGTAAAAGGCATTGCTCTCCTCTGCAGTTGAAAACCCCGCATACTGTCGAACCGTCCAAGGTTTATTCACATACATCGTTGGGTAGGGACCTCTTGTATAGGGGGGGAGTCCTGGCATATCGTTCATATGTTGAACATTTTCAGAATCACTCTCTGTGTACACTGCTTTCGTAAGGATCCCTTCGTTTGTTTCGAATACAAGCTCATCAATGGAACGTGAAATTTCTTCTTCCACTTTCTTTTTCCAATCCTCTTCACGACTTTGATTCACCGTGGCTAGCTTCACTTTTTTAAAATTCGGTTTGCTATTCATTTTCCTTTTCCACCCCCATTTTCTTACGTAACTTTTCATAGGGCTCTGTCAGGCGTTCCGCAACGAGTTGTTTTATACTAGTTGAAAGATCATTTGATTGGTCAGAGAATCCAATTTGGAGAGGTTCCTCTTTTACATTGATATATTTATTCGTTCCAACAATGATTTGTTTGCAGGTAAGAATGTCTGTTTGCCGTTTTACTTTTATTTCATTAATTTCCGACTGGAGCCAGCCATTATTGATCCCTTTAACAATCCCGCCCATTTCATCTATTTTAAGAAATTGAGACCATGCCTGTTCAATCAATTGATCGGTTAAAGATTCAATATACCAAGAGCCACCAGCAGGATCGACAACAGAACCTAATCTCACTTCATCTTTTAAAAGCAACTGTATATTCCGAGCAATTCGTTCTGAAAACGCAGATGTCTTTCCTTCTAATTCATTATAAGGACTCACATGTAAATACTGCACACCGCCAAGCACAGCAGCAAAAGCTTCATTAGCTGCACGCAGCAAATTCACATATGGATCATAAGCGGTTTTAGTAAACCATGAAGTGTCAGCAGAAATCACCAGTTGTCCCTGCTTTTTAACACTGACACCATAGGCCTCTGTTACTTTACTCCATAAAGCCCGAGTCGCTCGTAACTTTGCGACTTCCATAAAAAAGTGACTACCAATGGAAAAATGAACAACCATTTTTTCAAGAATATCCTCTAATTCCACTCCACGCTTTCTAAGCTGTTCTATATGGTGTACAGCAGTTGCCATGCTAATGGCCAGTTCTTGAACCACATTCGCTCCACTATTATGATAGAAGGTTGTATCTACCAAAAGCGTTTTCAGTTTAGGACATGAGACGGAAGCCGCTTGGATCGTTTCATATAAACGATCATATACAGGCTCCAAATCCTCTTTCATTCCTTGTTCTTTCGCAAAAAGGGAAACAGGATCTTTTCCAACATATCCTGTTACTTCATTACTGTTCTTCATTTGAGTAAGTGTGTGTATGATTTCTTTCTGGTAGCTTGCTCCGTTTACACTGAAGAAATAGCGATGACCATAGTCTGCTAGTAGCTGAGGTAGTTCTTTCATGATCAGTAGTGATGGGGTAAAAGTAATCGCGGTCTGACCTTTTTGAATGGATGTCTTGAGATGATTTTTACATTCTTCTATCTGATTTATATCGATCCGTTGGACAATTTTCCATGGTTCTTGTATATAGCCTAAAGTGCTACTTCCTCGGCGAAAATCGCCACTTCCAGGGAATTGAGAAATAGTATTTTCTTTTAAATCACCTTTCGTATAAAGCGGTTTTAATACAATGCCTTCATACGTATTTGTTTCTAATGATTCTACACTTCTTCCGTTTAATGATTCTTGTGCCTTTTGCTTCCAATCTTCAATAGTTTGCTTTGAAAATGAATGATTGATCATCTTTTTTAGACTCATTATACGCTGCCTATACTAGCAGCATTCCCCTCCTTTTACAGAATATTTATAATAATTATAATTTTTGAAATTATCTATTTATTATTTTATTATATATATAGGGAACAATCAATCAATTACAAGCAATCGAAACATCTTATCGTTGAAACTAGAACATGTAAAAAACCGCTGCATCCTAACTGCAGCGGTTCTATTTCAAGCATTAATAGATCGTTGTGTTTTCTTTTGATGTTTTTTCAAGGATTTCTTTGATCCTATGCAGGAACTTTCCACAAATGAACCCATCAAGTACACGATGATCAAGAGAGAGACACAGATTGATCATGTCCCTGACAGCGATCATATTATTTTCCATAACAACTGGACGTTTAATAATGGACTCGACCTGTAAAATTGCTACTTGTGGATGGTTAATAATCCCCATTGATTGAACAGAACCAATTGAACCTGTATTATTCACGGTAAACGTGCCACCTTGCAGATCTTCTACCGTTAATTTTCCATTTCGCACTTTTATCGCTAAATCATTAATTTCACGAGCAATCCCTTTAATGGTTTTTTCATCTGCATGTTTAATAATGGGAGTAAATAGTTCATCCTCTGTTGCAACAGCAATCGATAAATTTACGTCATTCTTGCGAATAATTTTATCGCCAGCCCACATCGAATTCAATTGTGGATATTCCTTCAATGCTTGGGCAACAGCTTTAACAAAAAAGGCAAAAAACGTTAAGTTATAACCTTCCTGTTTCTTAAATTTATCTTTTATCGCATGGCGATAGTCAACGAGGTTTGTTACATCCACTTCTACCATCATCCAAGCATGTGGAATTTCATTTTTACTCCTAACCATTTTATCGGCGATCGCTTTCCTTACTCCATTTATAGGAATGGCGACATCCCCTTGAACAATCGGTACATTTATAACAGATTGTGCAGTTAATTGAGCTGTATGATTCGACGCATGGACAGGCACTTGAACACTCGTTTGAACAGGATTCGTTTCTGTTTTCGCCGTCTTCTGTATTTCACCATTTTCTAAGACCCGTAAAACATCTTTTCTCGTGATCCGGCCTCCTGCACCTGTCCCTTTTACTTGATTCAAGTCAATATCGTGCTCCTGTGATAATTTTAAGACAGCAGGAGAATAGCGGATCTTTTCTTTTTTATCTATTACCAATTCCTCTTTATCTTCATCTTCTTCACTACTTTTCTCTTCAACATTAACCACTGTTTGTGTTTGTTCGACCACTTGTTCTGTTTCAATCGTACACATAACCTCACCAACAGCCAATGTTTCTCCTTCACCTGCTATTAATTCTTTAATCACCCCTGTGAAAGAGGATGGAACTTCAGCATTTACTTTATCTGTCATCACTTCAGCAAGTGGATCATATTTATTAACATGCTCCCCTACACCAATCATCCATTTGGAGATCGTTCCTTCTGTGACACTTTCACCAAGTTGCGGCATAATAATTCTTTCAGTTGCCAAAAGTCAAACCGCCTTTCCCCTTAAAATTCAGCAAGCTCACGCATTGCCTTTTCTACTTTTTCTGGATTCATCATAAAGTGTTTCTCCATTGTTGGTGCATAAGGCATCGCCGGAACATCCGGACCTGCTAATCGTTTGATAGGAGCATCCAAATCAAACAAACAATGTTCAGCAATAATGGCTGCAACTTCACCGATGATACTGCCTTCTTTATTATCCTCTGTGATAAGTAAAACCTTCCCCGTTTTCTTAGCAGCCTCGATAATGGCTTCTTGGTCAAGCGGATATACTGTTCGTAAGTCTACTATATGTGAGGAAATTCCATCACTAGCTAATTTTTCAGCCGCTTGAAGGGCGAAATGAACACAAAGCCCATAAGTGATAACAGTGATGTCATCTCCCTCCCGTTTCACATCAGCCTTTCCAATTGGTAGAACATAATCAGTGTCAGGAACTTCTCCTTTAATTAACCGGTAAGCTCGTTTATGTTCGAAAAACAAAACTGGATCTTCATCACGAACCGCTGCTTTCAGCAACCCTTTCACATCATACGGAGTTGATGGCATGACAATTTTCAATCCTGGTTGATTGGCAAAAACCGCTTCTACTGATTGGGAATGGTACAGCGCACCATGAACACCGCCTCCATAAGGAGCACGAATGACAATCGGACAACTCCAGTCATTATTCGATCGATAGCGGATTTTCGCTGCTTCTGAAATAATTTGGTTCACAGCAGGCATAATAAAATCTGCAAATTGCATTTCAGCAATCGGTCTCATCCCATACATAGCAGCACCGATTCCAACACCAGCGATAGCCGATTCAGCTAACGGCGTGTCCATAACCCTTTGTTCGCCAAATTGCTCATAAAGCCCTTGCGTTGCTTTAAAAACCCCACCCTTTTTACCAACATCCTCACCTAAAATAAATACTTTATTATCTCTTTCCATTTCTTCACGCATCGCCAATGTTATGGCATCTATATAAGAAATAATCGCCATTTTTCACTCCCCCTGTTTCTCGGCATAAACGTAGTCCATCACTTGTTCAGGGGCTGCATATGGTGCTTGTTCAGCATAATCCGTTGCCTCGTTGACAAGTAATGCCACACGATCATTCATTTCTTTTTCTTTCACATCATCCAGAATACCTACTTCTTTTAAATACGATAAAAAGGTTAAAACCCCATCCTTTGTTTTGGCTTCCACTACTTCATCTTGAGTACGATAGCTTCGATCATCGTCATCCGAGGAGTGCGGTGTCAAACGATATGAGACCGTTTCAATCAAGGTTGGTCCTTCTCCTCGTCTCCCTCTATCAGCAGCTTCCTTCACGGCTTGATAGACGGCAAGCGGGTCATTACCATCAACTGTCACACCTGGCATCCCATAACCAACCGCACGATCAGAAATGTTTTCACATGCTACCTGCTTGTCAATCGGAATAGAAATTGCATATTTATTATTTTCACACATAAAAATAACTGGAAGCTTGTGTACCGCTGCAAAATTGGCTCCTTCATGAAAATCACCTTGGTTGGATGATCCTTCTCCAAATGTCACAAAAGCAACTATATTTTCCCCTTGCATTCTAGCACCAAGGGCAATCCCTACTGCATGGGGCACTTGGGTTGTTACTGGGGAAGAACCCGTGACAATCCGATTTTTCTTTTGACCAAAATGTCCTGGCATCTGACGTCCACCTGAATTTGGGTCTTCACCCTTAGCAAACCCTGAAAGCATAAGATCTTTTGCTGTCATCCCAAATGCGAGAACAACACCTAAATCACGATAGTAAGGTAAAACATAATCATGATCTCGATCAAGAGCAAACGACGCTCCTACTTGAGCAGCTTCTTGACCTTGGCAAGATACAACAAACGGAATTTTACCAGAGCGATTTAAAAGCCACATTCGTTCATCTATTCTCCGTGCTAACAGCATCATTTCATACATCTCTAACACGTTCTTATCACTTAAACCTAATGAATGATGACGATTCTCTACCATATTATAACCTCCTAAATCTTTCTCTCAATTAAACAGATTCACTCTATAATTTGTATGTGTTTTTTATTTTTCACCCATGAATGGCCCTACCTAGCGTAACAAGTGCGGCTTCTCCCATTACCTCTGAAAGACTCGGATGAGGATGAATGGTATGGGCTATTTCCCATGGAGTGGCATCAAGAACACGTGCAAGGCCTGCCTCCGATATTAAATCTGTTACATGGGGACCAATCATATGAACACCAAGTAAATCATCGGAGTCTTCATCGACAACCATTTTGATAAACCCATCTGCTTCACCGAATACAAGAGCCTTCCCAATTGCCCGAAAAGAAAATTTTCCTGTTTTTACTTTGTAACCTTTTTCTCCTGCTTCAGCTTCTGTTAGCCCAACCTTTGCTACTTCAGGACTACTGTAAATACAAGTTGGGACATGACTATAGTCAATTGGTAAAGGATTTTTGTCTGCTATATGCTCGACCGCGACAATGCCTTCATGTGAAGCAACATGGGCAAGCTGGAGACCCCCAATCACATCACCAATTGCATAAATATGTGATTCTTTTGTTTGGTAATAGTCATTCGTCTTAATCACACCTCTCTCCTGTTGGATTTCAGTATTTTCAAGACCAATCCCTTCAATATTGGCTTGTCTTCCAACTGAAAGAAGCAACTTATCAGCTTTATATTCCTTTACTTCACCTTGTACTTCAGCTGATATAGATACTGTGTCACTCTTTTGTAGTGTATCTGATAGAACCTTTGCACCTGTTACAAGCTTTATCCCCTTTTTCTTCATTACACGTTGCATTTCCTTTGAAATGTCTACATCTTCAGTTGGAATGATTCGATTCGCATATTCCAAAACGGTTACATCAACACCAAAATCAGACAGCATAGATGCCCATTCAATCCCAATGACTCCACCCCCGACAATCAGAATGGATGTTGGCAATTGTTCCATTGTTAATGCCTCATCAGATGTCAAGACGTACTGACCATCCACTTCTATTCCTGAAAGAGTTTTTGGCCGTGAACCGGTCGCGACAATGACACTTTTCGGAATCAGCATTTCATTTTCTTCTCCATTATTCATTTCAACCGAAACGGTGCCAGGTAAAGGTGAAAAAATTGATGGACCTAAAATACGTCCCATTCCTTGATAGACATCTATTTCTCCCTTTTTCATTAAGTGTTGAACCCCTTTATAGAGCTGTTCAACAACTTTTTCTTTTCGTTCCTGTACCTTTGTAAAACTAAGAGAAACGTCACTTGCTAGTACACCAAATTCTTCACTTCGCTTTACAGTGCTATACACTTCTGCACTTCTTAATAAAGCTTTGGAAGGAATACACCCTTTATGAAGACAAGTGCCACCAAGCTTTTCTTTTTCCACAATCGCTGTTTTTAAGCCAAGCTGCGCTGCACGAATGGCCGCCACATAGCCGCCTGTTCCGCCACCGAGAATGACAATATCATATTCTTGTGCCAATCTAACCTCTCCTTTATTTAGAACCATTCTTCAAGCATTTTTACTTATTCGATGCAATATTTACAGTAGTGATACAGGGATACTCCTTTGTCTCTTCTTCCCCACGCAATACACGTAGAGCTCCTTCAGCTAAGCCGAGTAGTTCATTTTCACCAGGATGAACAAATACATCCGCAATCCAATTGATCCGATCATTTATTTCCTTAACAAAATTCTTTCCGTAAGCCAAACCACCTGTTAATATAATCGCATCTACCTTTCCAGCTAGCACAACACTTGCTGCACCAATTTCTTTTGCTATTTGGTAGGCCATTGCAGCATAAACTAACTGAGCCTGTTGATCTCCTCTTGCAATTCTTTGCTCGATTTCAAAAGCATTATTCGTACCGAGATAACCGATAAGACCACCTTTCCCAACAAGCCATTTCATCATTTCTTCTTTCGAATATTCCCCTGAAAAGCATAGATCAACTAAATCACCTACTGGAACACTACCCGCCCGTTCAGGGCAAAAAGGACCTTCACCATGCAAACCGTTGTTAACATCAACAACCTTTCCGTGTTTATGGGTTCCAATCGTAATCCCGCCACCCATATGGGCAACAATTAGATTAATTTCGTCATAATGCTGATTCAGTTCCTTTGCTACTCGATGGGCAACAGCTTTTTGATTTAGTGCATGAAAAATACTCTTTCTTTCGATCATCGGAAGACCTGATATTCTAGCGACTTCATCTAACTCATCCACGACTACTGGATCCACAATATATGCAGGTATATTGAGTCCAGATGCAATTCCATGAGCCAGAATCCCCCCTAGATTGGATGCATGCTCGCCTGAAAAACCTTCCCGTAAATCTTTCAGCATGGCTTCGTTTACTCGATATGTTCCACCTTCAATCGGACGCAATAATCCGCCACGAGCACATACAGCATCAAGTCTCGATAAGTTTATTCCTTCGTTATGTAGTGTTTGAAGAATACTATTTTTACGAATGTCATATTGATCGATAATCCTTGTATAGGATTCTGTAATTTCAATGTTATGTTTTATACTTTTTTCCCATATTGAAATTTCATTTTCAAAAATAGCTACTTTTGTACATGTAGACCCTGGATTAATAATAAGAATGCGATGTTTATTGTCGTGCAAATTCTCCACCTCCAGATGGTAGCCAGATATTTATGTTATAAGGGAGGAGACTGGTCAGGATCAGCCCCTCCTTTCTTCGTTTATCGCCTACTTAATATATGGTGACCATTTTGCAGGAATTGACTGCGCGAATTTCTGAGCTTGTGAATCCTTTCTTCTGCCATCCGATCCGCTGCAACATGGGTTGGAATGTGATCCCGCTTTGAAATCGCTAGTACTTTTTCTATATTGTTGTAAATCGTTTCTACCTTTTTCAACGCGCGCTCACTATTATAGCCATACATTTCATCTGCCACATTAATGACACCGCCAGCATTAATCACATAGTCGGGTGCATAGACAATACCCATTTCGTGAATTCGATCGCCATGTTTTGGATCCTTTAACTGATTATTTGCCGATCCTGCAATGACTTTTGCTTTGAATTGTGGAATCGTGCGATCGTTTATCGTCGCTCCCAAAGCACAAGGTGCATAAATATCACACTCTACACCATATATTTCATCCGGTTGGACCACAGTAGCACAGAATTCCTCAACAGCTCTCTGAACAGCTTCTTTGTTAATATCTGTTACGACTAGCTTTGCCCCTTCATTGTGTAAGTGATGGCAAAGAGAATAGGCAACATTTCCGATTCCTTGAATGGCTATTACTTTTCCCTCAAGTGAATCCGTTCCAAAAGCTGCTTTTGCTGCGGCCTTCATTCCTCGGTACACTCCATAAGCTGTTACTGGAGAAGGATTACCTGACGAGCCATACGCAGGAGATATCCCGGTGACAAAGTTCGTTTCTTCATGGATGATATCCATATCTTCAACAGTTGTACCAACGTCTTCCGCTGTAATATACCTGCCATTTAAACCTTGAATATAACGGCCGAATGCTCGGAATAATTCTTCACTTTTATCTTTACGTGGATCTCCCATAATGACGGTTTTACCCCCACCCAGGTTTAACCCTGCGGCTGCATTTTTATAAGTCATTCCTCTTGCTAATCGGAGTGCATCTTCTACCGCTGCTTCCTCTGACTCATATGTCCACATCCGAGTACCACCTAAGGCAGGTCCTAACGTCGTATCATGGATAGCAATAATCGCTTTTAAGCCTGATTGACGATCTTGACAAAAGACAAGTTGTTCATAATCGTATGTCTCCATATATTTAAACAATTCCATGTTAATCCTCCCAAGGATGATTATTTTTCGGCTTAGAAAAAACAAAAGCCATTCAACATGTATATTGATTCAAAGCTAAACCTGCTCTTAAGGTAACTAAGTGGAATTTTCTCTTTACACGAAATGAATGATAATTAAAAAATATGCAAGAATCATGCCAACACACGCAATACGAAAACATAACATTCTTACTAGTAATAAGTGCAAAAAATTGCACAAACAGGAAAATTATTGCATGCTATTATTTGCAATTTTATATTTCTCAAGTTTATAGTACAAATTTCTAACAGATAAACCAAGAGCCTTTGCTGTTACGGTTTTATTCCCTAGATTTCTCTTCAAAGCATCAGCAATGATTTTTTTCTCAAACTCCTCAATAAGTTCTGCCAACTTTCGGTCTGATGATGCATTCTCTGACACTGTTTCTTCCATAAGAGGTGGTTTATTTATGTCGAGTAAGTGTCCTGCATCAATGAGCGACTCATTATACTGCATAAAAATAATCGCTCTACGCAGGATATTATCCAGTTCTCGAACATTCCCTGGCCAATCATAATCCATTAGTCGGGTTAAAGCACTATCTGTTAAGCCTTCTACATTTCGTCCATATTCTTGATTTATTTTTTCTATCAAGTGATTACAAAAGAGTTTAATATCCTTTTTATGCTTTCTAAGTGCAGGAATATAGATAGGCATTTGATTTAAACGATAATATAAATCCTCTCGGAACGAACCATTTGCCATCCCTTTTTCTAAATTAACGTTTGTAGCTGCAATTACCCGAACATTCAACGAGATAGGCTTCGTCCCGCCGACCCTTGTAATTTCATTTTCTTGAAGAACCCTTAGGAGTTTCACTTGCGTATTCATCGTTAATTCACCAATTTCATCTAAAAAAATACTTCCATTGTTAGCTTCTTCAAAGAGACCCCTTCTCCCACCCCTTTTAGCTCCTGTAAAGGCTCCTTCTTCATAGCCAAACAATTCGCTCTCGAGTAAGGTTTCACTCAACGCCGCACAATTCACACGAATAAATTTATTATATTTGCGGTCACTTGCATTATGGATAGCGTGAGCAAACAATTCCTTGCCTGTTCCCGATTCACCACGTAAGAGGATGGTAGCTGGTGTTTTTGCTGCTAACTTTGCTTGATCAACCGCAATTTTCATGACTTCAGATGAACCAACAATATCCTCAAAGGAGTATTTCGCTTCAAGTGTGCGAATAATTTGCCTTGCCCGGTCCAATTCTCTATTTAAACTTTTAATTTCTGAAACGTCATGAATCACAGCAACACTGCCTTTTAACTTTCCATCTACAATAATCGGAGCACAGTTCACAATGACTTCTCTTTTGCCAGGGCCTACGCTCATTGGTACACCTCTAACAGCTCTTCGAGTCTGTAGCACCTTCATATGTACACTTTCACCTTCTGCGATGTCTGTTGTCGCAGGCATTCCAATAATTTGATCTTCCCTTAATCCTGTTATTCTTGTGTAAGCAGGATTGATCATAATGCCTCGCCCATGCTCGTCTACTACAGAAATGGCTTCATCACTAGAATGAATGATTGCTTCTAACTTCGTTTGAATTTCTTTTAAATCTGTAATTTGTTCCGCAAGGTTGAGTGCCTCTGTCATATCTTTAAAAATAGCAACCGCACCTATTAAGAGTCCATTTTCATCAATAATAGGGATTCTCGTTGAGATAATTTTTAATCCATTTTCTAACACAAGTTCCTGATTTGTCTCTACTTTTCGCGTTCGCATGACACGCGGTAACATACTTGATGGAATGACATTCGTTATATACTTTCCGATTGTTTCACTTTTACTTGTGCCCATCATTTTTTCTGCACTACTATTAAGTAGAATGACCTTCTCATCAGAATCAATCACAATCATACCATCATCTGTTGAATTAAAAATCAAATTATATTTGTATGTCTCGTTCTGAATCTTCTTTATGAGTTTTTCTTTATCTTTAAAAAGCTTTACAAGCATGTAAGCTACACTCGATGGGATCAAAACCGTTTCTTTATCAGATGTGTTTCTCAGCTCTTTAAATACTTCATACTGCCCAGTTACTTCGATAATCATATCGATTTTTTTGTCCATATAAGAACGCCAATCAGAATCAGTCTTTATTCCCAATTGACGTGCCCATTTTATCCCTGGGGCTTCTGAATTTACATCAATTACCGCTTCGATGTTTAAAACAACTGAATCTTGAACAATTTTTAAGATAGACATTCCATGCTTTCCAGCTCCAACAATCATGACTGTTTGCATATAAACGTTCCTCTCTATGCAATTTTTTTCATGAAAACTCATTCTCTTTTGAAGTTTTTTTCGTACTACTATTGTAAAGCTTATCATCTTTCTTGACAAATATTCTTAATGTTTTATCATCTTTATATACTTATTTAACAAAGGGGCCTTCCGTATGATCAGAATCATAGCACTGGTAATTTTATTAATACCTGGCGTTTTTGCTGCACTGGGTGTGAAATTGATGAGAGATATGGTGTTTGGGATCTTACAAAACCCTTTTCCCTTTCTTTGGTTACAGTTTCTTACTGGATTATTGATGTTTTTAATGGGCCTTTGGTTTGTTGCTGGATTTATTTTTCATCGGGATAAAAAAAGGAAGAAAGTACAATCTCGATTTCAGACTGAGGATGAACAAGTAGAGAATGTAGAGAATATAAAATAAAGCCGACCCCAAAAAGGTGTCAGACCCCACAATAACCGCTAAAATCAAAAGGATGATTATCTCATCTTGACCGGGATTAGTTTGTAGGGTCGTAACACCTTATAGGTTAGGCTTATTTTTTTAGGATCACATTCTGTTACCGTGTATGATCTTTAAACATTCGCTCACGTAGTCGCAGTGCTCGAATAGGATCATCTGTCATAAAGGCGGTACAGCCTAGTTTAAAAGCATGAACCATATCTTTTTCACTGTTAATAGTATATGGTCTAACGGCAACCCCTTGTTCAAGTGATTGCTTTACCACTTCATCTGTGATCGCTTTGAATTTCGGATGTATTCCTTTCGCCTGAATGGCTTCTGCATACACCCATGGCATATACATTCCTTGTCCAATGAGCGGAGCCATTTCGATCTCTGAAGCAATCCGGTAACAGTGAACAATACTATAATGATTAAAAGAAGAAAGGATGATTCGATGGGATAACTCATATTCACGAATAAGTTGAACGACTTTTTCTTCCATTCCTTGATAACGAAAAACTCCATTTTTCAATTCAATATTACAAGTTATCCGATTCGTGGTCATCCATTCTAGCACCTCTCTTAACGAGGGGATCGTTTGCTTTTTAATATTCGTTTTGACGTTGTAGCCTGCGTTCAGTCTTTTGAGTTCCTTAAAAGTTAGATCTGTCACGAACCCACTTCCATTTGTCGTACGATTCACCTTTTCATCATGAATAACGACTACTTCACCATCTTTCGATAATTGAACATCGAGTTCAATTCCATCTGCCCCTGCCTCTTCTGCCTTTCTAAAAGCCAACATCGTGTTTTCTGGATAAAGAGCCGAATAACCACGGTGGGCAAAGATTAATGTCATTGTAACCACTTCCTTTAACTGAAATGGACGAAATAGAATAAAACAGTAAACAGAAGCTATCTATTTAAACCATTTTTCTTATTTATATCATATACTTATGCAGAATTTTAGAAGATTAGAAAGAAAAAGAATATGTCTTTATAGGTTTCAAACTTATCTACTCTGTTGCTCATAGGCAAATTTAATATGGAGAAGAATAGAAAAGTGGTTCTATTGAAAAACCAAAAAACGCCTCAATGGAAACTGGTTTCTTGTAATCCCTTCGGTTTTGAGGATGATTTATAGTCTTGGATGCTTCTTTATTGAGACTACGGTATATTTAACATAAGCCACATATTGACGTATATGACCTATCTTACACGTTGAACATCTTCTGCCCCATGCTCCGCTTTCAAACAGGCTAGAAATAACTTTAAAGACTGTTCGTAAGATGATAGTGTTTTGGGTGACAAGTTTTTACTTTGACAATACAATAAAAAGTCTTCAAGGTGAAACTCTAGTTCAGATAATTTCATTTTAAGCTCCCCATTCCAACAAATACAAAACCCAATAAATCAAATGATTTATCGGGTGAGATGGTAAAAGTTTATTGGCTTAAATCCGAACAAAAAGTTGGTTTTAGAGGAATTAGTTGGCTTAACAATAACCACAAACCCCCTCCACGCCTACTCTCAAGAAGCGCGATGTTCTAAACGTAATTTATCCGCTACCATGGCGATGAATTCAGAATTCGTCGGCTTTGCTTTTGACATACTCACTGTGTAGCCAAATAAGGAAGAAATAGATTCAATATTTCCCCTGCTCCATGCTACTTCAATCGCATGGCGAATCGCACGTTCAACTCGACTAGCGGTTGTGTTGAATTTTTTTGCGATATCTGGATACAGCACTTTTGTAATTGAGCCAAGCAATTCAATATCGTTGTACACCATTGAGATGGCTTCCCGTAAATACATATATCCTTTAATATGGGCAGGAACCCCGATTTCATGAATAATACTTGTAATACTTGCATCTAAATTTTTCGGTTTTGCTGCCTCTGTCTGAGAACGGTAACCTACCGTAGATTTCCTTAACACCGAACTAGATTGACCGCTTACTTGACGAATATGACTCGCTAAATGATCCATATCAAATGGTTTTAAGATAAAATAAGATGCCCCTAAATCCACTGCTTTTTTCGTTACATCTTCCTGTCCAAAGGCAGTCAACATAATCACATTTGGCATTGGCTGTTTATTCATTTCTCTTAATTTCCCCAGCACAGCAAGCCCATCTAAATGTGGCATGATAATATCAAGGACAAGAACATCAGGACTTATGTTTTCAAGCATCTCAATGCAATCTTGACCATTATGTGCCACTCCAGCCACTTCTATATCCTCTTGAGAATCTAAGAACTCCTCCAACAGTTGAACAAGTTCACGATTATCATCTACTACACATACTTTAATTTTTTTCACTATTTGTTTCCTCCTCTTCCCTAGTTCTTCCCGTTACTACATAATATTTTATTTAACTTTGTTTAACAAAGTCTTTTTCCGACGATTTTTCAATATATCTATATTATATTCTAAAGGAGAAATTCGACAATGCAACCGAAAATCCTTTTGTTTTTTTAATTTTTCTAAATAAATCAATAAAACCATTACTTTTCTCCTGTTTTCTCCTGTTTTCGACTTTTTTCTTCTTTAGGATATATATTTATATTATATTTGTCGAATAATCTTTAAGCAAGGTACTAAGGTACAATAATTTTGATCTAACCTTCCCTAACCAAGGAAAAAGACGGGTAAATGTCCCGTCTTTTCGCATGTTTCTAAGATGCCTTTTCTTGTGACTTCTCATATATATCAATCCCTGCCTCATTTAACATCCATTCTAAGTGGACACCATAGCCCGAGGTTGGATCATTTACAAATACATGTGTGACGGCTCCAATCACTTTTCCATCTTGTATGATTGGACTTCCACTCATTCCTTGAACAATTCCACCTGTCGTACCTAGTAAATCGGGATCGGTGACTTTAATGACCATTCCCTTTGTTGCTGGGAATTTTTGCGGAATTGTGCTGACAATTTCAATATCAAACAATTTCACTTCATCATCTTCAACAACAGTTAAAATTTGTGCAGGACCTTCTTTTACTTGGTGTGATAAAGCAATTGGCAGAGCCTTATCCATAACTCCATTTTGGATACCATGTTTTAACTCACCAAAGATTCCATACGGACTGTTTCGTTTTATATTTCCAATTACTTCTTTATCTGAAGAAAAACGAGCTAATTTTTCACCTGGATTTCCATTACTTCCTTTTTCAATGGATGTTACAGTTGATCTTACGATTTGACCATCATCAACTACAATTGGCTTTTTTGTATCCATATCTGAAATAACATGCCCCAATGCACCATACTTTTTCGATTGTGGATGATAAAAAGTCATTGTACCGATTCCAGCTGCAGAATCACGAATATACAATCCAAGCTTGAAATTTTCTTCATCCTTTTCTTTTTGTGGCATTAATTCAGTTTCAACCTTCCCACTTTCCCTTGTTACAATGATTTTTAGTGGCTGATTTAATTTGCCTGACTCTTGAACAAATGGAGCTACATCTGACATTTTCTCAATTTTATTTCCGTTAATTTCAGTAATAATATCGCCAATTTGAATACCGGCTAACTCACCAGGAGATACTTTTCCTTCATTTGTTGACACTTGATGGTGTCCTACTACAAGGACTCCTACTGTATTCAACTTTACCCCAATAGATTGTCCACCTGGAATCACTTTAAAATCCTTTAATACATTTACATCAACTTTTTTGACTGGAAAACCAGCAAGTTCTAAAAACATTTCATTTTTCCCTTGTTCTTTTGCATGCAGAGACACTGACTGATGATCTTGACTAAGGGCAACAATAGAATTATCTGAAGACAACGAAGCTGATGCTTGTACAACTTTAGGCATATCGATCTGTTGTCCTTCAAAAAGAGTTATATGATTGGGAATATCAAAGTATTCCTGAATTGGTTTTACAAAACATATAGCAATTAATGAAACAAGGAGAATTCCACCAATTAGTTTTCTTAAGAAGTCTTTATTCAAAACATTCACTCTCCTCGCTTCTAGTCAAACCGTCTAAATGGCTACATCTTTAATTTTGCCTGCAAGCAGCACATTTATAACTGAACCATCAATAAAAAAACTGTACACTAAGGAAATATATCGCAGTATAAAGCGAAACTTCCTTTAAACAGGGTTTTATTTCCTTTAAAAAGCATAAAAAACCTCTGAAACCCAATAAGGCTTCAGAGGTTTTTTATGCTTTACTATTATGTGCTAAATGGAGAAGTTCTTTTGCATGTTCCTTCGTTAAATCGGTTATTTCAACACCTGAAATCATACGCCCAATTTCTCCAATTTTTTCTTCTTCGGTAAGTGGTGTAACCGTTGTTTTCGTTCGACCATCTTTCGTTGCTTTTGCAATATATAAATGAGTATCTGCCATCGCAGCCACTTGTGGTAGATGCGAGATGCAAAGGACTTGGGAATCAGATGAAACTTTATGAATTTTTTCGGCAATCGCCTGTGCAACTCTTCCACTTACACCCGTATCTACTTCATCAAATATGATGGAGGTAACTTCTTGATGCTTTGAAAAAATACTCTTTAAAGCAAGCATAATTCGAGAAAGTTCACCACCTGAAGCAATTTTGGATAATGGTTTTAATGGTTCACCAGGGTTTGTCGTTATGTAAAATTCAACCATATCTAAACCGCTTTTTGAAATAAAATTTTCTCCACTATTAAAATTCACTTCAAAGACTGTTTTTTGCATATATAGCTCTTGTAATTCACTATGAATGGCATCTGTCAGCTTTTCGGCTAATTTTTTTCGTAAATTAGTGAGCTCATTTCCTTCAATCATCAAATCCTTTTTTAATGATAATAGCTCTTTTTGCAGCTGATCGATATGTGTTTCTTTATTTTGTAGCGTTTCCAACTCTTCTTCAATTTTTGCACCATATTCTACGATCTCTGGAATTGAATGTCCGTATTTACGTTTCAACTGATTGATTTCATTCAATCGATCTTCAATCTCATTTAATCTCCCAGGATTATATTCAAGATTGTCTAACTCGGTACGTAAGGATTGGGCCACATCCTCCAATAAATAATAACTATTCGAAACCGATTCTGCTAACTCTTTATAGTTTTCGCTCAACTCAGATGCACCTTCCATTTGACCCATTGCAAGACTAATCCAATCTAGCCCCTTATGTTCACCTTGAAGAGCATTATAACTAGCTTGGATGGCCTCATAAATACGTTCAAAATTAGAAAGTTGCTTTTTTTCTTCTAACAGTATCTCATCTTCATTTATTTTTAAATTTGCCTGCTGAATTTCTGAAAGTTGAAATTGAATTAAATCAAGTCTATGGGCCATTTGTTGTTCATTTTCATTTAAACTTTTTAATTTCCGCACGGTTTGTTCGTAAGCATGATAAATTTTTCTATATTCAGCTAGTGCTGTAACGATACGACTTTTCCCATACTGATCTAAAAGAGATAAATGTCTAGACTCATCCATTAATTCTTGGTGCTCATGCTGTCCATGGATATCAACAAGTGTACCTCCAATTTCTCGTAAAGTTGAAGTTGTTACAAGCTTTCCATTTATTCGGCAGACACTTTTACCACTTTTAGAAATCTCTCGTCTGAGTACAATCATTGCATCTTCAATCTCAATACCAAATTCTTTCGCTTTTGAAAATACGGGATGACTCGGTTTTTCAAGCAGAAAAAGCCCTTCAATTTCTGCCCGAGCTTCTCCATGCCGGACAAAATCTGAAGAACCTCTTCCACCAACGAGTAAATGAATAGAATCGATAATAATGGATTTCCCCGCACCAGTTTCTCCAGTTAAAACCGTTAATCCTTTCTCAAATGAAATGGAAAGAGCTTCAATGATCGCAAAGTTTTTAACCGATAATTCACTTAGCATAACTATCCACCTCTTTTTTAAAGCAATTCAAGAAAACGATTTGAAACTATTTCTGTATCCTCTTCCGTTCGACAAATGACTAAAATTGTGTCATCCCCACTAACGGTCCCTAATATATCGTCCCAATCTAAATTATCGATTAAGGCTGCAATCGCCATCGCGTTTCCTGGTAATGTTTTCATCACGAGAAGGTGTCCTGCAGCATCGATTCGAACAAAGGCGTCCATCAAATTTCTTTTCAGCTTTTGTAACGGGTTAAATCGTTGATCAGCGGGGAGACTATATTTATATCGTCCGTCTGATAAGGGTACCTTTATTAAATGGAGTTCTTTTATATCTCGTGACACGGTTGCTTGTGTTACATTGTACCCTGCATTCTTTAATGTAGATACTAAGTCATCCTGTGTCTCTATCTCATTGTTGGCTATAATGTCACGAATCTTTATATGTCGTTGACCTTTCGTCATTTTCTCACCTCATATACCCGATACCGAACAAACTATCTCTTTCTATCTTAGCCTATATTTCCACTTTTCTCAATTAGAAGAATACTTTACCTTATTCTTCTTTTTCTTTTGTTTTTAACTCCATATGGGCAGTTTGAACGATTTCTACTGGGGTTACCGTTAAGTCGTTCATCCCTTCTTCTTTTTCCTCAGCCCAAAACAAATGAATAAGAAATTCAATATTCCCTTCTCCACCTGTAATCGGTGAGAAAGACAAATTTTTCACATCATAACCCAATTGCAGTGAATAATCGATCATCGTTTCAATGACCTTTTCATGAACTTTCGGATCTCTCACAATCCCTTTTTTTCCTACCTGCTCACGACCGGCTTCAAATTGTGGCTTAATAAGTGCTACAACATCGCTACCTGGTACTAATAAGGTTTTCAATACTGGGAGAATGAGCTTCAAGGAAATAAAGGATACGTCAATGGAAGCAAAATTCGGCATTCTACCATCTAAATCACTTGGCGTTACATAGCGAAAGTTTGTCCTTTCCATGACCACGACTCGTTCATCCTGCCTAAGCTTCCATGCTAATTGATTATACCCAACATCCAGTGCATACGACATGGATGCTCCATTTTGGAGGGCACAATCTGTAAACCCTCCTGTGGAAGCCCCTATATCCAATAAAATCTTATCTTTTATATCCACGTCAAAAACGTTTAAAGCCTTTTCTAACTTAAGACCTCCCCTACTCACATAGGGAAGTGTTTTTCCCTTTACCTTGAGCATGGAATCAGAAGGAATTTTTTCTCCAGGTTTATCTAAACGAGTTTCATTACTATAAATGATTCCAGCCATAACAGCTCGCTTTGCTTTCTCTCTTGTTTCAAACAAGCCCTGCTCTACTAATAAAACATCTACGCGTTCTTTCTTACTTTTCATTTTTCATGCCCTTTTTTGTTTTTTTATGACCATTTTATTAATTTTCTTTACCACTTCTTTTGTTGTTAAACCAATTTCTTTCCATAACTCCTTAACACTTCCGTGTTCAATAAATTGATCAGGAATCCCCATACAACTAATTTCCGTATGATGGAATCCGTTACCATGAGCAAACTCTAGAACAGCACTTCCAAAACCGCCTTGAAGAACGGCTTCTTCAATAGTCAACAGCGGAATATTTAATTGGAATAATGATGTTAGTAATGCCCGATCTAATGGTTTAATAAAACGCGCATTAATTACTTTAACCGAATTACCCTGCTTTTCTAATAGTGCTGCAGCTTCCATAGCCATCGGAATCGTCGTTCCAAATGTTAAAATGGCCGCATCATGACCCTCTTTCAATACTTCCCATGTTCCAATTGGAATTTCCTTAAGTGTCTCATCTAATGGAACACCCAGTCCATTTCCACGTGGAAAACGCATAGCGATCGGACCATCATCATATTGAGTAGCGGTGTAAACCATATGCTGGCCCTCATTTTCATCCTTTGGCGTCATAATCACCATATTAGGTAGATGTCGTAAAAAGGCAATATCGAATACACCATGATGGGTTTCTCCATCTGCACCGACAAGTCCTGCCCGATCAATTCCAATAAAGACATTTAAATTTTGACGACAAATATCATGTACAACTTGATCATATGCTCGCTGTAAAAAAGTTGAATAAATAGCCAAAAATGGTTTCATTTTTTGTGTTGCAAGTCCTGCTGCTACTGTGGCTGCATGTTGTTCAGCAATCCCTACATCGTACATTCGATTAGGAAACTCACTCGCAAAGCCTTCAAGCTTCGAACCGACAGGCATAGCAGGTGTAATCGCTACAATTCGAGCATCTTCTCTTGCTAACCTTCTCACTGTTTCGCTAACAAGCTTACTCCAAGCAGGTGGCGAGTGAACAGGTTTAACAAAATCACCTGTTTCAATTTTGTAAGGTCCAGTTCCATGCCAACTACCCGTTCGGTCACTTTCAGCGGGGTCATAGCCTTTCCCTTTTTTTGTGATGACATGAAGTAAAATAGGTCCTTCTGTTTTCTTCGCATAATTTAAATTGTCAAATAAGTCTTCATAGTTATGCCCATCAACAGGTCCTAGATAAGTAAATCCCATTTCTTCAAAAAAGACTCCTGATACCAATAAGTATTTCAAACTATCTTTAACCCGTTCTGCGGTTGAAGCCAGTTTTCCACCTACAGCAGGAATCTTCTTCAATAGCATTTCTAATTCTTCCTTTGCCCACTGATACTTGCCAGCTGTACGCAATCGACCAAGGACACTATGAAGAGCACCAACATTGGGGGCAATTGACATTTCATTATCATTTAAAATCACGATCATATTTTTCTTCTCATCGCCAATATGATTTAATGCTTCCAGTGCCATTCCACCCGTAAGTGCTCCGTCCCCGATGACAGGGAGGATAAACGATTTTTCCTTCTTTAAATCTCGGGCAATCGCCATTCCCATAGCAGCAGATAAAGAGGTTGAGCTATGACCTGTCTCCCAAACATCATGCTCACTTTCAGCCATTTTTGGGAATCCACTCAATCCTTTATATTGACGCAAGGAATCAAATTCTCTTGCCCTCCCCGTCAAAATTTTATGAACATACGATTGATGGCCAACATCCCAAATGATTTTATCATTCGGACTATCAAAGCTTTTATGAAGGGCAATGGTTAACTCAACAACTCCTAGATTTGGTCCAATGTGACCTCCTGTTACAGAAAGCTTACCAATTAAAAACTGGCGAATCTCTTTACTTAGGTTCTCCAATTCATTCATGGACAGTTCTTTTAAAAACGAGGGGTCCTTAATATCTAAAAGATCCATTCGGTTGGATCACTCACTTTCATTTCTATTTATTCACAAAATACACTCTCACATCAGTGGACGATCCATTAAGAGAATGTCTAACTGTACACCCCTAAAAGGGAAAGCATTGTCACCCTTCTAGCTATTTCAACATAACTTTAGATTACCTTATCACAATGGATTTTCCAAACGCTTTCTGTTCAGCATCCTATACATTTTCTCATGTTGAAAAAAGAACCGCTAACACATAAAGCGTGATAACGGTATCTTTATCATACATAATCTATTTTCTAGATTAAACATGATTAATAATTTCTTTTTGCAACAACGTCTGTTATGTCTTCAAGTAACTCTGTACGAGCACCTGTTTTCGTGAGATGTTGTTTAGCTAACATGATATGATTCTTAAGAGCTTCCTTTGCTTCATCAATGCCTAACAGTGCTGGGTACGTTGTTTTATGATTCCCCTCATCACTTCCAACTGGTTTACCAAGTAAACTCTCATCACCGTCCACATCAAGAAGGTCATCACGAATTTGAAAAGCCAATCCTAAATGATAGGAGAATTGTTGTAAATGTCCCATCTGTTCTTCACTGACATCAGCAATAATAGCCCCAGCCATTACACTGCAAGTTAATAATTTCCCTGTTTTATGAACATGAATATACTCTAGATCATGCAAATTTAAATCCTTCTGTTCCCCAAGCATATCCGCAACCTGCCCACCAACCATTCCTTCTGGACCCGATGATTTAGCTAACAGCTGGATTAAAGCAAGCTTGGCTTTTAATGAAACGGATGGTTCTGGTGCTTCTGCCATTAGTTGAAAGCTATAGGTTAAAAGAGCATCTCCAGCCAATATGGCATTGGCTTCACCGAACACTTTATGATTTGTTGGTTTTCCCCTTCTTAAATCATCATTATCCATGCTTGGTAAATCATCGTGAATTAATGAGTATGTATGGATCATTTCAATTGCAGCTGCTGGATATAAGCCAATGACAGGATTCTTATCAAAAGCATGAAGCGTGGCAAATAACAAAAGAGGTCTAATCCGTTTCCCTCCTGCTTCAAGAGAGTACAACATCGCCTCTTTCAGAATGGCAGGAGCTTCTAATTGATCAAGACTCACTCGAAATTGTTTTTCAAGTAAATCTTTATATTCATTTGAAAAAACATCTAGTTTTGAGCTTGCCAACATTCACTCCTCCTCTGGAATGGAAAATGTTTCTGTATGACCATCAGCTGTCAATATTTGCGTCAATTGTTCTTCCACATTTTTCAATTTATCGTGACAAAGCTTTGAATATTCCATTCCCTTTTTATAGATTGAAATGGCTTCTTCTAAAGGAACATCGCCTTCTTCAAGCCGTTCTACAATGGTTTCTAACTCTTCCATTGCTTCTTCGAAGGTTACTGTTTTTTCTTCAGACATCAGCTTCACTCCTCTTTATCCGTTACTTCACATATAATTGCTCCATCAGATAGTTTGATGCGAACTGTTTCTTTTACTTGTACTTGTTTTACACTTTTTAATAATATATCATTCTCATTATAAGCAAGACTGTAGCCTCGTTCCATTATTTTCAACGGACTGAGTGCCTCAAGCGTTGACAATCGATTTGAAAAATCAGCTTCTTTTTTTGCCAAAATGGACATCATAGCTCGAGTTAATCCCTTTGTCGATTTAGCAAAAGATTCCTTTACTTCTTGAATTTTTGCATCAGGATGGTTCCGACCTAATCTTTTTTCTACTCGCTCCAATTGTTCCATTTTTACAGAAAAAAGCTTCTGTGAACTGTTAACAAGTTGCTCTGTCTTTTTATCAAGTTGCTCTAATTTCTGCTCATAAAGTCGATGTGGATAGCGAAAAGCATAGGACTTTTCAAGTCTCCCTAACTTATTCTTTTGTAGGCTAATTTTTTCTTTCATAGCCCTTATTAAACGAGATTGCCTCGTAAAAACACGTTCTATCCACTCATCTATATGTGGAACTGCCAGTTCAGCAGCTGCTGTTGGAGTTGGTGCCCGAAGATCAGCAACAAAATCAGCAATTGTGAAATCTGTTTCATGTCCAACTGCTGAAATAATCGGTACCTCTGATTCATAAATCGCTCTTGCTACGATTTCTTCATTAAAAGCCCATAATTCTTCAATGGATCCCCCACCACGCCCGATAATTAAAGTATCAACCTGATTCTCTCTCTCGTTTGCTTGCTTGATCGCAGATACAATAGAAGGTGCTGCTTGCTCCCCTTGGACAAGAGCTGGGAAGATCAATACTTTTGCGATGGGATAACGTCTTTTAATCGTTGTGATAATATCCCGGACAGCAGCTCCTGTTGGTGAAGTGACAACTCCTACTGTATTAGGGAATTTGGATAAACTTTGTTTATCCTCCGCAGCAAATAATCCTTCACGTGTGAGTTTTTCCTTTAACTGTTCAAAGGCTAAATAAAGATCACCGATACCATCCGGTTGTATTTCTTTTACATAAATTTGATATTGTCCGCTTGGTTCATATAAAGTCACATCACCGCGCAACAAAACCTTCATTCCATTTTCAAGGGAGAATTTTATTTTCTGGTTGTAACTCGAAAACATGACGGCCAAAATTCTTGCCTTCTCATCTTTTAAAGTAAAATACATATGTCCACTTGAATGTTGCTTAAAGTTTGAAATTTCCCCTTTTACAAAAACGCCTTGTAAATGGGGATCTACATCAAATTTTCGTTTTATATATTTCGTTAAAGCATTGACCGTTAAGTAGCGTTGCTCCATCATAACAAACTCCTTAAAACGAACTCTTTCTCTATATTATTATAAAGGAAACTTCCGTCGATGGGGATTTTTCTTCCCTACAAGATTATGATTCACGGGAAGACTCTTGTAGAGTATTTTTCACATTAGAAAGGACACCGTTAATAAACTTGCTTGATTGCTCATCACCATAAATCTTTGCAATTTCAACTGCCTCGTCAATGACCACATTCACTGGTACATCATCTTGACAATATAAAAGTTCATACACAGATAATCTTAATAGATTACGATCAACATGAGCCAGACGTTCAAGTGTCCATTTTTCTAAATGTTTCGTTATATGGGCATCGATTGCTTCTATATGCTCAACCACTCCAGTTACAAGTCGATTTAAATAATGATCACTCGGATTTCCTTCAAGTACATGCTCAAGTGCATCTTCCGTTGTTGTTTGACTAATATCAATTTGAAAAATAGCCTGTAAAGCCTTTTCCCTAGCAGTTCTTCTTTTCATATTATTTAATAACTCCTTTAATAATGGCTCTTTTCGTAAACTTTGTTGCTTTTCATACGATCAATAGAAACGAAATACTCATTTTGATATTGAACACATAGGTATTGTGACGAAAAGATGCCCCGACCTCTTGATGAATACGGGTTTAGACATTCATTCGGAAAACAACAATCTATGCGAAAACAGCCTTAATAATAAATACGTAAGGTCTTCATCCTATTTGAATTTAAAATGAAACTTCCATAAGTGGGGTTTTACTGCCCGTTAAGACGTGATAAATATTATCATGTCCATTTTCACATAACACGATAATAGCATATCTCGAAAGTATTCGCACTCTCCTTCGAATTTTATTTGTGTTTATAATAGGATTGGATAAATAATGTAAATATTTCACTTACTATTCAATTCCCTTTTTTTCACAAAAAAATACCAAAGACAGTTTTGTCCTTGGTATTTAGTGTCTACATCTCTTCTTCAACCTCTGGTTCTGGATGATTGCTTTCAAATTGAATTCCAACAACATGTATATTGATTTCAAGCGTTTCTAAGGCCGTCATATCGAACAGTGCTTGACGGATATTATCTTGGATGCCTTGAGCTACATTTGGAATAGAGACGCCAAATTTCATGACACAGTACACATCCACTTTAATTCCTTCCTCTAAAAGCTCAACCTTTACTCCTTTGCCGTGATTCTTTTTCCCCAAACGCTCAACGACACCAGAAGCAAAATTCCCCCTCATTTGTGCTACACCTTCAACTTCAGATGCAGCGATTCCCGCGATTACCTCAATCACCTCAGGAGCAATTTCTACTTTACCAAGATTGTTACTACCTGCACTCATTTCTAGAATGTTGTTTTCGCTCATCTTGATATCCTCCTCTTATTTGTCTGATTTCATCACATCATATAATTCTAAAAACTTTGTATTAAACTCGCCATTGACGAATTTTTCATGATTAAGCAATTTAAGATGAAACGGAATCGTCGTATGAATGCCTTCAATCACAAATTCGCTTAATGCTCTTTTCATTCGTGAAATAGCTTCATCTCGCGTTTTTCCATATGTGATAACTTTTGCAATCATTGAATCATAATATGGTGGAATCGTATAGCCTGGATATACAGCTGAATCAACTCGAACGCCTAATCCACCCGGTGCTAAGTACATATTAATCTTCCCTGGTGAGGGCATAAAATTCTTTTCTGGATTTTCTGCATTAATACGGCACTCAATCGACCATCCTGTAAAGGTAACATCTTCTTGAATTAAACTTAGCTTTTCACCTGATGCCACATAAATTTGTTCTTTTATGAGATCCGTTCCTGTAACCATTTCGGTAACCGGGTGTTCTACTTGGATACGAGTATTCATTTCCATAAAATAAAATTTCCGACTCTGGTAATCATAGATAAATTCTACTGTTCCTGCACCCGTATAATTAACTGCTTTTGCAGCTGTTACAGCAGCATTCCCCATTTCCTCACGAATTTCTCCGTCTAAAGCTGGCGATGGGCTTTCTTCTAACAGTTTTTGCATCCTTCTTTGGATCGAGCAATCTCTTTCTCCTAGATGGATGGTATTCCCAAGGTTATCAGCTAATACTTGAATTTCAACATGACGGAAATCCTCGATATACTTCTCTATATAAACACCCGGATTTCCAAACGCCGTTAACGCTTCTTGCTGTGTAATATTGATTCCCTTTATTAACTCAGCCTCATTACGAACAACACGAATTCCTTTTCCACCGCCACCTGCTGTTGCTTTGATGATGACAGGATATTCAATCTTATTCGCCAATTCGATGGCTTCCTCAGTCGTGTTAATAATGCCCTTAGAGCCAGGAACAATCGGTACACCTGCTTCTCTCATCGTTTCACGAGCAATATCCTTTGTGCCCATTTTGGATATGGCTTCAGGAGTGGGACCTACAAAGATAATATTACAATCACGGCATAGTTCAGCAAAATCAGCATTCTCTGCCAAAAAACCATATCCTGGATGAATCGCGTCACAGCCAGTAAGATTGGCTACACTTATGATGTTCGTAAAATTTAAGTAGCTATCCTTTGAAGCTGTCGGACCGATACAATACGCTTCATCCGCTAGTTGGACATGAAGAGCTTCTTTATCAGCTTCTGAAAATACAGCTACCGATTCAATTCCAAGTTCGCGACAAGCGCGAATAATCCTTACGGCAATTTCTCCCCTGTTTGCTATCAACAGTTTCTTTATCATTCAAAAAGCAACTCCTTATTCAGGCTTAACTAGAAACAAAGGTTGACCAAATTCGACCAACTCTCCATTTTTTACAAGCACTTCTACAATTTCGCCATCCACTTCTGCTTCAATTTCATTAAATAGTTTCATGGCTTCAACAATACATACAATCGAATCCTTCTTTACTTTTGATCCTACTTTTACATAAGCATCCGTATCAGGAGAGGAAGATTCATAAAACGTTCCGACCATTGGAGAAGTAATTTTATGTAGATTAGATTCTTCTACTACTACTGTTTTTTCCGGTTCACTTACAGCTTCCGTTGCCACTGCTTGTGGGGTAGGTTGCTCAGTAACCTTTGATTTTTGAAACTCTTTTACAGCTGGTTGTTTGACAGACTGTTCAACATGAACCATTCCAACTGGATTCTTTTTCATTTTTATTTTAGAACCATCATGTTCAAAAGTAAATTCATCAATAGTTGAATGATCAATGAGTTTTATTAATTCTCTAATTTCTTGCACCTTTAACATCGTTTTAAAGCCTCCTGCACTCAAATTTATACCAGATAATAATATCATACGATAAGACCTTGTATAATTACAATAATCGTTTGTTCTATCCTCTACCATCATCGACACTACTTTTCTTTTTATACATAGAAGCAACTGTCTATACTATTGTACAACACTAGCGTCGATGAGGACATCTTTGCCTCTTCTCATAGGCGAGAAAATTTCTTTGGCAAATGGATTAATATACAGATAAAAAATTGAAAATAAGAGAGAAAAAGCTTGATGCTTTTCCTCCCTTACTTAGATGGACTCGCTATTATTTAGCCATTTGAAATTCTACTACAGCATGTAGTGGCCCTACTTCACTTCTTACCGTTTGGATAATTTTATTTGCTTCAGCCGTAGATTGTTTTTCTGCTTTAACAGTAATATTCACTTGTTCCCCATCCGCACGGACTAATACGTCCTCATAATTCATCGCTTTAATTAACGTTTCGAGTAATGCTTCTTTTTGAGCAATCTCATTTAACTCATCCATTTGTTCTTTTGCCTCACTACGTTCTTCAACTGGAAGTTCAGTGGATCCAATTGTTTTCGTTAAGTCTTCTTTCTTTTGACTACGCTCATCTTCTAACTGCATTCGAAGTGTTTCAAATGCCTCATCTCCTGCAGCATTCGTAATGATTTGAGCATCTTCATCAGCACCATTTGATACTAGATCTTCTACTGTATTCTCTTCCATTTGCTCCGTTTCCTCTTTCTCCTCAACTCCAGCTAATTCATTCTGTTGCTGCTCTGGAGATGTAAGGTAATAAACAGATAACACAACAACCAAACTTAACATTGTTAATAGCCATACCGTTTGTTTTTTTAATAACATCTATGAATCCCCCTTCGTTTTTTTCGGTAATACTGAAACTCGATGGCTTGGAACATCTAGCGATCTTGTGACAGCTTCAACAATCCATTTTTTCACTTGAATATTATCAGCCCCTTTTGCGACGACAAGAACACCACGAATAGCGGGTTTTTTCGTTTCAATGACAATGGGAACTTCCCTTTCTCCATTCTGAATAATGACGAGTTGTTCATCAGAAGAACGATCCTCTACTTTTCTTTTTCCTCCTTCGCGATCTGTTTCATCTGTCAGTTGAGTTTGAGTGCTTTTATTCTTTTCTAATACTTGTTTCTCCGTTGCATCTACATTCACAACAACCGTGACATCACTAACTCCAACAATGGTATCAAGCGCCTCCTTTAATTGAGCTTCATAGGCCTTTTCATATGCATCTATCTCATTGTTTTCGATCTTATCCTTTTGTCCAAATGTCTCAACTTCTTCTTGTTGGTCTTCACCGCTACTAAAAGCCGGTAAAACATTCGTAGACTTTTCCTCCTTCATAAATAGATTACTAATCAACATAATCACTGTTCCAAATAAAAGAACTAATACTAAATAAGGATATTTTCCCTTTTTACTTTCTCCCTGTTCTTCTTTGAAAAACTGTTTTTTAAACCATGACAGAGGTCCTTTATCTTGTTTCATTCTGTCGTCTTGTCCCCCCTTTCTATCTGTAGTTCAATTGCGTCTGCATCTACATTCCATTTTCGTGAAAGGAGTTGTGCTATTTTATCGTTATTTTCCGTTTTCGTTTTTGGTGTCAGAGGTTCCTGTGCATTAATTTCGATTGACTTTACAACTTCTACGGCTTCTGTCTCTTCATTTGGTTGTTTTAATTGAATAACTACCTTTTGTAAGTTTTCCGGGAAGGGACGTTGATCATCTTTATCTACTAATAAATCGATATCTGCAATGACTAAACCGTATTGATCCATCAACTCCTCCTCTGCGTCCTCTTTCAGCTGGACAGCCATTTGTTTTAAAATATATGCATCTTGTGAGGCTTCTATTTCACTTTTCTGCAATTCTATTAAATTTTTCATTTGATATTCATTATTTCCTTGTAATTTAGGAATAGCAGCCACTGTTTGTTCAAAATCTTGTGAGACTAATTTAAATATGGGTGTTAAAATAATCGCAATTAATAATAGACCTATGACCATTTTTGTGTATTTTTGAAATTTAGAATTAGGAAGGAGCATGTCAACCATCGTCGCAAATAGAACAAATAAAATAATATTTGTAACCCATTCTTTAATAAATTCCATCTTGCACCTCCTACCTAACCATAACCGTTAAATTTCCAGCCGCTACAATGACTGTAATACTTAAAAAAAACATCAAAGAGACAATGGAGAGTGCTGCGAATACATAAATAATACTTTGCCCAATAATATCGAGACACTTGATAATGGGACCGCCCCCTAACGGCTGCAAAATAGCTGCTGCAAACTTATAAATAAGGGCAATGACTAGTATTTTTACCGCTGGAAAGGCAACGATAATAAGCAATATGGCAACGCCAGCAATCCCAACGGTGTTTTTTAATAATACGGAAGCACTGAGTACCGTATCCGTTGCATCCGTAAACATCCTTCCAATAACTGGAATAAAGTTGCCTGTTAGAAACTTAGCTGTACGTATCGTAATGCCGTCTGTAATAGCTGCTGATGCTCCTTGAACCGAAATCACACCAAGAAATATAGTGAAAAAGAGACCAAGAAGAGCAATGCTTCCATTTCGTAGCAAATTAGCGAGTTGAGTTACTTTATATTGATCACTCATAACACTTACAATGCTTAATAAAGCAGCTAAAAATAATAGTGGCAAAACGATATATTGGATGAAAACCCCACTAATATTCATTAAAAACAGAATAACGGGGTGGAAAAAGGCAGCTGATACAAGCCCCCCGGATGCAGCAATTAAAGCGAGCAATAATGGAATTAAAGCCATAATAAAGCTGGTCATCGTATTGATCGCTTCTAAGGCATATGAAATCGCTACATGAAAACTATTCAAAGCAATAATAACAAGTACCATAAAAATGACTGCATAAGCCACTTTACTAATGGCCCCATTTTCAAATGCATTTTGTAAGGATTGTAAAAACATACTAAAAACAGTTAGCAGAACCAAGGAGCCTAGCAGCTTTCCATTAGCAATCACTTCGTGAAAGGTAAATTTTAAAGCACCTGAAAACCATTCCTTCAAAGAAAACTCTTTTTCTCCTCTGATAAAATCGTATATGCTACCTTTTTGGCTTTCAGGCAATAATCCACCATACTTATCCATAATGTCCTCCCAAAAGACTTTCAGTTCATCCATATTTAATGATTCTAGTTGGGAATCCACCATATCTTCTAATACGGTATCCTCGCTTGGATTTCCAGTTTGTGGTGAGGCTTGTACACTTGGAATAAGGAGAAAGGAGGCGACAATATACACTAGGAGAATAGTCGTCAACTTTTGTTTCAAATCTTTCACCTCTTTATTTGAAAAGCGTAAGCTACTCAATCAACAAGGCACGCAGACTAGAATCACTGCGTCCATATGCTTGTACATACTGCATTTTTCGAAATGTTATGTTTATTTTATTACGGTTGACTAATTGGGAATGAGCTGAATAATCGTTTCAATCAAAACGGTTAATATCGGAATAGCCATTGCTAATATTAATATTTTCCCACCTAACTCTATTTTGGAAGCAATCGACCCTTGTCCAGCATCTTTCGAAATTTGAGCCGCAAACTCAGCAATATAGGCAATACCAATAATCTTTAAAATCGTTTCTACATACACAAGGTTTACGTTTGCACTGATGGCCATCTTTTCAATCATAGAGATAATGGCATAAATTTGATCGACTAAAAATAAAAAGATGGCACATCCAGTAAAAATAATTAATAGAAAAGCAAAATTGGGTTTCTGTTCTTTTAAAATTAAAGCAAGGAAGGTAGCAACCAGTGCGATTCCAACTATTTGAAAAATTTCAATCGCAGAGCCCCCCTTTATCCTTGAAATAAAAAGACCGATTTAATTTTTTGAAAAAGATCATCTACGATGGATGCAACCATGAATAAAATGTAAATAAATCCAAATAAAGTCACCCACTGGGCATATTCTTTTTTACCAACTTGATCAAGGATTGTATGCAAAAAAGCAACTACAATCCCAACCCCGGCAATTTTAAAAATAATATCTACCTCTAACCCCATCTTGTTTCCCCCTCACCACTACATTAATAAAATCGTTAGTAATAACCCTGATAAGAAGCCTATACTTTTCACCATTTTTTCATATTTTAATTGCTTTTCACGCGCTTCACTTTCCTCCCTTTCTAGATGGGTTAACGTAAGCAAAATCTGTTTCTGTTGAGATATTCGATCATGGCGACCAAGCGTTTCGCCAAATTGTTTCATAATTTCAAATTCATTGTTCTTTAGTGCTGTCTTTCCCCACACATCCTTCAAGCTCTCTTCCCATGCATCTCGGACAACCGTTTCTGTTTCGGTTAGTTTGTTAGCAAATAGGGAAAAAAAATTATCTAATGGACTAGGTAGTTGCGCTGCCAACCTTCTAGCCGCCTCATGAAGAGGTGTATGACCGTACATAATTTCTGCCTCTAATGATTGAAGCGCTGTCTTTAACACGCGAAGTTGACGAGGCCGCTCAGTTAATTGTTTGGCTGCTTCGAAACCTGCCCATGTTGTCGCGAATATAATCAAAATGGCTCCGATCATTTTGATCATTTAAGTCACTCTCACTTTTGAATGTAACTCTCTGCCGGCATGATCTGTTACACAAGTAATGGTTCCAGGCCCATGGCTTCTATTTAATATGATAAAACGTTGAAAAATTTGTTCATTCAGGATTGTCTTTAAGGTAGGTCTTTTCCTAATTTCATCTAATGATTGACCATGTGTCGTCATAATGAGCTTTATTCCAGCATTTACAGCTTCCATAATGGCTTCGCTGTCTTCTTGCCTACCAATCTCATCCACTACGAGAACATCTGGACTCATAGAACGAATCATCATCATCATGCCTTCTGCTTTTGGACATGCATCCAACACATCGATTCTTGGCCCAAAAGACATTTGAGGAATTCCAGCAACACAGCCCGCAATTTCTGATCGTTCATCCACGATTCCGACTTTCGAAGCCTCAAATTGTCCTTTCTCACCTCCACTTGAAATGATACGAGCAATATCTCTCAATAAGGTTGTTTTTCCTGTTTGTGGTGGTCCAATAATCATCGTATGTAGCCAATTCCCTACATATATATCGTTAATAAGCGGATCCGCAATCCCAATTTTTTCTTTGGCAATTCGAATATTAAAGGAAGAAATATCCCGTATGGCCTTTACTTTTCCATCATCAAGGATTACTTTACCAGCCAAGCCTACACGATGGCCTCCTTCAATCGTAATATACCCACGCTTCAGTTCTTCTTCGAGCGCATATATGGAAAATTGGCTAATTTTATTTAGTAAATGAACCGCATCTTCTGGTTGAACTATATAGGATAGGAAATGCGCGTTACCTCTTATGGAAATCTCCAGAGGTCGATGAACACGTACACGAATCTCTTCTATTTTTTTTCGTTCAGTAGGAGGGATTTTCTTCATTTGATCAGAGATACTTTTAGGTAAAAAGGATAGGACTACTTCCAATTTGATTTTCCTCCTCCATTATTCAGGAATGATCGTTCATTAAAATGTATGCCTGCTTGGCCACATTATGACCTAGATTTATTTTTAAAAAGGGAGTGAATGAATACGAGGGTAGTTTGTTTTTTGAAAATGCAAAAAAGCAACAGCCTTCTGGCCATTGCTTTGGTTATTCATATTTTTTTGTTTTTACATGAGATGATATTTCTAGAGCAAGTCTACTGACTTAAGCTCTGGACACATAGCTTCCGTCAGTTGTATTAACGATCAAACGATCTCCCTGATTAACAAAGAATGGAACTTGTACAACAAGACCTGTTTCAACTGTTGCTGGTTTCGTACCACCAGAAGCAGTATCTCCTTTAATACCTGGTTCTGTTTCCGTTACTTCTAATTCAACACTATTTGGAAGCTCGATCCCAAGTGATTCTCCTTGGAATAACATAATATGGATTTCCATATTTTCTTTTAAAAACTTCAATTCATATTCAATCGCATCTGCTGATAATTCAATTTGATCATAAGATTCATTATCCATAAATACATGTTGGTCACCGTTCGCATATAAGTACTGCATTTTACGATTGTCAATTTGTGCTTTTGCTACCTTTTCTCCTGCACGGAAGGTTTTTTCTTGAACTGCTCCTGTACGTAAATTGCGAAGCTTTGAACGAACAAATGCCGCTCCTTTACCTGGTTTAACATGTTGGAAATCCATAACACGCCACAAGCCACCGTCCACTTCAATTGTTAAGCCTGTTTTAAAATCGTTAACTGAAATCATATAAGTAATCCTCCTAAAGTCATTTATAGAATAATGAGTTCTTTTGTTGAATTTGTTAAAGTTTCGTTACCTTTATTTGTGATTAAGGTATCATCTTCAATCCGTACACCACCAAGTCCAGGGATATAAATACCTGGTTCAACGGTTACCACCATACCTGGTTCGAGAACGATATCCGATTTTAGAGAAAGATTAGGACCTTCATGTACTTCTAAACCAATTCCATGTCCAGTCGAATGCCCAAAATATTCGCCATACCCTTTTTCAGTAATATAGTCTCTTGTCAAAGCATCTGCTTCTTTCCCACTCATCCCTGGTTTAATACTAGTAACACCATGTTTTTGTGCCTCATAAACAATCTCATAAATTTCTTTTAGCTTTTCATCAGGCTCCCCAACAGCTATCGTACGAGTAATATCTGAGACGTAGCCATGATAATAAGCACCGAAATCTAGAGTAACAAAATCGCCTTTTTCAATCACTTTATCTGTTGCGACACCATGGGGAAGAGCAGAACGATGACCAGAAGCAACAATTGTATCAAAAGAGGATGAAGTAGCTCCTACTTTTCTCATAAAGAACTCCAATTCATTCGAGACATCAAGCTCAGATACTCCTAGGTCAATAAATTGTAAAATATGGTTAAATGCATCATCCGCAATCTCAGCTGCTTCCTTTAATATCTTAATCTCTGATTCTGTCTTAATCAAGCGAAATTTTTCAATTATACCTGAAATAGGGACCAATTCAGCCTGAATAACTGATTCATATACTTTATAGGTTGAAAATGTCACATAATCTTGTTCGAAACCAATCTTATGAATACCATGTGCAAGAGCTAGTTTCGCAATTTCGTCAGGAATCGTTTCTTTCTGCTGAATAACTTCAAAACCTGTACATTGTTTTGACGCTTGTTCAACATAGCGAAAGTCTGTGATAAATAATGCTTTATCACGACTGATCAGCACAACACCAGCGCTTCCAGTGAAGTTGGATACATAACGACGATTATAAGCACTTGTGATTAAAATCGCATCCAATCCCTGATCTTCTAAGGCTACACGGATTTTTTCTAATTTTTCCAAGTGTTCCTCTCCTTTACCGTAACCAAAAACGTATAAAAAGGCTATTTAATAGCCTTTTTATACGTTTTTGATTATTATTTCTAACAATAAACATTTTACCATAAGGAAACTCATTCACAATATGATAAGGCTTATGTTGATTGTGTATCCTTCCCATTGCTTTGACGATTACAAATCTCATTTTCCTCATAGGAGATCGTATAACCGACAAATAAACCATATATAACATAGAAACATACCGAGGTTATAAGCGTATCCAAATTCATTTCTATAAACGGTTTAATCCCTGGAAAAATTGGATTTAATACAAAGAAAACCAGTAGAAAAAGAACAAGTCCATAAGCAATTCCAACCCACATACTGTTGAATTTTCTTAGTGTTGCATAATAAATAACTGCTGCAACAATAGAAAAAACTCCAATCATGATAATAGAAATAATGGTCCCTAGCCACCCTTTTTTCCAGTCCCCTAGTGCCCAAGGTTCTAAGATGACACGAGGCGAAATAGATGTGAGGTTAAATATGTATGCAAGATAGGCTAAACCGCTTAAAACAATACCAATAATTAAGCCTGTCAACACAACAAGGGTCATAAACGACATTGGCTTTTCCTTCAATTCTCCATTTTGCTGGTTATCTTCAGACATTGATAACACCTCCATTTCTATTATGTCCCATATCTTATAATCTTTGCATCATTTGGAATAAAATCATACCCTTCAACCATAAGATTGAATAAATGGAAAAAGAATAGAAAAAAACAACAAGATTGTAGAGATTTCATCCTTTTTGGAGTAGAATATATTATATAGGGAGATAAAAATATATTGATATTAGCCTTCCCTACCCTTTATTTAGGATTTCATACACCCTCCTCTTTTATAATAAAATTTTACTTTTTTAAAGGATTTTCTGTTATTTATTCCGAATATTCTTAGTATAGAAACAAAATATTTTAGGAAAAATTGCATATTTTTGTATTTCATTGTTAAATATTTTTAAACGAAGTTTAAAAACAATAAAAATTGCTCATCATGCTCATAGGGAGGTGGCTTTCTTGAAAAATCGGATTTTGTATTACATTATTGGCGGAATTATGATCCTTGCGGTGATTGGTTTGTTTTCACAATTATTTTCAAATCCAGCCGGTTTTTTCCAAGGAATCGCTGTCATGCTCGTGTTCAGTGCCGTTATTTTCTTTCTGGTAAGGCGCTTTACTCAACCAAGCCCAGCAAAACGTGAGCAACGAGCCTTTGTTAAAGCTGCAAAAAGATCACTCAAAAGACATAATCAGAAAGAATCTAATCAGCCAATTCGAAAGAACAAACAAAACAATTTAACTTCTATTAAAAAATTGAGGGCAAATAAAAATCAATCCAATCCTCAACTAACTGTAATTGAAGGAAAAAAAGGGAAAAAGAAAAACCGGGCCTCATTTTTTTGAGACCTGGTTTTTTTGTTGTATATAGATAATTACCCATTACATCTTAATCAAGTTCCATGTGGTTAAAAACTTTTTTGCACTATCTCTGCCCTGTTGCATAAGGAGTTGTTTCTTTTCTTCGGTTAATGTAAATTCTGTTGTTAATACTCCAGTTGAAGGAATGAACATCACATCTTTTTCATGTTTTCTTGATATATATCGTCCATCATGAGCATCCTTCATCGTTTCAAATAATGCTCCAAACAATTGAATCGCATTACCAATCTTATTTTGTGGGAGTTCCTCTTGATCATGACTTAATTTCACCCCAATAATAGGCCTTACTCTTTTGATATTATCTGCATTAAAAAGCCACATTGGAAAATTACTTAAGACAGCCCCATCTACAATTAGACTTGTATGACGATCAACTCTTAATCGTACTGGTTCAAAGAAATAAGGAAGGCTACAACTCATTCGAATAGCTCTTGCAACAGAAAAAGATGAGGGATCAATTCCGTATTGAATTAAATCATCTGGCAAGACAACTAAACGACCATTTGTAATATCAGAAGCAATAAACCTTAATTGTTTTGGTGGTAGATCGGCAAACGTTCGTATTCCTTTTTTGGCTAATTTATCAGTAATCCAGTTTTCTAGCTCATTTCCTTTATATAAACCAAGTCGCCAATACAAAAAGAACCATTTCGTTATAGTAAATGGAAGAAATGTTTTTCGTTCATCTAACAGCATTTCTAAGTCAAGTTCATCAAGCAATTGATAAATCTCTTTACTTGTATATTTAGCGGCAATTAAAGCGGCAATGATGGCTCCAGCACTTGTACCCGCGACACGCTCAAATTCAAAGCCTTGATTTTCTAGTTCTTCAAAAGCCCCAATTAAAGCAATCCCTTTAATTCCCCCACCTGAAAATACACCGTCAATTTTCATAGCAGCCACTCCCATTGATGTATTCCTTGATACATCTTTAATCAACAGAAGATGAAAATAGTACGGTGGACAATCAAAAAAAGAAAAAGGACAGAAAATTAATTTCTGTCCTTCAAGTTTAGTGACTTTCTATTACAGTCCGCATTTTAATTGGGCGTTACAGTTTGTACAAGTATTGCAACCACCCATTTCTTCAACTGTTCCTTTACGACAAACTGGACAAGTATCGCCAACTTCTGATCCAATTGTGACAGATGTCGAGCGAAGAGCATTGATGGTATCAAGTAAAACCACGTGCTGCTTCGGTTTGTCTTTTTTATGTGTATGTGTATCGTCAGAGCTATTTTCTTCTGCTTTTAACGTAAGAACCTGTGCATCACGGGAACCATCCACATAAACAGTCCCACCTTTTGCTCCTCCTTTGTATAGACGTTCATAAACGTTTTCTACTTGTTCTACACTGTAGCCTTTAGGAGCGTTAACGGTCTTACTAATCGAACTATCAATCCAGCGTTGAATGACACATTGAGTGTCAGCATGTGCTTCTGGCTCTAATTCCATCGCTGTAATAAACCAGTTTGGAAGATTATCTTGATCTACTTCAGGATGCTGCTCTAAATATTCTTGGACAATATCTGCTTTGACTTCAATAAATTTACCTAATCTTCCACTTCTGTAATAAGAAAAGGAAAAATAAGGTTCGAGACCTGTTGAGACCCCGACCATCGTCCCAGTGGATCCTGTTGGTGCAACGGTAAGTAGGTGTGAATTACGAATTCCATGTTTAAGAATGGATTCTCGAATATCTTCAGGCATTTTTTTCATATAGCCTGTTTCAATAAATGCTTGGCGAAGACGATTTGTTTCCTCAACTGTTTCACCTGTTAAGAATGGGAAACTACCTTTTTCTGTAGCGAGTTCAACAGACGTACGGTAGGCTGTTGTCGCAATGGCTTCAAATACTTCATCAACCAGTTTGTTTCCTGCTTCAGAACCATATTCTGTTTCGCAGTAAATAAGGAGATCATGCATTCCCATGACACCTAGACCTACACGACGTTCACCAAGTGCCTGCTTTTTATTTTCTTCTAGGAAGTAGGGTGTTGCATCGATGACATTATCTTGCATGCGAACGCCTACTTCAACCGTTCTTTTCAGCTTTTCAAAGTCGACTTTTTTCGTTTCTTTGTCAGCCATTTCCGCTAAATTAACTGCAGCTAAGTTACAAACAGAAAATGGTGCAAGAGGTTGTTCCAATTTGTTATCCTAAAGGCTTTTTATCCTCTAGTTCTTACAGTTCACTTTCTGTAAGTTCGGCATATCTTTTCATTGTGTTTAAACACAATGCTGCGGCCTCGTGGGTGGATTATATTCTGCTTGTAACAGCAGTTTCACCAACCTATGCTCTGCCCCTGACTAACCTTTTACAATTAGCCTTCGGTTCGGATTCCCACTCTCAGGGTTCCCGCTTCATTCCGCAGTTTTTTACGTGAGGCAAACTAAGCCACTCTACCACACGGATTTGTTGCAACGACTTTTTGACCGTATGCTGTTGCATTTGTCATTTCGTTTGCATTATCGATGAAGAAAATACCTGGCTCTGCTGAATAAGTGGCACAAATATTGATTAAATTCCAAAGCTCTTTCGCTTTGATTTTCTTGTAGGTACGTATTTTATAGCCAAGCTTCTCCCACTCGCGAACGTCTCCTACTTCATGCCATTCTTCATTATAAATTTTCATCCCTTTAGCATCATAGCTTTCTACATCAGGGAAACGCAGTTCATAATCAGCGTCTTTTTCAACAGCTTCCATGAAATCCTTCGTTAAACAAACAGAAATATTAGCTCCTGTTAGGAATTCAGAATTATGAACAGAGAAAGTTCCACCTGTTTCTAACGTTTCTTCTGCGTGCTCAATAATTTTATCGCTAAAACCGCCATACCCTGGAATATTCTTGTAATTGATGATTCCTTGGTACATCGCTTTTTCTTGTTCTGTTAAAGGAGTGAATTTTAGCTTGTCCTTAGCCAATTTCTTAATTTTTTCATCTTGCGTACTTTCAATTAAGAAACGCAGTATGCGTGGATTTTGCATTTTCGAGATAATAAATTCAATAATATCTGGATGCCAGTCTGACAACATAATCATCTGAGCCAATTGTTACGCTGGTTCGTTACTCCAACTCTCTATGTCACCATAGACGTTCAGACCATATCTTATATCCATAATGGATATCCTCGCACTTGGAAGCCACTTGGCCCCTACTCTACTCACTTCCACTTTATAGTGTGTTTTCGATGGTCGTTGAACCTTCACCCAAACGGTGCTTGGCTGCTGATCTCCCATTGTTTCATCCAACTATTTTTCAAGCATTCACGCTTACTGTTTCCAGTTACGTTGTAGCACAGTTGGCTTTAGGGGTTTCCAGCAATTCACGAGGTTTATTTATAGACGAGGCACTCAAGCTGATTTACCACGTCTCGACCCACCTTGTTCAACTAGATGCGTTAATTTGGCAATGTCGTCTAGCCATGATACGGAACCAGATGATTTGCCGTTTACGCCTTTTGCAAGCGTGTTGCGTGGTCTAAGTGTTGATCCGTTTGTTCCAACACCACCACCACGGCTCATAATCTCCATTACCTTTTTACGGTGTTCCGAAATTCCTTCTCGGGAATCTTGAACAAAAGGCATTACATAGCAGTTAAAATACGTAACATCTGTACCAGCACCTGCACCATACAATACTCGACCTGCTGGAATAAAGTTTAAATTGACTAGCTCTTGATAAAACTTTTCGAACCATTCTTGTCGTTTTTCTACCGTTTTTTCTACAGATGCTAGCCCTGTTGCATTACGTTTAGCGATCTGCTCATAATAAACTTCAAGTGGCTTTTCGATAACATCTAACGGACGCTCAATCACTCCCGTTTTTGCTTCTCCAGGATCATCAAGCGCTCCCCTGAATTCTTCATCCACCAAAACCTTTGCGAGTTTCTTTTCCCAATCAATCTCGAGAATAAATCCAAGTCCGCGAGCTGGAAATTTAGGGTCTTCTTTAATAGTAAGGACAACAAAGTCTCCTGCTGTTAAGGTAATTTTCTCAGTATCCTTGAACGTATAACGATCAAGCATAACGAGACGAGAGACACCTTTGTGTGTAGTTTTCATATCTGGGGTAATAGGGTGAACCTGAGGAAAAAGGCCAATGTCTTTGTTTAATCGTTCCCAATCCAAGTTCATTTTTTGTCCAAACACAACAGACATATATACAACTCCTTCAAATAGTTTCGATGCTAGTTCTAGTTCGTTTAGAAATCATTGAATCTCTAGTTAGACTTTGTTTCATTCAAAGTACTCTTAAAATATCATATAAAATAACCAGATTCAATATATAGTGTTATAAAAAAATAAAACAACACTATATATTGAATCAGTTTCAACTTTTCATAAATTTGTCAAACGCAAAAGAAAATAAAAATGAGAGAATACTAGAGTTTATATCTGATTTTCTCCTGAAAATGATAGATTTCGCTTTAATTCAAGACTTGCACTTCATACAGGTGAAAAGAGTAAAATGAATTCTTATCTTTCACCTATTAAGAGGGACAAGCATAAATGCTAGTCCCTCTTTATCTCATAAAATTCCAAGCGTCATTTTCATAACGATCCTTAGCAATTTTATTAACGTAATTCATTTCCGCTTCTGTTAATTGATAGGGCTCAAGATGAATATCTAAACCTTCTTCAAATCCTGTTTTAAAAGCTTGCTTTGCCTCATCTATCGAGATCGTTCGTAGACTAATATCATTGATCGCCACTGCTTTACTTGTAAATGATTTGCGCATACGGTCCTTTACACGGTCATTAGGAAACTTAAACAAACTAAAAAGCTTGTTCTCATCCAAGTCAAGCAATATCGATCCGTGTTGAAGAATAACTCCCTTTTGTCTCGTTTGTGCACTTCCAGCGACTTTTCGCCCTTCAACGACAAGCTCATACCAACTTGAAGCATCAAAACATACAGCTGATTGAGGACTCTTTAATGATGCACGATCTTCATCTGTTGTCGGAACAGAAAAATAAGCATCTAATCCAAGATTATGAAATCCTTTTAGAATCCCTTCGGAAATCACACGATAAGCTTCTGTCACCGTTTTAGGCATCTTTGAATGTTCTTCTGACACAATGACACTATAGGTGAGCTCATGCTCATGCAGAACTGCCCTTCCCCCTGTAGGACGACGGACAAAACCAAGTCCTTGCTCTTTTACTGTTGCCAAATTTATTTCTTTTTCAACTTTTTGAAAATACCCAATAGAAAGAGTTGCTGGGTTCCAACCATAAAAACGGATCACTGGGGGGATTTGACCTTGGCTATTCCATTCAAGTAATGCCTCGTCTAGCGCCATATTAAAAGATGCAGATCCATTATCTGTATCAATAAATCTCCATGTTTCTTTCTCCATATTCAGGACTCCAACCTTTCATTATTTCAACCTTTTAATTCTAACAAAATAAATCTAAAAAACAAAGAGCGTGCGATCATAAAGTTTTTTTCGTTATCTCCTTTACTATAATAATGAATGACCTATATAATATAAGTTGGCTTAAGTTAAGTGCGAAAGGAGAAAACATTTTGGATACACTATATATCCTTTTAATTTTGATTGCAGGGATTATCATTTATGCTTTATTCACATGGCTTTATCAACGGAAAGTTGTAAAGACCTTGACTGAAGAACAGTTTCGTGAAGGGTACCGAAAAGCACAACTTATCGATGTACGTGAACCAAATGAATTTGATAATGGCCATATTTTAGGTGCTAGAAATATCCCGCTTTCACAAATGAAAATGCGATTAAAGGAATTACGTCCGGACAAGCCCGTTTATTTGTACTGCCAAAGTGGAACGAGAAGCGGTCGTGCTGCTCAATTATTATATCGAAAAGGGTATAAAGACCTTTCACATCTACAAGGTGGCTTTAAAAAATGGACCGGAAAAATAAAAGCAAAAAAGTAATTAGAACAGTGTAAGCACCTTGATCAGTCTCAAGATCGTCTTGTGACCTCTAGAGGCTAGGTGTTAGATCTAGACAGTAATTGAAGTCTAGAAATCACATATATTCTTATCCTTTAAAAAAGGCTGGCTCATGATTGAGCCCAGCCTTTTTCATTTAAATCGTTACAAAGTCACTTTTTTCTTTTTGATAGCGTAAAACTGGCTTACGCGCTGCCAATGTTTCATCTAATCGACTAATAACCGTAGTATGTGGTGCTTCCTGAACGATTTCTGGATTTTCTTCTGCTTCTTTTGCAATTTGAATCATCGCATCAATAAAGCCATCAAGTGTTTCTTTTGATTCTGTCTCAGTTGGTTCCATCATAATACATTCCTCAACGTTAAGCGGGAAATAGATGGTTGGCGGATGGTAACCAAAGTCCAGTAGCCGTTTTGCAATATCAAGCGTACGAACACCCAGTTTCTTCTGGCGTTTTCCACTTAGAACAAACTCGTGTTTACAATGTCTATCAAACGGAAGCTCATAGAACGGAGCCAAGCTTCTCATCATATAATTTGCGTTTAATACAGCGTATTCTGTAACTGCCTTCAAACCATCAGGTCCCATTGAACGAATATACGTATAAGCACGTACATTAATTCCAAAGTTGCCATAATAAGGTTTCACCCGTCCGATTGATTGTGGACGATCATAGTCAAGTACAAATTGATCATCTACTTTTGCAACAACTGGCTTTGGTAAATATGAAATAAGATCAGCCTTTACTCCAACAGGACCTGAACCTGGTCCACCACCGCCATGTGGGCCTGTAAATGTTTTATGAAGATTCAAATGTACAACATCAAATCCCATATCCCCAGGACGTGCCTTCGACATAACTGCATTTAAATTAGCACCATCATAGTATAGTTTTCCGCCTGCCCCATGGACAATCTCAGCCATTTCAAGAATATTTTCTTCAAATAAACCAAGTGTATTAGGATTTGTAAGCATCAAGGCTGCCGTATCTTCGCCAACAACCCTTCTTAAATCGTCAAGATCAACAAGCCCGTGCTCATTCGATTTAACGGTTACCGTTTCAAAGCCAGCCACTACAGCGGAAGCAGGGTTTGTTCCATGAGCTGAATCCGGAACAATCACCTTTGTCCGATGAAAATCACCATTCTCCTCATGGTAAGCACGAATCATCATCAATCCAGTCCATTCCCCGTGTGCACCGGCAGCGGACTGAAGAGTTACTTCATCCATCCCCGTAATCTCAACAAGATGCTCCTGAAGATCATACATGAGCTCAAGTGCACCTTGAACGGAAGACTCATCTTGCAATGGATGTAGATGAGCAAAGCCGTTCATACGAGCAACCGACTCATTAATCTTTGGATTATATTTCATCGTACATGATCCTAATGGATAAAAACCAGTATCAAGACCATGGTTTCTATTCGATAACGCCGTGTAATGACGCATAATATCAAGCTCAGATACTTCAGGAAGATCCGCCTCTTCTTCACGAATATATCCTTCTGGAATGAGTTCGTGTAAATCAACTTCTGGAATATCAAATTCGGGAAGACTATATCCAATTCGACCAGCTGTACTCTCTTCAAAAATTAGCGATTGATCTTGTTTATACATGGTAATCCCCCAATCCTTTCACAAAAGTATCAATTTCTTCCTTCGTTCTTAATTCTGTTACCGCAATCAGCATATGGTTTGCTAGTTCTGGGTAATCACGCCCCAAGTCATAGCCACCAATGATATTTTTCAATAACAATTGTTGATTGATTTCTTTAATAGGTTTAGCTAATTTCACGACAAATTCATTAAATACTGCACCCTCAAATACAACTTCAATTCCATTTTCCTTGAGAGCTTTTTTCGCATAATTTGCCTTTTGTATGTTTGCAATCGCCATTTCCTTAACACCTTTTTTACCAAGTGCTGTCATAGAAACGGAAGCAGCTATAGCATTAAGAGCCTGATTGGAACAAATATTAGATGTCGCTTTATCACGACGAATATGCTGTTCACGTGCTTGTAAAGTTAATACGAAACCGCGACGTCCCTCTTCATCTACTGTTTGCCCCACTAGACGACCAGGTACTTTTCTCATTAGTTTATTTGTAACAGCAAAATAACCACAGTGGGGGCCACCAAACGCTGTTGGAATTCCAAATGGTTGGGCATCACCAATAACGATATCTGCACCAAATTGACCTGGAGGTGTAAGCACACCTAGAGCTAGAGGGTTGCTAGAAACAACAAATAATGATTTCTCAGCATGAGCCATTTCCTCTATTTCTTTTAACGGCTCAATTCCTCCAAAAAAGTTAGGATATTGAACAATAACAGCTGCTACATCTTGATCCATTAACTCATGCAGGGCAGCAACATCCGTAATTCCATTACTGTATGGAATTTCAACAACTTCAAGTCGCTGTCCTTTTGCATAAGTGTTTAAGACTTCCCTTGACTCGGGGTGTACAGCACTTGAAACCAATATTTTCTTACGACGAGTGTAACCTGCACTAAGCACAGCAGCTTCAGCTAATGCCGTTCCCCCATCATACATAGAAGAGTTCGCTACATCCATACCCGTTAACTCACAAATCATCGTTTGAAATTCAAATATTGCCTGCAATTCCCCTTGAGAAATTTCTGGCTGATAGGGTGTATAAGCTGTATAAAATTCTGAACGAGAAATAACATGATCTACAATAACAGGGATATAGTGGTCATAAACTCCTGCACCTAAAAATGATGTATTAGAACGCAAATCAGCATTTTTTCCTGCTAATTGTGTTAACTCTTTTAATAGAGCTGATTCAGACTTTGCTTTCTTAATATTATACTCTCCCTTAAATCTCACCTGCTCAGGAATATCACTGAACAACTCATCAACAGAAGCTGCACCAATGGTTTCTAACATAGCTTGTTTATCTGTTTCTGTCATAGGTAAATAGCGATGCTTCATTATCTTTTCCTCCCCTTCCATTACTTCGTTCTTTTATAAAAAGGTGTTTTTACTACTTTTGCTTTTAAACGTTTTCCACGAATCCCCACTTGCACCTCATGATCGATCGTAGCATGCTCAACATTCATTAAGGCAAGACCCACATTTTTCTGTAAAGTAGGAGACTGGGTACCTGTAGTCACAAACCCAATCTGTTCTTCACCAACAAAAACAGGATAACCATGACGGGGAATCCCTCTATCAATCATTTCAATCCCCATAATTTTACGTGATAAACCATTTTCCTTTTGTTCTTTTAAAGCAACTTTCCCAATAAAATCAGCTTCTTTATCTAACTTAACAGCGAATCCAATTTTAGCTTCAAGCGGGCTGATGTCTGCCGTTAACTCTTGACCATATAGAGCAAGAGTGGCTTCAAAACGTAGTGTATCACGTGCTCCTAATCCACACGGGACGACTCCATATTCTTTACCAGCATCTAAAATAGCTTTCCAGAGATCAATTGTATCCTTTTGATCACAATAAATTTCAAAACCATCTTCACCTGTGTATCCAGTACGAGAAATGAGAGTTTTCTTCCCGCTAATGGCTACACCTTTTTGAAACTGAAAAGAGCCTATATTAGATAGCTGAGTCCCCGATACTAATTTTGCAAGAACCTTTTCAGCAAGTGGTCCTTGCAAAGCAAGCTGTCCGACCTGACCTGAAATGTTTTCAAGCTGGACATCACCTTCAGAATGATCAAGTAGCCACTTATAGTCCTTCTCAATATTAGAAGCATTAACAATAAGTAAATAATCATAATTTTCTAATTTATAAATGAGTAAATCATCCACGGTACCACCATTTTCATAACACATTGCGGTGTAGATGGCAGCTCCATTTTCCAATTTACCAATATCATTTGTCATCATTTTTTGTAAATAATCTAAGCTTCCAGTTCCTTTAACAGTGATTTCTCCCATATGAGAAACATCAAATAATCCAGCTTTTGTTCGAACCGCTGTATGTTCTTCCTTAATACTTGAAAACTGGACAGGTAGATCCCAACCACCAAAATCTATTGTTTTCGCACCATGCTCCTTGTATACATCAAACAGTGGTGTCCGTTTTAAATCAGTCATCTTCTTCAAATCCCCCTTTAATTAAATCGCAATATACTTTGTTACGTCATACTAAACTAACTTGATATTGTATCAGGTTGCCATATCTTTGTTAGATTCATAAAAGATACTTCAGCTTATCTTGTTTTAACTATTATTTTTCTTAATAAAATACGACAAAAAGGACAGAGACCATCCCTTAAGTTATAGGGGGTCTCTGTCCTGATACCTGAAAGTTTACCTTTATAAAGGCTTTCCTCTTTGGCGGCTTTAAAAAGCAAGCACTCTCCAGAGCTGCGTCAAACAAGAGTTCTTTTGCCTGAGAGATTCACACATTCATGTTTGCTCCTTCGGCGCTACAGTATGTAGTCTCTCCTCTTATTATCATTCGCTTTCATATAATTTTAAAATTCGGTCATACTAATCATATTAAAAATTTATAGTAGAGTGGAAAATTCCTAAACTTTCTATATTCTATTTTATCCTACCATGTCGAATAAATTTCAGCAATATCATTGTCGAATAAATTTCAGTAATATCATTTTGAGGAGTGTTTAAAATGACGGTGCAAATTGAGTTTGATAGTTCATGGCAAGATGAATTAATCTCCCGAATGAATCATGATGGACCTTGGGGAAATTGGGAATTATATAAGTTAGCTATTGAAGTAGAAAAGCACACCGCCATTCCCGAGTTTGAGGGGTTGCTTGCACCTAACCATTTATCTCATATTACGCCACTTCCGCATCAACTAGAGGTCGCTAAACAAGTCGTCGAAAATATGAATGGAAAAGCAATCTTAGCAGATGAAGTCGGTCTTGGAAAAACAATTGAGGCAGGATTAATTCTCAAAGAATATATGATACGTGGTCTCGTCAAAAAAGTACTTATCTTAGTTCCCGCTTCCCTTGTTACACAATGGGCAACTGAATTAAATAGTAAATTCTATATTCCTGCTGTTGCCCAACGAAAAAGTTATATGTGGGAACAATGTGATGTGGTGATTTCCTCCATCGATACCGCTAAACGTTCCCCACATCGGGAAATCATATATAATCAGGACTATGATTTAATCATCATTGATGAAGCACATAAATTAAAAAATAGTAAAACGAAGAATTATGAATTCGTACAAAATTTAAAAAAGAAGTTTTGCCTGCTCTTAACTGCTACACCTATTCAAAATCGGATTAGTGAAATTTTTAATCTCGTATCCTTATTAAAACCTGGGCATCTTGGTAATGAAACAGACTTTTATAACAAATATAAAAAAGATTCTCGTTCATTAGAGGATGATGAGCACTTAAAAGAACTTGTCAACAAAGTCATGATCCGAAATCGCCGTGCAGACACTGGGATCGAGTGGACAAAACGAATGGTTCAAACCATCCCAATTGAATTTTCTCAAAAGGAACAAGAACTTTATAAATCTATATGCGCACTCGGTAGTAAAGGTGACATAGTCAATAAAAGGAAATTTTCAATGATAACCTTACAAAGAGAAGCCTGTAGTAGTAGGGAAGCAGTATATTACACGTTAAAAAATATGCTACAAAAGGAAGAAAGTCCTTCTCAGGCTTATCAACAACAGATTCAACAATTGATATCCAAATTGGAGGCTGTACAATCCAATTCGAAAGCGGAGAAGGCACTGGAGTTAATCAAACAAATCGATGACAAAGTGATTATTTTTACTGAATACCGAGCAACCCAGATGTACTTACAATGGTTCCTCAAACAACATGGTATAACCTCCGTCCCATTTCGAGGTGGTTTTAAAAGAGGAAAAAAGGATTGGATGAGAGAACTATTCAAAAATAACGCCAAAGTTTTAATTGCAACTGAGGCAGGTGGACAAGGAATCAACCTACAGTTTTGTCATCATATTATAAATTTTGATCTTCCATGGAACCCGATGAGACTTGAGCAGAGAATTGGAAGAATCCATCGCCTTGGCCAAGAAAAGGATGTTCATATTTATAACTTCGCGATAAAAGGGACAGTAGAGGAACATGTGTTGAAGTTGTTATATGAAAAAATCAACTTGTTTGAAAAGGTAATTGGAGAACTTGACGACATTTTAATGAAATTAGAATTTGGGAATGTAGAAGATCATTTAATTGATATATTTAATTATTCATCCTCTGAAGGAGAAATGAAAATTAAAATGGACAACCTTACGTCAATGATTCAATTTGCTGAAGAAATAGGAGGTGAAAGTCAACATGCAGCAACAGGAAATTCATAAATTTTTAGAGCGTTATTTTCTATCCAACAACTGTGAAATCATGGAAAATCAAGCAGGTTATATGAACGTGCAATTAACGATTGACCTAGATAAAGAGTTAATGAATCGTCCTTTTTACTGGCATTATCTTGAAAAAACTGGGGGAGTACCAAATCCAATGAGCCTTACCCTTATTTCCGATCCAGGTCGAACCCCGGACAATATAACAGGTGAATCCATACACTTTGGATCACCTCGCCTTCATCAAATTTTTCAATCAACTAAAAAACTAGCAAGCTTTATTCGTTTATATGAAAATTCGGATACTCTCAGTCAAGAGCAACATATCCCGTTAAAACCATGGCTCGGCATGAATGTCAAAATATCGTATCAATGTGATCGAAAGAAAGATGTATTTCGTTCAGTTGGTCTACAATTAATTAACGGACAAATGGTTGAACACTTTCATGATCAACTATTAGAACTGGACTTAACTCCAAAAATACCGGACTATTCATTTACACTTTCACCTTTAATTATGCCTAAAAGTGGCTTATTACGAATTGAAAATTATTTAAAAACCAAAATTGAAAAGGAAGATCATACATGGGCAGATGAGGCTAGAAAGAGATGGAGTAAAGATTTGAATTTACTTGAGCACTTTTATCGTGACAGTGATGAAAAAAGTGAAAGTTATGAAGTCGAGAAAGAAGCATTAAAAGATCAATATGAACCAAAAATTAACATTTCTATTATTAATGGTGGTTTATTTTATCTGCGTAATTAAATAGATCAAACCGTTATTTCATTCCATAATAAAGTAGGGCCTGTTCCAAAAGCAAAGGTGTCAGACACCACAATACACTATCTAGTATCAATAGATTGAACATGATTCTAGATAAATGCAATTTTGTGGATGTCAGACACCTTATGGGATAGCCCCTATTTATGTCCTTTTTTCTCCCTCATTTTCAACATCAGCACATACGGGATAATCCCAAACCATCTGTACAGAAAAGTAGCTTTGGTATCTTTCTTTTCTTGTCGAACCTTTTTACGTTCTTCTTTCGGTTGGTCAATATATTGAACAACCGTCTGCGTTATATATTTTACATAATCATTTGTCTTCATCCAAACACCTTCTCTCAGAAAAAAACAATTCTTCTAAGAGTAAGTATGTCCTGATCACTCGTTTTTCAAACCATACTAAATCGGGAATTTTTCATTTTAAACTTAGTTTTTCTCTACCCATTTAATTACTTTTTGTAGGTCTGTATCATAATAAGCTAATCCACTTATGTCAATTTGATCTATACCTGTTTTAAGATTAATGTTGATTTCCCAAAGTTGAGTTGTGAGCTCTATAATGACATAATCCGCGTGTCCGTCATTGAACTCAATAGAACCTTGTTCTTTTTTCTCGCCATCTGTTGCTAAAGTCGTTTCAATTATTCTTACGGAATTCAATAAATAATAATCTTGCTTTAAAATCATTTCCGTTTCTGTTAACATTCGACTTTCCATTATATATTGTTCAATATAGATCATTATCATAGTGGAAAAAATAATTAACAGACATAATGTTAATGGATAAGTGAAACCGCTTTGGTTACGGAGCATAGAGACTCTCCTCATCTAGAATCGTTCGAATAATATACGCTTCATTTTGATCAAAATGATCCAATACCGAAATCCGTACCCCATTAACCACTTCTTCAAATGTGACTGTTTTAATATTTTGCAGGGTAATCTCATGTCCCTTTAAGTTCACCCTTCTGCGAATATTGGAACCATATCTTTCATAGATAATTGATTGGCCATCTTTTACTAAAGTGAGCCTGTTACCTACGACACTTACTTTATCACTCATCCGAATTTCCTTTTTCGTTTGCCCAATAAATACTGCCCATTCCATCTTCTGTAGGCGTTCTTCCACAAAACCCTCTTGATATAGCAATCGTAAACAGAGAGGAAAAAAGGAAACAATCATGAGAAAGATGGAAAAGGCACAAATCATCTCAACAAATGTAAAACCTTTATTATTGAACGGTTTCATAATAGTCAACCTTATATCCGAATACATCTTCATAACTGATCACTACCTCCGTTTTCCCGTCTACTGCTGCCTCCTGCCAAACGATTTCATATTGCTTATTCCCTCGTGTGATGATGGTATCCTCTCTATCTGAATTTTCAACAACGATCGTTTGTAAATATTCATATAAAATATGAAGTGCATCTGATCGCTCTTGAAGTTGGATGGACTGTTTATTTAACTGAATAAACATCGGAACAAGAATACAAGCAATTAACATCCACCCTGAAAGACTCAATAGTAGCTCAGCCATGTAAAATCCATTATTCTTTAACCACATAAAATCTCCCCACTCCAATTTGAAAAGTAATTTTATAACGCTGCCCACCAACGATAAAATACACGGTTCCAAATCGATTCATTCCGCCACTCGGTGTAAAATCAAAATTTATACTGGATGTTCCCAATGTACCATTCTCAACTGTAACCATGTCCGAAATGTCACGATCAACGATATATTTACTTGATAATTTCTCTTTTACAAAATAACGATTTTCCTTTGGAAGAATATATACGACGAGACTTTTTTGTTGGGAGATGGCATATTGCTGGGAATATAAAAGGTCTGCTTTGAATTGCGAATAGAAACGTTCTTTTTCAAATAACAAATATTGGGGACGAAGAAGAATAGCGGAAACCGAAACGATTACAAGAAAAACACTAAAAACCAACAACATTTCGATTAATGTAAAACCTGATTGATTTTTCATCATTCACCTATGTCTACGAGAGTCACAATGCCGTCAGCAGAAATCAAGATCGATTTACCTGCTGGACATTCTGTTTCACCATTAAGTAGGTAGTCTCCAGCTACAAGATCATCAACTGTTGGTATTTGATGATGCTCCATTTCATATGCTTGAACTTGCCCTTGCACCATTTTTTCGTAAGCCTCACATCCCTTTTCATTAATGCTTGAATTATGTTTTGTTACGTTGGGTACTGTAATCATTAGTAAAACAGATATGACAAGAAGTACAATCATCATCTCAATTAGTGTAAATCCTTTTTCATTTTTTAACATCGGTATAAAACCCCCTTCGAAACCTTGATTTAAATTCCATCTAATAAGTGAAACATAGGCAATAATACAGCCAAATACATCGAAACAATCAAAAAACCGATAAATATATAGATAATGGGTTGTATCTTTTTCATTAAACTGTCTGTTTTTTCTTCGAGAAAGCGTAAACATTGTGTAGCAAAAAACATTAGTTCCTGAGATAACTTTCCATTATCCTGCCCATGCTTCACAATGCTCGCTAAATCTCGCTCAAAGAAAGGATACTTTCTACATATATCCTCCAACTTTTCACCTGTTATTAATATTTTTCTTATTTCCCTTCCAAGTTGTTGATAAAAAGGTTGCTCTTTATTCCGTTCAAACATGGTAAGTGCCTCATTAACAGACAGTCCCCCTTCAAGCAAATAACTGAGTTGAATGGAAAAATAATGTGTGTAAAACAAGCGAAGAAAGCCTGATAGTATCGGGATTCTCATCAACTTTATTTTCTGTTCGATAGGGAGGTTTTTTTTGAATTTAAGAAAGTAATACAGCAAGAAAAGGATGGTAAGAACGAAAAGGAAGAATAAAAGATAGGGAAAAACATCACCAAAAAAGTAAATAACCGTTGTGAAAAAATTCGCTTCAATATTCATCGAAGAAAATAACGTAGAAAAACGTGGTAGCAAATACTTTTGAACAAAAATAAATAAAAGGATGGTCGTAAGTATAAGAAAAATTGGATAAGAAAATAGTCTTTTTAATTTAGCAAAGTCTTTTGCTCTTTTTTGCATCATTTTACTACTTTCAAGAAAGGCTATAGCCAATCCTCCATGCTGTTCAGCAAAAAAAACATAACCAATCGAGTATTCATCAAACGCTAGTTTTTGTAGGATTAAATAAAGTGGATAACCTTCCTTCAAATCATAAAGACATTCTTTCATCTCTACTCTACGATTTTTTGGAAGATGGTACATCATAGATTCCAACGCTTCAGCAAGTGGATACCCCCTTGATAAAAGCTCTCCTGCCATTTTAAAGAAGCTAGCTTGTTCTTCAAGAGACCATTTATGACGTCTCATTGGTAAATACCCACCGCTCATATTCACTGTCTTTAATAAAACCTAGTGCAATACCTTTGCGGATTTCCTCTCGCAATGTGTGATAAGAAAATTCATTTTTCTCTCCTCTAGCCTCTTGTAAAGCCAATGTCAACGCCCTTCCAGATAACATTTCAAATACGCTAGCTCTTTTTGCCCTTTCATACCTACAATATACAGGTGAACAATCTCCTGAACAATAAGGACAGGTTAATTCAACAAGTCTCTGTGCCGTAATGGCAACAAGCGTTTGTTCAATCTCTTGCCAATTCACACCAAACTCAATAAGCCGATAAATAGCACCTTTGGCATCTTTTGTATGCATGGTTGTTAAGACTAAATGACCTGTGAGAGCAGCTCTTACAGCAATTTTGGCTGTTTCAGCATCACGAATCTCTCCAACCATTATGATATCTGGATCGTGCCGAAGGATTGCTTTTAATCCTGTTGTATAGGTAACACCGGCCTTTTCATTCACTTGCACTTGTAATACAAGTTCATTTTCTTTTTCAATTGGATCTTCTAGTGTGATCACATTGCGATTATACATATGTGAGGTTTCATTTAATAGAGCATACAAAGTGGAGGTTTTCCCACTTCCAGTCGGCCCTGTTAGAATAATAAGTCCATGTGAATGTTTTAATAGGGCTAGTAGTTTACGAGTCATAGCAGGATAGAGAGAAATTTGAAAAAAGGGAATATTTTCTTGTTGAGGGAGAAGTCGAATCACTAAACTTTCATTTTGACTAGTTGGGAGAGTGGATAAACGAAGTCCTACCATTTGTCCGTCCATCATATACGAACAAGCGCCACTTTGAGGACGTCTTCTTTCACCAATATCCATTGATGCAATAAATTTAAAGTGGGAAATTAAACGATCACATTCTTCTTTTGGGAGAATAATTTTTGGCACTAACCTGTTCGAAATTCGAAGTTGTACGAGGGTATCGTCTCTCCGTGGGATAATGTGGACATCTGTTGCGTGACTTCTCATCGCTTCTGTAATGATTCTGTCGGCAAGTCTTTCAATTACGCTCAATGCTAATAACACCGCCTTTCTTTTCTTATAAAAGCTCTGTTAGCGGTTACTACCTGAAAAATTAAAAATGAAACGTAGGAAGCTCCCTTCTTATTTCTTCAACAAATAACCTGTTGAATGCAGATCCTGTAAGATTTACAAACATCAACATGATTGTATAACAAAGCCTTTATAAATAATAAAATTCGCCTTCTTTTTTTTGTTTCCTTCTAAAAACAAAAAAATATTACATAAAATCAAACCCTTCTTCACAAATTATTCATAATATCACCCGAATTATTTACTGATTTATCAAAAAATACACTCATCAATTGTGAACATTTTATAAACTTATAGTGAATACAGTGTTAACCTATTACAACAGTATTATAATGGTATAAAGTATAGCTTTCTGAGGTGAACTTCTATGGAACAAACGCTTAAAATAACCAATGTTTTATCTGACCCCACTCGTTATTATATTTATCAATATATAACAAGTAGACATCAAGATGTAACAGTACAAGAAATTGCTGATCAATTTAGTATCCATCCTAACGTTGCTCGTCTTCACTTAACAAAACTTGAAGATGTAAACATGCTTATTTCTGAAACAAAAAAAACTGGAAAAGGTGGTAGACCAAGTCGACTTTATCGTCTATCAAATGATGTAATTCAATTACATTTCCCATACCGGGACTACCAACTATTATCAAGAATCGCTATCCAAACAATGGCTTCGCTTGGAGAACCTGGGCAAAAGGCACTCTACGAAACCGGAAAAAAATTTGGAACTGAATTAATTGATCAAGAAATGGCAAGAAGCATGCAATCAGTTGATCAGTTAACATTTGATCAAAAACTTCATATTATTAAAAATGCTTCGACTCTAGCAGGCCTTTCTCCAGAATTTCAAGCAAACGAAGACAAAACAAAAGTACACTTTCAAATTTTTAATTGTCCATTTAAAGAAATTGCTGAAGAGCATATGGAGAGTATCTGTCAAATGCACGCCCAATTTCTAAAAGGAATGTTTGAAGCACTATTTGCCGAGATTGAATTAGTCGAAGGAGATAATTTGATAAATGGCTGTGAGGCGTGTACATATAAAGCCTCTATCATTGGTTAATTTATAATGTAAACTTATTTATATGAACAGTAAAAAAGCAATTGGTGATTCTCACTGATTGCTTTTTATATTCCTAGTATTTTGAACTAATTAAATATAAAGAGTTATTTACTTTTTCAGAATACTTCATTATAATAGGTGATGAAACGCACAGTACAAAGGGGGGGATACAGTTGGAACGAATGTATCGAGTATTAGGGTTTTGGACGGGTATTTTTGCAGTCATGTTTTATATAGGAGATATGTATACAACGTCCTTAATTTTCTTCGGTCAAACAGGGTTCTTTCTGCTTCTCAGCTATTTAAAACTAACAGAACGTATGTATATTTACATTTTTGGAGCATACTTAACAGTTTTTTTCGTCGGTTTTACATACTGGACAACATTTATGATGATTCCAGGATCTGGCGGTCACTAGTAAGCTCGAAATAAAAAAGCGATTGATTTTTCATCGCTTTTTTATTTTGTAAACCGTTTCATTCAAGCCGACTACGTTTTTCTTTGTCTAGCTTCGTCGGCTAGGGGCTCGAGGTCTTAAGCTTGTCGCCCCTGGCCAAGCCGACTACGCTTTTCTTGTACCAATACTTGAAAGGCGGTGCTAATTCCTGATGGCATGATGAGACTCCGAATGGCTCGATTTCGTTTGTTCACTTCTGAGAAAGGATTAGGATCATTATGGCTCTCCAATTCATCTAAAATCCCAATGGAAAGAAGAAATTCATCTTGACGCCATTTTCCAACCTTACGGAAATGATACTTTTCCCCGATATTTTCAAGTGCATCCCAATGGATATGACTAGTCAAATCCATTTCGCCTGGATTCATTAGCACATTATTTATCAGTCTATGCTGATAATATCCCCTTAAGCTACCGTCTCTTCTTATAGGTTCTTTCCATTCATCATTGGTGTATCCATAATCAACCGTTACAATCATGCCTTCTGTAAGAACCTCATCTATTTGCAGGATAATCTCTTCCATATTTAGCGGAATTTCGATACGTTGTCCCTCAGCAATCATTACTTTATGTTGTGCGATGAAAGCATATATTTCTTCATTTCTAAGAGGTACCTCTGTTTCGGTCAATTGATCCCTTTCACTCGACACCATGATTTCAAACAGTTGTCCCTGCTGCTTTTTAACAACATGAACGGGCAGCGCATCAAAAAGTTCATTTGAAAAAAACAAACCGTTAAACTCTCTCAACTCAGCTAAATCCTCAATTTGGTGAACCTTCCACTTTTCCTCAAATAGTTCTTTTTGCTGTTTGATGTGATAAGGACTTTTTTCAAGAATGAAATAATTGATTTCTGGATTTCCAGAACCATACCACTCCTCCAAAAAAGCTTTTGCAAATCGGCCGTTTCCGGCGCCCATTTCACAAACCTGCGGGGAATAGGATTGTATTTTAACCTGACCTGCATACCATCTAGCAAATGTTCTACCAAAGATGTCTGCCATGTTACTTGACGTAATATAGTCACCATTACGTCCGATCTTTTCCCCTTCCCGCATATAATAACCAAGCTTCGGATGATAGAGAACAAGGTTCATATATTCAGCATACGAAATCATTTTTTCTGGTTTATCGTTTAGATAATTAATTAGAAAATTCTGCATAATAACTCCTAAATATTAGTTAACACTATTGACATAGTGTTATATATATTATATTATTTAGTTAGTAGATTAACAACAAATCTCCCATTACTAGAATTTGAATATCCCCCAGAAAAACCCTTCTCAGTTGAGAAGGGTTTTTCATTGCATTTAGACTTTCTTTTTAAAGGCCATGAAGAAAAGGATTTGAAGCCATTTCTTTTCCAATTGTTGTTACTGGGCCATGACCACAGAGTACGACTGTTTCTTCTGGTAATCTTAGTAATTTTTCATGAATGCTTTTCATCAGATCTTCATGGTTTGACCCTGGTAAATCTGTACGGCCAATACTACCATTAAACAAAGCATCACCAGAAAGTACAATCCCATCATCTTCAAAGTATAATGATACACTTCCTGGCGAATGTCCAGGCGTTTCAAATACTTGGAACGTAAATGAACCCATTGTTAGTTCTTGCTCCCCACTTATCGTTGTATCTGCCTCACGTACTTGTACTTTCCCAAATTTCATAAAATCAGAACAATTAAGCTCTGACGATGTAAGCCAGTCCTTTTCATTTACATGTACGCAAGCTTGAACCTTATATTCTTCCCTTATGCTATCAACAGCCCCAATATGATCAAAATGGGCATGTGTAAGCATAATTCCAACTGGCTTTAAATCCCTTTCACGAAGAAAATTAATTAATTTTTCTCCTTCTCCACCCGGATCTACAATTAAACAAGATGAATCTTCCTTCGTAAGTATGTAACAATTCGTTTGAACCGGTCCTAGCGGTATTTGTGTCCATTCCATAATTACTTCCTCCTATATTCAATAATATAACGTTATTTTACACTATAAAGACGTACATGCCGAATTATTTGCCAAAACTATCGATATACTATTTAGAAAAGTCGCATTTTTCAACTCGACAAACATTCAGAAAAATTATAAAATAGTATAAGTAAGTTTACATTTGTATTACATATGTTTATGTTGCAAAATAACACGCTTATTTTATTATCATTCTTGTGCAAGAACATTAGACAAAGGGGGTCTATCTAATGGGTACAGTGATCATTTTTGCGTTAGTAGCAATTCTTGCTGCTTTTGGCTCAGTTCATTCATTAAAAAACAAAAATTTTTTAGGCGCACTTTTTGCAGTTGGAAGCTTCTTCATATTTGGTTGGTTTTCCGTCATGACTTTACTTAACAGTGGTTTTCCTGCCATTCACTAAAAATAGGACAATAAAAAGCACCCGTAACGGTGCTTTTTTCTTGTCTATCCTGCTTTATTCCTCAAGAAGATGATTCACTCTCTCAACTTTTTCTTCCATTTTACGCTCTTTATCACGACGATCATCAATTCTAATATTTGTACAAACTCTAACAAGACCCTTTTCAAAAGGAACTTCGTGCATCGCCTGTATCACTTCAAACAATACGGGCAAATCACCTTCAATGATCGTATTCATTGGTGTTAACTGAAAACGTATTTCCCCTTTCTCTTCATACTTTTTTAAAACCCTGTGAATATCTGCCACATATGTACTAACACTTGCTGTTTTTGTTCCAACAGGAATAACGGTTACATCTACAATTGCCATTTTTACCCACCATTCTTTCTTATTCATTTAAATTAAGAAACTAACTGAGTTATTTTTTTGTTTTCTAAATCAATTAGTTTTTCAAAGTAGTAGCCATATAAACAAAGATTTCCATCTGATGAACAACTGATCGGTTCATTTTCTAATCCTTCCATGATTAGCTGTTTATTTGTATCTTTACTCCCTAATTCATATGTAAAAAGCTGAAAACCTTTATTATACATACCAATCTCATCATTATGCAATGGTTGGAAGGAAATAAACATATTTGATCGCTCAATAAAATCATAATAAGGGACAAGCCAATCTGAAAAAAGGGATAATTTTGGCATAGAAAAATGACCAGCGGGATTAAGGTTACTTTCATAAAAGCGATAAACCGCATCATTCCTATCGTCTTGCCCACTCGTTATCGTTATGAACATACGATTAAATGTACCTACTTGAAAAATGTCGGGGAAAAGCTCTTTCTCCTTACCACTTATCAAATCCTTCATGACTAGATTAGCCCATAATGAACTCTCTTCTTGATTCCTATCTATAAAAATAAGATCATTTTCATCTATCCAATAAGCAAATGGATTCGATAATTCTATTTCAGACATGGTTTGATCATTTATCGATATTTCAAATGTTCGATCCTGCCAATCCTCTGTAAAGGTTGAAATAAGAACCTTTTCTTCATTATAAGGGTTCCATTCAACTGCGACATCAAAAGCGTCAATATTCTCAGAAAAAACAATTTTACCCTCTTCATTAACAATCGTAATAAAGCAGTTCAATGTTGTAGTGGAGGAACGAATTAACAGATAATTTCCTGCATCGCTAATATGAATAGAATCGATCATAGTATCCATTTCTGCAAGCAGTTTACTCGTACCTTCAATCAAATTATAAACATACACATTCGATCCATTCTGCATGTTTGTTGAATAAACAACGGCTTGTTCGCTTAACCATCCATGGACCTTTTCGAAATCTCCTTCTTCCATTGGAATAGGTACATTCTCTTTGACATCAACCAACGAAATGAAAGAATCGACCGATTCTGTTGCTTGATTTTGATTTAATTGAGTCTGAGAACTAGACGCCCCCTTTTTCTCACATCCAATCATTAGCAGTGTGGGAATCAATAATAACCACAAAAAAAAAGCCTTACTTTTCATTACCCTATCCACACCGCCCTATTATACTTAACTTTGTTAAAATTCCACAAAATCTCCATATCATCATATAGGTAAGATGATCACCTATAAATAGATCTATCATTCAAACAATACGGAGGTATTTTATCATTTATCAAAAAGTATCTTCTTTATAAATAGATACGTACAAGGGCAGAAAATGGTTTCACTTTTTTCACTATAAATACAAAATTCAAATATTAACTTCGTACAAAAAAATCCTTCTCCTTCATATTCTTTCTACATATACAAGCTTGCAAGAAAAATCCCTAGTGCCTCCTCATAGATTTCATCAAACTGTGACAATGGAAGCGGATTAACCCCTGAGCCCAATTCAATCGTAAAGCCTGGTTTACGAAACTCTTGGATAAACCAATCTTTATAGCCTGCATGGCTATCAATCGATTGAACAGCCTTATAACCACTTACCCGTTCAAACTCTGTCGCTAATACTTGTGCTTCAGGAGGTTCTAACCCTTCATATCCCCAATAAAATTCTTCTCCTTGCGTATGGAAAGCCAGCAAGCGATCGAAACGATTGTTCCCAGCTAAAGAAGCCATAGCTTTTGCTTCTGGTTCTGTTAATGGTGCATCTCCTGGATAATCTCTTGGTGCCGGAGACTTTGGTTCCTTTCTTTCCTTTTCAATCTCCCACTTAGCAGGGAATTGATTATTTAAATCAACTCCTCGAATATTTGCCTTCCATCCACTAAAATTTGTACTTCCATCATTTATACGGATCACTTCATCCCTTAAAGTAGCTGGTGGTCCATTAAGTACTAAATCTACTCCATCTGGATTGACCATTGGTACAATGGATAAATCTACCGACTGATACAAAGGCATCGTAGTAAGTCCTCGAATCGGTTGACTATTGGTTAATGATAATAAAAAAGCATTAAGATACGACATCAAAATGGGAGTGGTGATCCATTCATTCCCATGAAAAGACCCATTTAAATGAACCTTTTTAGATCCTTTTCCGAGCCGAATTTCTTGGATAACCTTTCCCTCTACACTTCTTCCAATCGTTCTCACCTGAACAAAAGGGAATTGATTTTTTAATGTTTGAATATCTCTTGTCAATTGGGTAGAGTCATATTTTACATTTTTATTAATACTAGTAGTTATGACTCGCCTTGGAATTTGAATTGTTTGACCAACCATAAGCCTGCTGGGGTTTATAGTTTGATTTAAGAGAAGTAATGCATCGACAGAAAGGTTACGACCTGACGCAAGTTTCCAAAAAGAATCACCACTTTTTACCGTATATGATTGTGATAAAAATCCAGGGATTTGAATCTCCTGACCAACACTTAGTTGTGTAGCAGTAAGCCCTGAATTGGAATCAGTAATTAAATTCAAAGGAATCATAAATAAACGGCTATAATACCATAGTGTATCACCTGAACGCACATTGACCTTCACTATCTTCTCCCCCTTTCCATCACATCATACATATGTTAAGAGACAAGAAATCATACCAACCTTCTAGACGAATGAAAAAAGACCTGAACTTTGCAGGTCTTTTTTCATTTACTCTCATGACTATCTTCTATCTGTTCTCCATAAAACCTTAACAAATCACCGTAAATGATACTATCTGAATACTCGAGTTCTTTTTTTGTTTTTTCTATATAAGGTTCACAGACATTTAATTCAGCAGTTGGTTCACCGGTTGCTTTATCGTAGCAAATCTCACGAGTGTAGATATGATCCTTCGTGATAAAGCTACCATCACGTAATACCGTAAAATCCATTGTATCTTGCGAAAATAAATCTCTTCCAAATTCAATATCCTCTTTTGTATCCACACCCAATAGATGAAGAATTGTTGGTTTAATATCAATTTGTCCAGATACAGTCGAAATCGTTTCTCCAGTTTGTCCCGGAATGTGAATAATAAATGGAACGCGTTGAAGCTGTGTACTTACAAACGGAGTCACCTCTTCACCAAGGTACTCACTCATTGCTTTGTTATGATTTTCAGAAATACCATAATGATCACCATAAAGAATAATGATTGAATCTTCGTATAATCCTTCATCTTTCAAACTTTGAATAAAGTTCTTTAATACCTCGTCTTGATAACGAACTGTCGGAAAATAGTTGTTCAGTGTTTTACTACTCGATGTATATGGTTGAATATATGAATCCTCTTCTCCTAATTCAAACGGAAAATGATTGGTTAATGTAATGAACTTTGTGTAAAATGGCTTAGGCATTTCTTTTAAATATTGGATAGATTGTTGAAAGAACTCTTCATCTTTTAGCCCCCAACCAATCGAGTTCTCTTCATTCACCTCATAATCCGATAATGAATAGAAACGCTGGTAACCAATTGAATCATACATAATATCTCGATTCCAAAAGCTTTTATTGTTCGCATGTAAGGATGCCGTAAAATAACCATTTTCATTCAAAATCTCGGGCGTTGCACGATACTCATTGCCTGAATGCGTGAAAAAAACGGCACCACGACTTAGGGGATAAAGTGAGTTTTCTACGATGAATTCTGAGTCAGATGTTTTTCCTTGCCCTGTCTGATGATAAAAATGATCGAAATAATAACTTTCCTTAATAAATTCATTTAAAAATGGTGTAATAACTTCTCCATTAACTGTACGATTAATGACAAAACTTTGAGTGGACTCTAGAGAAATGAGAATGACATTTTTCTCTTTCGCAATCCCAAACATTTCATCACTAGGTTCTTTATAATTAACACGATTATAGTTCTCAATATCTACTAGTTCTCCTCCATCCGCTAACGCTCGTTGGGCAGATGATTTGGACTGCAAAAATACATCATATATATGATAGTTATATGTACCGATATTCTTGACAAGCATCTCTCGATCGAACGTTCTTGTTAATAACTCAGGACGCTCAGCCTCGGCCCACCCAAGATTAAAAAAGGCTATTGCAATCGCCAATAACATGAATACTCGACGCTCAACCTTAGAATATTGACGAAAAGAAATGAATTTCGGTTTTGATTTCAATAGGAAAAACAAAAAAATAAAGTCAGAAAAATACCACAAGTCGGACCAATTCAATAGTTGATTCACACTACTTCCCAAATCACTCATATTACTCGTTTGAAATAAAACGGGTAACGTCAAGAAGTCATTAAAGAAACGATAGAATACAACATTTGCAAATAAAACGCTAGAAATTATAAAACTAGAAAATACAATATAATGTCTTTGATTATTCTCTTTTAAAAACATGCTAAATCCAAAAATAAACATAAGAAAACTTAACGGATTGATAAACAGAATAAACTCTTGCCTCCAGTTTTCAATCTTTATTTCAAAACTAGTTTTATAAGCAATATATGTCTTTAGCCAAAGCAATACTATTGCAAGCACAACAAGAGAAATCTTTGACCCATGAATCGTTCGCATTATGTACCTAACCTCCCTAGCATATAAATAGATATGGATAACTAGATATGGTCATTTTCGGGTTTTTCTCTCGATAAAATAAACATACATTAATCCTTTTTTACAAAAAATCAAACCCTACTAAAAAAGGAATTATAGAATATCCTAGTGACAGTTCCAGCTATCCACACACATTAAGACGTCTACTATGTAAAAAAAGTTTCATATAAATGATTAGATCATAACAAAGAAACTGAACGATAAGATGTCTGGCACCTTATCGTTCAGTTTCTTTGTTATTCATGTATTCATTACTTTTTATCATCCATGCAGCTCCTATGACACCCGCATCATTCCCTAATTTTGCTAAGACAAGTTCTGTTGAGTTAGCTATATTAGGAAAGGAAAACTTTTTAAAATGAACACTCAACGGATTAAGGAGAATCTCTCCAGCTTTTGATACTCCACCACCAAGAACAATTTTATCAGGATTTAATGTATTAGCAATATTAGCTAGAGCAAAACCAAGGTAAAAAGAAACTTCTACTGTGACTTCCACTGCTATTTTTTCACCGTCTCTTGCTAAATCAAACACATCTTTAGCTGTTATTTTACCCTTTTCTTTATACAAAAGAGATAGCCTATTTGAACGACCATCCGGTTCTTTCTTCACTCGTTCCGTAGCCAGTCTAACGATTCCAGTTGCAGACGCAATCGTTTCTAAACAACCCGATTTCCCACAATTGCATCGTGCCCCTCCATCTGGTATTGACGTAATATGTCCAATTTCTCCTGCAGCACCCCGAATCCCCTGAACATTTTTTCCATTCGTTATAACACCACCGCCAACTCCTGTCCCAAGTGTGACACACACGAGATCACTTGCCCCATTACCTGCACCTTTCCACATTTCACCAAGAGCTGCACAATTTGCATCATTATTAATCTCAACAAGAAGACCTGTGTGCTGTTCAAGCAGTTCTCTTAATGGATAATAATCATACCAACTTAAATTGGGTGTATGTTCAATCATACCTGTATTAAGATTAGCAGGACCAGGTGCACCAACACCCAGTCCCTTCACATGACTTTTTGTTATTTTATATTTTTTAAATTTTTGTTCAATTGATTTAGCAATATTTACTGTAATATTTTTACCTTCATTTTCGTTATCAGTTGGAATTTCCCATTTTTCAATTATTTCACCATTATCGTTCAAGAGAGCCATTTTCGTCGTCGTTCCCCCAATATCAACGCCAATTAACCATTTTCCAGACAAGATAAGCACCTCAAAATGACGATTTATTTTTCTCTTTTAGTAACTGAATTTCATGCCGGAGCAATAAAACAGCGGTCTGATAATCACGAGTATCCATTAATTGAGATCGATAAAGTTCATGAACTTCCGATTCCATTAATTCGAGATCTGCAATACGATCTCCAATATAAATAATGGTACCAAACTTTTTTAAATATTGCTGTATATCATAAATTGACTTCATTTTCATTATCCTCATCTATTTTATTTTAAATCAGTATAATCCAAAAGAACGAACTGCTCAAGATAAGGTAGCTAGGATTCTAAGATGCAGATTCCAAGTCCGTAATTTCTCTTACTAATTTTTGATAGTCGGCATTCGAAGGTTGCTTTTCGGACGCCTCCATTGCATACCCTTTCGCTTGCACATAATTTCCCTCACTTAAATAAATAAGCGCCAAATTATAAAAGGCTTCATGAAAATTAGACTCCATTTCAATAACTTCGTGTAAATGTGCTTTTGCCTCTTCCTTCTTACCTGTTTTTATTTCTGTAAAAGATAAAAGAAAAAGAGAATTCACCGTACCTTCATGAGAACTTAAAAATTCATTTAACATCACATTGGCTTTATCATAATCCTCATTTTCAACATATTCCTGAGCTAATATAAGAGCTGATTGCTCATTTATCAACTCTCCAGAATGAGCAAAACTATATTGAAAAAGAACATAAATGAGCACTAAACTAAAAAGAAACGTCGAAAGCTGTACAAAGACTCTTTTTTTCTTAGGAAAATGAACGATTGCTGCTGCAAGGAATCCACCAATTAAACCGCCAATATGTCCTGCATTATCGATACCAGAAATGGAAAACCCAAATACTAAATTAATCCCAATCACGATGAGAATATTTAATCCCATTGTTCGAAAAAACAGCTTAGGAAATACTGTACCAAAATACAACAATGCACCAAAACAACCAAATATAGCTCCACTTGCACCTGCAGAAATATTAGGGCTAAATAGAAGACTACCTAACGAACCACTAAATCCAGCAAATAGATAAATAAACAGAAAGCGACTATTCCCAAAGAGCCGCTCAACCATTGGGCCAAGGTAATATAACGCTAAAGTATTCATTACTAAATGCAATAGTCCAATATGGAGTACAATGGGAGTCCAAAGCCGCCACCACTCACCTTCTAAAATAAGTGAGTTTACTTTAGCACCAAATTCAATTAATACTGAAGAGTGTGTACTACCGCCAGCTGCTTCCATTAGAAAAAAAATGATTAATTGAATAGCGATAAAGATATAAGTATAAAAGGGTTTTCCATTTTCGAATAAATCCTTTTCTGATTTCACTTTTTTGCTGGCTGAAGATAAGGTTGCTTGTTTTTCTCGTTCAACGTCACTCTCATCATATTCGTCTTTCCAGTCAATCGAGATCGAGCTCCCCATAACCGTTTCTATATTTTTGACTCCATTTTGGCGATCACATATAACCGAAGTTAACTTTGTTTTTTCACCATTAGGATGTAATAATGGTTTCTCTACCCGAAATTGATAATCATCAACAGGGGGATAAGGGGTTACATATATATTTATGACATTTATGAATCTTTTCCTTAGCTGCTTACGGATACTTTCTCCATTCGTTAATGTCATTTGAATATCACGTTGCATCCAATTACTCCAATCAAGATTATGTAAGAGGATACGAATGACCTGTGCTTCTTTATTTTCCATTTTTTCGAGCCAAAGTTCTTTTTGACTTTTTGACAATTGTACGATTCGATATTCATGTTTACTCACGAAATAATGTGCTAGTTTCCAAAACAGAAATTCCTCTCGAAAACTCAAATTCCCCCCTACTTTCTGTATAGGCTTACTTATTTTATTTTTACTATAGGCAATTTCCGCTCATTCGTAAAGGAATTGCCACTATATATCAAAATAAAAAGACCCAAATCGGGTCTTGGATATCTTTCTTACTCACTCTTATATTGGCTTTGTGTTTTGTGAAAATACAGATCCCAGCATACGACTTCTAATAGCGGGAATATTCATGAGTAAACCAACAAAAAATCGCCGAATAATCGTATTTCCAAGAATCACATTTAGAACACGAAACCGTTTTTGAAATAAATAATAGCCACCAACACCAATTAAAAAGATCGATAGTATTCTTGACATCAACATCCCTCCTTATAATAGTTTGGGATAAAACACTTCCATTTATCCTATGAATAGAGAAGAAAAATGAATTCATTCATCTCTCCAGTATGAATAAAACAAAAAGGGATCAAATACAATCCCTTTGACAAAACCGTTTATTCAAAAACAGATGTCACAAATTTTTTCAAAACAGAAACAGAGTGATCAAACTGTTGTTTTTCGTCATTTGTTAATTCAAGTTCCACTACTCCACGAATTCCATTTCGATTCACGACTGCTGGCACACCCACATAAATATCCTTTTGTCCATATTCACCGCTTAAATAAGCAGAAACGGTTAACACTGAATTTTCATTTTGTAGAATAGCTTTCGTTAATCGAACTAACCCCATTGCAATCCCATAGAAGGTAGCGCCCTTCTTTTCAATAATATGATAGGCAGCATCTCGAACGTTTATAAAGAGTTTGTCTAAGTCTTCTTGTTTATACTTTTTATCATAAGCCACCCATTCAGAAATCGGTCGATTCGCAATATCCGCATGACTCCAGACTGGCAATTCCGTATCCCCGTGTTCACCAATAATATAAGCATGAACGTTTCTTGTATCAATATCAAAGTACTCTCCCAGTGAAAATCGGAAACGTGCTGTATCAAGAATCGTTCCTGATCCTATAACCCGTTCTTTCGGTAATCCGGAATATTTCCAAACCGCATATGTTAAGATATCAACTGGGTTAGTTGCAACTAAGAAAATTCCATCAAATCCACTTTCCATAATTTGATCAACAATCCCTTTAAAAATCCTTGCGTTTTTTTCAACAAGATCCAACCGAGTTTCTCCAGGTTTTTGGGCAGCGCCTGCACAAATGACAATTAGATCCGCATCCTTACAGTCAGAATAATCACCAAACCAAATCCTCATGGATGATGGAGCGAAAGCCATTCCATGATTTAAATCCATGGCATCTCCTTCAGATTTCTCTTTATTTAAATCAATCAAAACGAGCTCTTCTGTAATCCCTTGATTAAGTAAAGCAAAGGCATAGCTTGAACCTACAGCACCTGTACCAATTAAAACAACCCGATTAACACGATCTTTCATCGCTGTTTCACCTACCGTTTCTTTTCATATAGTATTTTCACCATTCACATTAATTAATTCATTCATAATTTATCACAATACGCTTAATACTATTTGTGAATCAATTCACAATATTATTATACACTATTTTTCCAAAAACGTTTACTCCTTTTTAACATGAAATCGTTATCATTGTTACAAAATAGTAAACGATTAATTCATCATTAACATTCCCATTACTAGAGCAAAAAAAACAGAAAGGAAATTAACTGTATCATTATTTAAAAGGCGAAATCCTTTGATTAATTTCGTTTTCATACCGCAATGGGTTTGCTTTTCTGTTATAATTCCACAATTTAAACATTGATAACTTGCTTGGACAAACGCGCCAAGGATCGTATCAACCAAATTACCCAAAAAGCCAAAAATCAGAATAAAATAAAATTCAATGATAGTTAAATCAAAAAGAAAAAAGGATGCTATCGCGATTAGAAATGAACCAACGCCCGCAGCAAAAGTTCCTAGTAGACTTATCGCACCAGATGTTCCTCGTTCAGACCGTTTGAATGTTTTGACATTGACGGGCCTTCCTTTGCTCATGGAACCAATTTCGGATGCCCATGTATCTGAATTTGCAGCAGCAAGACATATGCAGAATCCAATTAACCAAACAGAATCACCTGTCAAGTAGTATAAAGCGCTTGCCACTGCTGCAAGCCCACCATTTGCTAATACTTGTTGCCAATCACGTTGTGACCCTTTAACCAGTAATTCCTCTGCTTTTCTTTTCTTCGCACTCTTTATCTTCGACCATAGGCTTGAACTTGTAAAAAACAGACCAAGGATCATTAATCCTTCCATACCTAAACCTAATACAACAAGAAAGCCAACCACAAAAGCTGTGATGGCTCCAGAAATCGTTAATAATTTAAAATAATAACCCAAGGTCACTGTTGCTGTAATAAAGAAAAGGATAACCACTACATTTGACATGGAGCTGAAAATCTTCCTTCATTTGTAATGATTTTTGCAACAGGAAGATCATGTACTTCCTTTGGGAGATCAGTAACCATTTGCTCCTGAAAAGCTAGTGATACAGTATTCCCACTATATTTTTTCAGAAATCGATCGTAATATCCGCCTCCCACACCGAGTCTAAATCCATTCTTATCAAAGCCTAATCCAGGAACGATCATAAGATCAATTTCAGCAGGATCCACTTTCTTCGTTTTCGCTTCAATCGGCTCAAGTAAACCAAAATAGACAGATTCGAGTTGATCAAAACGATCTAATACACGAAAATCCATCTGTCTCTCTTTAGGCAAGCATTTTGGAGTCACGATCCTTTTCCCTTCATCCCAGGCCTTACGAATAATTTGATATGTATCAACTTCAGGAGAATTCGAAATCGTAATTCCGATTGTATGTGCAGAGATCCACAATGGATCTTTGTAAAGAGTTTGGGCAATTGTATAAGAGTGGTGTTCATATAATGCCTTTGGAATAGAACGCAGTCGTTCTTTTATTTCTTTCCGCAACCTTTGCTTTTCATTCATTTAAATAGTCCTTTCTTTGATAAAATGAACCTTCCATCAGTCGAGCAATATTTTTGTTCATGTGGATAAAATCTACTGATCTACAGATTTTTTTATACTATAAAAAACAAAAAAAGCAGCAGGAAAGTCCTGCTGCTTATTTTGTTTCACGATGTGCAGTTGTACGCTTTTCTCTTGGGCAATATTTCTTCAGCTCAAGACGATCTGGATTATTCCGTTTATTCTTTTTTGAAATATAGTTACGGTCTCCGCACTCTGTGCACGCCAACGTAATATTTACACGCATGTCATTTCCCTCCAAAATATGTTCAAGCTAGTTCGCTCATACGACTTTTCTATAATATCACTTTTCATAAGGAAATGCTAGTCTGTTTTTAAATTATTAAACGGGGTTATAGTTTTCCATTTATCTTTACTTCCTCGAATACTCTTTTGGTTTCTTCAGCAACTCGATTCCAACTAAAAAGACTTTCAACTATCCTTTTTCCATTTTCACCAACTTGCTTTGCTAAGTTAGGATCGTTCAATAATCGCATAATTTGTTCAATTAAGCTATCCGTACTTCCCGGTATCATAAGCAAACCTGTTTTTAAATGTTGAACAATTCCTTTTAACCCACCTGTGTTAGAAACAATCGTCGGTTTATTCGCTTTCATGGATTCTAAAGCAACAATTCCAAATGGCTCATATAAACTAGGAAAAACAGTAATATCACAATGTTCAAATAATTTATTTCGTTGGTTATCGTCAACAAATCCGATAAAAAATACAGTGTCTGTTAGTTGTAACTCATCTACTTTACGACGATATTCATCGAGCATCGGTCCTTTTCCAGCAATTAGGAAATAAATATTCGAACCTTTCTTTTTCAAAATAGCAGCCGTTTCAATAAGGGTGTCAAAGCCTTTTTCCTTCACAATTCTACCGATTGAAAAGATCATTTTACGGCTAGGATCAATGGGGATACCATTTAATACTCCTTCCTGCCCAACAACTATTTCAGATTCACTATCAATGCCATTTGGAATAGTAATCACCTTCTCAATAGGAGGATTGAATAGTTGCTGTATTTCTTGTTTCATATAATCACTACAAACAATAATTTGATCGGATTGTTCAACAAGCTTTCTTTCCTTTTCGTGAATAAAGCTTTGCATTTCCGTATAAATGCCATTATTGCGTCCAAATTCAGTTGCATGAATGGTCGTAACTAAAGGAATAGCCAATCTATTTTTTAACACAGAAGCTGCTGCTCCCACAAGCCAATCATGCGCATGAATACAGTCAAATTGATATGTATGCGCTAAAGTCTCTGCTTTTTCGGAAAGTGCTATATTCAATCCGCCAATCCATATCAAAAAGTCTTTTTCATTTTCATTTAATGGATTTACACGGTGAACAAATACACCCTCCGACCTTTCATAAACAGGCAATTGCTCTTGACGAGCGGTTATTACATGAATCTCATAGCCCATCTTGCTTAAACTCTTTGTTAAACCATATACGTGGCGAGATAGCCCTCCCACAATATGTGGTGGAAACTCCCATGTTAAAACAAGAATTTTTCGTTTACCTCTCATGTCTACTATTTCCTCTTCAGCAGTTGGGAATTTTAGAGGGTTTAGTAAGGTCCATTCAGTCTCTCTTTTTGTTACACTTTCTTCATTACCGTCTTCTATTAAATAGAAATATAGACTTTGAAAATAGTCTATATAGCTTTTTGCATAATGTTGAATGCCCTGATAATAGGACAAAAAACTCGTGGAAAGCATCATCCATTCTCTCGTCATTTGTTTATATACTCTAGTTTCTTCCATTGTAAAATGAAGAAAGGAAAGAAATGTCTCAGTAAATGAAAATAGTTTTTCTTCTTCACGCTCACTATAATAATCTAGAAATGAAACATCGCCAAAAACCATATATTGTAAAAAAGGAGCATTCATTATACATCGTCCCTTTTCAACATTTTTTCATAATAACTATATGTACTAACATGTTCAACCCAATTCGGAACCGAATTTTTCTTTTTAGAAAAAGGATCACTATCTTTTTTAAAATTGCCTGCTTGTTTTACATCTGTTCTAGGGATATGAACCACGTTCGACCGAAGTAATGGAAAAAATTTATGATCTGACAATTCAACGCCAAGTTCTGTCATATAGCAACGGTTGGGTTGTAATTCATTTAGGAGAGAAATACCTTGTTTTTCACTTAGTTCTACTTCCTGTACTTGATGGGCATTGCTTCCATCAAAGAGAATATTTGTTACATCATAAACTCTCAATACTTGTTGATAGCTTGTGAACGGTTTATCAAAATAGCTAGATACAAGATCCTTTTTCACATCTAGAAGTCTCCAATAAACAAATAGTTTATTTTTGTCTATGATCCATGCTGTAAGATGCTCTGTCGGTACCAAAATTCGTTTCTTCCAAAAGCGAGTACAAATCTTCATTTTGTTCGAGTGGCTTGCGGTTTCCTCTGTAGCGATTGCTACTTTTTCACTTTCTTTATGCTTTTTCCATTGATATTGTACTTTTCCGACAGTTGAGTCTAACTCTTCAGCAATTTTGCGAAAAGAAAGCCCTTTTCTGCGGAGCTTCTTAATTTCATCTATCATGGCGCACCTCTTTCCGAAAATAACACTATATTTTAAATGATCAGAATATAAAATTTATTGATTAACCCTATCGTATCATGGATTGGAAGAGCCTACAATAAACGGATTTTGTCGGATTCTGCAAAGACAAACCATTTCCTATGATAAATTATTTCCCTACTCAATGTAGTATACAAAAGATCTTTTTCTACAAACACTCTCATTCTTCTATTGCTGATCTAATGGGCCACTCATTAGAATTAATTTGAAAACATCGAACTTTGTCAAAAATAGTGGTAAAATGAGTTTTGATTCTTGTATTTAATGAGGTGATCTAATGGGAACAATTTTAATCAGCCTATTCATATTTTCGATTTTACTTTTCCTTACTTCTTTTTTTCTCAAAGATCCTTATAAGGAAATTCGTGAAGAAATTGACCAACTTTCTATGCAACAGCTTCAGGAATTGTATCAAATTAAGAAGAAATTAAAGGTATTAGAGGAAGAACTACTTATTAATGATATTGAACTATCTCCACCACTTTCACAAATGGGATCTTCAGATAAAAAGATCGTTCATGACATTATTAAAAATCAAGTTTGGTCATTAGCACAGCAAGGTACACCGATTGAGCAAATTGCTAAGCTGTCATCCTTACCCGTTCAGGATGTGCAAGGAATCCTAATGGAGTTTTCATTTAGAGGCGAGAAGTATGAATAAACGGAATGTGAGGTCATTTGCGATTGGTGTCTTTCTTTCTATATTCCTAATTGGATTGTTTTATTTTTTTCAGAACGATACAAAACAGGACGAAGATGATCTAGAGGAGGCAAGAGCCTTTTTAGAGGAAAATGGCTATATTATTTTAGAAGACTCTGAATACAGTACATTGCAGGAAAAAGCAACGATTCCAAAGGATATACCTACACAGGAACAAGTAGAAGAAAAAGTGGAGGAACCAAATAAAAGTAACCAAGAAGACGATGTAGACGATGATCAATCTGCTCATATGATTATTAATTATCAACTAGAAATTGTTAGCGGAATGACATCAAACGAAATTGCAAAGATACTGACACAGAACCATATTGTACAAGATGAAACTTCTTTTGCCAATTTTTTAATTAATCATGGTTATCATACAGATATTCAACTTGGTTCATTTCCACTGACGAATCAAATGAGTTTTGAACAGATCGCTAATATGATTACAAAAAGATAAGGAGCAGCATATCAGCTGCTCCTTATCTTTTTTATTTGTTATTCTATTCGTTAAGATCATAGTGCTTCCCTTTTACTAAGTAAAAAACGTATTCGGCAATATTTGTAACATGGTCTGCAGCCCTTTCCAAGAAACGACAAATAAAAAGCATTTGTGTGATTTGAGGAAGGTTATCAGATTTTTCATTATTTAATTTGAACAATTCCTTAATCGTCTCACCATATAAAGAATCTACTTGGTCATCCATTTCAGCAACTTTTTTGGCAAGCTTTGTATCTTCTTGTTGATACGCAATCAACCCTTCTTTCAACATAATAGAGGTGATTTCATGCATTTTTTTCAAATGATCAATTGGCTTTAGATGTGGTTCTTGTCCAATACGAATCGTTGACTTTGCAATATTAACGGCAAAATCAGCAATCCGCTCTACATCTGTTGCTATTTTTATAGCTATAATAATTCTTCGTAAATCAATCGCTACAGGCTGCTGCTTAGCAATTAACAAAACGGCAAATTCATTTATTTCCTCATAAAGAATATTTGCTACCGTATCATCTTCCATTATTTGTAGAGCAAGTTCAATATTATGTGTTTCAAGAGCTTCTATTGAGTTAGCTAAGGCTTGATCAGCAAATTTAACAAGTTCAGTTAATTTATGTTGTAATTCCTTCAAATCACCTTCGAATTTTCCACGTACTGGCATGACTGTTTCTCCCTTCACTTTCGCTTTTTCTCTCCGATAGTGTCAATCTATATTATATGCAATACATACTATAATTAAGCTTTCAATAACTATAATAATACAGACGTTGCTTGATGGAGCAACGTCTGTAGATTCAAATTTTGCTTATCCAAACCGACCTGTAATATAGTCTTCCGTCCGTTTATCAGAAGGTGTAGAAAAGATTTTATTGGTTTCATCAAATTCAATTACTTCACCATTTAAGAAAAAGGCTGTTTTGTCAGATATACGTGCTGCTTGTTGCATATTATGCGTCACGATAATAATACTAAAATCTTTTTTCAATTCCTGTACAAGCTCTTCCACTTTTAACGTTGAGATTGGATCAAGGGCAGATGTAGGTTCATCCATTAAGATAACATCAGGCTCAATTGCAAGACAACGTGCAATACATAGACGCTGTTGTTGACCTCCAGATAAGCCGTATGCATTTTCACCTAATCGATCTTTCACTTCATCCCAAATAGCTGCACCTTTCAAACTTTTCTCAACAATTTGGTTCAGAATTTTTTTGTCACGAATTCCATGAATCTTCGGTCCGTAAGCAACATTTTCATAAATGGACTTTGGAAAAGGATTTGGTTTTTGGAACACCATTCCAACCTTTGTCCGTAATTCCTCTACTCCGTATGATTTGTCAAATATATTTCTATCCCGATAGTTAATTTCACCCGATGTGCGCACACTTGGAATTAATTCAATCATTCGATTTAGCGTTTTAATATAAGTAGATTTCCCACATCCAGAGGGTCCGATAATGGCTGTTACTTCATTTTCCATAATATCAAGATCAATATTTTTCAATGCATGGTTCTCTCCATACCAGAGATTTAATTGGTTTGTCTTATAAACAACCTGTTTTATTTCGTTACCCTCCCTCACCGAACTAGTTGGATCAGTGGTCTCTTTTCTTTCAATTGTTATATTCATATGAAACTCCCCTTCATCCTATTACATCTTCCTACTAGATTAGCGTAGTCTCAAACAACTAGGCCCTTGTAGCTAGAACATTGGCAAAAAAGCCTACATCCTTCTTTGAAATTTATTACGAATGATAACAGCAATGGAATTCATCCCAATTAATAATGTTAATAACACAATAATTCCCGCCGCCGCAAGTACCTGAAACTCCTCTTGTGGACGTCCAGTCCAGTTGTAAATTTGCATCGGTAATACTGTAAACATATCAAATACAGTTTTTGGCAAAAAGGCAAGAAAGAGTGGTAATCCTAACACAACGAGCGGCGCTGTTTCACCAATTGCACGAGATAAAGCGAGAATGGCTCCTGTTAAAATCCCCGGAATGGCCGCAGGCATAACAACTCGGACAATCGTTTGCCATTTCGTCGCTCCCATCCCTAATGAAGCTTCACGTAAATCCTTCGGAACAGTTCGAATAGCCTCTTGTGCGGCAACAATTATGATCGGAAGGACAAGTAAACTCATTGTCATTCCTGCTGCAAGTACACTCGTTCCTAAAGCAAGAGCACGAACAAAAACCGTTAATCCTAATAAACCAAAAACAATGGAAGGTACACCGGCAAGGTTTGATATATTAATTTGAATAAAGTTAGTAAAACGATTTTTCTTGGCATACTCCTCCAAATAAGTGGCTGTTCCTACGCCTATTATAAGCGAAAGGGGGGCCACGACAAGCATCAACCACACAGAACCAATTAAAGCGGTGTACACACCAGCCTGTTCAGGTTTTCTAGAAGGTAAGCTATTCAGAAATTGCCAATCTAAATAGCCAATCCCCTGTGTGATCACCCGGTATAACAAAATACCTAAAACGAGTAAACCAAAAAGCGTTGCAAGGAGAAATACTCCTTTGAATATTAAATTTAGAAATAGTCTTGGTTTCATTTTATTTATGACAGTCTTATGATCGATTAATTTCATTTAATATTCCTCCCTGAAACGGCGAGAGATGAATTGAGCAAGTAAGTTCATCAATAAAGTAAACATAAAAAGCGTAAACCCAACGGCATAAATACTGTAATAGATGGTCGTTCCATAACCCGCATCCCCTTGACTGACTTGAACAATATAAGCAGTCATGGTTTGGATTGAACTTGTCACATCCCAGCTTAAGTTTGGCGTGGATCCCCCAGCAACAGCGACAATCATCGTTTCTCCAATTGCCCGTGAAATAGCAAGTACGATCGAAGAAACAATTCCTGAAATAGCCGCTGGAAGCACAACTTTTAATGAAACTTCCAATTTGGTTGAACCTAACGCTAAGGCTCCTTCTCGCATTGCCCTCGGTACAGACGACATAGCATCCTCTGAAAGAGAGGCAATCATTGGTGTAATCATAATCCCAATCACAATACCTGGGCTTAATGCATTGAAAATTTCAAGTGTTGGAATAAATTCTCTTAGTATAGGTGTAACAAATGTTAAAGCAAAGAAACCGTATACGATGGTGGGAATTCCAGCCAATACTTCAAGAATCGGTTTTATAGTACGGCGCGCTTTATCTGAAGCATACTCACTCAAATAGATAGCTGTCGCTAACCCAATCGGTACGGCAACAATAACAGCAATACCCGTAACCTTCAAAGTACCCGAAACAAGTGGTAAAATACCAAATGATCCTGGATCAGAGAATGGATACCACTTCTGTGCTGTGAGAAATTCTCCAATTGCCACACGGTCAAAGAAAATAAATGTTTCAAATATGAGTGTAAGCAAAATACCAATTGTCGTTAGAACCGATACAATGGCAGTTAGCAATAAAATAACGGGCATTACTTTTTCCATTGAAAAAGATTTCCTTTTTTTCTTCTTTGCCGTTATCATATCTTGAACAGAAAAAGATTCTGTACTATTTTTTGAAACCAAAACGAAAACCCCTTTCATCCACTTTCATCCATATAACAAGATGAGAAGCAAATTTTCAAATGCTTCTCATTACCTCATAAAGTGATTTACTCAGCCATTATTAACCTTGGCGACCGAGTAAATCACTTTTTTATTTAGCACTTTAATAATCCACTTATTTAAGACCTTCAAGTGTTGATAATGCTTCATCATAAGATGGTAGTCTTACATAACCAACATCTTCAGAAAGATCACCTGCATTCTCTAAAGTAAATTTAACAAAGTCATAAACTTCTTCTTTTTTCACTGATTCATTTTTAACATAGATGAACAATGGACGAGAAAGTGGTGCATATTCTCCACTTTCAACCGTTTCGTTCGTTGGTTCAACAGCGCCCTCACCATTATCAATTGGAACTATCTTTAACTTTTCTTTATTTTCTGAGTAGTAAGCATAACCAAAGTAACCGATAGCATTTTCATCGCCAGTCACACCTTGAACAAGAACATTGTCATCTTCAGAAAGAGTAGCACTTTCAACAATTGGTTGCTCTTCTAAAATGATTTCATCGAAGTAATCAAATGTTCCTGAATCAGTACCAGGAGAGTAAAATTTAATTTCTTCTTCAGGCCATCCTTCACGAATATCAGACCATTTTTTCACTGTACCATCTTCAAGCCACATTTTTTTTAACTCATCAACAGTTAAATAATCCACAAAGTCATTTGCTTGATTTACAACAATCGATAAACCATCTATTGCAACTTCAAATTCAGTATAGTCGATACCAGCTTCTTCAAGTTTAGCTTTTTCTTCATCTTTGATTGGACGAGAAGCATTGCTAATATCTGTTTCTCCCGCTATAAATGATTTAAATCCACCACCCGTTCCAGAAGACGCAACAGATACTTTCATTTTTGGCTGGGCTATATTATATTCTTCAGCTACTGCTTCCATGATCGGGAATACAGTTGAAGATCCATCTACCTTTACTGAACCCTCAAATTGTTTGCTTTCACTTGCTTGTTCTGTAGTATTTCCTTCTGACTCAGTGCCTGTATTTGTTGGTCCACAAGCGGTCAACGCTAGCACTCCTGAGATTGCCACTGAAAGTGCTATGTACTTAAAGCTTTTCATTTCTTTTCCCCCTATGTGTTCTGTTTTTCCCTACAACTAATACAATAAAGGTTTACTGTAAATCCGGTTTTAACAAAATGTAAAGCTTTTGTAAATTTAGTTGTTTCTTGTGTAAATTTGTCGAAATTTGAAAAATATATTTTACTTTATTACCCTTTTGTATAGTTTCACTTATTTTGCACAAAAAAAACCTGCCTATTCAAATATCAAATAGAGGCAGGTTTTCTTAACTATATTACTCATTATTAGACTGTTCTATATCTTCGCTTCCGATTTATCTTGGTTAGTGGTATTTCCAGATACACGCTGGTTTTTCAACTCAAAATACGCATCCAGTACCCTCTCGCCAATAATTAAATTAGCTTGATTATTTCTCCCACCTTGGTATGCCCATGGCACTAGTACTGCCATAGCAATTTCAGGATTATCTGATGGAGCATATCCAACAAGACTCAAATTTATAACCGGAGCCATCCGATAACTTTTTATAGGCCCATCATAGGTCGCTTCAGCAGTTCCTGTCTTTCCAGCAGGTGAATAGGATTTATCACTGAAAAAGCTATAGGCTGTACCACCTTGTTCTTGCATGACCTTTTTGAAGCCTAACTGCACACGATCCATCCAGTTTTCCTCAACATCCAAACGATTCAAAACCTTTGGCTTAATTTCCTGGACAATTGGACCAAGCTCATTATCCAATTGTGGCTCACGAATTTCTTTCACCATATGAGGTTCCATTCGGCTACCCCCATTCGCAATCGTCGAAACATATTGAGCTAACTGTAACGCTGAATATGTATCATATTGTCCAATTGAAAGGTCAAGTAAAAATCCTGGTAACGTATCCTGACCTTTAAAACCAATTTGTTCACCAGGTAAGTCAATTCCCGTCCGAACACCAAGACCATATTGAGCAAAATGCTGCCGCATCGTATCAAAAGCCTCTATATTTATGGGTAACGGTTTACGTGGGATATAATTTCCTTCACCCATTTTAATGGCAAGATGAAACATATAGACGTTTGAAGAATATTTTAAAGCACTGACATCGTCCATCCAGCCAAGGTTTTTCCACGAACCTTTCCGAAGTGTATTAATATACAATGGTGTATCAAAAAAACTCTTTCCTGGTTGAATCACACCTGTTTGATAGCCAGTTAAAATCGTCGCTCCTTTTACAGCAGACCCAACACCATACGTAGATGTAAACGTTCCAAGTGCATGATCCTCCATTTCTGTTTTACCCGTGTCTTCATTTTTAACAATCCGTTTACCGGCCAATGACTTTATTTCCCCTGTATTCGGATCCATTAACACCACATATGCACGATCTAATAAATGTGTGCTAGGGAATGTTTTAGCTGCTTTTAATTCTTCTTCAATTATTTTTTCAACTGCAAGCTGTAATTCCATATCAATCGTTAAGACAAGATCTTTCCCTCTTTGCCCTTCAGAAATCACTTCAGTACTCACAATCTCTCCAGTTTGATCGGTGACATTTTTCACTTTTGCTTTCTGTCCATGTAAAACATCTTCATATTGCTTTTCTATATAGCTTGTACCAACCCGATCATTTCGACTATAATCCCTTGATAAATAATAATCAATTGTTTCAGCGGGGAGGCCCTTATCAGAGCTTGTCACACCACCAAGTACAGAGCGCAACGTACTATTATAAGCATAATAGCGTTCCCAGTCTGTTGTCGTATCAACCCCTGGTAAGAGCTGCAAATTTTCACTCACAACAGCAAACTCTTCTTGTTTTACATCTTTATTTTTCACAATTTGCGGCGTGAATTTATAACCACTAATAAATTCTCGATAAATGGCTAATACTTCTAAATCATCCTCAGTCAATCCATTTAAGTTCTCTTCTGTAATACGATCTAAAGTCAATCTATATACTTTATCATCGTATTCACCATCTTCATACTTTTCCTTTAATACTTTACGTTCTTCTTCTGGTACTTTTTCTTCTGCTTCTTCTGGATTTTTTATAATCCAATAATCTTTTTTATCTCTCTCTGTGACTTTGTCTGGCTTTTTTTCAATCAATTTGGCTAGTCTTTCAGCAACTTCAAGCATTTCCTTTTGACTAGCACCGTTATTTGTGTACGTAATCGCATTTTCAGGTATATTATCCACAATAATATTACCGTATGTGTCATACATCTTTCCTCTAGGTACAGGATTATTAACGGTGACATCCTCTGTTCGTTCAATTTCTCGTTTATAATCTTCTCCATAAACAATTTGGACAACTCCAAGACGAAGAATTAAGACAGAAAATAATAAAAATACAATAAAAAAGAGCATGTTTAATCGAATAGGGACATGAGTCTTTTTCTTTTTCTTTTTTTTATTCAACGAATACTCACTTCCTCCATGAAACCATTCTCTTTATATAGTAAAAGAAAAACAGAAATAATACCACATAAAACCTGTTTTACATAAAGGTAATTAATTGCAAATGATAAAAGCTCTGGAGTTGAGTATAAAAAAAGAGAGGCATTACGCCTCTCTTGTTAGGGTTTCAAGACGAACACGTCTGATGAACAAATAGATAACGGTGTGGCCCGCACCTAATACAAGAAATAAAATAGGAAGACTTTCCTTAACATCCATCACACTAACCATCACTAAAAAAAAGAGGATCGAAACAATTCTTCCTGCATTCAGATAAATTTCTCTTACAACGATATACTCCACTCTCATTTCCGCAGCCTTCCAACCACTTCCGATTACATCATAGGTAATCGATAAATAAGGAACAAGCAAAAGTGGATACGCAATGGCAATTGTGACAGCATAAATCAGCAACTTCGTATACGTAACATCAAAAGCAATTAAAAAAAGAGCGGCATATAGTAGTAATCCACCAAGCAAGATTGATTTCAAACGTTGGTTCTTTTTGATTAGCCTAGAGACGGCAAAATAAGCTAAAAAAGACACTCCTGAGTTAATCAATCCATATGTACCTAAAGCCATTTCTGTTCCTGTCGAAATAAAGACAAGCACTGAAATCATAAAGGCAAAAATCCCTTCACGAAGTCCTTGGAAAAAATGGGCATTTGTTACCATTCTCCAATTCAGACTATTTTTACGTTCTGAAAGAATTCGAATAAACCAATATTTCCCATTTGCTGGTCTCCGTTTTAAAGAGAAACTTAATAAAACAGCTAAAGCAAATAAGCCTAATGAAATTCCAAACACAATTGAATATCCTGTGAACTTCTCCAATCTTGAAATAATAAATCCGGCAGCGATAGGTCCAATCATTCCTCCTACAGATGTGAGAATCCCAAGAAAGCCATTGAAAAAGTCTCTTGTTTCTGGTTCGGTAATTTCAAAAGTCAGAACATTAAAAGCAAGCCAGTAAAAACCATATCCAATACCTAAAAGTGTACCTAGAAGTAATAAATACTTCGCTGCTGATGCTCCAACGGCTAATACACTTAAATAAAAAAGAGCGAGAAAGATGACTCCGATCCGTAAAACAATCACCCTGTCAATCTTCTTTGCCCATCTACCGGCAAGAATAAAAGTTAATGGTTGAGCTACCGTAACTGCCAAATTGTATAGCCCTATGTCTAGCAATTCACCTGTTTGCTTCCACAGAAAAATATTCACAAATGTATTAGACAGAGCAACACTCAAAGAATAGAGCCCACCAATTAAGAGTAAAAGCGTCAAATCCTTTGTTAATTCAATATCACCGAACAAATGTTTCTTAAACGTATTCATAAAAAACTCCCCTTTGTCTATAAGGGGTAGTTTTCACAAAATAGCAAACGTTATTCAAAAAAAGGACCAACAGAAAATCATTTTCTGTTGGTCCTTTTTTTATTCTAGCTAAAGTGACTATCTCCTCCGAGGTCATAGTCCAATTCCTATCAGAAGGCAAAGACTACTTTCTAATAGAGCGCGTCTTATGTTTGTCAGGAATGATCCAGTCACTTGCTCTTTTTATTACTTCGCTGCTTCGTATCTTTTTGATACTTCAGCCCAATTAATAACATTAAAGAATGCATTAATATATTCAGGACGACGATTTTGGTATTTTAAATAATAAGCATGCTCCCAAACGTCTAAGCCAAGGATTGGTGTTTTACCTTCCATTAATGGAGAATCTTGGTTTGGCGTACTAGATAATTCAAGTTCGCCATTGCTAACAGCTAACCATGCCCAACCTGAGCCAAAACGAGTAGTTGCAGCTTTTGCAAATTCATCTTTAAAACTTTCATAACTTCCAAATTTGCTGTTAATTGCATCTGCTAATGTACCAGTAGGTTCTCCACCGCCATTAGGTGATAGGATTTGCCAGAATAATGAATGGTTAGCATGCCCACCACCATTGTTACGTACAGCACCACGAGCAGCCTCAGGAACAGCGTCAAGATTTGAAATAACTTCTTCTACAGACTTAGAAAGAAGCTCTTCATTTCCTGCTAATGCATTGTTTAGATTTGTCACATATGTGTTATGGTGTTTTGTGTGATGAATCGTCATTGTTTCTTTGTCAATATGAGGCTCTAAAGCTTCATATGCATAAGGTAATTGTGGTAATTCGAATCCCATTTAAAATTCCTCCTATGTATCAATTTGTCTTTAGATCCATTTTACTCTTGATGATCATGAAAAAGGGATCTTCTAAAGAACTATCTTTAGATTATCAAATTTCCCTCATCATTTACAAATAATACGCCTTCAGTATTTACGTAAATTCTATTTCCTAATCAAAGAATTCGATTTCCATGATTACTTTTGATTCTATTTTATTAAATTCTGCCAAAGGAAATAGGAAAAATCCCTCTATTCATACTAACCTTCATTCATAAAAATTCAAAAATTTGTCACGAATGGCTCAATCAGCAAACTGTCAACGATATTAGTCATCTCTAGACGTTTTGTTTTCCAGAAAAATCCAAATCTTCATTGACATAAAACGATTATTTGATTTAATCAAATTAGAAGTAAAAATAGGGGCGTGATATCTATGTTTAATGTTAAAGAAATAAATATTTCCCTTTACAGTCTATTAATACAATATTTTATCGATAAAGAACCGATACAGAAGTTCCCAGTTGACTCTTATTTGTTTCAAGAAAAAGAGGAAGTAGAGAATATTTATCTATTACTAAGTGGAACTGTTTCTGTTGGACGAGTACATGTAAAAGGGAAAGAGTTTATCCTTAAAATGCTAAGTGGCGAAGAGCTGATTGTTGAATATGAATTATTCAGTAAGCAACCACATTACCATTTTTATGCAAAAACCTTAACGAACTGTGAACTGCTTGTCATTAAAAAATCACAATTCGAAGAATATGCATTGAGTGAACCACAAGTACTTGGAGCTTTATCAACTTGGCTTAGTACACGATATATAAAATCGCAAATTAAATGTCAAGATTTGATTATGAACGGAAAAAAAGGTGGACTTTATTCCATTCTTATCAGACTTTGCAATAGCTATGGTATTGTAACCGAAAACGGAATCTTAATTGATCTACCCATTACCCATCAGGAACTAGCCAATTTAACCTTTGGCACAAGAGAAGTGATTCAAAGAATGTTGAAAGAACTTCGTGAAAAAGATGTTCTGGCTTATGAACATCAACGATTTACAGTGAAGAATTTAGCCTTCTTAAGGCATGAAGTGGACTGTCAAAATTGTAGCAAACAAATCTGTGGCCTTAACTAAACGCACAACTTTAGTTCAGACAACCTTTCCTTTGAGTGACTATTATTCTTTAAGGGAAAGGTTGTCATTAGCGACTATCAGATGACCAGGATAAAGTAGATGACCATTACAAGTTGAATAATTCCTTTTGTAATCACGCTACTTATAAAACCTATGACTGAACCAAAACCAATTTTTATTGCATCTTTTATATTTGTTTTATGAACAATAAGTTCTGCAATAATCGCACCAATAAAAGGCCCAAGCACAATTCCCAAAAATGGAATGACAAAAGGACCCACTAATAAGCCAAATGTGCTTCCCCAAATACCCGCTTTTGTTCCCCCATACTTTTTGACCCCAATCATGTTAGCAATATAATCTGCGCCGAACAATAAGAGGACAAATAATCCTTGAATAACCCAGAAAAACCAATTAAAAGGGGCGAAAGAGAAAAGAACCCCATACAAAATAAATCCAGCATACAAGAACAGCACACTTGGTATAACGGGATAAACTAAGCCTACAAAAGCGACAATAAACAATAAAATAATCAATCCCCAGTAAACATATTCCATCTTATTCCTCCTCAAATAAATGAATAAAGTTCATTAATGAAAAAGCCTTATGACCAAACTTCTTGCTCTTTTCAACCTCTTAATTGTACAATTTTACCTTCTGGGGTTACAATAAGAAGTGAATTTCTATAAGGGTGTGTCAGCATGAATATATTTAAACAATTAATTGTTAGTCTTTACTCACCAAAGGACATTTCAACCTTTCGTCAACAAGGAATTGGTAAAACCATTTTGTATGTATTTTTCCTTACTCTTCTATCCGTATTACCTAGCTTTTACTACTTTAGTACTTCCATTACAGCTGGGTTTCATGCACTTGAGGAAACCGTACAAAATGAACTTCCATCATTTACAATTGAAAATGGTGAATTAATTTCAGATGAACAATCGCCTATAACGATCAATAAAAATGATTTCACTATTATTTTTGATAGTACAGGTACTGTTGATCAAACGAATGCATCACGATCAGATAACACGTTCTTTCTCTTAAAAAATGAAGTTATTTATTCTGATTCTGGTCAAACACAATCCATGCCATATTCCACATTCGGTAATGTGAATATCGCAAAAGAAGACCTTTTATCCTTTTTCACCTCAATAGATTCCATATTGCCAATTATGATACCAGTGATAGATACCGTCATTTATCTTTTCTCTGCTAGTATAAAGTTTATTGAAATATCTGTTTTGGCCTTATTTGGACTTGTTTTGAAAAACATGATGCTTAAAAACATGAGTTACCGTCACTTATGGAGAATGGCTACCTATAGTGTGACATTACCGACGATTTTCTTTACGATTATGGAAGGCTTAAAAACCACTGTTCCAAATGCCTTCTTTATTCATTGGTTTGTTGCCATCATGATGTTGATGTTAACGCTAAAAGAAATTCCATCTGAAAAAATTGCCCCATAAGGCAAATTTTCAACAGTAATCATGAACATAGCCTAAAAATAAAAAGAAACTCAATCCTGCTCGAGAGAGCCGGGTTGAGTTTCTTTTTTTACTTAACTGAAGATACTTTTGATTTCGTTTTATCTGGTTTTCTTTTTACAACTTGTTGTCTTATTTCTTCTTCCCAAGAAATCTTAATATCTCCATTTGTTACAAATGTCTGGCAGCCTAGACGATATCCTTTTTCCAATAACTCTTCATCCATTTTTCTTCTTTCTTGTGGTTTCACTTGATCTAAGTATTCTGCACCCTCTTCAATCTTAAATACACAATTTCCACAAATTCCTCCTCCGCAACGATTTGGAAGCTCTCCATCATAACGAAGTGACATTCTTAAAACACTAGAATTTTCTGGTACCTCTATCGTTTTATTACTGTTTACAAAATGAATGTTAGGCATATCGATAATCCTCCTTTAATTTATCTTCTAGGTATACAATATACCATCGTTATAACTTTCAGGTAATAATGAATAATTAAAATATTTTGTTTATTATTTTAATCTATTTATTACTTCATTTTTTATGAGTGCCTTTTATTACGTTTTTCTTTTAAATTTTTCATATAAATAACATAGGCCTTTTTTGAGTTTTCAATGTGAATTCTCATTAAATATTCTGTCATCTCCGTCTCTCCATCACGCAATGCCTTCATAATATCTATATGTTCTTTTAATGATTCTCTTCTTCTACCTGGTGTTTCATACCCCATATTGGCAGCCATATGAATATAATCAATCAGTCCAGACAATACTTCAAATAATTTTGGGCTTTTTGAAGCTTTATTAATAAGATGGTTCATTTGGATATGTTCAAAATTAAAATTCTTTTCATCATTCTCTTTGATTTCCATTAGTTCTTTAATTTTTTGGTCTAATTCTATTCTAGTATGTTTATCCATTTTTTGAGAAGCTAGTTTTACCGCCAGCACTTCTAAAGAAGCTAAAATCGTAAATACCTCAATGACTTCCTCTTCGGAAATATTAGAGACAACGACACCTTTTCTTGGTACAGTTTTCACATAACCTTGAGACTCTAAGCGAAACAAAGCTTCTCGAATAGGCGTACGACTAATGTTCAATTTAGCAGCAAGTTCTCTTTCAATTAAACGATCTCCTGATCGATATGTTCCTTCAAGAATAAGTTCTTTCAGATGCATATAAGCATGCTCTCTGATGGATAATAGTTGATCTTCCTTCCACTTTGTTTCCAATCGTCTCCACCCCCTTATTTTTCAGTATATCTTTTATGCAATTGGCTGCCTTTAGGATAGGAAAATACCACCGTAAAAGAGTGCACCTACAATGACAAAAGAAGGATGAACCTTCCATTTATTAAGTGTTAAATAACTAAGCACCGTTAACAGTAAAAGATGAAGGACCCCACTATTTTCAAAAGCTGTTAAAAAGAATTGATAGGCCATAACAGCTAGTAGCACGGCAATAATTGGCTGTACTGATTTTGTCATCAACTTTACTTCTGGTGAATCTTTAAATAAGTTCACAAATTTAAATAGGATAATGACAGCGATAGCCGAAGGAAGAATGGTAGCAGACAGTGCGATAACTGCTCCTAATACTCCTCCTAACTCAAAACCAATAAATCCTGCAAGCTTTGTTGCAATGGGTCCTGGTAATGCATTTGCAATGGCTAATAGATCTCCAAATTCTGATAAAGTCATCCATTCATAATTATTGACTACTTCATTTTGAATCAACGGGATGGTTGCAGGGCCGCCACCGTATCCTAATATATTTGCTATAAAAAATGACCAAAAAAGATCCCAATACATCATAAACTTCTTTCCTTTCCATGAACGACAACTTCAGTAGTTTTAGAAGCCTTTTTCTTACGATGGGCAATGAAAAATGAAGATAGTAAAAAAGTAGCAATTAATATTCCAGGATGAAGGCCAATGAGTTGCATCAATACAAAAGAAATGACCGTAAATATAAGCATTTTTGAAATTCCTAATCCTTTATGACCTTTTTCAAAAAATCGATAGGCCATCTCCGCCAGCATAAATCCGATGACCGGGGTAACACCCAGAACCATACCACCTACAATAGGTGAGTCGCGAAACATATATAATGCTCCTAATAAACTAATCAATGCAATAACAGATGGCAAAATATGAGTAAGGATCGCAACAATCGCTCCTATACTTCCTTTTACTTTGTATCCGATATATGCGGCCATTTTCGTGGCAATAGGGCCTGGCAATGTGTTTGCTAATGCTAATACTTCACCAAACTCTTCTTCTGTCATCCATTTGAACTTTTTAACGGCCTCGTGTTCGATCAAAGGAATCGTTGAAGGTCCCCCTCCATATCCCGTAACACCTGTACGAGCAAATCCAATGGCTAATTCAAGGTAAGGATTCAATCCAATCTCCTTCTTTCTTGAAAAAATAATAATTTTTCTATCGTACTTTATTATTCTATTAATAAGGACCTCATTTCACTAGAAAAGATACAATGAATGAGGTCCCGACTATTCTTATTTTTTTATATCTGCAGCTGTTATGACTTCATACCCGTTACTTTCTACTTGCTTTTGCAAAGCTTTTAGGGCCTCTGTTCCAACTGCCGTATCTTGCTCACCATTCCCACCACTGACACCTATTCCACCGATTACTTCTCCATTTACAACAATTGGGAAACCACCGACGAAGACAGCAAACTTCCCAGGAATCATATGTTGGATACCAAATGCTTCATTCCCAGGCAAAGCTGGACCATTTGGTTCTTTATTAAATAAATGTGTGGAACGTTTATGACCAGCAGCTGTGTAAGCTTTCGCTATAGAGATTTCCGGTCCAGTAATACGTGCTCCATTCATACGTTCCAGGGCGATTAGATTTCCACCATCATCAACAATGGCAATCGTTTCAAGCACATTGATTTCTTCTGATTTTTTCTTAGCTGCTTCAATCATTAATTTTGCTTCTTCTAATTCTAATTTTAAAGTTGTCTTCATCGATATTCTCCTCTATCTCTTTATATAATTAATAGCCAACATAGACCGTTTTTACTTGAGTAAAAAACTCTAATCCTACTCTACCTGATTCACGGAAAGTAGATGTACTTGAACTTTTAATTCCACCAAAAGGAGCATTCATTAAATTACCCGTTGTTGTACGATTGACCTTTACTGTGCCAGCTTGAATATCTTTTGTAAATTGATGGGCACGTTTTAAATTATTCGTTACAATTGAAGCAGCTAAACCGTACTCTACCTCATTAGCAACCTCTATTGCTTCTTCATATGAATCTACTTCTATAACAGCAATAACAGGACCAAAGATCTCTTCTTTTGCAATTCTCATCTGATGATTTACATTCGTAAAGATCGTTGGCTGAACATAATAACCTTGATTGTATTCACCATTTGTTAATCGTTCCCCACCATACACTAAATTAGCTCCATCCTCTTTACCGATTTCAATATAATTCATTACATTTTTCAATTGCTTGGCATTTGCCAAGGGACCTATTTTTACTCCGTCTTCAAATCCGTTTCCTATTTTTAGAGCTCTTGCTTTTTCAATTAATTTTTGAACAAATGCATCCTTCACTTCTTTTAAAACAATGACACGACTTGTTCCTGTACAAGCTTGACCTGATAAAGAGAATCCACCATTTACAGTCAGAGTAGCAGCTAAATCAACATCCGCATCATCCATAACAATAATCGGATTCTTTCCTCCAAGCTCCATTTGCGTTCGAGTTGTAAAGGATGATTTTCGATGGATATCTTCACCCGCTGCAGTAGACCCAGTAAACGTAACCGCTCTTACAGCTGAATGTGTCACTAATAGATCACCAACATCAGAAGCTTTTCCCGTTACTAAATTAATCACGCCTTCCGGAATACCTGCATTATGCAATGCCTCAACAAGACGTACAGCAATGAGTGGAGTATCTGATGAAGGTTTAAAAACAACGGTATTTCCCATTATTAAAGCTGGAGCGATTTTGCGAGAAGGAATCGAAATAGGAAAGTTCCAAGGAGTAATCACACTTACCACTCCAAGCGGTTCTCTTTCTGTAGAAACGTTCATATTAGGATCATCATTTGGAAAAGTTTCACCTGTGAAAGTTTGACCTTCTACTGCATAGAACCGTAGAGTTTGTGCTGAGCGAATAACCTCATTCTTGGCATCCTTAACATGCTTCCCCTCTTCCCTTGTTAACTCCTCTGCAAGTTGATCTGCATTTTGTTCAAGAATAGTAGCTGCCTTATTTAAAATGGCTGCACGTTTTGAGGGAGCTGTGTTTGCCCAATTCGGAAAAGCTTTTTTAGCTGCTTCAATCGCTGATTTCACATCTTGTTCGTTAGATGCTTGGAAAGTTCCAACAATTTCTTCATTATTAGCAGGATTTATACTATTAAACGTTTTTTTGCTTACTGATTCTGTCCATTCTCCATTTATATAATTGCTAAAGGTTTCTACTTTTGTTGTTAACACTCTATCACCTTTTCTCATTTATTTAATGAAATTATTTTGTTGAAAATAGGCCGTCATTTAAAACGTCGATGTTATAAGGTTAAGCTTGACGACCAAGGAGGAGAACACCCTATTGGATGCTCTCATTCAAAGTCATACACTCATTATTTAGTTTCAACTAAACTACCAAGATCTTGTACTAAGTATTCTCTCCATAAAGCGTCTGTATATGAACGTCTCATATTGGCACCTATACGAACGATTTCAATACAACGTTGTTGTAATTCTGGTGTATTCGCATGATCAAGAACAATCTTATAACCACGTTCACCATGAATTTCATCTGATACGATGTGTAGATCGAAGAATTCAATCTCTTCATCTGTAAAGCCATATTTTTCACGTAGTACTGGAGTTTGCTTGCGATAAATATCAGGTACTTGTGATTCTAAACCAACGACTAAAGCAGCAGTCGCAACAACAAAGTTCTCTCTAGCTGCAACAGCATAACACCAGCTTTGAAGTCCTAATGTAACAGGAGTCATATTTTTAGGATCTTGAACTCTCTCACGAGTTGTTCCACACGCTTCAGCGAAACGAATAAGTAAATCTGTATGACGATCAGCCGCAATTTCTTCTTCATACATGTTTTGTAAAATAAAATCTTTTGCTGATTCATATTCTGGGATATCTGGAGTATTGTGATAAATATAAGCTAAGTAATTAGCGAAAGGTCCTACGTAATGGTAGTGATTTTCAGCCCATCTAGCAAAGTGCTTTCTTTCAAGTTTTCCTTCTGCCCATGCGATTGTAAAAGGAGCCTTTTGGCTATGATTTCCTTTAATTGCATCCTCTAATGCTTTACGAAATTCATCTTTTGATAATAGTGTAGTCATGCCTAATCTCCTCCAATTTTCATCTAAAATTTTATCTTATAAATAGGTATTTGATATTTTGTATACCATTTAAAGTGAAAAATAAAAGATCTCATCCTGTAATCCTATTTGAATTAACATCTTTCATTGTATTTGGTATACCGTTAACTAGATATTAAACCATTTTGTTGCGTTTGTAAATATTATTTTTATAATTTTTTAAATATTTTGTTTTTTGTAAGATTGTCTTACAAAGGATCGTTCTATTAATTATACGTATCTACTTTCAAGTTTAATAGTTGATATAGTTCTTTTGAAAGATTATCTAATGCTTCTTCAACAATCTGTTCGCCTATCTCTCGACTAGCTTGTGTTGCATCTCCAATACACCCATTTTCTGTCATTTCTTCATAGGCATAAAATCCTTGAATCGCCTTTCCTGGTCTGAGCTGCTTCCATCTACCACTTTCCTGGATCGATCCTTTTTCTATTTTGTCAGGACGGACAAGTTCAGGTGCTAAATACAAAGCTTCTGATACTTCCCGTTCACAACTATGACCAAATAAAGGAGATGTGACAAAATTTTCTATCGATACTTTAGCAGAAGCAGTTGTCTTCGCATAGTAAACTTCTATATCTAGTTCTTTTTTTAGCATCAATGAAGCCACATTTAAAGTTGACTGATTTCCACCATGTGAATTTAATAATAAATACTTTTGAATTCCATGATGTTTTAAAGAAGAAACCATATCTTTTAAAATAGCAATCAACGTAGTTGGTTGTAAGGCAATCGTTCCTGGGAAGTTTAAATGATGCTCTGAAACACCCATATTAATAGTAGGAGTCACAATGGCATGCGGAAACATTTTCTTACTAAGTTTTTTTGCCATTCTTTCAGCAAGTACCGCATCACAACTTTCTACCATATGTGGACCATGCTGCTCATGAGCTCCAATAGGAATAATGGCAAACTGTACCGTAGTTAAAGATTCTTCTACTTCCTTCCATGTCATAGCTGTTAAATCGTAACAGTCCATTTTCATTCACCTACTCCATTCATTTTTTATCATACTTTTACAAAACTGTGATATGAGACCCTTATCCACATTCAATAAGGTATTTTGTATACCATTAAATATTATTTTATTACAATGGATGATTGTTTCTTTGGAGGGGTAACAACAATATTTTCTTGTGTCAGTTCAATATCTCGTTGGACCGTAAATTGGCATGTTAATCGATAGCCTTCATTCACTTTATCACCTAGCATCTTCTCTTCTTTCCAATTCGGTGGTGCTAAACCTTCAGCTCCATCAATAACTTGACAAGTACATTTCGTACATCTTCCCATTCCACAACCATACTTTAATTGAGGAAACTGACGAATTCCTGCTAACACCACTAAATTTGCATTTTCTTTTACATCTTGCTCGACTATTGTTCCATCAACATGAAGTTTAACTTTTGGCATGATACCACTCCTTTTTTAAAATATTTAGATAATTGAAATAATTATATAAGATTTTTATAATAAAAGCAAAAAAAGAAGTTTAGATAAGGAAATTTTTATTCATAATGAATCCTAAATATCTTTTTAGCCCTGAATAAACTAGATTTTGGAGAGATATACATATTAATTATTCAAAAATTTAGAAATATTATTGAATAATCTGTTACTATCGTTTAAAATATCTATTAATATTCTTGGTATACAATATCCCAAAAAAGAAGGTGAAAAAGGAATGATTTAAACTATCCTTTCATTGCATTTATTATTCAAACTTGATTCCAGAAAATATGAAGGAGTGTTATTGATGGAAAAATATACTGTGTTAACAAATAAAAATACTTTTCAAACGGTTCTTCAAAACGATGGTTTAGAACCGATTGAAACCTACCACTTTTATTTTTTTGATAAGCTAAAGGCTAAATATACGATTGCAAAAGTCATTGATGAAGATGTTAAAATTCAATTATATGAGAAATATGAAGGAAAAGAATATGTGAATCATATTCACATGAAATTTTTTGAGAAATTTTCTACAATTGACGAGGCACGAGAAGAATTAAATGAGATTGTAAAAGCTTCAGGTAATAGCGAGGATTCCCAGCATTCTAAACTAATTAAGTCTGAAGATGTTGCTGTATAACAACTCTTATGTACTAGGCTCGGAGAGAAGTCCTTTCTCTCCTTTTTTATTTGACTCAGAAAAGCGTAAGGCTCCTTCCTATTGGTGCAGACTAAAGATCCAATAGGACCTGGAGCTAGTCTGCTATTTCCATCTAGAAAAAAATAAGCCGTCACCATAAGATGACGGGTATAATAGGTTAAAATGATAAAATTTTTCTTAAGCGGGCTAATTTTCTTTCAGCTTTTTCAGACGCCTTTTTGGAACCGAATAGAAAGTTGAACATGCTTACTACCTCCTACTATATATCATGTGTCTTACATCTTTATTATACACTAAATCTTTGATAAATGGTATACCAAACACCTTAATTTATGGCAAAATTGTGAATAATTTATAGATTATTACCTTAAAGTCATTGAATGGTATACCAAAAAATATAAATAAAGGGGAAATAATGATTAATAATGAATTTATAACAACGAATAAATAATAATGGACAACAAAAGGTTAGGGTGATGTTATGTTAAGATTACTATTTTTATCCGTTATTCTATTGTTTTTACTATCCATCCTCTTCCCCGGATTTGGTATTGGAGTGTTTATCTCCATTCTTTGCCTAGTTATCATCATCTGTACAATTGGAACAGTCAAACGGTTTGTTCGAATATTAGGAAGTGTTTTCTTGATTCTCGGTTTATTATTACTTGCGACAAATGAAGCACAATGGTATCAGTATATCTTCTCATTTGGTCCCATGCTTGATCTACTTACATTATTTTCATTAGTACCTATTTTAGGAATCCCCATTAAATTAGGGGAATATAGTGAAAGTATTAAGACAGTTATTCAAAAAAAAGTAAAAACCACTGGGAATCTATATATATTAACCTCAGGGATATCCTATTTTTTTAGTATATTTATGAATCTTGCTACATTACCGATGACATACTATTCCATTAGGCCTGTTTTAAGCAGTTTTCCCATTAAACAAGAAAATCGCTTTTTGAGTAGAGCGATTACCCGCGGTTTTGCCATGCCCTTATTATGGGCTCCAGTGACTCCTATTGTTGGAATTGTTGTAGCGATGACAGGGGTTAGCTGGTTATCCATTCTACCTTATGTTTTACCACTAAGTATTTTTGGATTATTATTAGACTGGTTTATGGGTAGCCAGAAATCAACAAAAAAAATGGAAGAATTGCATACTACATCCACAAATGAAATGGCTGTTTCAAAGGAAATCAGTGGAAAAAACAACCCTAGTAGAGTGCTACAAATTTTATTAGCCATTATCATTTTCATTGTTGTCATATCCATGTTGGAAGCCTATTTTAGTTATTCTTTTTTAATCCTTGTATCATTGTTAGTTATTCCGTTTTCCTTTACTTGGTCTATCCTATTAAAAAGCGGAAAAGAGTTTCTTGCTCAATTGATTGATCATTTTCAATCCTTCACAGTCAGTATGAAAGATCAATTTTTTATTTTTCTATCTGCAGGTTTTTTAATTTCCACTATTCAAGTCTCTCATACAGATAAATTATTAAATAATTGGATTTTAACAATTATACATGTAACGGGAGCAGAATTCTTTATCATTTTATTGCCACTTATTCCATTGGGTCTTGCTTTTGTCGGGCTCCATCCTGCTGTTAGCCTTTCTTTAATGGCCGGTGCGCTAAATCCAGGTGCCCTTGGTATTTCTCCACATATTTTAACTGTAGCTATGTTGGCTGGAGCAGTATCTGCATTCTTAGTCGGGCCCTATAATGCAACAATCGGACTCATGTCCAATATCATCAAAGAAAGCTCCTTTAAAGTATCCAATTGGAACCTTATATTTACATGTCTTTATATTGGATCTACAATGGTTTACTTAATTATTTTAGGAATATTCATCGTGTAATGCCTAACAGAAAGTAAACCCGAAGAAAAATTCTCCGAGTTTACTTTCATTTCACTATATTATAGTAGATCTATGTTCATTTAATCTTTCATTTTAGATAGCTGTATTTCCTTCACAATGTCTAGGGCAAAGTGTCCAAGAGTTCCTTGTGAATAAGATCGCATCACTTCAGGAGCGATAGATGTTAGTGCTCTTTGAACATATTCATCGGACAACCCTTGTTCAGTAAATACAGTTTCAATCTCTATCGCTGCTTTCACAGCATAACCGGTAGCTAATTTATTTACTTGAATCAATCTCTCTTCACGATCCATTTTTATTCGTCCTAATAATTGAAATAGATCTTCTATTTCCTGTGGCAAATTGGATTCTGTAATAAATAGACCATTACCATTTTTTAATAGATCCCTAGCATGTCCCATATATTTCACTCCAGAAAGTTTCAACGAGGGAAATTTGTTTCTAATATCATTTGTGTTGAGGGCTGTCGCCATATTAATGATATGTGTTTTCGATAAAGGTCTATTTTCAGATACTAATTCATCAATAAAGGGAATGATATCTTTTGCTGATAAGGCTAAAATGAAAATATCTAAATCTCCAAGTTCTCTTTCTGTTAAAACATATCCATTTTGAAACGGTTGAATAAACGCCTCTGTTTTTGATGCAACCGGATGGTAAACACCAATTGATGCTTTATTCTGATCCCAATGTTTCATCATAGCGCTACCTAATTTACCAATTCCGACTAATCCTACTTTCAGTTTCTTCATTATTACACCTCATATCATTTAATATCATGCACGTTATTTTCCATATCACTTAAAAGATTATTTCATAAAGAAGAGGCTCTATCTCCAAAATAAATATACAATTATCTTTTGGGATAGAACCTCTATTTACAACCAATAAGTTGATTTTATGTGACAAATATGAAAATCAAATTAAGACTTTCTTCATAACCAATTGAAAAGGTATTTTTTCTGAATAATTATTAAATTTAGATTAATATTAATTTTCAGTTATTTTTTTCGGTACTTTTACCATATAATAATGGCGACTAAAGTTGCTAGAAAAAGACCTGTTATAACGGGTATGAAATTTTTTCTTGCTAATTCTATTGGAGATAGTTTCAAGAAACCTGCTACCGCTACAAGTGAAGACCAAGCAACAAGCGTTCCACCTGCCCAAATTGCTCCCATTTGTCCAATAGCAGCTAACGTAGCAGCATCAATACCGTTTCCAGTCGATAAAGCTCCAGATAAGGCACCTGTTAAAGGAAGTCCTGAAAAGCCGGAACCATCTAAGCCTGTTACGATCCCTACAATCAGTATGCCAAATCCAGCAAAAAATGAATTTTGAGGAATATATGCTTGTGCTGCTTGTATGACATCAAACAGAAAAGCAGGTTTTGCAGCATCTTCACCTAATGAAAGGATCGAACCTGTAAAGTCTGAACTTCCCATAAAGAAGAAACCAGCAATCGGAATAACGGGAGCCATTGCCCGGAATGCAAAAACAAAACCTTCTGTGAGATGATCACTGACCTTATCAAGGGCATGTAGACGATTAAAGGCAATGGTAGCCAAAATTAATAGAATAACAGCTACTCCTCCAATAAATGCCGCACCATCTCCACCTTCTAATCCAGTACCACCAGTAAATTTGTCTTGGAACATGTAGACCATAACAGCTAGCAGAGATAATGGAACAAGGACAGCAAATATTTTCCCATATTTTTGTTTCTTTTGAATCGTAATCTGATCTTCTTCAACTGACGCTGCCATTTCATTTGATGCATCAAAATACGCTTTTTCTTCTACATTAAACTCCCTTTTTGATTTTAAGATAGAGTTTTTTCGGATAGTCTTAAAATTAACTACATAAACTATTACAAGGGCACTTAATCCTGTGATAAGAGAAAGAACTAGTGCTCTATCCACAACTAAAGAAGCTTCAATTCCTGCAGCCGTTGCACTCAGCATCGGTGCCACTTGAATAATATAATCGGAAGAAAGTGCCATACCTTGTCCTGCTATACAAACAATTACAGCTGCCGTCATTACTGGCAATCCTGCCCTTATAGCTGCCGGAACTAATAAAGCACAAATTAATGGAACAGCCGGAGTTGGCCAGAAGAATAGTGAAATAATATAGGTTACGACCATTAAAATGAGATAGGAGACATGGCCATTCACCATTATTTTTTGAATAGGGGCAACCATCTTTTGATCTGCTCCGAGATCTTTTAGAGAATTAAGCATGGCGATCATTAGTGATATGATCAAGAATATATTGAAGAGTTCTTTTGCTGCTACTAGATTTGCATTAAAAACACCTTGAAAACCAGATACAATACTTCCACTATATACTGCTACAACTGCAAATGTTCCAATAAGAATTGGCAAAACAACACCTTTTCTAAATAACATGGTAACAATTACAGAAATCGTAACTAGTACATAAATCCAATGAGCCAATGTTAGTTCCATAAATTCTCCTCCATTGTTCCAATTTTTTTAGTAGCTATCTGATTTTAAAGTATTTTGTATATTGTATACCTAATAAAAAGAAAAATTTATAACAACCACAAAGTGTTTTTCTTTAATACCATCTCCTTCCATATATTAAATTTAAATAATAATTATTTTTTAACCTTTTTAACTAAGTTATTCCCTTCTTTTGGCTATTAATCTAGTTGTTTTAAAAATATAAATTTTCAGCTCTCATTAACTTTCTATTATCTAGTTTTCTGTAATAAGTAGAAAACTATCACCACCTTTTCCTGTATATATATATAATGAGTATATCATTAGAAGATGCTAATTTACAAACAATTTAGAAAATTATATAAATTATGTATTTTTAAAATTTTCTGTACTTGTATACAAAATTATTTTAGAGGTTTAAAATTAGTTAAATAGGTTAAATATTCCATTTTAATTGTTGTTTTTTGTTACAATTTAGACTAACAGTTAAAATAATGTAACGCTATGATCATGTTAGATAACCTTTCATTATTTCTATTAACCAAAAATAATGGTTTTATTTTATAATTTAAAAATTTGTTTATTAAATTATAAATATTGAGTTAGCATCTCTTAGAATTGGAATATACGTCTTTTTTCTTCGTTATCAAACTGTTCGTCATTTTATGCTCAATAGAAGATTTATTTTCTAATTACCCCTCTAATAGAACCAAATCATTCTACTTATTTACATGTTCAACAATTCATTTTGTTGCTATGAGTGTCGCAAAAGTATTAAAAAACATGACAACTACACTCATGATAGGAGTGTAAAAATATAAAAAGAAGAGCCTTATCTGGCTCTTCTTTTTATATTTACTTTTTGTCTTGATGAATTGCTTCAATATAAGCCTTCTTAGCATTTTCAATATGGATTTTCGTTAAATATTCAGCCATTTCAATTTCTTGGTTAATAATAGACTTCATCATTTCTACATGTTCTTTCATCGACTGTACGGGCCTTCCTTCATTTTTAAATCCCGTTTGTGCAAATGCCCGAATATAATCTGATAATCCACTTAGCATTTCATACAGCTTAGCGTTCTTTGCGGAACTATATAAAAGATAATTCATTTCACCATGTAAAGAAGAATAATCAGTATAATTAGGATCTTGCAAACAATCTTCTACCTTTTTAATACTCGCTTCAAATTTACTTTTTGTTTCATCATCTAATTTTTGTACAGCTAACTTTGCTGCCAATACCTCTAGTGATGAAAGAATAGTAAATACTTCGATAATTTCCTTTTCCGTAATATCAGCGACAATTACCCCTTTTCTAGGAACTGTTTTCACAAATCCTAGAGACTCTAACCTAAACAACGCTTCACGAATCGGCGTTCGACTAATATTCAGTTTTTCTGCAAGCTCTCTCTCTACTAAACGATCTCCTGCTTTTAATTCACCTTCTAATATTAGATCCTTAAGGTGTAAATAAGCTCTTTCACGTATAGAGATTAGGTTCTCTTCCGACCAATTGTTTCCCAATTGTTCTCCCCTCTTCCCAAATGGTATACACTACGCAAATTATAGCTTATTTAATCTGTAAAGATCAAATTTTATTAAAAATCTAGTAAATTTAATTACTTGTATACTGAAATTCTTTTGTCAACTTTTTTAGTAATTCCGATAATTCAATAAGTCGAACCCCTTCTTCTTGATTCATTTTTATTTTCGTCACTTGTTGCTTGGAAGCATGCATCATATGCTCTGAGCTTGCATATGTTTGCTGTGAAATAGACCCAAAACTTTCAGTCGCTGCCTCCATTTGTGGGAGTGCTACATTTAATAAGGAGAGCTCATCCTGAGCATTTTCAATCATCCCGCTAACCTCTTTAATTTCTCTCAATAATAAGTCAAACGATTTTCTACTACTTGTCACCGTTGTTAGTTTCGACTGAAAATTCTTCAACATTTCCCCAAATTCATCTGATGCTCTAACTGAAATAGATTCCATTTCCACAATGCTATTTGTAATTTCTTTCGTAGCTAACGTTGACTGGTCCGCCAATTTTCTTACTTCTTGGGCCACAACGGCAAATCCTTTCCCAGCCTCTCCAGCTCTTGCCGCCTCAATAGTTGCATTTAATGCTAATAGCTTCGTTTGTTCAGCAATTCTCTCAATTAAAGTAACGACACTAGCAATAGTATTAGAATGTTCCTTCACATTTCTAACCGTTTCCGTTACTCCGCTAAATTCTGATTCAAATTCTTCAATTGTACGAACCATTTCACTAATACTCTTCTCACCATCGTGTGCACTATCATTCATCTGTATGGCTTTCGTATTCATCTCGTTCATATGATTGAAAATCTGCTCGGTTGACACCTTCATTTCCTGAAATTTATGAATACTATTTTCTGAACTAATAGCCGTTTGTTCTGCTCCGACTTTCACGACTCGAATGGCTGATAAGAGCTGCTCATTTTCTTCCATCACTTCACTAGACGTGATCTTAAGTTTTTCACCCGTAGTAGACAAATCATTTGTAGTAGATGTGATATTTATTAGCAGCTCCCTCATTTGTTTAATCATTGCATTAAAACTTTTCACTAAAGAGGTAATCTCTGGTGTTGTGGCACTCGTCTCAACATGAAGCTCTAAGTTCCCCTCTCTTACTTTTCTCATCACTTCACGGAGATTTGAAAGTGGGCGAGTTAAACCTCTAACAAGAAAAATAATGATCAATGAAGTAACCGTCAAACCAATCATTGCAACAACTGCTATGTATTGAGCCATTTCGTATACTGGTTGTAAGTATTGTTCTTGCGGAATGGCAATCGTATAAATCCCCTTTAACTCTTGTATGTCACGAAAGGAAATAGTGTACATTTCTCCATTCAGCTTTGTATGAATAATGCCATTTAACTTATTATTAATTACATTTAAAGTCTGTTGATTAAATTCAATAGAAGAATTTTCACTTATTTGAAAAGGTTCTGCACCTTTTTCAGTGATAAAAAAATACTCACCATTCAATCCATCTTTAGCAAGTCCTGCTTCTTGTCTTTTAATCACACTATCTATTTTATTAAGAAACTTTTCATTATTTCCTACATATAAAAGCATAAGATTTTGAGCTAAGTCATAAATAGTCATAACCTCTCTATCTAAACGTTGTTCCATTAAATGAACAGCCGTTTCCTTTGATTTCACATAAGATATGTATGATACGGTTGAAACCGTTATAAGCAATAAACTTAAGATTACGAACAACAATCTTGTCTGTAATGTTAACTTTGTTAATAAATTATTAAATAATGGTCGTTTTACTATAATCCCTTTCCTAAAATTAGATAGAATTCTCTTGACATTAAGCACCCAAAACACTCCTTCAATTCCTTATGTCCCAATTATGTCAAAGGAGTATTAAGTCCTTGTAAAGATTAAGTAATTTTTTCATTAATATAGGAATATTCTCCTAATCACTATAAGGTTCTATCATCCCGTGGACAGGCATATAAATAGGAATAACCAAATTCAGGAGGAAAGAAACATGAAGCGCTTAGTCGGAGTACTCGTTACCATTATTGTCTTATATTCGATTTATTATGACTTAAATCAAGGCACTCTTCCTGTTGTTACGACAGAGCAAACAACTGTGGCAAAATCAAATTCAGAAAATGGACAACCATATTTCGAGAAAAAAGTCGGTGTAGGTGACACAGTCCTATCTATATTAGAAGATCATCTAAATCAGTCTGTGCTGGTACCTATTTCAGATGTCGTATCAGATTTTCAAGAATTAAATAAAGGTACCCCACCTCAAGAGATTCAACCAGGAAACACTTATAAGTTTCCAGATTATCAAAATGAACAGTAACCACAGTCAAACACCTCTGAAAAAATTCTTCACATCAACCTCCTTGTCAATTTCCTATGTTCATTGCTACAATGAGAATAGACGTGTTAAATAACGATCACAATGTCTGTCATTTTTCAAAAATTGATTTTTAAATTTAAAGGAGCGAATCACCATTGAGTGAAATCATACATCGTACGAAAACCCGTCCAATTAAAGTTGGTAACTTAACAATCGGGGGAAGTAATGAGTTATTTATTCAAAGCATGACAACAACGAAAACACACGATGTTGAAACAACCGTGGACCAAATTAACCGACTCGAAGAAGCAGGTTGTCAAATTGTCCGCGTGGCATGTCCTGACGAAAGAGCAGCGAATGCGATTTCAGAAATCAAAAAAAGAATCAATATTCCGCTTGTCGTTGATATTCACTTTGACTATAAGCTTGCCTTAATAGCGATTGAAGGCGGAGCAGATAAAATCCGAATTAATCCTGGTAATATCGGCAAACGCGAAAAAGTAGAAGCAGTCGTAAATGCCGCTAAAAAGCGTGGCATCCCAATCCGCATTGGTGTGAATGCAGGCTCATTAGAAAAACGTATATTAGAAAAGTATGGTTATCCAACAGCTGATGGAATGGTTGAAAGTGCTCTCCATCATATAAAAATCCTTGAAGACCTAGACTTCCACGATATTATCGTATCGATGAAAGCATCTGACGTGAATCTTGCCATTGAAGCCTATGATAAAGCATCACGAGCATTTGACTACCCACTTCATCTTGGTATTACCGAATCCGGTACATTATTTGCTGGTACCGTTAAAAGTGCAGCTGGTTTAGGAGCTATTTTAAGTAAAGGAATCGGGAATACACTACGTATTTCTTTAAGTGCTGATCCGGTAGAGGAAGTAAAAGTTGCACGTGAATTGTTAAAGTCATTTGGTCTTTCTTCAAATGCAGCTACACTTATTTCCTGTCCAACATGTGGCAGAATTGAAATCGACTTAATTAATATCGCCAATGAAGTCGAAGAATACATTCAGAAGATAAAAGCACCTATTAAAGTAGCTGTGCTAGGTTGTGCGGTTAATGGTCCGGGTGAAGCTCGTGAAGCAGATATTGGCATTGCAGGTGCACGTGGTGAAGGTTTATTATTCCGCCATGGAGAGATTGTCCGTAAAGTCCCTGAAGCCATCATGGTTGAAGAATTGAAAAAAGAAATTGATCAAATTGCTGAAGAATATTTTGCCAAACAAGAAATAAAAAAATAACAAATTTAAAGCAACAATAAAACAAAAAGAAGTCCGAGCATAAATACTCGAACTTCTTTTTGTTGTTTATTTATTCGAATCAAACAGCTCCTGCTACAATCAAAAGAAAGGAAGGATGAATATTCCAAGGATAAGAGAAATAGCACCTATAGTGATTGCCCATGTTCCTGATGTTGCCCCCCTATTACGTGCAATAAAACCAAGAACAATCCCTGCTCCTCCAAAAAGAACTGGGAATACAAACAATGATAGGACAGAAAGTGCTATTGCAGCAAACCCAATTCCTGCGCCGCCTTCTTTTACTTCACTGTTATCATCACTAACTTCCCGACCATTTAACGTCATTGGTTCAGCAATTTCCGCTGCGGTTTCCTCGTGATAGCCTGCTGTACCAATATAACCTTGTTCAGACAATTGGCTTTCATTTTGTAGATCTTCTTGCTGATCAACATCTTTACGATCCAGATCTGCCATTGTGATCCCCCGCTCTCTTCATGCTGTATCGCCCAATTCACCTTCTTGATGGACGGCCTATTCAGATCACATCCCGTTAGGAAATACTCCATATAAGAGGTCAATCTGTTAAGGCATTAATTATTGTGCACTGAAAGTAGTTATTTCACGATAACAATGTTTAACTTGATAGGATTAGGCTTCATATACAGGAACTTTCTTACAAATTATTCACCATTAAAAATCTAGCATCTCAGCATCTCTATGATCACGACAAGAGTACTCGCTTTTTTATTTTTACTATTTTGGATTTGAGTTAAGAAAAATACTTTATGCTAGACAATCTGGACAACGGCCATATATTTCAAATTTATGTCCTGAGATATCATATCCTTGTAAATTAGCTTCAAGCTCGTTCATTGGACATGTCTCAATTTCCTTCGTTTTTCCACAATCAAGACAAATAAAGTGGTGATGATGTTGTTGATGGGCACATGTTAAACGAAAATGCTTTTCACCCGATAATTCTGTCATTTCAACAATTCCTAAATCAACAAACAAGGACAAATTACGGTAAATCGTATCAAAACTTAACCCGGGATATAGATCTTTCAATTTATCTAATACATCCTTTGCTGTCAAATATTTATTATGATCAGCAAATAACTGGAGCATTTCCTCTCTTTTTCCTGTATGTTTAAAGCCTTTTTCTTTTAATAGTGTCATGGCCTGATCGACATTCATCTTTCCTCACCCCATTAAACAGCTCTTTTTATGCTTAATTTTTTTAACAATATAGATATGATTAAGATCAAGACAGAAATAATGACAATCGTTCCACCCGGTGCTAAATCAAGATAATAAGAAATGATTAATCCACCTAGGACAGATGTTTCACCAAAAATAATCGAATAAACGATGGTCTGCTTAAATCCGTTAGAAAGTCGAATAGCAGCAGCAACAGGTAATGTCATGAGTGCTGATACAAGTAAAATCCCAACGATTCTCATCGAAGCGGCAATCACTAATGCAACCATAATAATGAAAATTAAATGAAGAACTTTAGTAGGAATCCCAGAAGCTTTTGCATGTTCTTCATCAAAGGAAATTAAAAACAACTCTTTATATAAAAGAACGATAATAGCTATAACAAATAAGCTTATAATAAAAACAAGCCAGAAATCTACTCTACTGACTGCTGAGACACTTCCAAATAAGTAACTAAAAAGATCTGTATTGAATCCATCCGCAAGTGAAATAAAAATAACACTCAGCCCAGTTCCACTCGAAAGAATAATCGGAATGGCTAGTTCCTGATAATGCTTGTAAACGGTTCTTAGTTTTTCAATAAACAATGATCCAACGACTGAAAATACCATACCCATATAGACCGGATTTAAAGTGCCAGCAAGCAAAAACTTTTTTTCAATAAGTAAGCTCGCCGCAATCCCAGCAAGCGTTACATGACTGAGTGCATCTGCAATCAATGATAATCTCCTAACAACAACAAAGACACCAATAAGTGGAGCAATAATTCCAATAATCATTCCCGTTAAAAAGGCATTTTGTAAAAATTCATACTGTAAGATGCCAGCTATCATGATAAGTGCCCTCCGTGATCATGCCCATGTGCATGATCATGCGACAACAGATGGAGGTCATACCCATAAAAATCAGTCATACCACTATGTTGCTGTTCTTCAAATTCTTTTGTTTGTCCATGAAAATGAAGTTGTTTATTTAAACAAGCGACATGAGTTACTTTATCTGTAATCGTTCCGATATCATGTGTCACTAACAATAGTGTAATACCTAGATCCTTATTCAAACTACCAAGCATTTGATAAAAAGACTGAACATTTTGTGCATCAACACCAACAGTTGGTTCATCAAGGATTAGCAATTCAGGGTCACTGACAAGGGATCTGGCAATAAATACTCTTTGCTGCTGCCCCCCTGATAGTTCACCAATATTGCGTTTCTTAAAAGGAAGAAGTCCGACTGAATTGATTGCATCTAGTACTTTTGCATGATGTTCTTTTTTCATATAATGGAATAAGCCAATTTTTTTCGTTAAGCCACTTTTCACTACTTCATAAACCGTTGCCGGAAAACCTGTATTAAATGAGTTTGCTTTTTGCGAAACAAAGCCAATCTTTTCCCATTCCTTAAAATGATTGATGTCCTGTCCAAAAAGTTGGATCTCCCCTTGTTGACTTTTTAAGAGCCCTAGAATAAGTTTTAATAAAGTTGATTTACCAGAGCCGTTTGGACCAACTATACCTAGAAAAGAACCTTTTTCAATAGCAAGATTAATATCTTCTAACACATATTCCTTTTCATAACGGTATGAAAGCCCACTTATTTTAATAATTGAATCGTTATTTTCCATTTTATCACCCAAGTTTCGAAATCATTCCGATTTAGAGTATACATGAAGATGATCATAAAGTAAAGAATGGAAAACATCCACTATCTTGTTTCTTCTTATCCTTTGATTGTCACACTTCTTCTTCATATTACATACTTTATCATGGAGGAGTGATGACATGAGTCTATTTGAGAACATCATTAATCATAAAATTAGTACGATTACGTCAGATGAACTATTGAAGTACGCGAACCAATTTCAAATTTCAATTACACAATCGGAAGCATCTCAAATTGCAGCTTATTTAAGAAGTACAAGAGTGAATATTTTCAGTGATGATGAACGAGCGAAGTTAGTTAAGGAAATAGCAAAAATTGCAGGAGTTAATAAAGCAAAAGAAATAAATCGCTTATTCGTACAATTCACCAAATAAAAAATCTTGGTGTCAAGCACCGCAAAAAGACAAATGTCTTTTTGCGGTGCTTGACACCTTTATTATGCTTCGTTCATGATATCATCGAGAAGTTGTTCATTAAAGCTTTGGTTACGTAACATAGCAATTTCTTGCTTGTAGGGTGGTTTTTTACTATTTTTATCTTCACCTACATAAGGAGTTTCAAGAATTTTTGGCACTTCTGTTAATTGTGGATGATGAACAATATCATTTAAGGCTTTAAAACCAATATGTCCAAAACCAATATTTTCATGGCGGTCTTTTCTCGCCCCTTGAACATTTTTACTATCATTTATATGAAGAACCTTTAAACGATCAATCCCAATGATACGATCAAAACTTTCCAACACTCCATCGAAATCCTCCACAAGATTATAACCAGCATCATGTGTATGACAGGTATCAAAACAAATCGATAGCTTGTCATTATGCTTAACGCCATCAATAATCATTGCTAATTCCTCAAATGATCTCCCGCATTCAGACCCTTTACCAGCCATTGTTTCTAGAGCAATTTGAAGCTTTTCATCACCTGTTAACACTTCATTTAAACCTTCGATGATTTTTCCAATCCCTACTTCGGCCCCCTCTTTCACATGGGCACCGGGATGAAGGACGATTTGTCCCGCTCCAATTGCTTCCGTACGATCAATTTCAGTCCGTAAGAAATTAACGCCTAACTCAAATGTAGCAGGATTTACCGCATTTCCAATATTAATGATATAAGGAGCATGGACAATGATCTCTTCTATTCCATTTTCCTTCATATGCTCTCTTCCCACTTCAATATTCAAATCTTCAAGTTTTTTTCTTCTTGTATTTTGCGGTGCTCCTGTATAAATCATAAAGGTATTCGCACCATAGGAAACCGCTTCTTCACTTGCTGCCAAAAGCATTTTCTTTCCACTCATCGAAACATGTGAACCAATTTTCAGCATCTAATTCCCCTCTCCTTACGCTTTACTTTTTCTTTTGTATTCTTTTTTGCCGTAGTTTAAAGCTTTCTGTTTCCCGTTGTATTTTCTTTTTATAGCCTGGCTTTACTTTTTTCGGCTTTTGAATAAGTGATTTTGCTTTTAAGTCGATCTCATCTACTTGTTTCTTTCTCTTTTTCCTTTTATTACGATCTTTTAGTTCAACCCATTCTTTATTTTGGAAATCAGCATTTTTAAACTCGATCCCCACTTTTTCTAAACGATTAAGAGCATCTTCATCTGAATCTTCATAGATCGTTAACGCAATACCAGAGTAACCAGCACGGGCTGTTCTTCCAACTCTATGGATATAAAAATCAAGATCAGTCGGCAGTTCATAGTTAATCACATGACTAATGCCTTGAATGTCAATTCCACGAGCTGCAAGATCGGTCGCAACAATATATTGAAATTCCAAATTGAGAATTTGCTTCATCATTTGTTTTCGCTCACGCGGAGATAAATCCCCATGGATTCTTCCAACTTTTAAACCTTTTGCCATCAAACCATCGGCAACCTCATCCGCCTTTTTCTTCGTATTCGTAAAAATAATCGCCAAATATGGATTAAAATGGAGCAATGCTTGATGAACAAGCACAAGCTTATTTCGATGTTTAGTAGGAAGCAAATAATGCTCGATCTTAGCTGCTGTTACCTGCTTTGGTTCTACATGAATATATTTCGGATTTTCCATATATTTTTTCAAAAAGGGCTTTAGCTTTTCAGGAATGGTCGCAGAGAATATGAGCATTTGAAGAGTCTTTGGCATTCTCGCTGCAATATGATCCACATCCTCAAGAAATCCCATATCAAGCATGATATCAGCTTCATCAATAACAAGCGTAGAAGCTGAATGAACAAATAATGCTTGCTCTTTCACTAAATCACTAATCCGACCAGGTGTACCAATAACAATTTGTGGTTGAGTTTTTAACCGGTCAATCGACCTTTGTTTATCAGTCCCACCAATGTATAAACGAACAGATATGTCTTGACCTTCAGGAGAATGCTTAGCTATTTTTAATGTTTCTTGATAAATTTGCGTAGCCAATTCCCTCGTCGGAGCCGTAAAAATAGCTTGGACTTCCTGACGTGTTGGGTCAATATTTTGGATAACCGGTAAAACATAAGCATGCGTTTTTCCCGTTCCTGTCTGTGACTGCCCTATAGCACTTTCACCTTTTAATACGGTCGGTATTAAACGCTCTTGTATTTCAGTAGGCTCATAAAAACCTAGTTCTTTCACTGCTTTTATAATAAATGGTTTTAAGTTGAAACGCTCAAATTTTGTTTCCGTCATCTATTTAGCTCCTTTAAATTTCAAACATGCAGTAACATTATAGCCAAAGTACGATCAAATCAGCCTTTTTATGCCCATCATTTTATTATAATCAATTTGATACAGAATGAACACCCTTTATTTCCGAATCAAAATGATCCAGTTTCTCCGCATTAGTCACAAACAAAATAAATAAAAGTGCATACCCTATAAGAGAATGTTCCAAGAATCCAAGTGGGATAGGATCAATCTTAGATAATTCCTTTCATATAATAAAGGTTGAGAAGAAAGGAGGAAAAAACATGATGCCCCGATATCATGGTCCTATGCAACAACCAAGAATGACATCTCATCATTTTGGTCCCTATCGTGGAAGACCACCTGTAAACCCAAGAATGGGAAGAGTACCACAAATGCGTCAAGGAGGCAGCGGACTCCTTTCTAAACTGCTTGGCAAAGGAAATCAAGTGGGTGCAGGACAGAGTATGAACGCCACACGAGCATTCGGACCTCAAAATGCCGCTAGCGGTGGATCACTATTAAAAACATTAACTAATCCCTCCTCCATTAATGGATTTTTAACCAATACACAAAAAGTATTAACTACCGCACAACAAATGGGTCCGATGATCCAACAGTATGGTCCGATCGTAAAAAACCTTCCTGCTATGTGGAAGCTCTATCGTGGATTTAAGGATGCACCGGATTCCACAGAAACGGATAAAAATAATACAACCTCTAATGAAGAATCCGTAACTGAAAGTAATCATCAAAGCTCAAACAAGCATACGATTACCTCTGATCAAGAATTACCCATTCCAAGAAAAAAGTCCCCTTCACCGTCTACACCTAAATTATATATATAAGACAAGAGTGCTGATATCGGCATTCTTTTTTTGATTCGCCTTGTTATTTTGTTACTTATTTATTACCTTCACTTATCAACAAAGTATTTATTCATTTTTTTACAGTCTAAAACTGTTTGATTTTGGTTTTTGTATAATTGTCTATTGTTTACTATAATAAAATGAGAGATACAGTAGATAAATGGGGGTCAGGAGAGATGAATGTACTTAAAATTGCGCCACGAGGGTATTGCTATGGAGTTGTAGATGCTATGGTGATTGCCCGCAATGCGGCATTAGATAAATCGTTACCACGTCCAATATATATATTAGGTATGATTGTCCATAATAAACACATTACAGATGCATTTGAAGAGGAAGGCATTATTACATTAGATGGACATAACCGTAAGGACATCATTGAAAAGGTAAATAGCGGCACAGTTATTTTCACTGCTCATGGTGTTTCACCAGAGGTACGGGAAATTGCCAAACAAAAGGGACTTGTCACCATTGACGCTACCTGCCCTGATGTAACCAGAACCCATGACTTAATCCGACAAAAAGAAAAAGAAGGCTATACAATCATTTATATCGGGAAAAGAAACCATCCAGAGCCAGAAGGAGCCGTTGGCGTCGCACCCCATATCGTTCATCTTGTTGCAAACGAAGAAGATGTTGAAAACCTAACCATTGATGCAAAAAAAATAATCGTTACTAATCAAACAACAATGAGTCAGTGGGACGTTTTGCATATTATGGAAAAAATAGAAGAAAAGTACCCTCATGCTGAATTCGAAAAAGAAATTTGTCTTGCTACTCAAATCAGACAAGAAGCGGTTGCTGAGCAAGCAGGTGAAGCGGATGTATTAATTGTCGTTGGAGATCCAAGAAGTAATAATTCAAATCGTCTCGCCCAAGTATCAGAAGAAATTGCCCATACAAAAGCTTATCGTATTGCAGATATTTCTGAACTTGAACTCGATTGGATTATGAACGCGGAAACCGTTGCCGTCACATCAGGTGCCTCCACTCCGACACCTATAACAAAAGAAGTGATCACATTCTTAGAAGGCTTTGATCCATCTAATGAATCAACATGGATGAAGGAAAATAATGTACCGTTAAATAAAATTCTTCCGAGAGTTAAAAAAGGCTAATCCTATCTTTATTAACAAAAGAGGCTCTCCCATAAGGTTTCAAATACCTTATGGAGGAGCCTCTTTCCTTGCATTAAAACATTTTTCAACACTGTGTCTTAATTAAAAACTGTCCTACATAGTTTATACAAATTGAAATGGTTCTGTATTTTTCTCAGAAGGAAAAATATGAACATCATAGTCTTTTTCAGTACACAGCTTTGTTAAATAATGAGTAACACCTTTTTTCATCACTTTCTCCACATTGTGACCAGGATCTATTACATTTAAGCCCATCATCATGGCATCATGTGCCACATGATAGTATAAATCACCTGTAATATAGACATCCGCTCCTTTAAATTTGGCAGATGAAATATATTTATTTCCATCACCGCCAAGAACGGCTACTTTTTTCACCTTTGCTTGTAAATCCCCGACAATACGAACAGTTGGTACGTCGAGTGCTTTTTTAACCTTATGAACAAACTCGCCTAAGGTCATCTCTTTGATTTTTCCCATTCTACCAAGCCCAAGTGTTTCTCCTTTATTATCTAAAGAGTAAATATCATAAGCAACTTCTTCATATGGATGGGCTTTAATCATAGCTTGTAATACTTTTTTCTCTAAATAATCTGGAAAAATCGTTTCAATCTTTTCTTCCTCCACTTGTTCGATCTTTCCATTCTGACCGATATGTGGATTCGCTTCTTCTCCCGGTAGGAACTGCCCTATTCCAGACGTAGAAAATTGACAATGACTATAGTTTCCAATCGCCCCTGCTCCTACGTTACCAAGTGCATCCTTCACTTGGTGACTCTCCGTAGCAGGGACATAAACAACAAGCTTTTTTAACTTGACTTCATGTGTTGGGACGAGAACTTCTGTATGAGATAATTGTAAGGCCTCTGCTAATAAATCGTTTACTCCACCTTTAGCAACATCCAGATTTGTATGTGCAGCATACACAGCAATTTCATTCTTTAATAACTTTTCGATCATTCTTCCTGGAAGTTTATCTGTCGTAATATTTTGTAAAGGGCGATAGATGAGTGGATGATGAGCAATAATGAGATCAACTTCCTTTTCAATTGCTTCGTCTACCACTTCTTCGAGCACATCAAGAGCAATCATGACACGGCGTAAAGGTTTGTTTAAACGGCCAATTTGTAACCCGACTTTGTCACCTTCCATTGCATATTTCTTGGGTGCAAATTGCTCAAATAATTGAATCATCTCATGTCCATTTATTTTCTTCAATTTTCCAATTCCTCCTCCACTAACCTAATTTTATTAGTTAATTCCTGTTTTTTTACTCTATTTTCTTCTGTACTTGATGCCTTTTCAAGTTGATTCAAAATGTTTATCCAATTTCTTTTTTCTGCTAACCATTTCTTTTGGAAAGTAAGGCTTTTTTGTTCCAGTAAAAAAGGACCAAATAATAAACTTTTTTCTAAGGTGTTTTTATCGGAAGCCTTCTCATTCCCTTTTTCAGCTACAAGGATTTCATATATTTTTTCATCTTCTTCTAAAATCTCTTCAGCTACTAGTATCCAACCGTTCTCTCGCAACCAAATCCGAATCGAAATAGCACTAATATTTGGCTGAAGAATCAATCGTTTCACATGGGCTAGTTTATCCTTCCCCTTTTCCAAAATACTCGTAATGAGGGCTCCCCCCATTCCCGCAATCGTGATACAATCTACTTCTCCTTTTTTGATTACAGCTAAACCATTGCCCTTACGAACTGATATCTTGTCTGTTAACCCTAAATCCTCTACTTGCTGTTTAGCAGACTGAAATGGACCTTCAACGACTTCACCAGCAATGGCAAATGGGATAACCCCTTTTTGAATGGCGTAACAAGGTAAATACGCATGGTCTGATCCAATATCTGCCAATCGCAAGCCTCTTGGTATGTATTTTACAACAGTTTCTAAACGGTTTGATAATTTCTCACTATTCATTCCTTCACCACTTAATCTTCATATTTGTTTAATTACTTGCTTATTCTCCTCCCTTTTAAGTATAGAAAAAGTCCCTTGCATATGCAAAGGACAAAATATAATTCATATCATGAATACGGTTACTCGTTCAACCTAATTCTTCTCTTATTTATAGACCCGATAGCCAGTCTGCCATGTCACTGGCTTTTTCTGCTGGAACTAAGCCCCCTGGCATAACACCTTTTTCACCAGTTCTACCATTTACAACAACATCCTCAATTTCTTCTTTTGATAGTCTGTCACCGACACCTGTTAAGGCAGGAGCAGATGCGCCCTCATATTGTTCACCATGACAGCCAATACAGCTTTTCTGATAAATTTCCTCAGGAGTTGCCGTCGCTTGTTCTGTCTGCTCCTTGCCACCTCCTTCTAATTCAGCAGCCAAATCTTTTGAGTCACCAATTCCTTTAAATGATATAAGGAACATAGCTAGTACACCAATAACCATAATGACTACAAACGGCATAATTGGATTCCGTTTCATAACATTTCCCCTCTCCTTATGTAGGAACATTTAGAATTAAGTAATATATTTAAACAATTCCTATTTTACTCGAAAAATAAGAATTGTTAAAGTCTTTACGGTAACTTTCATCACAATTCGTCCACAAAATAAACCTTCATCCTTTTTGAATGAAGGTTTATGATCTCACCTAACTATATTCTCTTTTTCTCTATTTGACATTTATTTAGCGACTTAACAGCCAATCTGACGTGCAATCACTAAACGTTGAATTTCGGATGTTCCTTCTCCGATTTCTGTTAATTTTGCATCTCGCATATATCTTTCAACATGATAATCTTTCATATAACCATACCCACCATGGATTTGTACGGCTTGATTCGTTACTTCCATACATATTTCAGAAGCATAAAGTTTACACATAGCAGCTTCCTTTCCAAAAGGTCGCTCATGATCTTTCAACCAGGCTGCTTTATACACCATATTTCTCGCTAATTCTATTTTCAGCGCCATGTCAGCTAACTTAAACTGTATCGCTTGAAAATAGGTTAAAGAATGACCAAATTGCTTCCTCTCCTTAGCATACTGAAGTGTTTTTTCGTATGCTGCCTGTGCGATCCCAACAGCCATTGCACCAATCCCAATTCGTCCACCATCTAGGGTTGCTAAAAACTGCTTAAATCCTTCTCCTTTTTTTCCTAACAAATGATCAGTAGAAACATGTACATCTTGTAGTACAAGTTCAGTTGTATTAGAAGCCTGCAAGCCCATCTTTTCATAATAATCCAATACCGTAAAACCAGGTGAATCTGTCGGGACAATAATAGCGCTGATTTCTTTTCTATCGTTTGACTGGCCTGTCACAGCCGTGATCGCTAAAAATTTGGCATAGCCTGCATTGGTTATGAAGCATTTATTTCCATTAATAATATATTCTCCGTCTTTTTGGATTGCCATCGTTTTCGTTCCGCTTGCATCTGATCCCGCACTTGGTTCTGTTAAACCAAATGCACCAAGGCTCTCTCCCGTACAGATTGGAATAAGATAATTTTGCTTCTGTTCCTCTGTTCCAAATAAATGAATCGGAGCACCACCTAAAGAAATGTGAGCTGAATACGTGATCCCTGTTGATCCACAGGCTCGGCTTAGTTCTTCCGTTACGATTGCAAAGCTAATCGTATCAGCTCCAGCACCACCATATTTTTCAGGAAAAGGGAGCCCCAGCATTCCTAGCTGAGATAATTTCTTAAAAATAGGTAATGGAAATTCCTTTTTCCGATCTCTCTCAAGTGCTCCTGGAGCAACTTCTTCATCAGCAAATTCTTTTATCGTTTTCTTTATCATTTTCTGTTCTGTAGTAAGATCAAAATTCATAACCATCCCCCTAATGAATGACTGTATACGCATTCAATTTTATGACAGAAAAGGGAGTGTCATGCTCGTTAAACATATTTTCTACACAAAAACGAAGCCGACTACTAATAATAGTCCAAGAATCCCAGAAATGGTAAAATAAAGTTGCTTTAATTTCCAACCACTAGCAAGCCATAAAAAACAGTTTAATCCTAAAACAACATAAAGACTAATATAATTTTCGGGAAATAGATTTAACGTTATTTTAACAGAGACAAATAATAAGATAAAAGCCGAAACAATTAGAGGAATTTGAAATAACAAGCCCTTTTTTAAAAAAAGAAAAACCAAATAAATTCCAATAAATATCAAAGTGGAAGAAAAGACCATTTGCAAAATGAGAGATAATTCAGTAAAATATAGTAAAAACATAATGACTGGAATAAAGAGAAACAAAAGAAAAAGATATTTTCGCTTAAATACATTATTTTTTTCTTGTAAGCCGTTTCCTTCAGTGTATAAAGCAAGTAAGAAATCACAATAATGTTCTGGAAGCAGATGATTCTCCTTCCAATTAACAATTTCTTTTATAATAATTTGTTTCCTGCTTTCATTCATACGCTCACATCCTATAGATTCTTCATCGCAAAAAAGTGTTTTTGAACAAAAAATAGTTCACTTCTATTGTAAGAAGTAAACTATTTTCTGACTAGCTTATTCTAAAAAGTCTTTCAATCTTTTGCTTCTACTTGGATGTCTAAGCTTTCTTAATGCTTTTGCTTCAATTTGGCGAATACGTTCACGTGTAACACCGAATACTTTTCCAACTTCTTCGAGTGTGCGTGTTCTTCCATCGTCAAGCCCGAAACGAAGTCGCAAAACATTTTCTTCACGATCTGTAAGAGTATCCAGAACATCTTCTAATTGTTCTTTTAAGAGTTCATATGCTGCATGCTCTGATGGTGAAGTTGCTTCGTGATCTTCAATGAAATCACCGAGATGTGAATCATCTTCTTCACCAATCGGTGTTTCAAGTGAAACAGGTTCTTGGGCTATTTTTAAAATCTCCCTTACCTTTTCTGGTGATAAATCCATGTCTTCCCCAATTTCTTCCGGTGAAGGTTCACGTCCTAAATCTTGCAATAATTGCCGTTGCACACGAACTAGCTTATTAATCGTTTCGACCATGTGAACGGGAATCCGAATTGTTCTCGCCTGATCTGCGATTGCTCTCGTAATCGCCTGTCGAATCCACCAAGTGGCATACGTACTAAATTTGAATCCTTTTCGATAATCAAATTTTTCAACAGCCTTAATTAAGCCCATATTACCTTCTTGAATAAGATCTAGAAACAACATACCACGACCGACATATCTTTTAGCAATACTAACAACTAAACGAAGATTCGCTTCAGCTAACCGTCTTTTTGCCTCTTCATCGCCTTGTTCAATTCTTAATGCTAGCTTCACTTCCTCCTCTGCTGAGAGAAGATCCACACGTCCAATTTCTTTCAAATACATGCGCACAGGATCATTAATTTTGACTCCAGGAGGAACACTTAAATCATTTAAATCAAATTCTTCCTCATTTTTAGCTAACTCTTTAATATTAGGGTCTTCATCCTCTTGTTCACCTACTAGTTCAACACCATTGTCTCCAAGGAATTCATAAAACTCATCCATTTGATGGGAATCCAACTCAAATGTAGCTAATTTTTCAGCAATATCATCATAGGCAAGGACACCTGTTTTTTTCCCTAATAATGTTAATTGTTCTTTCACTTGCTCTAGGGTCAGTTCTGTTTCAACCTCTTTTGAACGAGCCGATTTTTCAGCCATTTGTCCCCCTCCTTCCAAAAATCAAAGAAACCATTACAAAGTTTTACGAATTTGCTGAATGTCTGCTAAAAGAACTTTAGCTCTTTCTAAATCCTTATAACGTTCTGCTTCCTTTAGTTCAGCCTCTTTTTCCTTTATCATTAACATTTTTTGATATTTCAACACCTGATTAATATAATCCATTAATTCTTGATCAGAAATTTCCCCATTTAAGGGCATCATTTCTATATCAACAATCATTCTTCGGAGCTTTTCATCATCGATATAACTGAGAAAAGAATTTAAATCAGGTGAATGATCACTTTCATAAAACCCATATAAATAAGTGATAATAGCTTGGTGTTCATCTATGTTAAAAGTATGACCTTCCATTAACTCCTGTACCCTATACGCTACTTCCCTACTTCTAAGCATATGAGCAATCAGTGATCTTTCCGCATTATGAAATGCCGGTTTGATTCGATCTGCCTGCCTGGTCATCATCATCGGTTTTTGCAATACTTTATTCTGTTGATTCTGCTCTTTCCTCTGGTGTTTCTTGTCATACTGTCTTTCCTGCTCTTTTAATGCTTCAAGAGAAAGATTAAATTCATCTGCCAGTTGACGTATATAGAAATCTTTCTGGACAGCTTTTTCAAGACGACCAATCTCTTGTAATACTTCTTCTATATAAAGAAGTCGATTGCCTTCATCTTGTAAGTTTTTCCCTCTACGATAATAGAGCATTTTAAAACCCATTAAAGTCATGCTTCCATCAATAATCTCATTGCGGAATTTTTCTGCTCCAAATTTCTTCACGTAATCATCAGGGTCCATCTCATCTGGCATAATCGCTACTTTTACTTGGCAATTTGCCTGATTAAGCATATCACCTGCTCTAAACGCCGCTTCTATACCAGCTGAATCTGAGTCATAACAAATCGTTACAGACTGAACATTTCTTTTTAAAATGGAGACATGTTCATCTGTTAAAGATGTTCCCATTGTAGCAACACCATTTTCAACTCCAGAACGATCAGCCGCAATAACATCAGCAAAGCCTTCAAACAATACAGCTTGTTGGCGTTTCCTAATGGTTGGTCTTGCCAAATGATAATTATAAAGAATTTTACTTTTATTAAAAATGATTGTTTCGGGACTATTTAAATATTTAGGCGTATTTTCTCCTAACGATCTTCCAGAAAAAGCAATTGTCTGTCCATTTCGATCATAGATGGGGAACATGATTCGATCTCGAAATCGATCAAAGAAACTCCCGTCCTGATCTCGTTTAATAATAAGACCAGCCTTCTCCATTAATTCTGGAGGAAAATTTTTATTCGTTAAAAATTTATAATCAAAGTCCCATGAGTCAAGGGCATAACCAATTTGAAACTTATCAATGGACTGTAGAGTAAATCCCCTTTTAAGTAAATATTCCAGTGCATTCTGACCCTCTTTTGTATTTACAAGTAAATGATGATAGAATTTACGCAACAAATTATGAGCGTCAATCATCTGTTTTACATCATTGGAAACTGATTTAGAATTGTCTAGAGTAGAAATGCTCGTTCCAAGGTCAATATTCGCTTTATCTGCAAGTTTTAATGATACTTCCTGAAACGAAAGACCCTCTATTTCCATTAAGAAAGAAAATACATTCCCCCCTGCACCACAGCCAAAGCAATGATAAACTTGTTTATCAGATGAGACTGAAAAAGATGGAGTATTTTCACCATGAAAAGGACAAAGACCTACATAATTACGGCCTTGTTTTTTTAGCTGTACGTATTCGCTAATGACATCCACAATATCCGATGCCTGCCTAATTTCATTTAGCTTCTCTTCGGCAATTCGATCTGACATGTGAACACCTCCATATTTACTTTATGAGGTATTCGTCAAAAAATATTAAATTCCTGCAAATTCAGACAAAATATTTGATAATTCCTTTATAAACCTTACTCAGTCCTTATTCGTATAGGGTTTTGATCCTTTTCCATAAATACCTTTTCTTCGTGCCTTTGCTAATAAATACCTCATGTCTAAAGCAGTATGAATTGACTTTTCCTCATAAGAAACTCCCTTTGGAGATAGAACGTAACTCCTTGTAGTAATAGTGTCGAAGCCAGACCTATATCCTTAGTAACAACTAAATCACCAGCCTTCACATGATTCATAATATACAAGTCGACAGCTTCCTTCGTTGAGTCAACGAACTTCCACTTCATGTTATTCAGATCATTTTTCATGTGAGCATATGAGGCGACGAATAGTGTTTCAATGTCTTTTTCATTAGCGATTTCGACAATTTCTTCTTTAACCGGACAAGAATCAGCGTCAACATAAATAACCGGTTTGCCTAATGTACTAATAATTCTACATCACTCCGCATAATCCTTCTTTCAGGGAACAAATTTTCTAATGAAATCGTGTCGAATTTTTTTTAGTAGTTGACTTGACTTCTCTCAATAAATAGTTTATTCCTTGAAGGGAAAGTCTAAACCTAATTATGATACATTTTTATCACAATTTTTTATTATAGTACATAAATTCAATTTTCGCATTAATTTTTTTATATAAATGCTAATTAATCCAAATTTTTATGCTAAATAGACTACTATGAAACAGAAATGAATCAACCTTCCTATTCTATGTAAAATACTGCTATTATAACCAATAGAAAATAGCACATTGAAATCATGTGCTATTTTTGTCTTTTATTTTTTTCCACCATATTGTAGATAATATTAGCTGTTTCTTCAACTGCTTTGTTTGTAACATCTACCACCGGACAACCGATTCGTTCTATAATTTTTTCAAAATACATCAGTTCTTCGTTAATTCTTTCCAGTTTTGCATAATTAGCATCGTCACTTAACCCTAAAGATTTCAAACGTTCTCTACGAATGCCATTTAGCTTTTCGGAACTAATTTTCAAACCAAAGCATTTATCCGGAGAGATTGTAAACAGTTCATCAGGTGGCTTAACTTCCGGCACAAGTGGTATGTTTGCCACCTTTAATCGTTTATGTGCTAAATATTGTGAAAGAGGCGTTTTGGATGTCCTAGATACACCGACAAGTACAATATCAGCCTTCATGATTCCTCGAGGATCACGACCATCATCATACTTAACTGCAAACTCAATTGCTTCAACTTTCTTAAAGTAATCCTCATCCAATTTATGAATGAGACCTGGCTTATTTATCGGTGTCTGGCCATAAAGTAATTGAATTTGATCTATGAGTGGTCCAATAATGTCATATGCCAAAATATCTGCTTTCATAGTAGCCTCTTTCATATACTCACGTATTTCCGGCTTGACAAGAGTATACGCAATCATACCTTTATCACTCTTTGTTAAGGAGATGACTTCGTCTACATTTGACTCGTCCTCTACAAATGGAAAACGTTTTATAATAATATCATTCCCACTAAATTGGCTGAGTGCCGCTTTAGTAACGAGTTCAGCCGTTTCCCCAACTGAGTCGGATACGACATAGATGATTGGCATGTTACTCATCCATTTATCATCCCCTTCTATTTCAGTCACAGTCACGTACAAATTTTTTGCTTATTCATTATCCGCTAAAGCGACTAATGCTTTCGTTATATTTGTTTTTGTAATTCTTCCAATGACTTCAAAACCATTATTTACTTCTTTCACAACAGGCATAGAGTCAATTTGCTTTTCGATCAACTTTTGGGCTACATCAATGACAAGGTCCTCACGTAAGCACATCGCTATGTTTGGCATCCTTGTCATAATAATATTAACCGGCAAGCTCGTCAATTCCTGATTGCCGATACTAGCTCTCAATAAATCTTTCCGTGAAAGTACACCAACGAGCAATGATGTTTGATCCACAACAAATAAAGTACCAACATCCTCTAAAAACATCGTTACAATCGCATCATATACAGAAATATTCTCATTGACAACAACTGGAATGGATTGATAATCCTTTACATATAACTTCTTTAAATTTTCAGTAAGAAGCTGCACACTTGATTTTCCAGTATAGAAATAACCTACACGAGGTCTTGCATCTAAAAAACCTGCCATCGTTAAAATCGCAAGATCAGGTCTAAGAGTAGCTCTTGTTAAATGCAGACGGTCTGCAATATGTTCCCCCGTTATTGGACCATTTTCCTTTACAATTTCTAATATTTGATCTTGACGTTTATTAAGTTCTATTGTCCACACCACCTATCATGCCCAGTTGAACAGGAATAATGTTATACTATTACATAATTATTATATACTATTTCTTAGAAATGAAAAGCTAATCTATCATATCAGTCATAATGTTTTGTTCAGGGCAGTAGGTACAAAGGTAGTATTAGAGTAGATAATGATCAAGATAAAAGAACCTAATATCAAACGAACTTTTTATTTTAATCAGTCAACAAAGTAGCTTGTCAAAAAAGCCAATTACTTTACATTGATCTCACTAACATTGGCAAATCTTTTAATCAATTGAGAGAGTTTTACCATAAGGCTTAAACGATTTTGTTTGATCGCTTCATCTTCAGTCATGATCATCGTATGTTCAAAATATGGATTAATCTCTGGTTTCATTGACACAAGTAAATCAAAATACTCTTCTTCTGTGACACTCTTATTTAAAAGAACGTTTACAGCCAAATATTTTTCATACAATTGCTGTTCAAAATCATTTTCGAATAATGTCTCTTGAATAGCCCCTTCATTTGTAGCCTTGCTTGAGATATTTAAAATTCTGCTTAATGCTTCAATATTTTCTTTAAAGTCAACATCATTTCTCTTTTCCTCAAGAACTTGTGCCCTATTTACTAAAGAAGTAACAACGCCTACTTCATTGCCTAACACAGCATCAATTAAATCATAACGAATGCCTTTTTCTTGTAGTAAATGTTTTAGACGCAGTTTAAAGAAAGAGATCACTTCACTTGTAATGTCTTCAAGACTTTTCTTCAAGATACCATCAGCTTCAAGAAGCGACAATGATTGATTTACGATTTCCTCTAGATTAATTTGCCAATTTTTTTGAAGAAGAATTTGAACAACACCTGTTGCTTGACGTCTTAAAGCATACGGATCTTGTGAACCACTTGGAATGAGCCCAATCGCAAAAAAGGATGCAATCGTATCGATTTTTTCAGCAACTGACAGAACAGCACCTACACCACTTGCTGGAATTTGATCTTCAGCGTTACGCGGCATATAATGTTCATTAATCGCTTTTGCAACCACTTCATTTTCCCCTTTTTGGCGAGCGTATTTCTCACCCATAAAACCTTGTAGTTCAGGAAACTCATAAACCATATTTGTTACTAAATCAAATTTACATATCTCAGCTGCTCGGTCCCCGTCCCGCTGTTGTTCATTGGTAAACTCCATTTGATCTGTAAGAATATTCGTCAAACGTCGAACTCTTCCAACTTTATCTGATACGGTGCCAATATCTTCATGATAAACAATTGAATTTAATTTATTTAAAGATTGTTGAATATCTCTTTTTTGATCTTCACGATAAAAGAAGTCTGCATCAGAAAGTCTTGCTCGTAATACTTTTTCATTCCCTTTTGCAACCTTTTCTACATGATCCGTTCCACCATTTCGAACAGTCACAAAATAAGGAAGCAATTTTCCATCTTTTGATTTTACCGGAAAATAACGTTGATGTTCTTTCATCGAAGTAATCAATACTTCTTCAGGTAGCTCTAAGTATTCATTTTCAAATTTCCCATATAAGGCAGTCGGATATTCTACCAGGTTATTGACCTCTTCAAGCAGACCTTCATCTACTAGGATATCCCAATCATTTTCTTCTTCAAGTTTTTTCAATTGTTCAAGAATCGTATTTTTTCGTTTTACTGGATCAACCATAACAAACTGTTCTAGCATCGCTTGTTCATAATCGGCTGGAACTGTAAGGTGAAGCTTACTACCTAGAAAACGATGCCCTAGGCTCCAATGATTTGTTTCCACATTCGTAATTGAAAATGGTATCACTTCTTGACCAAACAAAGCAACAATCCATTTTATTGGTCTAATATAACGAAGATCTTGATCAGCCCAACGCATATTTTTCGGGAAGTTCAGACTTGTACTAATATCTTTTAACTCAGGAAGCAGATTTTTCGTTTCCTTCCCTTCAATAAACTTTTTAACATGGGCATATTCTACACCCTTTATTTCTTTAAAATAAATATCCTCAACAGTCATTCCTTGTCCACGGCAAAATCCAATCGCCGCTTTTGACCATTCACCCTCTTCATTTTGGGCAATTTTTTTGGCTGGACCTTTTGCTTCTTCATGAATGTCAGCTTGTGCCTCATCTACATCCAAAACAAGAACCGTTAAGCGACGCGGTGTTGAAAATGCTTTTAGTTCACCATAATTAATTTTCTTTCCTTCAAGCCATAAGCGAACTTTATCAGCCAATTGGTTCATCGAATTCGTTACAAATCGAGCTGGCAATTCTTCTAAACCAATCTCTAATAGGATATCCTTTTTAGTCACGATTATTTTCCTCCTTTGCCTTTAAAATTGGAAAGCCCAGTTTTTCCCTTTCATCATAAAAGGTTTTGGCAATTTTACGAGCAAGATTACGACAACGTGCCAGATATCCCGTTCTTTCTGTCACAGAAATAGCACCTCTTGCATCAAGTAAATTAAAAGTATGTGAGCATTTTAAGACATAATCATACGCTGGATGAACAAGACCTGCTTCCATCTGTCTATGTGCTTCTTTTTCATAAATATTAAACAAGTTAAACAACATCTCTTGATCAGATGTTTCAAACGTATACTTTGAATGCTCATACTCCGGTTGTCCGAAAATATCGCGAATCGTAAAGCCTTCTGTCCATTCAAGATCAAATACATTTTCTTTATCTTGAATATAGGAAGCAAGCCGTTCAATTCCATAAGTAATTTCAACAGAAACCGGTTTACATTCAAGACCTCCTACTTGTTGAAAATAAGTAAATTGTGTAATTTCCATCCCATCAAGCCATACTTCCCAACCAAGTCCGGCACATCCTAATGAAGGATTTTCCCAGTTATCCTCAACAAAGCGAATATCATGCTCAAGTGGATTAATACCAAGTGTCTTAAGAGATTCTAGATAAAGTTCCTGAATATTGTCAGGAGAAGGCTTCATAATTACTTGAAATTGATGATGCTGATACAACCGGTTTGGATTTTCACCATAACGGCCATCTGCAGGACGACGTGATGGTTCAACATATGCGACATTCCATGGTTCAGGACCAATCGCACGCAGGAATGTATAAGGACTCATCGTTCCTGCTCCTTTTTCTACATCATAAGCCTGCATTAAAATACAACCTTGGTCAGACCAATGTTTTTGCAGTGTTAATATCATATTTTGAATATTCATACCACACCTCCATAAATTAAAGCAAAGTACCTGCTAGGCACTTACGCTAGACTACTTTCACCATGACTTCGTTAAACAATAGTATTATTCTAATAACCATCATTAACCTAGCCCTTTATTTTAAAAACACAAAAAACTCCCGTCTCTATGCTCTAATAGCATAGGGACGAGAGTTATACCCGCGGTTCCACCCTACTTGCAAGCCTAAATGACAAGCCACTTTCATTTATGTCTTTAACAGACACAGTATGTCGCTCAAGAATGCCATTCCTTAAGGCTCTATACTCGGCTTTCACTATCCCGAATTCGCTTAAATAGAGAAAATTAAGTACTCTTTTCCATCACAGCAACGATTATATGATTATGATTTAATAGTTGAATAATAGCGAAAACAAAAGAGCTTGTCAACTGCTTATAATCATTTCCCTATTTTCGTTACGATCAGTGGAGGTAAAAGCTTCTCCATTGTTAGAAAGCCCCTTTATCGAATCGATCAAGCTGCTCTAAAAACTTTTTAGATTTTAGGTACAATCCTGAATACTCATCATAGTAACCATTAATTACTTTTTTAAGCTCAGTTTTTGTTTCTTGTTTTACCGTAATATTTCCAAGACGGCTCATATCTAAATAATAAAAAATACGCAATAACTTTACTGTTGCAGAAGATACTTTTAGATGATAAGGGTCTTTTTCTAAACAACGGTGGCAGATAATTCCACCTTCTCTAATCGAAAAGGAAAACTTACCTTCTGTACTCCTACATACCGCACACTGGTTCAAAATAGGATAATGACCAAGCGTATTCAACATCTTCATTTCATAAATATTCTTCATGATTTCAGGGTCATATCCTTCATTTAAATAGGTTAATACTTGGAGCAGCAGTTCAAATAAATAGGGATTATGATTCTTTTCTTCTGTACTTTTATCAGTTAATTCAACCACATAACTTGCATAGGCAGTAAGAAAGATATCTTCTTTAATTGAACGTAAAGAAGCGATCATCTCCCCCTGTTGAAGGCTCCCAAGACCGCTTCCTTTTTGCACTAAGTAATAGCCATATGTTAGAGGCTGGGTGATGGCAGCTAATCGGCTTTTCGTTTTTTTAGCTCCGTTTGCCATCACACCAATTTTTCCCCATTCACGTGTAAATAAAATGACTATCTTATTCGTTTCGCCGTAATCTGTCGTTCGAAGGACAATCCCTTCACATTTTTGAAACATTCTAGCACCATCCCTCTACGGGAGACAAACCTATGTCATTGGAAAATCGATTTCTTCTAGCTCTTCGTCCTTATTTCCGGGTATTTCTTTATTCTCCTTCTCTAATTCCTTAAAAAGAAGATATGTGTCAACATTACCTGTTTGTGAAAACACTTTCCAAGTAAAATCTAACATTGAAACCCCACCTTTCGTTTGTTGGACTAGCTATTTATTCATTCCAATCCATACACTTATATTTGCCTGTCTTTCGTATAATCATGACACGAAAATTTTGTTAATCCTAAACATGCATAAAATTGGTTGCATGTTAATAATTTAGTTAGGGCGTAATTTTTAATACTCATCCTCACGAAAACCATAGTCACGTAACTGTGAAGCTTTATTTCGCCAATCCTTTTGAACCTTTACCCATAATTCCAAAAATACCTTTGATCCAAGTAAGTTCTCAATATCCGCTCTTGCACGTTTCCCAATTTCTTTTAACATTTTTCCTTGTTTTCCGATGATAATTCCTTTTTGCGAATCTCTCTCAACAATAATCGTCGCCATGACATGAATCATATCTTTATTCTGCTCTGGCGCCATCTTTTCTAACACAACAGCGAGAGAATGTGGAACTTCTTCCCTTGTCAAATGTAAAGCTTTCTCTCTTATAAGCTCAGACACGATAAATCTTTCAGGATGGTCCGTTACTTGATCAGCCGGATAGAATAGCGGGCCTTCAGGAAGATACCGTTTCACTTGTTCTAACAATGTTTCAACATTATTTCCTTCAAGTGCTGAGATAGGGATGATTTCAGCAAATTGATATTTTTCTTTATAAGAGTCAATCACGGCTAGGAGTTGATCTGGATGAATGCGATCAATTTTATTAATAATCAAGAAAATAGGTGTTTTGACTGATTGGAACTTTTCAATAATAAATTCCTCACCACGCCCATAGCCTTCTTCTGCATTCACCATAAACAGAATAACATCTACTTCTTTTAGCGTATTTTGAGCTACTTTCATCATAAAATCGCCCAATTTATGCTTTGGCTTATGGATCCCTGGTGTATCAATAAAGATGTACTGTGTATCGTTTGTCGTTAAAACTCCCTGCACCTTGTTCCGAGTAGTTTGTGGCTTATCACTCATAATGGCAATTTTTTGCCCAATTACTCGATTAATAAATGTGGATTTTCCTACATTTGGTCTTCCAATGATGGAAATAAATCCTGATTTAAATTCTGTCTCATTCATTTCTTTATTCATTTAAGTCCTCCGCTGAAAATGCTCCCGGTAGTAATTCTTCAACTGTTAATAGCCTGATATATCTGTTCAAGTTTTCAACCTTTTTATCGAAGACCACCGCTTCTTTTTATTTTACCCTATTTCTTTTAAAATTTCATCGTTTACAAGGAATTTGTAAACAAAAAGTTAGAATTTTCTAAAAACAATACTAAATTCAAGCTATTACAATGGCTTTATGTCAAAAATAATGACGAATAACCTCCTTTTTACAAAGCTTTCTTTAACCCTATTCATAAACACTTCCTTTTACAAATAAAAAAGTAGAATTGTACAAATAAAATATATTGTGTACAACTCTACTTTTCAAATATCTTTGGTAAAAAAATTATACATCCGATCAATACAGACACAATTGCATAAATGAACACTGCCCCTGCCGCCACGTCCTTTGCTTGCTTGGCTAATGGATGAAAGTTTTTCGTTACAAGATCTACTACCCGTTCAAGCGCTGTATTTATAAGTTCAAGCGCAAGTACCCCTCCAATAGCGAAGATAATAAACATCCATTCCACCGTTGAAAGACGGTAGAGCAGACCAAGGATCATGACAATCACTACTACTACCGTATGAATTTTCATATTTCGTTCATTGCGTAATGCATGTAATATCCCTACAATGGCGAAAGTAAAAGGGCGTAGTAATCCTCTTTTCCGTCTACCTTTGAAGTCCGAATTCATCTAATAGATCCTTTTGTCTTGAAAACATTATTTTCTCCTCTTCTTCGTTTTCATGATCATACCCCAGTAAATGAAGAAACCCATGAACCGCTAAAAAACCAAGTTCTCGAATAAAAGAATGGCCATAATCATCAGCCTGCTCTCTTGCTTTTGCAAGTGATATAATCACATCACCTAAAACCCGTGGCAAATCAACACCAGTGAGAGGAATTTCTCCTTCACCAAGCTCCTCCATGGCAAATGAAATGACATCTGTTGGCTTATCCTTCTCTCTATATTCACGATTAATTTCTTGAATTCGATCATTCGTTACAAATGTTACAGATAGCTCACTATTTGCTTCTACCTTTTCCTTTTCAGCTGCAAAAAAGAGTAGCTTTTCAATCGTATTTAGTTCTTGCTCTGATAACTCCTTTGTTTCATCAATAAAATCAATCATTATACTCATGCATGCTTCACCTTCTGTTTCGATATTTCTGGATATTCAATCCTAGAGTGAAAAATCCCTTTTAGTGATTCACATAAAGTATCGGCAACTTTATCCAGTTCCTTTAATGTTAAATCACATTCATTAAATTGGTTATCTTGAAGACGATCCGAAATAATTTTTCGTACAAGTCCTTCAATCTGCTCAGGAGTAGGCTGTGACATTGAACGTACAGCAGCTTCAACGCTATCAGCAATTCCTACAATGGCCGATTCCTTAGTTTGTGCTTTAGGTCCTGGATAGCGGTAATCCTCCTCACTTACATCAACACCACTTTGCTTGGCCTTATGATAAAAGAATTTCAATAACGTTGTTCCATGATGCTGCTCAGCAATATCAATAATTTCTTTTGGCATTCGATGTTTTCTCAACGTTTCTGCCCCGTCTGTTACATGAGCAATAATAATACTCTTACTCGTATTTGGTGCCAAGTTGTCATGAGGATTTTCTGTATTCATTTGATTTTCAATAAAAAAATACGGTCTTTTTATTTTCCCAATATCATGATAATAACAACCTACCCTTGCAAGCAATCCATTCGCCCCAATCGCTTCACAGGCACTTTCTGCAAGATTTGCAACCATTACACTATGATGGTAAGTACCTGGTGCTTCCGTTAATATCTTTTTCAGTAAAGGATGATTTGGATTCGATAGCTCAATTAATCTCATCGTTGACAAAATCCCAAAACCCGCTTCAAAAAATGGAAGTAGACCGATCGTCAGTACTGCAGATAGTATGCCAGACATTAAAGCAATCATGATAGTAATCCCATATTCTGTAAGATCATATTGAGCATTTCGTAAAAACACTAGAGAAAAAATAACAAGTACATTTACGACTGCCACAAATAAACCTGCCTTAAAGATGTTTGAGCGATGGTTATCATTATTCAAAAACATAATGCCTGCGACGCCACTACACAAAATATAGATACCAACCGACATATGAAAGGAACCCGTTACTCCCTCATTAAACATAATCGAGCCACTGATGGCCATAATGATCATATGAAGTACTGCTACTTTTTCATTGATCAATATTTTTATTAATAACGCCCCCATCGCAGCGGGGAAAATAAAGGGAATATTCGAGTATTCAAATATACGGAATAGATTCACTGTTTTCATCAGTAAAATGGACAGCACGAAAATCAAACTGAATAAAATCAAATAAGTGTGCTTCGTTTCTTTTTTCTCATCAAGGCTGTAAAAATAAAAATACAAGGCAGCCAAGAAAATAAGAATAAGTATAGCTAATCCAATAAAGGGCTGGATCGATCGCTCGTTATCTAGCAAGCCGACAAGGTCCAATTGACGATAGATATCCCGACTTATAAGTTGGTTTTCTTGTACAATAATTTGTCCTTGCAAAATTTTAACTGGCTCAACACTTTCTACTGCTTGATTACGCATTTCCTCCGTTGCTTCTGGATCATAAAATTCATTTTGGATGATCGCATACCTTCCAAGATGAATCGTCGCATTTTTTAATGATGTGTTTAAGCTAGTGTATTTTAATTCTTCTTCTAGTTTTTTCTTAGCATTTTCAACATCATGAGCTGGAATACGACTACTCATAATGGTATTAATGGCCGTAACAGAAAGATCTCTTGCAATAATTAGATCATCTTCTGATGCTGCCAGTAAACTTGTAAAAACAGTATTTGGTATGTCTTTCGTCACATCACCTGTTAATTTCTCCTTCAATCTTTTTAGATTTTCAGATTCAGAAGGGACAGCGACATTCTCATCTTCTAGTTGTTGTTTTAGGCTATTTTCCTTTTGTTCATCTTCTATTTCATCCCTAAGCTCTATGGCCGAGTCAAATATAGATGTCGTTAAATCGATCCGGTTTTGAGATATCGTTTTATTTAATATATATACATCCTGTACTTGTTCTTCCGCTGCTTTTTTCTTCGCCTCAGTGCTTTTTTTATCTTCAATTGTAATAGGCGAACGTATCGTTTGCTCTGCAATAGAAAATAAACTTACATTTAACTTCTCTGGCCTTATATTATTGAACATCGATGCGTAAAGGATTATTCCTAGAAGTAAAAACAAGAGGATACGAAAAAAAGTCATTTTTAATAAATTTCTTATTTTTAAAAAATGATGCTGCATCGTTTTCTTGATTCCTCCTTAATTATAAGAAAAGCAAAAGAAACTGAGTCAAAGTAAAATGCATGTCCTGAGAAAGATTCCATTTTTTTCTTATAGGTTTATGTAAAAATAATAACAGCTTAGTAAGCTTATTTCACCTTTTTCTAAAAAATGATGAATAAAAACAACTTCTATTATTATCTAGTTTATCCATTATAATCCTTCTATAAGCCTTACTGAACTCTCTTTTACTCAATAACGAAAAAATAAAACCGTCCGGTAAATCCGAACGGCATACTTTATTCTTTCCAGTTTCAGCACCCTATTCCCTTAAGGTAACAAGCCCTGTCTAGTATCAGCTCCTAGGGACTCGAGCCATAAGCTATTCTGTCAAGAAGGTTAAAGAACAAACTTCTTGACGACTCGTCTTCTGCTATGCTCAAGGCTAAGCAAGGCGCTTATACTTTTACTCTTTATTTTCATAAGCTTGAATAATTTTTGCAACGAGGGGATGACGAACGACATCACTTTGTTCAAGATAAATAAATTTGATTCCAGATACATCATGTAAAATTTCCTCGGCAATCATTAACCCTGAGGTCACACCCTTTGGAAGATCAATCTGTGTTTTATCGCCTGTAATGACCATCTTCGAGCCAAAACCTAGACGTGTTAAAAACATCTTCATCTGAGCCATCGTTGTGTTTTGTGCTTCGTCTAGAATAACGTATGCATCATCAAGTGTTCTTCCCCTCATATAGGCCAACGGAGCAATTTCAATAATCCCTCGCTCCATTAACCTTTGAGTATGTTCCGTACCAAGAATATCATGCAATGAATCATAAAGCGGTCTCAAATAAGGATCCACTTTCTCTTTTAAATCTCCCGGCAAAAATCCAAGACTCTCACCAGCTTCCACAGCCGGACGTGTCAAAATAATTCTTTTAACTTCACCACTTCTTAAAGCATTGACAGCCATAACAACAGCTAAATACGTTTTCCCCGTACCTGCAGGACCAATCCCAAACACAAGATCTCTTTTCTTCATTGCCGAAACATAGTGGCGTTGACCAAGTGTTTTAACACGTATGGATTTCCCTTTTGCGTTTTTGGCTATTTCCTCTTCAAATAAATCTTTAAATTGGTCAAGTGTTCCTTTTTTAGCCATTTGGATGGCGTATGTTACATCTCTTTGACCGATCGTAATGCCTCTTCGAATTACATGCAGCAGGGCTTCTAAAATGTTGCCAACCAACTCTACATGTTCAATATCTCCTGAAACATAAACAGTCTCACCTCTAGTGATGATTGACACACCAAGTTCTTGTTCGATCACTTTAAGATTCGCATCGGCATTACCAATTAAGGTAATTGCCTCATTAGAATTCATCAACTGAACATTCATTGTTTTCAAATCTTCTGTCATTCCGACTCTCCTTGAATAATTGGTTTTCCTTCAGCAATATTTTCGATAATTTGGAAATGTATTGATATAGTTACTTTACCATTGTCTATTGATTGGTGCAAAACTTTTTCTCCTTTGATTATAGCATCTTCAGATAAACGGTTTTTTATATCTAATTTCGCCATTTCTTTTGCTACTTTGAAAGCTTCTTCTTTCGAATAAATCCTTGTCTCCTCCTCATTTTCACGATGTGTATCACTTATAAATGAAAACGGAAGAATCCATTTCATAAAGTTAATGTTCTTTTCGTTCGATTCTGTTTCATATTCTTTAAAGTCTATTTTCCCAAAACCCCATATAGGTATTTTAAAGTCAGCTATTTTTATATAATACTTCTGTTTCTCGTTCCCGTTATATACTTGAAAGGTACTCTTTATCGGCAATTCAACATCTGATTTATACCATGTTTCTCCCCATATTTCACCTTTCGCTGGAACTTGTAGATTTTGACCTTCCTTCCCTATTAATCCCGATACAAGTAATTGTCCTTCTTCTACCTTGTCATGAATATCAACAACTGCTTGCCCTTCTTCAACAAACATGTCCACAATTACTGCCTTTTTTTTCGCAACAAGATTCTGTGGGCTTAAGTATTCAGGTTGCTTTGGTTCATTTTTTTCCACCACTTGAAGATGATAAGCTGTCCCCTGTAATTCAACACCAACCCATGTAATTTCTTCAATATTGTTTGTTAACTGACGTTGAATCGATTCTACATTATCAACAAAGAATTGAAGTTTTCCAACTTTGACTCCCAACTTGTCTAATTCTTTGTGAATTTTGTATTCTGTTGCAGGATCTGCTCCTTTTACATGGATACCCCAAATCATATTCGATAAAAGTAAAATGACAAACATAAAAAGGATTGCCCCTACCAAGAACCCACTATTATGAAATAACCTTTTCAGTAGGAAAGGAAAACCTTCACCTTTTATAAATTCAATTCGACAACCACTACCTCTGGCATAATGTCTAAATTTCTTTACATCATTTAACTTCATTTTAAATGTAATCGATTGAACACCTAGTCGTCTAACTTCCCAAATTAAAAAACCACTTCTTGTTAATATGTTGATGAATCGTTCGAGACCTTTGCCAGTTATCTTAACGGTTATCATACCAGGAAAAAAAATGAGCCAGCGGTTCTTCATCCCTATCCTCCCCACTAATTACTTGTTCATAAAGAAGACGATGCCTTCCTTGCACAAGACTTGTAAGAGACGGTTTTTGCAAAAGGACATTGCGTTTTTTAACCGACTCGCTTTTTTATAGCTTTTAATCTTATCCAGCTTTGCCACCTAGCCGCTCGAGGTCTGAAGTCAATCACTTCTAAAGGCAAAGTTTTCTTCTACTAGTGCTTGTCTTAAGTTAGTCGCACTTGTACAGGCTGTGTGGACGTCGACGTTCGCCATAAGATTTTTCCTTGGACTGTTAAATGTTAGAGCCCTTAGAAAAACCAATCAGGCTCTGCGTGACAGGACGTGGCAGGTTTTAGTCGATGTTCCTCGATTTAGGTCCCAAAGCTTTTATTCTTGAATGTAAATGACTTGGTCTATTTTTCCTTCTAATAAGATTTCTTCCGGCATTATAGCCTTGATGATGAATGCTTTTCCTTTTATTAATAGCTGCCCTTGTTTCAAAAGCAGTCTAAGTTCTTTATCTGAAAAGGTAATCAGTCCACGATGGTTTTCGATATAAATATGTATATGTCCAATCATCGTTATACGGGGTAAGTCCATCATGACATCCTGAGGAAGTTCCATATTTTTTGTTACCCAATTTCGGAGGTAATGTCCCCACTTTTTCGCCATAAAAAAGAACCCCCTTTCATCTCATATGTATGAAATGAAAAGGGGTTCTAGCACCTTTTTTTCTCCACGACCCTAATTTCTATATCTCGATTTCATATAAGGTTTTTTTGCACGTGGGGGGCCTAGAATTTCGGACCAAATAACCGCATCCACTAATTTCGTTTGATCAAGATCAATTTCTTTACTTTCTGGCTTTTCTTGAATAGGCAATGATTGTGGCTCCACTGATTTTAATTGTTTATCAGTAGCCATTTGCTGATATAACTCCTCAGTTTTCTGGTGTACTATTGGCTTCTCTATTTTTCGATCTGAAGAGGTTGTTTCTTCTGAAAATGAACGAGTCACTTCCTTAAATATTTCTTTTACTTCATCAAAAGAACTGATTGGTTTTGTTTGCTTATTTTCCTTAGGATGATAGGTTCTTTCTTTGCTTTCTGTTTTCCCTTTCCTCTTTTTAAATAATGAAGAAAGCACAGCAATCAATATAATGAGTATAAAAGGATTATCGAAGAAGAATTCAAAACCCACTAGAGAACCTCCCTTCTACCTGTTTAACCATAACCTCAATCCCTATTAGGCTTATCGTCTTTAGAGCCTGACATTCTTCCAATGGAATCCCGCATGTCTGTGTCAGCAGTAATATTTTGCAAATTCATATAATCCATCACACCTAGATTTCCTTCTTTAAGTGCTTCAGCCATAGCTAATGGGACAGTTGCTTCTGATTCAACAACTTTAGCTCTCATCTCTTCGACCCGTGCTTTCATTTCTTGTTCTTGTGCTACTGCCATTGCACGACGTTCTTCCGCCTTCGCTTGAGCAATCTTCTTATCAGCTTCAGCCTGTTCTGTTTGTAAATTTGCACCAATATTTTTACCGATATCCACATCTGCAATATCGATCGATAATATTTCAAAAGCAGTACCTGAATCTAAACCTTTAGCAAGGACTGTTTGTGAGATCATATCTGGATTTTCTAATACTTTACTATGATGTGCCGATGAACCAATCGTTGAGATAACACCTTCCCCAACACGAGCTATAATCGTATCTTCTCCTGCACCACCAACAAGTCGATCGATGTTGGCTCTAACCGTTATTCTTGCTTTTGCTTTCACTTCGATCCCATCCATTGCAACACCGGCAATAAACGGAGTCTCAATCACTTTCGGGTTAACACTCATTTGCACCGCTTCTAATACATCTCTACCTGCTAGATCAATAGCAGCACATCTTTCGAAACTCAATTCAATATTTGCACGATGAGCTGCAATTAAAGCATTAACAACTCGGTCAACATTACCACCTGCTAAATAATGACTTTCAAGATGGTTTGTTGTTACATTTAACCCTGCTTTATGCGCTTTAATTAAAGGGTTAATCACACGATTCGGAATAACCCTTCTAAGCCTCATCCCAATTAATGTAAAAATACTTACCCGTACCCCAGCAGCAAGAGCTGAAATCCATAGCATAACAGGGACAAAAGTAAATAAAATAGCCAATAAAATAATTCCTAAAACAATAGCTATTATTAATATTGCTGATCCTGCATTTATGACCATTATAATCCTCCTCTAATCTTTTTTTAAATTCATTACTTCTCGAACAACAATTCTGGAACCTTCCACCTTTACAACCTTTACTGTGGCACCTTTCTTGATAAAGCCACCTTCTGAAACAACATCAACTCTTTCATCCTCTAGAATAATCGTACCAGAGGGACGTAAATCTGTTAAAGCATAACCACTAATGCCAATTAGTTCTGTTCGATTTCGGTTGGACACATATCCACTTTCTGTACTTGTTGAATCTGTTAAAATTAACTTTTTAAAAAACTTCATTTTTTTATCATACACCTTTATCATAACCACTGAGGCTAAAATCGAAATCACAAACGCAATAAGTAAAGAAATGCCAGTATGAACGAAATCCTCAGCCGCAAGAAAAAAGCTAGCTAAAAAAGCCGCAAATCCCAAAATACCAATAATCCCACCTGGTAATACTAATTCTAATAAAATAAGAACAATTCCGACAACAAATAATATGACCGTGTTTAGGTCTGCCAACCCTACAACTAAATGTCCATAGAAAAACAAAAGGAATCCTAAAAGACCAATTATTCCAGGAAGTCCAATCCTTGGGGTAAACAATTCAACGACAAATCCTAAAAAACCGATTGTTAATAAAATAGGGATGACAATTGGATTGGTGATAAACTCAGCAAGTTGATACAGAAAAGTACTGTTTGTTTGTCCATCTCTAATTACCGTAAAAGCGTTAACATAAATTGGATAAGCAAGCAGAAAAACAGCCAATAAACTAGATATAAATGCACGGTATCTTCTTACCATCCATAGTATCCTCCTTTCATTATTTTAACCTAATATACATTACGTTTATAAAATGAAATAGTTTCATTTTTATTAAAATGTTGGTTTTATTAAAAGATCAAGCTTACCTACACAAAAGGCAATTTTCTAAGCGATCATCATTAACACGGTAAAAATGTTAAAAAGACTGCAGTTCCCTGCAGTCTTTTATACTGGTTAATCAAATTTTTTTTATGAAAGGTGTTGTTGTACAAGTTTATTTACAAGCGATCCATCTGCTTTTCCTTTAACCTTTGGCATAATTACTGCCATCACTTTACCCATTTCTGCTTTTGATGAAGCACCTGTTTCTGAAATAGCTTGTTTAACAATTTCAGTCACTTCTTTTTCAGAAAGCTGCTTAGGCATATATAACTCTACGTACTGTAATTCAGTACGAATTTTTTCAACAAGATCTTGTCGACCTGCTTTATCAAATTCGTGGAGGGAGTCCTTGCGCTGTTTGACTTCACGTGAAAGGACAGTTAATTCGTCTTCTTCAGATAACGCTTTGCCAGACTTGATTGCTTCATTTTGAATCGAAGACTTAATCATTCGAATGACAGTAAGCTTATCTTTTTCTTTGTTTTTCATAGCTTGCTTTATATCAGAATTTAAACGTTCGAGAAGACTCATGAATTACACCCTCTCTTAGAACTTACGTTTTCTTGCAGCTTCAGACTTCTTCTTACGTTTTACGCTAGGTTTTTCATAGAATTCGCGCTTTCTAGCTTCTTGTATAGTACCTGATTTAGAAACAGTACGTTTGAAGCGTCGAAGAGCATCTTCAAGCGATTCGTTTTTACGAACGACAGTTTTAGACATTCTCTTTCCCTCCCTCCGAGCACAACACACTTACATCAAACACATGGAATATCATGTACTTTGCAATTATAATATAATAGAGAAACAAGGTCAACTGAAATTCGACCTGCTTCTATGTGTTTTTGACGAAAAGATACATTTTTATTCTATATTTCAATCTCGAGGTCACAAGCCAAGTTCAGAAAACTTATCCATTCTTATATTATAACTAAAACTACAGAACACATCTATTGAAAGAGCATTATTATCACTAAACAGCCTGATCACTTAGTTCACCGTCTTCTAACACTCGAACAAAATGACCCTCACTATAAGGATAACCAGATGTTTCTATTTTTACTTTTACAATTTTACCAATCATTTCTTCTGTCGCTGGAAAGACCACCTTCAAATAATTGTCTGTAAAACCAACAAATAAACCTTTATCTGAACCTTCTTTGTATCTTTCCTCTGGAATCACTTCAAGAACTTCTCCTTCAAACGTTGAAGCATATTCCTTTGCTAACTGATCAGACAAAGAGATTAGACGATGAACACGCTCATTTTTCACTTCTTCATCTACCTGATCATCCATTCTCGCAGCTGGAGTGCCTGTCCTTTTTGAATAAGGGAATACGTGAAGCTCAGAAAATTGATGATCTTTTACAAATTGATATGTTTCCATGAACTCTTCTTCTGTCTCTCCTGGGAAACCAACAATGACATCAGAAGTAACCGCCAAACCTGGAAGAGCCTCTTTCAATCGAGATAGTCTTTCTGCAAAGAACTCCATTGTATATTTTCTTCTCATTCTTTTCAAAACCGTGTTGGAGGCGGATTGAATCGGAATATGCAAATGTCTAACGATTACGTTTGATTGATCGATCACTTCAATTACTTCGTCAGTAATTTGGCTTGCTTCAATTGAAGAAATACGAAGTCTTTTTAGCCCTTTTACCTGTGCCTCCAAATCTTTTAGAAGCCTAGCAAAGTTGTAATCCTTCATATCTTCACCATATCCACCTGTATGAATTCCAGTCAAAACAATCTCTTTGTAGCCTGCATCCACAAGTTGTTGTGCTTGACGAATAACTTCTTTCGGGTCCCGAGAACGCATTAAACCTCTAGCCCATGGAATAATACAGAACGTACAAAAGTTATTACAACCCTCCTGAATTTTCAAGGAAGCTCGAGTTCGATCTGTAAAGGCAGGAACATCTAATTCTTCGTACACACGACTTTTCATAATATTTCCAACGGCATTAATTGGTTGACGTTCTTTTTTGTACTCTTCAATATAGGAAAGCATTTTCATTCGATCTTGAGTTCCGATAACAATATCTACCCCTGGAATTGCCATAATTTCTGCAGGAGAAGTTTGAGCATAACAACCTGTAACACAAACAACTGCATCCGGATTTTTTCTGATTGCTCGACGAATAACTTGGCGACTTTTTTTATCACCAGTATTCGTTACCGTACAAGTATTGATAATATAAACATCTGATCTCGATTCAAATTCAACGCGCTCATAGCCTTCTTGTTTGAAAATTTGCCAGATCGCTTCTGTTTCATAATGATTTACTTTACAACCTAGTGTATGGAATGCAACTGTTTGCATGAATACTTCACCTCAATAATTCTAAATGATAGGAAACAGCGGATAATAAATATAATGGGGCTGTTTCTGTCCGTAAAATTCTTGGCCCTAGTCCACAGGCTTGATAACCGTTTTTTGTCAGTATTTCTACTTCTTCAGAAGTTAAACCACCTTCAGGACCAAAAACGATCAAAAGAGATGAACCGGCTTTGAGTTGCTGCAAGTTTCTAGTGAGAACGGACGTTTCTCCCTCTTTAGCCTTTTCCTCAAAAGCGATCAATTTCACATCATATGGCTCTCCTGCTTTAATAAGGGCCTTCATATTTAAAGGGTGCATAACCTCTGGTACTAAACTTCGATGGGATTGTTCAGCAGCCTCTTTCGCAATTCTTGTCCAACGGTTTACTTTTTTATCTGCTTTTTTTTCATCCCACTTTACGACAGAACGAGCTGCAGTAAAAGGGATAAACTGTGCGGCTCCAAGTTCAGTACCCTTTTGAATAATCCACTCAAGCTTATCCCCTTTAGGCAATCCGCTCACAATGGTTACATGAACAGGTAGCTCGACAGACTCTTCTTTCCATTCTATAACATAAGCCTTAACGAAGTCAGTGGAAATTTCTGCAATCGAACATACAGCCGTTCTTTGTTCTTCACTAACACAAATAATTTGATCCTTTTCCTTCATCCTCATAACTTTAGCGATATGATGACAATCCTCGCCAGTGACTATAAAACAATCATTTTCTGTTGAATAGGAAGCAAAATATCGTTGCATCCCTGCACCGTCCTTATATAAAGTGAAAGCAACTTGTAAAACTGTGATAAACGAAAGACCTTAAGCAACTAGCCGCTGCAACTAACTATTATCGCAAAATAGATAAAAAGGGTGTGTAAAAAAACACAAACCCTTTTTTAAACTTATTTTCTTTTTGCAATAAAAGCGACCCAGTCTTCCATTTGCAATGTTTCTATTATCTCAAAACCAGCGGCTTCAATAGATTCCTTTACTTGCTCTTTTTTCGGTTGGATAATACCAGCTGTAATAAAGTATCCATCCGGCTTAACAAGTTTAGCCGCATCTTCGGTAAAACGTAAAATCACTTCTGCAAGAATATTTGCCACAATGACATCAGCGGTCTCACTAATGCCTTCAAGCAGATTATTTTGTGAAACATCTACAATATCATGTACCTTATTTAGCTTTAAATTTAACTTTGCAGACTGAACAGCCACTTCGTCTAAATCTAATGCTCTAACTTTCTCCGCACCTAACATTGCGGATGCAATACTCAATACTCCTGATCCTGTACCTACATCAATAACAGCATCACCTTTTTTTACGGTTCGCTCCAATGCTTGAATACTCATAACGGTAGTTGGATGAGTCCCAGTGCCAAATGCCATTCCAGGATCTAATTCAATAATAAGTTCATCACTGTTTACTGGTGTATACTCTTCCCAAGTCGGAACAATCGTAAAACGCTCAGAAATTTTTACCGGATGATAATATTTTTTCCAAGCAGTTGCCCACTCTTCTTCATGAACCTCAGAAAGAGATACACTGTTTTTTCCGATATCGATATTATATAGAATCAAATTATTTATAGCTTCTTTGATTTCATCGACCGTTTCACCTAAAAAGCTATTGATAGGCAAATAAGCCTTAACCATAACACCTTCTTCAGGGTAATCTTTTGGATCAAGTTGGTAGATTTCACCGAAACGATCTTCTCTTTCTCTTACAAGTTCAAATGGATCTTCAATCACAACCCCACTAGCACCTGCTTCATGTAAAATATTTGAAATTGGTTCGATTGCTTCAGTTGTCGTATGAATACTAATTTCTGACCATTTCAAAACTACCAACTCCATTCCTAATTATTCACCCTTAAAGGCTCTTTTTACTTTATCAAAAAATCCCTCTTCTTGATCATCCTTAAGAGCTGACCCACTAATTTCAGCAAATTCTTCTAGTAATTGCTTTTGTTTTTCTGTCAGCTTGGTTGGCGTAATCACTTTCACAATGATATGTTGATCACCTTGTCCACGACCTCTGACATTTGGAATTCCTTTTCCTCTTAAACGGAATTTTGTTCCTGTTTGTGTTCCTGAAGGCACTTTCAACTTTATTTTTCCATGTAGGGTTGGGACTTCAATTTCATCTCCAAGTGCAGCCTGTGCAAAGGTGATAGGCATTTCACAATAAACATCTTCACCATCGCGTTCAAAAAATTCATGTGAGCGGATATGAAACACTACATATAAATCTCCTGCTGGTCCCCCGTTAACACCTGGTTCACCTTGACCGCTCATGCGCAACTGCTGTCCATCATCAATACCAGCTGGGATTTTAACAGTAATTTTGCGTCGTTTCTTCACCTTACCTGCTCCACCACATGTAGCACATTTATGCTTAATTTCTTGACCAGTACCATTACAGTAAGTACATACACGTCTGTTGACGATTTTACCAAATGGAGTATTTTGTTCAATATTTAATTGACCACTTCCATTACAATGTGAACATGTCTCTGGCTTGGTTCCTTTTTTTGCACCAGATCCATTACAGGTTTCACATGTTTCCTCACGTGGTATTTCAATTTCTGTTTCTTTACCAAAAACAGCATCCTCGAATGCTAAAGCCATCGTATATTGTAAGTCCGCCCCTTGTCTTGGCGCATTTGGGTCACGATGTCTTCCGCCACCACCACCAAAGAAGGTGCTGAAAATATCCTCAAAACCACCGAAACCACCAAAATCACCGCCACCACCAAAACCTTGATTTGGATCAGTGTGCCCAAATTGATCATAGTGGGAGCGTTTTTGATCATCACTTAATACTTCATATGCTTCTTTTACTTCTTTAAATTTCTCATCAGCATCCGGCTCTTTATTTATATCCGGATGATATTTCTTTGAAAGTTTTCGATATGCTTTTTTTATTTCATCTTTTGAAGCACTATTACTTACGCCAAGTACCTCATAATAATCTCTTTTACTCATAATTGCCACTCCCCGATCATTTCACATAAAAATTATTGTAACATTTCTTTCATCCTTCTTGCAATAAATTCTATATTCCTATGTCTCTAAAAAATAAAAGCCAAAGCCAAGTTAGACCTGACTTTGACTTTTTTAACTGGTTTTGCTTAAGCAAAGCTTTTATTTATCTAGCTACAGCGCCTAGCCGCTCTTATTTCTAGCCAATCCATCATGAAGGTTAAAGAACAATCCTTCATGCCGACTCGTCTTAAGCTTGCGGCCCATAAGATGCGGATCATGCAGACGTTGCCACAGGATGTGGCGGTTTTAGTCTGCGTTCCTCATGGACAAGGCGCTTTCGCGAATTATACGGATGTACGAGTGTCGGCGTTGCAATAAGATTTTTCTTTGGGCTTTAGCCCTTAGAAAAATCAATCAGGCTCTGCATGACAGGACGTTTCGACCTTATCCGACCTTTTCTATTTATCGTCTTTTACTTCTTCGAAGTCTGCATCTACAACATTATCATCTTTTCCGCCAGCTTCACCCTCTGCTCCTCCAGCAGCTTGTGCTTGCTGTGCAGCTTCTTCATAAAGCTTAACAGATAGAGCTTGAACAATTTCTTGTAAAGCATCTTTCTTCGTGCGAATTTCATCAAGCTCATTTTTCTCAATTGCAGCTTTTAGTTCATCTTTCGCATCATTTGCTTTTTGAACTTCTGCTTCGTCTACTTTACCTTCAAGATCTTTCAATGTTTTTTCAGTTGTAAAGATAAGTTGGTCCGCTTCATTTCGAAGTTCTACTTCTTCTTTACGCTTTTGGTCTGCTTCAGCATTAAGTTCTGCTTCTTTCACCATTTTTTCAATCTCTTCATCAGACAAGCCTGTTGAAGATTTAATCGTAATGGTTTGTTCTTTATTCGTACCAAGGTCTTTTGCACGAACATTTACGATACCATTTTTATCAATATCAAACGATACTTCAACTTGTGGAATCCCTCTAGGTGCTGGAGGAATATCACTTAATTGGAAACGACCAAGCGTTTTGTTATCGTTAGCCATTGGACGTTCCCCTTGTAGCACGTGAATATCAACAGCTGTTTGATTATCAGCAGCCGTAGAGAAAACTTGTGATTTTGAAGTAGGGATTGTTGTATTACGCTCAATTAACTTCGTAAATACACCACCCATTGTTTCGATACCTAGTGAAAGCGGAGTTACGTCTAATAGAACAACATCTTTGACGTCACCTGTGATAACGCCACCTTGAATAGCTGCACCCATTGCTACTACTTCGTCAGGGTTTACGCCTTTATGTGGTTCTTTCCCAGTTGCTTTTTTAATCGCTTCTTGTACAGCTGGAATACGAGTAGATCCTCCAACAAGAATAACTTTGTCAATTTCTGAAGTGGACAATCCTGCATCACTTAATGCTTGACGAGTTGGACCCATTGTACGTTCCACAAGTTGTGAAGAAAGCTCTTCAAATTTCGCACGAGATAATGTTACTTCTAAGTGTAATGGACCTGCTTCTCCAGCAGTGATAAATGGTAAGGAAATTTGCGTACTTGTTACACCTGATAGATCTTTTTTCGCTTTTTCAGCTGCATCTTTCAAACGCTGAACAGCCATTTTATCTTTTGAAAGATCAATACCGTTCTCTTTCTTAAATTGATCTACTAAATAATCAATAATGACTTGGTCGAAGTCGTCACCACCAAGTTTATTGTCTCCTGCTGTTGCTTTTACTTCAAATACTCCATCACCAAGTTCAAGGATGGACACATCAAACGTACCGCCTCCAAGATCGTATACAAGGATCGTTTGATCTTCATCTGTTTTATCAAGACCATATGCAAGTGCTGCTGCTGTTGGTTCGTTGATAATACGTTCAACTTCAAGACCAGCAATTTTACCAGCATCTTTTGTTGCTTGGCGCTCAGCGTCATTGAAATAAGCAGGTACTGTAATAACTGCCTTTGTTACAGGTTCTCCAAGATAAGCTTCTGCTGAAGATTTTAGGTTTTGAAGAATAATAGCTGAAATTTCTTGCGGGCTGTATTCTTTCCCTTCTACTTCAACTTTATAACTTGTTCCCATATGACGTTTAACCGACATAATCGTATTAGGGTTAGTAACCGCTTGTCTTTTAGCCACTTCCCCCACTTGACGTTCTCCATTTTTAAATGAAACAACAGAAGGTGTTGTCCGGTTGCCTTCTGGATTTGCAATTACTTTTGGCTCCCCGCCTTCTAAAACAGAAACACAAGAGTTTGTTGTTCCTAAGTCAATACCAATGATTTTACTCATAGTTTTTTCCTCCCAAACAATATGTAATTATTGATTTACTTTGACCATCGCTGGACGAATGATTCGATCCTTTAACATATAGCCTTTTTGTAATTCTTCTACAACAATGTTAGAATCAAAATTTGAATCTTCTACTTGCATAATGGCTTGATGCAAATGAGGATCAAACTCTTTTCCAACTACTTCAAGCTGCTCTGCACCTTCCTTTTTCAAAGCATCTAGTAAGCTGCGATAAACCATTTCCATCCCCTCTAATAAGGATTTAGCCTGGTCATTGTCCGCTTCCATTTTTAATGCTCTTTCAAAATTATCGATTGCAGGCAATAATTCAGTAATTAAGCTTTGTGATTTATATTTTTCAGTCGCTTCAAGATCAAGTCTTGCACGGCGACGGGAATTTTCAAAGTCTGCTTGCATACGAAGAATTCGATTTTCTGCCTCTTCAAGCTTCGCTGCTAACTCTACATTTTGCTTTTTAACTTCTTCTAATTCAACCTGTAACTCTTGATTGCTGTTCTCTTCCTCTGTTGGAAGCTCTCCTTCAGCAAAAACAGCTTCAATTTCTTCTTCTTCTGCTTTTACGCCAGCAGTTTGTATAATTGATTCTTCTTCATTTAAATCTTTTTTTGTCATCCTTGTCACCTCCCTTAAATAAAATGCATAAGCACATAAATATTAAAGTTTTATATGAAAACATATTGAAAGGGATGGAAAGGCAACTTCCACCCTTATCAATATTTCCACGTCTATTCCATTTGATACAGTTTTGTTAAGACCGTTGTTAAATCCTTCGACAAAAAATCCATTAAACTAATGACTCGAGAATATTCCATTCTTGTTGGTCCAAGAATAGCAATGGAACCTAATTGCTCCTTTCCAATCGAGTAAGATGCAGTAATGAAGCTACAATCATCCATCACAGAATTATTATTTTCTCGACCGATCTTCACATGAATGCCACTCGGATTCTTCCGAATAATATCATAAAAACCATCCTCTTGCTCAATTAACTGAAGCAAATTACGTACTTTATCGATATCATGAAACTCCGGTTGGCTAAGCATATTGGTTTTTCCACCGAAGAATAACTTTTCATTATGCGATACCTTTAGGGAATCAGCCATTAGATTCAACATAAGATCATAGTTTTGAATATGCTGACGAAGAAGGACGGCCACTTCCTTGAGCATTTTATCATGCAAATGGTCAAGTGGAACCCCTGCGAGGCGATCATTTAAAATATTGACAAGCTTCTCAATTTCACCTGTATTTATGGATTCTGGCAAATAAAACATCTTATTTTCCACATGACCCGTATCCGTTATAATAATCGCCACTGCTGTCTCTTTATTTAATGGAACAATTTGAATTTTACGTAGCTTATTTTCCCTTCCCTCAGGTCCGAGAACAATAGCTGTATAATTCGTGAGCTCAGATAAAATCATGGCCGACTTTTGGACAATTTTTTCCATCTCATAGATTCGTTCAGCAAAAATCGACTTAATTGTGTGAATCTCATGATGATCTAACTTCTGCGGTGAAAGCAAATGATCAACGTAATATCGATAACCCTTCTCTGATGGGATTCTACCAGAAGAAGTGTGGGTCTTTTCGATAAATCCTAGTTCTTCTAAATCTGCCATTTCATTTCGAATTGTGGCGGAACTGAACGATATCTCATCCTTTTTAGCTAAGCTCCGAGAACCAACCGGCTGGGCAAATTGGATGAAATCATCAACGATCACCTGCAGAATAAGCAATTGACGATCGGTTAACATGTTCATCACCTCTGTTAGCACTCATTACTCCCGAGTGCTAATTCTAATATAAAAATATCAAATATGAGGGTAGGCTGTCAATAAAAATGCGAATTCTAAACCAATCCAAATTATTTTTTCTGTTATAAAGGCTTTGTTAAACAATTGCATTGCTGATTTAAAAGTATTTTTCCACAATCATCATGAACACAACCGTTATAACAGAAATGCTTGAAATGCTTCGTTCCCTAGGAAGCGACCATGCTGTGTTAAAGAAATGTATTTATCACTCACATCAATTAATTTTTTTTCCTTTAGTTGCTCAATCTGACTTTCAAAGATAACAAGCGGACTTTCACCAAATTTTTGTAAGAAATGATTGATTGAAACACCTTTTATTTTTCGTAACCCAAGAAACATTTCTTCTTCCCACATTTCTTTACTTGTTAAAAAATTCTCATCCATTATAGGTAATTGACGATTTTTAATTGGAGTCATATATTTTTTTAACGGACCATAATTTGACCGTCTCACTCCATTTAGATAACTATGAGCACCTGCTCCAAAACCATAATAATAATCATTATTCCAATACGTTAAATTATGACGACTTTCATAACCCTTTTTAGAAAAATTACTGATTTCATATTGCTGATATCCATGCTTATTCATTTGGTCCATTAGCATTTCATACATCGCAGCTTCGTCATCTTCATCAGGAAGTTGTAACCTTCCTTTATTCAACAATTGATAAAAAATGGTTTTCGGTTCGATAATAAGCGAGTACCCTGAAAAATGGGTCGTTTCCAATGAGAAAGAAGTTTCTAACGTTTGTTTAAAATCCTCTAGAGTTTGACCAGGTAAGCTATAAATTAAATCTAGACTAATATTATGAAAACCAATCCTTTTTGCAGCATCAACTGAACGGAATACATCTTCCGCCTTATGGGTTCTACCAATTTTTTTTAGAAGTTCATCGTTAAAGGACTGAACACCAAAACTAAGTCGATTTACACCTGAATCATAAAGAACCCTTAGCTTGTCCGTCGATAGATCACCGGGATTTGCTTCAAACGTAAACTCTACTCTTTCATTGAAAGGTAAATGCCCCCGAATGATCTGACAAAGTTTTTCAAGTTGCGTTACATTCAATGCTGTAGGCGTTCCTCCTCCAACAAAAATAGAATGCAATTCTTTTGTTGGTGTCTCTGCTAGCGTGAGTTTTATTTCCTCTTCAAGTGCTGTTAAATACTCATCTACAGGCTGTCCTTTTAAAAAAATTTTATTAAAATCGCAATAATGGCAGATATGCTCACAAAAAGGAATATGAATATAGGCGGCTTGTACCACATTTAACTCCCCTTGTCATATGAAAAAGAGGTTTAACTGCTTCAATGGTGAAGAACAGCTAACCTCTTTTTCAGTATAGTGCTGTTAATTTTTACGGACCTACATTATTTCTTAGAATTGTTGCTGTCGTCCATTTTTAGTACTGCCATAAAGGCTTCTTGTGGCACTTCAACAGATCCAACCTGCTTCATGCGCTTTTTCCCTTCTTTTTGCTTTTCCAAAAGCTTACGTTTCCGGGAAATATCTCCACCATAACATTTAGCAAGTACATTTTTACCAATTGACTTTATCGTTGTTCTTGCAATGATTTTCTGTCCGATTGCCGCTTGGACTGGCACTTCAAACTGCTGGCGTGGGATTAAGTCCTTCAGCTTCTCAACAATCACCTTACCACGCTCATAAGCAAAATCTCTATGTACGATAAAGCTTAATGCGTCGACCTTTTCACCATTTAATAGAATATCCATTTTTACAAGCTGAGATGTCTTGTATCCAATTAATTCATAGTCAAAAGAAGCATAGCCTTTTGTACTCGATTTTAAGTGATCAAAGAAATCATAAACAATTTCAGAAAGAGGGATTTCATAAATGATACTTACACGAGATTCATCCATGTACTCCATATTCATAAAATTCCCACGCTTACTTTGACAAAGTTCCATAATCGTACCTACATAATCGTTTGGTGCCATCATGGTTGCTTTTACATATGGCTCTTCAACTCTTTCAATTTTTTGCGGATCTGGCATCTCTGAAGGGTTATCTACCTTTACCTCGGTACCATCCGTCATAATTACATCATAAATAACACTTGGAGCAGTTGTGATTAAATCAATTTTAAATTCACGTTCGATCCGTTCTTGAATAATTTCCATATGTAGAAGTCCAAGAAATCCACAACGAAAACCAAAGCCAAGTGCTTGGGACGTTTCCGGTTCGAATTGAAGAGCGGAATCATTTAACTGAAGCCTTTCAAGTGCTTCGCGTAGATCATTAAAACGAGCATTGTCAATTGGATATAAACCACAATACACCATTGGGTTTAATTTTCTATATCCTGGTAATGACTCGGTTGCTCCATTTTTCGCATAGGTAATCGTATCCCCAACTTGGGTATCTCCTACGTGCTTAATTGCAGCTGCCAAATATCCAACATCACCGACTGTTAATTCATCAACAGCACATGCTCTTGGGTTATAAACACCCACCTCTGTTACTTCAAACTCTTTGCCCGTTGCCATCATCCTAATTTTATCGCCAACTTTTATGGTACCGTCAACTACTCGAATGTAGACGACAACACCGCGATACGCATCGTACAAGGAATCAAAAATAAGTGCCTTTAGAGGGGCTTCTGGGTCCCCATTGGGTGCAGGTACTTTTTCTACTATTTGTTCAAGGATTTCTTCAATGCCAATACCCGCTTTTGCAGATGCAAGAACAGCTTCTGAAGCATCTAACCCAATTACGTCCTCAACTTCCTGTCTAACACGCTCAGGATCTGCACTCGGTAAATCAATTTTGTTAATGACCGGAACAATTTCTAAATCATTGTCTAAGGCTAAATATACATTTGCTAATGTTTGAGCCTCAATCCCTTGTGCAGCGTCCACAACAAGGATAGCTCCTTCACATGCAGCCAGACTACGAGATACTTCATACGTAAAATCCACATGTCCTGGAGTATCAATTAAATGGAAAGTATAAGTTTCTCCATCCTTTGCTGTATATTTTAACTGGACGGAATTTAATTTAATCGTAATGCCTCTTTCTCTTTCCAGATCCATTGAATCCAGGAGCTGGTCCTTCATTTCACGTTTTGTTAATGCATTCGTTTTTTCTAAAATCCGATCTGCTAATGTCGATTTTCCATGGTCGATATGAGCGATGATGGAAAAATTACGAATTTTTTCTTGCCTATTTAGTCTAGCTTCTCTGTTCATATCGTTCACTCCTACTAAACTTACACTTTTACACTATTTTTGATTATAACAGCAGGATAATGAAGATTCAATCATGGACTTGCACAGGATGTTGTAACATCGACGTTCGATACAGGAAAAGGAATTCTACAGTAGCATAAACATTCTCGAAAAAAACTACACTTTTTTCGAGAATGTAGCAGTTTTTAGTTGATATTCCTCTACATAAAGGATTTTATTCACCTGTAACAATACCGCTTATGAGTTCAATGGTTTTTTCGGTGATGGTCGATATACCCTCTGCTAGTTTTTTTCCTAGAGAAGAGAAAAAGTTAAAAGTTTTGAGTTCCTCTAACTCTTCTTTTTTCTTTTCTAGCTCATGGCTTGAAATATCATTTCCAAGTATGGATGCCTCCAATTGACCTTCCCCACTTTCTTGCAGGGAAAGTGCCCCTTTAAATTGATCATTTGGGTATCCCTGCATATTGTGTATCCCAAGGGTGGCTTGTTGCATTCCAAACAAGACAGAGACAAACATAATGGCTGCAATCAACATGGATTTTAGCATAAACATCTTCATAACCAGTCACTCACTTTCTACCCTTCATTTGCAGGATCTGTTGCAGGTTGATCCACTTTTTCTGCTTGCCAGTGATATTCACTAATAACATCCGCTAAAGCTTCTGCTGAATGATTTAATTCCTCAAATGTATTGTCTACACCGCCGAATTCAACAAGAATGGCATTTTCTGATAAATCTTGATTGTATTTTCCGTTTGTTCCTGCACCTTGCTTCGTAAAAGTCCCTCTACTTAAACCAGTATATTTTTGTTCAAGCATTTCATGTAACTCATTAGCAAACGCTAGATTTTTTTCATAATTCGCATGTTCTCCACCAACAACAAAGGCTATTTTCGCGTAGGACTTGTCATTAATTACTTTTGTTGTATCTTTCTTTCTTCTCGAATCACGGTGAACATCAATTAAATACGTAAGATCGCGATTACCTGTAACCGCTGCTTCTACGACTCCTCTTGATTCCTGATAAGATTGTGAATATGTTAACCCTTTATTCGTTAAATTTTCCTGAACATCTGTTTTATCAACAACTGTACCCATGCCACGCTTTTCAAACTCCTCTTTAAGCTTATCCCCTATTCTTGTAACATTTAATTTGGAATGATGGGCATGATTTGGATTTGTTACACCTTTTAAGTATGGGAGAAATGACTCACGGTTATGAGTAAAGTACACATAAACTACTTTTCGATCTCCAGTTGTGTTCGGCGGTACTTCTGTTTCATCACTATGTGTCTGGTCATTTAAACCTTCCGTATTCTGCAAAGCCGCTTCCTTCTCTGCCTGTAAAATTTCAAGCGGAGGAGCTGATTCAATTGGCATGTTCGTATAATTTGTCCCTTCTCCTGCTACTAGGATTTCCGTATCAAATAATGAAAAAGCAGGAAGCTCTCTCCCTAGTAAACTTCGCGGGTCGTCTAAGTTGATATTTGTTGAGAGCTTGAATAAATATTGAGTAAGCTCAGGGGTAGGAGTAGAGTCTGGCAATCCTTGCAAAAAGTAATGATTTTCCCAACCGATTAAATGATAGAGCATCTCACCCGTTATATTCGTTGTAGCAGAATGGACAGAAGATGAAGACGGCCTATATTCTGGTTTTAAAGCAGTTAACAAGCCACTTATTGAAAAAACCAATAGAAGAAAAGAAGCAAATCCCACTAGTATTTTCACTAAATTAGTCCCTTTAATTGTTACCATTATCCCGTCTGTTTTAACAGATTTCATGACCCCACCTCTTCTTAGCAAGTCTACTAAATCCTATGTAGATGCTAGAAAAGATAGAACTTAAAAGAAAAGCGCAAGCACCTTGGTCACCCCCGACCAGCTTAAGACAAATTGGCAGAAAGGTTGTTCTTTAACCTTCCTGCCAGCTTGGCTTAATACCTCGAGGAAGTAGATGCTAGAGATAGACAAAAAGAAAAGCAGAAGTTCCTTTATCAACATATCTATATAAGTTAGGAAAACCTTTTCTACCTCGTGTAGAATCCTGCATTTTCTTGATCTATTGATTCGTGAAGACTAGCATTTAATCCATTGGCCAACAAATTAGCCATGTCTTCAATAAACACATCTACCTCTTTTGGCGTAACCATTAAATTATGACCTAGCGGTGCTAATACTTCATAAATTAATTTCCGTTTTTCTTCATCTGGCAAAGTACCAATCATTCCTAAAAACGTTTTTCGATGCTGCTCTTCAGGTAAATCTTCTTCAGTGAGCTTCTTTCGTTTTCCAAATGTCATCCCAGCTGGCGCTAGGGAACGTGACGGTCGGCCTCCTTCACGAAGCTCTTTTCCAAAATGTTTGAGAATAAAATCAATCGTATCACTAGTAATGGAAACAGCATCAACAACGGTAGGTACACCTATAGCAATAACTGGAATCCCTAGTGTTTCTTGACTTAACTCCTTACGTTTGTTCCCAACTCCTGAGCCAGGATGAATTCCAGTGTCCGATATTTGAATGGTAGAGTTAACTCTTTCAATAGACCTTGCAGCTAATGCATCAATCGCAATAACAAAATCAGGCTTCGTTTTTTCAACGACCCCAAATATAATATCGCTCGTCTCAATCCCGGTCAGTCCCATCACGCCTGGTGAAAGTGCGCTTACGGGACGAAATCCTTCATCAACACTCTCAGGTTGAAGTTCGTATAGATGTCTTGTGACTAATAAATTTTCACAAACCTGTGGTCCTAATGCGTCAGGTGTGACATTCCAGTTCCCTAATCCAACTACTAAACAGGAAGCATCTTGCTTGATTCCATTTTGTTTCAAAAAATGGGAAAATTCTGTTGCAAATATTTTTTCTACCTTTTGCTGCAATTCTGTGTCACTTTGTCTAATTCCAACTACTTCAATTGTTAAATACTTCCCTTGTTTTTTCCCAATGGCTTCCTGACCTTCCTTCGTGACCTCAACAAAGGAAATTTTAATATCGTCTTCTTCTTTTTCTTTGATGATCACACCTTCTATGTGAGAAAGATTTTCCTGTTCATTCATATTTTTACTTTTTTCATCCATTGCCATCTCCCTAGCCTCGATAGCAAGATCCGTCCGAACGGAATATTGACTCAAATCAATAGAGTTTTTCAAAATAATCCCCCTTAAAAAATTAAACTGCATATAATTATTCATTATTTTTGCCGTAAAACCTGGAAATCATTCAAAATCAGTGTTTAAATTCCATTTCAAAATCATAACGGAGTATTGCAATATTCGTGGGTATTTGATAAAATATCCTTTGTTGTAATTAACATAGGTTAATGAATGTAAAGTCGAGTTCATATAATCTCGATGCTCTTCTAGGAGGTGAACCGAATGCCAAATATTAAATCTGCAATCAAGCGTGTAAAAACAAACGAAAAGAAAAACGCTCAAAACACTATGATTAAATCTGATATGCGTACTTCTGTGAAAAAAGTAGAAGCTGCTATTGCGACTAACGAAGCAAATACTGCTGCAAACACTTTTACAGTAGCTACACGTAAATTAGACAAAGCTGCTGCTAAAGGTCTTATCCATAAAAATGCCGCTGCTCGAAAAAAATCTCGCTTAGCGAAAAAAATAAATTCTTTAAATGCATAAATGATCTAAAAAAGGCTGCCACAAATGTGACAGCCTTTTTATTATTGATTTAATTTTAATAAAAACAACTCAATGATTAACTCTTTATTCATTGCCCCTGTCTTCATATTATAATCTGCATCTGCTAGCTGCTTTATAATATAAGTTAATTCTTTATCACCAAACTTCTGTGCTTGTCCCGCTGCTAACTTCACACGAAAGGGATGTATTTTCAAATGACTGGCTATTTGTTTTTGGCCATAACCACGTTTTGCCAATTCTTTCACTTGATAAAGAAGGCGAAATTGACCTGTAATAACAGCTAAAATTTTAATAGGTTCTTCATTTAGTTTTAATAGATCATAATAAATACGCAGTGCTTCTTCTATTTTACGAGTAACGATCTTATCAACAAGTGTGAAAATATTTTGCTCTAGTGAACGCGAAACAAGACTTTCTACCGTTTTCACATCGATCGTTAATCCTTTTCCAATATACAGAGCAAGCTTATCTACTTCACTCGTTAACATAAATAAATTTGTCCCTACCAATGTTAGCATTTGTTCAATTGCCGCAGGCTCAATCGTAACTCCATTATAATCAGCTCTCGTACGAATCCAATTTTTGAGTTCCTGCTCGGTTAATTTCTTCGCCTCAAACGTATCCGTATTCTTCTTTAATTCCTTTGTCAATTTCTTTCGTTCATCTAGTTTTTCGTATGGAGCCACAAGTACAACAACCGAATAAGGTGCAGGCTCTTTTATGTACGCTTCCAACCTAGCTAGATTATGCTCTACTTTATCCTTTGTTTTCTCTGCCGTTAAAAAAGAAGCATTGTGTAAAAAAAGTAATTTTCTTTCACCGATAAATGGAAAGGTTTCAGCATCTTCGAGAGCCATTTCTACTGGGGTTTCATTAAGATCAAAACTTGATAAATTAAACTCAATTTCATCCTCTTTCAGTATTTGTTGAATAAGTAATTGCTTTGTTTCGTTAATCAAGAAGGACTCTTTTCCAAATAATAAATACATGGAAGAAATCTCGTTTCTTTTTACTTTTTTCCATAACTCAAAAATCATGATTCCTCGCTCCGTTCAAATCCATCTAGTTTTATCTTTAATCGTAAAGAAGCTGAGGAGGTTTGACAAGTATTACAAAGGAATTGGTACAATCGCTTTTAGTACCAATTCCCAATCTATAATGAACGCCAACCATTTAAGCCCCGGGTAACATAAATGGCGACGGATATACTGTTATCATTATGTTAGCCTGAAAAATATCATATATGAATGACAACTGTTGGTAGCAAGAAAAGCGTAAGGAACCCGCTTATCGCCTTATAACCTCGAGCCGATGGCTTCCTGAACTGAACCGTTATCTTAGTTCAGAAAAATGATACATTCTTATATAGAAAACAAAGCCTTTTACAGAAAAGTGGATTTTTTTTTTACAATCGCTTATACTATTATCAGAATATTACCGTTTATAATTATAATTAGAATATTAGGAGGGAATACAATGAACGAATTTGAACATAATGTACAATGTAACCGTAATGATGCAATCGATGCTGGGGTAGGTTTCGTTGTTTCATTTGGATTTTTTGCAACGTTATTTGTTATCGCAACAGTTATCCAATTTATAGGGTCCTAAATGACATAGGTTGAACTTTGGAGACTACACTTGTAAGTCTCTTTTTTTAGTTTAAAAACGGTCTAACTTCCCGTACAAGTTCCAAGTTGATGATTAACGGCTGCAGTGACATTCGTCTGTGTTCCTTCTTAATGATCAAGGTTCTTGCACTTTTCTCTTTTTAATTTAAGATATTCTATGGCTTATGAACAGAAAAGGTGCCTGCCTCTTTTCTGAATGTATAGGTAATCGCCCCTGAAAAATCTGTTCTCATCACTTTTATTTTTCTTTTTTCTAATCTTTCTAATACTTCTTGATTCGGGTGTCCAAAACGGTTATTCGCTCCTACAGAAATAACAGCTATTTTCGGTGATAGTTGTTCCAATAATGGTTCTGTCGTAGATGTTTTACTTCCATGATGCCCCACCTTTAGAACATCGACCGCTAGCGTAGGATACTTCTCAAGTAAATTTGCTTCTCCATCCGCCTCAAGATCACCTGTAAATAGCCACCTCAAGCCACCTAACTTCGTATAAAGAACAATAGATCCGTCGTTCCTCTCCCTTCGACTATTTTCTTCAGGAGATATCACATAAAAACCATTATCCCCAACCTTCCAGCTATCCCCCACATGGACAAACTGAATAGCTACTTTTTTATTTACAGCCGTCTGAACAAGCTTCTTCTCTAACTCATTCCTATCTTTTCGATCAGGGAGAACAAGTTCTAGTACCTTCAGTTCTTCTAAAATCGCCTCTGCACCTCCTGCGTGATCCATATCACCATGGGTTAAAATAAGCTTATCAATCGTTGTCACACCCTTACTCTTTAAAAAAGAAACAACAGTATCCATTCCTACTTCATACTGATGATCCCTAACCTGCCATGATTCTTTCGCAAATGGTATATTTCCCCCCGTATCAATTACATAACGAGCCTTTCCAAACGGAAGTCTAATATAAATACAATCTCCTTGACCTACATCTAAAAATGTAATCTCTCCTTCTACAGAAAAGTTCATCCATAAGAATTGCCCTATAAAAAGAAAACAAGGAAATAAAAATAGAAGACACTTCTTCCCTATTCCTTTTATTTCCTTTTCCCACATAAAGAAAAACAAGAATAGTCCCCAACCATAAAACAAAATAAGAAGTTCATTTGGTCGACCTAAAATAATTGTATTCCAAGGTAGTGATGCTATTTTTTTCGTTAACATGTTAGTAAAAATGATGATTTCATTTATCGGATAAAGAAAAAAATCCATGAAATTTCCAAAAAGCAAATGAAACACGTAAACGAATAATAAATAGGGTAGTAAAACAAGATTAAAAATAGGAATGTAAAAAAGATTAACAAGGAGAGTAATAATTGAAAACTCAAAAAAGAAATAGAGAAGCAGTGGAGCAGAAGATAACATGGAGAGCAATGAAGTTGACAGTACTAATGAAACAGGATTCTCATACCGTTCGAGTATATAGGGCGAGGAAACAAGCAATGTAGTAGTAACAATAAAAGATAACTGAAAACCGATGTTAAAGATGGCATAAGGTGCACTAAATACATACAAAAGAAAGGTAAGACTTATCACATCGAGAGCGTTGAAATGGTTGCGTTTCCCCCATCTCCTCCCGATAAGCAAGAGCATTGTCATCAACACAGCACGATTTACAGACGGTGAAGCCCCCGTTAAAACGCAATAAATAGGTAAACAAATTAATAACAAAATGATTGACTTTTCCTTCGTCAATCCGATACGTAGAAAAAGATAATAAACAATTGCCACAATAATAGCAATATGAAGACCTGAAATGGCAAGTAAATGCACGATTCCTAGCTCCCGATAATAATCCATTGTTTCTGATGAAATGAAATCACTTGTCCCAAACAGCAAAGCTGCCGCTAACGGCACTGTTTCTGGTGGAAAATGGACCTGTAAATAGCGAATACCATCGGCACGGATTTTTTTTAAATAGGTAAAAATATTAGGGTCCTTTTGGCAATCCGTTAAATTAAATTGATCAGGTGTTAACAGCCAATATATGTGATTTTGTCGCAAATATGTTTTATAATCGAAGGCATTTTCATTTGAGGATATGGACGGCTCATCAAGTTGTCCATCTATTTTGCAGAGGAGTCCAGGGGATAAATATTGTTGAAGATATTCTTTTTCTTCTTCTGATTCTATACGATATTTTATTAGCAGGGACTCAGAACTTTTTCGATCTATTGCCTTAATGGTTAGATGATCACCATCTATTTTACCTATTTCATTAAAAAACAGGTAAAAAGTTTTTTCTTGACCTGACAAGCTTGATCGATTATGAGCAACTTCGATCTCTCCTCTACTAAAAAGGGCTATGAACAAAAGTAAAATAGCCACCATATGTCTCTTATCAAACTTCTTTCTTTTCATTAGAAAGATCAAATACAAACAAAAAATAACGAAAAATAGGATAAAGTTGTGAAATGCAGCTAGTAGCCCAACTAAGCCTGAAACGGCATAAAATATTCCTTTATTTTTCATACTTCACCTCTAACAGTTCCAACAGATTTGGAGTAAAGTCATCCATAAACACCAAATCTGTTTGATAACCAATGAATTCATTTAATCGTGTGATATACGATCTATATTATTCAACTTATTCTTTAGGAAGATGAACAACTTCAACATCTTTCAAAAAATGCTCATTCCATTTATTCGGATAAGCATCTCGATAAACAATCTTTGCGACACCCGACTGTGCCAATGTTTTGGCACATTTTTCACACGGTTCATGCGTGACAAATGCTGTAGCACCTTTTAATAATCCTCTGTCTGCGTGAAGAACAGCATTTTCTTCTGCATGAAGTGTACGAATACACCTTCCTTGTTCATTAATTAAACATCCAACCTCTTCACAATGATCATGACCATGTATAGAACCATTATAACCTGTCGATACAATATGTTTGTCCTTCACAATCACACAGCCTACATGTAACCTTGGACAAGTAGAACGCGTACCCACTTCACTTGCAATATCTAAGAAATAATCATCCCAACTTTTCCTTTTCATAAAAAATAATTCCTTTCATTTTCCTATTTTCTAGTTAACAGCTTCTATCCCCTAGTGTATAACCTTTATCAAAAAGTCGTCAATTCTTCACACTATATCAAACACCCTCACCTATTCGATACCTTTTTACGCTATTTGACCGTTATATCCTCTTTTAACTTTTCAAATGTTTTTTGACCAAAACCACTAATTTCCATTAAATCTTCTATTGTTTTAAAAGGCCCCTTTGTTTCCCGGTAGTCAATAATAGCGTCAGCTTTTGATGGTCCAATGCCTGACAATGTTTCTAAACCTGCTTTTGTTGCTTTATTTAGGTTTACCTTTCCCTCATCTACAGACATGGTCTGGGATAGTCCAACAGTTCCACCTGTCACCTCTTCGTTTTGTTCACCCACTTCCGGAATATACAGCACCATTTCATCAACAACTTTCAAAGCAAAATTAATATTATTTTTATCGGCCGTTTCGAGCAATCCTCCTGCTTTGTTAATAATATCAATGACTCGCTCTTCTGAATTGGCTTCATAGACCCCTGGAGATTTCACAGCTCCTTTTAGATCAATCAAGACTTTTTCTTGCTGCTCACCTGATACAACGATGGATTCCTCTTCGGTTTCCTTTGGTGAGCTTATTGTTTCTGTTTCAATCCATTCATTTTCTTTTCCTGACAGATCGTTTTCAAAAGGTAAGAAATAATAAACTCCAAGAGCTACTATGATCACTACTCCAATAAAAAAATATATTTTATTTACTTTAAGCCAATCAACCATACAAAACATTCCTTTCCTTTAATGATTTTGTCACGATTTCAATTTTGACATAATTCCTTTATAAAAGTCATAGCATGATATGAGAGTAAGTCTGTAAAGGAGGGATGGAACAATGGAAGTCGGGATTATTGGAACAGGAAATATGGGGAGAATCTTAACAGAAGCAATTGTGGATGGAAAGGCTGTTTCCCCTTCCTCCATCATCATAACGAATAGATCTATTTCAAAGGCCATGATGATACAAAAGAACTATCCAGAAATACGTCTAACACAAGATATAGGGGAGATTGGAAACACCGCAGATTTAATTTTTATTTGTGTAAAACCACATGATGTGTATGAAGTGGCCATGAAACTACAACCCGAATTAACAAAAGATAAATGTGTCATTTCCATTACAAGCCCAATTAATGTGAAACAATTAGAATCTGTCCTCCCTTGTTCTGTTGCAAGAGTGATTCCAAGCATTACAAATCGAGCTCTCTCGGGTGTAACTTTACTCTCATTTGGACAGCAATGCAAAGGAACGTGGAAAAAGTCTATCACAGACCTTTTTAATCATATTTCTACACCAGTAGAAATTGACGAGGAAATAACGAGAGTGTCCTCTGACATTGTCAGCTGTGGACCGGCATTTTTCAGTTATTTAACCCAACGGTTTATCCTTGCAGCTGTACATGAAACAAAAATTGATCAAGAGACAGCGACTATTTTTGCAAGTGAAATGTTAATCGGTCTTGGAGAATTATTACGAAAAGGGTACTATACATTGCCAACACTACAAGAAAAGGTTTGTGTAAAAGGAGGTATTACAGGAGAAGGGATTAATGTGCTAGAAAACGAACTCGGTGATATTTTTGAACATCTTTTCCAAGCCACTCATTTGAAATTTGAAGACGATTTAGCAGGCTTAAGGGATCAATACACTAGTAAATAATTCGCCATAAAACGACTATTTCCTCCTATTTGCTAAAACTTTTTTACTTATTATTTTTACTTATTAAAGGAATGCAGCTATCCCTTTGAAAGATCAAATAAACACCTGCGAGATAGGTGTCCTGTATAATGATTTATTTCATAAAACATGACAGCCACCGATCTACGCAGGTGTTTTTTAAAATCGCTTTATTTTTTTCGGGTTGTAAAGAATATTCGTTCAGACTGCTCACCAGGCTTTTCATCACTAAAATCAGCTGTCACACTAAGCAGTTCAAAGCCACTCTCCAATAACCATTTCTCATATTGTTCAATTGGAAACGTGCGTTGCATGTGAAGTTCATCATACCGCTGATATTGATTTGTTGCCTGATCGAGTTTAAAGAACGTTAATTCATGTTCAACACTATGAGGGTATTTACTTTCATAGCACTGCCATATATAACTAATCTCATCACCATTATAGGCATATGTCTGATCGATGAATAAAGTATTCATTTTATAAAGCGAATGAATGTCAAACAGGAATAGTCCGCCTGGCTTTAAATGTAACTGTACCCTTTCAAAGGTTCGAATTATATCTTTTTCAGCAGACACATAATTAAGAGAGTCACAAAAAATACCAATTATGTCATATTCGTCTAATCCTTCAAGCTCTGACATGTCCTGTTCTACTAAAAACAGCGAGTAGCCATTTCTTTCAACTTTGTCTCTCGCCACTGTTAGCATTTCTGTAGAAAGATCCACCCCTGTGACTTCATATCCCTCTTCAACCAATTGAATTGATAATTCTCCTGTACCACATGCTAGATCAAGTAATTTCTTTCCGGAGATCCCATACTCCCTAGCTTGCTTACTAATAAACTGTACCCATTGTTCATATGGGACATCTTTCATCAATTCATCGTAGAGATATGCAAACTTCTCATAGGTCATTTGTTAAGCTCACTAGATACATTCTCATGTGGAGCATCTCCCCATAATCTCTCTAAGTTATAGTAGCTTCTTTCATCCTTATGAAAAATATGAGCAACTACATCACCAAGATCAACTAGAACCCATTTGGCTTCATCAAAGCCTTCCATTCGTTTGATTTGAATGTCATTCTCCGACATTTTTTCTTTCAGCTCTCTAGCAATTGCCTGCACTTGTTTATCCGAATTCCCATGGCAAATGATAAAGTAGTCTGCAACTAACGAAATTCCTTTCATATTTAAAATAACAATGTCCTCAGCTCTTTTATCATCCGCTGCTTTAACTGCTGTTAGTAATAATTGACGATCATCCATCTATACAGTCCTCCTTATTTGACTAAATCATTATACGTATGAAATGTAAGAGGAAATATCCGTTGATTTTTTTTCATTAAAAAAAAGATCGTGTTTTGGATGGATTGGATTAAAGCTCTATCCAAATCCTTCTCCGCTATTTCTCTTACTTCCCCTACACCAGGAAAATGCCTGCCTGGTTCAATATAATCAGCCAAATAAATAATTTTTTCTAAAAGTGTCATTTTGGGACGCCCTGATGTATGATACCGAATCGCATCAAGAACTTCAGGATCTGTAATCCCTGCTTCTTTTTGTACTAAATAAGCCCCTACAGGAGCGTGCCAAAGCTCAGTATTATATTCAAGCAACTCTTTATTCATTTGTTGCTCAATTATGATTGAATGCATTTCTTCCTTATCACGGAATTTTGCATAATCATGAAAAATAGCCGCAAGCTCTGCTTTTCTCTCATCAGCCCCGTATTTATGAGCTAAAGTAACAGCCGTTTCCATAACACCCACTGTATGTTGATAACGATGAGCAGTGAGCTGTTTTTTGACGATTTCAAGTGCATCTTCACGTTTCATATAACCGGTTCTCCTCAATATATTCGATCACCGTATTTGGAACAAAGTAACGAATATTTTTCCCCTCTTTTACTCTTTCCCTAATCATACGAGAGGAAATTCCTATATTTGGTACATCCACATGAATGATCGGATAGTCTGAATGTTGGTCGTATTGGGGTCGATTGACTCCAACAAATGTTACTAATTGAATTAACTCTTCAATTTTATACCACTTTGGTAAGTACTCAACCATATCCGCACCGATAATAAAATAAAACTCATGATCATACTTTTCAGTTAAAAGCTTCATTGTTTCCAGCGTATAAGACCTACCAGATCGTTCAAGCTCAATGGATTGAATTTTAAAGAGCGAGTTGTCAGCAATTGCTCTTTCCACCATTTTAAGTCTATGCAGGCTATTCACTGCAGTTGTATTGTCTTTATGCGGTGGTTCTTGATTGGGCATAAACCATATTTCATCAAAATTGAAATGGGTTTGTACTTCATTCGCAATAATCAAATGTCCTAAATGCGGAGGATTAAAAGTACCTCCCAAGATGCCGACCTTTTTCAGAGTCACTCACTCCCGTCCCATCTTTATTGATAAATAAAGTGTAGATTACAAGTTTTAAGGAAGGACAATCTGCTTATTTTCCTTTGACTCCTTATAAAGGACAATGATATTCCCAATGATTTGAACAAGTTCAGCACCAGCACCCTTTGAAATATCCTTTGCTACTTGATCTTTATCTTCATCACAATTTTGCAATACACTGATTTTCAATAATTCTCGTACCTCTAATGCTTCACTAATTTGCTTGATCATATTCTCATTCACTCCACCCTTTCCTACTTGAAAGATTGGATTTAAATGGTGAGCCTTTGACCGCAATAATCGTTTCTGTTTTCCTGTTAACATGTCTTTCCTCCTAATTGTTGCAATACAACAGACTGCATTCTTTCGGTATCCGGAAAAATACCTGTCCATTTTTCAAACGCAAGGGCACCTTGATAAACAAACATTGGTATACCATTTTGCGTACGCGCTCCGTTACCTTTAGCATCTCGTAATAATTTCGTTTCAAGCGGAGTATAAATAATATCTCCTACAAAAATATCTTTCTTGATTCCATCAAGACAAAGCGGTGATTCATCAACATTCGGTTCCATCCCAATAGAAGTCGTTTGGACAATTAAATCATATTTTGACAATTGTTTTTCTGCTTCCGCCAATGCTAATACTTCAGAATGAGTAGGATATGGACAGTGTTCTATTAATATTTCTGCTGCCTCTAATGTTCGATTCGTAATATCAAGATGCTCCACTCCCATACTGGCCAGTGTATAGTAAATAGCTCGTGCTGCACCTCCAGCACCAATTAATAGCATCTTCTTGCCCTCTAGAGAATTGATTTCCTTTAATATCCCTTTTATATATCCCGTTCCATCTGTATTATACCCAATAAAACGGCCATCTTCATTTACAACCGTATTTACCGCACCGATGGCTTCTGCAAGGGGATCAATGTCATCTAGAAAAGGCATAATCGCTGTTTTATGTGGAACTGTTATATTAAAGCCTGCTAAATTAATCGCCTTAAACCCTTTTACAGCATCCTGTAAACTTTCCCTTTTTATGTGAAAAGGAAACATAGCAGCATCTATTTCATAACGTTGAAATAAATCATTATGCATTACTGGTGACATAGAATGAGCAATAGGATCTCCGATTACACCATATAATTTTTTCACAAACTTCACTCTCCCCATCCTATATTACAGAGCTTAACGAAATGAATCTCTCTGTTGTATATGTACTACAATAGGGTTTATTATACTTCCTATTTTCTGATGGTCATCCGATTAAGAACATGTAAAACTTCTTTATATTAATGATTTCCTAATAAGTGCATGAACTCCTTTTGGAACATACGCTGCCACAATGGCACCTGGCTCATGAACGGTAATCCAACCAAGCCCAGAAAAAACAATATCTGTTTTCCCTTCCTTAATCGTAAATTGATGCTTCACTAGTTCAGGAAAAGTATCCACCTCTTCTTTCCTAGGCGGTGTTAACATTTCCCCTACGTGTTTTTCATATAGCTCATCTGCATTTTCCATTTTTGTTCGATGGATCATTAATTCATTTGAAAAATGACAGGAAAAAGATCTACGACCACCCTTTATATAATCAAACCGTCCTAGTCCGCCAAAGTACAAGGTTTGTCCTTCATTAAGCTGAAAAACTTTTGGTTTGATTTCCTTTTTCGGTGTGATAAATTTCAGATCACGCTTATCAACAAAATGAGCCATTTGATGATGATTGATAATTCCTGGTGTATCGACTAACACCTGTCCATCTGAAAGTGGAATTTCAATAATATCTAAAGTTGTTCCCGGAAAATGCGAGGTGGTAATAACGTCACCCTCCCCAGTCACTTCTTTTAATATACGGTTGATAAAAGTGGATTTTCCGACATTTGTACAGCCTACAATATAGACATCCTTGCCTTCCCTGTATTCTTCAATTGCTGCTGCAACCTCTTTTATAAAATTCCCTTTTGCAGCACTAACTAAGAATACATCCGCTGGTTTTAAACCAAGCTGCTTTGCCTCATATTTCATCCAGTTAATTAATTTGTTTGACTTCACTGCTTTCGGAATGAGATCCACTTTATTCCCAACTAAAATCACTTTATTTTTGCCTATAAAGCGATGCAGTCCTGGTAACCAACTTCCATTAAAATCAAAAATATCAACGATTTTAACGATTAAAGCATCACTTTTACCAATTTCATTTAAAATCCGTAAGAAATCATCGTCTGTTAAATTGACATCTTGTATGTCATTATAATGCTTCAAGCGAAAACATCGTTGACAAATAATAGATTCCTTTTGTAAGGCGGATGTAGGAGCATAGCCTATTTCCTCTGGATTTTCTGTTTGTATTTGGACTCCACAGCCAATACATGAATACTGTTCACTCAAATGATTAATCCTCCCATTGTAACATGCCTTTTTTTCTAAACCAATTCAATAATCTTCTTTCGACCATTCGATTAAATTTCGTAGCTACTCCATCCGTTTGAGCTACTGGTACAACTAAAATGGTTTGAAAGCCACCACGGTTTCCACCAAGAACATCTGTTAGGAGTTGGTCACCAATCACAACCGTTTCCTCTTTTTTGACATTCATTTGTTTTGCCGCTTTATGAAAAGCGTGTGACAGCGGCTTTCTTGCCCGGTAGATGAACGCAATGTTAAGAGGATCCGAAAATGCCTTGACTCTTGTTTCATTATTGTTTGAGACAATGGTTATTTTTATATGATGTTTTTTCATTTCTTCAAACCATTTAATGACTCTCGGCGTCGCTTGTGGACGATCCCATTCAACAAGCGTATTATCAAGGTCGGTAATAATTCCTTTTATTCCTTTTTCCTGTAAGTCCTTTGGATCAATGTCCAGAATACTTTTTACGTGCTGATTAGGCAGAAATTGCTTTAACACTTTAATTACACCCCATTATCCATTACACATTTAACCATTAATCATTTATTTAGAAATATTTCATTCTAAAGTATTTCGCTTTTTCACCGTAACCATCATAACCAATTTTAAACTTTTGTTCAAAATAAAATCATTTTATCTTTTCATAAAAGATGTTTTAAGCAACAACCTGATGGTTTAAAAACTCCCAATAAATAGGAAAAGTTTTCGACAGCATTCAACAGTTAGTTTTTTGTGGATAACTTTATGCACAAAATTAACAGCGGGTTCATTGTTTAATTTACACTTACAAACAGGTTACCCACAAGTTATCCACTATATTTTGTGGATAACAGAACGATTGTTCCAAACATAAATTTCTGATAAAGTATGTATACAAGCAACACAAACCTATACTATATGATCTTATAGAAAAAATAGAACTTGCTATGAGAATATTTATCCTCACTATTTCAATGAGTAGACGTAATTAGTAACCAACTATTATCTATTTCATTTGTATGAAAATGGAGGTGAATTTTGACATGCTGAAATTGTCAGATGAGCTATTGATTGAATCCTATCATAAAGCGATAGAATTAAAGCTAAGCCCAGACTTTATTCGCTTAATCAAAGCAGAAATTCACCGACGATCCCTATCATCACATAAAATGAAAGTTTCTTCATGACTTATTCTTCCCCCTGATAAAAGGGGTTTTTTCTTTTTATCCATTTTCATGCTAGATAACCCTTTTCACTCAACTAAAGTTTTACTTTCTGCATTGATATACCCTATGCATTCACCTACTTTAATTGGACATGGAAGACTTTTTGAAACTGTTGGTGTAAAAGAGCCTCCCTCAAAAAAAAGGACAACAGATGAGCCAAATGAAAAATAGGCAATTTCATCCCCTTTTTCTAATTCATCCTCTCTACCTAGTAACTCTATTGAGTTAATAAACATCGCTCCGACTTTTACAATAGCTATTGAAGCATTATTATAATACATTTCAGTTACCATGCGATAATTTTTTGAAAATGGTTTTTTTCCGTATTTCAAACCATACTTATTCACAGGATATGATTTTGTCCCCATTACCCATTGCTCCGTCACTTTTCCTGAAATAGGACTATGGATTCGATGATAATTACTAGGGCTTAAGTAAAAGAGCATATAAGTTCCATTCAGGTATTTCTCTACTTTCCTATCATCTCCAAGGATTTCTGAAATCGTATATTCTTTACCTTTCACTGTCATTGTGTAATTTGACGAAACCGTTCCAATCTCTTCAATCGTTGCATCAACTGGACTGACAACTGACATTGAATCCTGATAAACGATACGGGACCCTTTTTTCAATTTTCTTGTAAAAAACTCATGTAATGTGGCATATTCATCTATTGGCTTTTCCATTTCTGCTTGATTAATTTTATAGACTTTAGAAAATGAAGGGATCAGCATGCGGCTTATTTTCGATTTTGTAAATTTTGCAAGCATAAGTGATGTACTTTTTCTATTTGTTAACTCAATAAATAACCGATAAATAGTCTGAATCATTCATTAACCTCCAAAACGATTCCATTTGCCCTTTACTAACAGGCATAAAAACTTTAAAATTATATATTATTATATAATACACTAGAGGAGTTATTCCCTTTTCCCACTTAAGGAGTGAAGAGATTGTTTTTATCCCATGTTTTTGATCAAACAATTAAAAAGTTAAAAGCCCAGACAGCCAATTTATTAACTTTAGGAAATTTATCATTGGGCGGCTTTGCCATCATTAACTCAATAAAAGGTGAACTGACTTTAAGTCTCTTGCTTATTTTTATCGCTGCTCTTCTGGACCGTTTCGATGGAATGACAGCAAGAAAATTAAATATCGAGTCAGAGCTTGGAAAACAGTTAGATTCTATGAGTGATATTATATCATTTGGTGTCGCTCCTGCACTATTATTATATCAAGGCATTTTATTTGAGTTTGGTGCCCCTGGTGCATTCTTTACTGTTTTTTATATTTCCTGCGGAGCGTTTAGGCTTGCTCGTTTTAATATCTCTGACCATATCGGCTACTTTTCAGGATTGCCGATTACTGCTGCAGGTTGCTTAGCAACGTTTAGCTTTTTAAGTATTCCTTATTTACCGCCACAATTCTTTCTCTTTCTCATCATAGTCCTTTCCTTTCTCATGATCAGTACTTTCCGTTTAAAAAAGGTTTAAATCATCAAAAACAATTTCTTGCTTAGGGAACCGAGCCCATACCATGATAATGTATGGGCTTATTTCTTTTGAATAGGCTGTGTTAAACAATCGTGTTGATGCTCCAATGGCCTTTCAATAAATAATAAATTCATGTAAAGATTATACTATTTATTAAATTAAGAAGAAGCAAATGTTATTATCTCCTATAGTAATCTCCTTCCCTCTAGTGGTAGAATAGTTTTTGCGAATACGATGATAAAAAGATAAGAAAGAGGTACTTATACGAATGAAAATAGCCATTATCGGAGCAATGGAAGAAGAAGTAACGATATTAAGAGATCGAATTGAAGACAAAACAGTTGAAATGATTGCGGGATGTGAATTTACATTCGGTAAGATGGACGGAGTTGAAATTGTACTCCTTCGTTCAGGGATCGGAAAAGTAAATGCAGCCATGTCCACAACCATTTTACTTGAAAAATATACACCAGACTATGTTATAAATACGGGATCCGCTGGTGGCTATGACCCTAGTCTAAACATCGGTGATCTTGTCATTTCATCAGAAGTTCGTCATCATGATGTAGATGTAACCGTGTTTGGATATGAATATGGTCAAGTCCCACAACTTCCACCCGCTTTTCTTGCCGACAAAGAACTAATCAAAGCGGCAGAAGAAGGGGCAAAGGAAATCAGTGAGATTCAGACTACTCAAGGATTAATTGCGACTGGCGATTCATTTATGAATGACCCTGTTCGAGTGGATTATATCCGCGATAAGTTTTCCGATTTAAAAGCGGTTGAAATGGAAGCAGCAGCAGTTGCTCAAGTGGCCCATCAATTTCAGGTGCCATTTGTAATCATTCGCTCTCTGTCGGATATTGCTGGCAAGGAATCCGAGCTTTCCTTTGATCAGTTTCTTGAGAAGGCTGCCCTTCATTCAGCGAGTCTTGTCATAAAAATGGTAGCTTTATTAAAGAACCGTTAAGAAGCATTGGAAAAGAGATAGAAGCCATTCCAGTTAGTATAAAAAAGCCTAACCTATAAGGGGGATTACACCCCTTATAGGTTAGGCTTTTTTATTGTTACTAATATTTACATCATTTCTACCTTATCTTTTTGTGCTATAATAGTTTCATAGTTAACAAGATTGATTATATTTATTTTGACTAAACATATTAAGTAGGTGATGTCATGAAAAAAGCAAAACAATACTATGAAAAAATGACCGATTTCAAACAATATGCGCGAGTCATGCTTGCGATTAGTGCCTTTTTCTATTTAGGTGTGGTGATACCTACAATTGAAAAGAGTGAAGCTGATTTAATGTTGATGATGGGTGTTACAGCTATTTTTCTCGCTGGCTCTATTCTTTTCTTACTCCAGTCCAAAATCTATTATAAAAAACTTCTTGAGATGGACGAAGGTCAGGATTACTTAATAAAAAAGTAAAAGATCGATTGAATAAATCAAAAAGGCGTTAACCACTGATATGGTTAATGCCTTTTTGATTTATTCAATCTCCTTACGCTTTTCTTTTTCTGCACGGTAGAATTCATGGAACATTTTCATAAGTGCTCTTTTTTCGATCCTTGACACATAACTTCTTGAGATGCCGAGTTCTTTTGCAATTTCCCTTTGTGTTTTTTCCTTTTGTAAGTCGAGTCCAAAACGACCGATAATCACTTCTTTTTCACGTTTATCCAAAACATCAATATATTGCTTTACTTTTTCTAACTCCATGTTGAGTTGGATCGTATCAATCACATCTTCTGACTCCGATTTCAAAACATCAATGAGCGATATTTCATTCCCTTCTTTATCCTGTCCAATTGGATCATGGAGAGAGACATCCTTTTTTGTCTTCTTTAAAGCACGTAAATGCATAAGAATTTCATTTTCAATACATCTTGCAGCATAGGTGGCAAGCTTTGTACCCTTTCCTTCAGAATAGCTTTCAATCGCTTTTATCAACCCGATTGTTCCAATTGAAATCAAATCCTCTGGATCCTCACCAGTATTTTCAAATTTTTTAACGATATGGGCAACAAGTCGTAAATTATGCTCAATAAGCATATTGCGGGCGTTTGTATCACCTTCTGCCATCAATTGCAAATACTTACGTTCATCTGAAGCAGAAAGTGGTTGGGGAAAAGCATTGTTTTTCACATATGACACAAGAAAGACAATTTCTTTTATTAAATAACCAAGTGCGGTCACAATACTAGACAAAAGTGCCACCTCCGCTAATTTAGCTGATTAGACTGACTAACACCTTAACTCATTCTTATGTAAAATATTAGAGTTATTTGTCTGTCCAACTGAAATTAATTTAGGCTATTGAAAAGAATCAGTTTCCTATGTATTGTTAGATTGAAAGGATTGATGAATATGAATTTTCAATTTGATTTAATCGAGGATAAAGTAGAGTTCTTTGAGGCAAGCGATATTAAAGCTCTAGAGAAAAAGATAAATGAACAAATCGAGATTAATAAAGCCATTCTCCTCACGGTTCACTCTATTTCCCACCAAATGCATATAGATGAAAATGGAAGAACCTTCTATTCAGCAGTTGTCCATTTTAAAGTAAAGTAAAGCAAACAACATATAAGGACTATAAAAAACAGGAGGCAAAAAGACGATTAAATCATCTTTTTGTCTCCTGTTACATTCCATACTTTAATTTACTAGTTCTTCTACTAGAGTCGGTTTCCAGCCTTTTTCATCCACCCACTCAATGTATACCCGAAATTTCTGTCCGGTATCCTTTTGTACAATTGTTCCAACAGATTTATTTGGTCCATTATTCCCTAGAAATAGAATCGTCATATTGCTTTCTTCAATCCCAGTCCCATATGTAATGGCCTGAACCTGTTCATCCCAATCAACTCCACTATAGGCATTGAAATGTTGCCCTTCTTGAGAAGTCCCTACAGGCTCCCACACAGGGTTGATAATCGATTTCTTCACTCCTGGGTCACTTCCCCCTTCAGTGACTATTTCTTGATCCTCTTCGCCCTCTTGATCATTCTGGTTACTATCTTCATTGTTTAGATCATCTGTTTTTTCACCATCATCACTTGCTGATTCTTTATCCTGACTATTTGTTTTATTCTCTTTATTCGTATCTGTCTCTTTATCACCTACTGTTTCTGCATCCTTTTCCGCCAAACCATTTGCTGTTTTTACAAGGCTAGTATCAGCATGATCATTTTGATCATTTCCAAAAAAAATCTTTGAGGATACGATCACAATTAATAATAAAACAATGACAATTAAACTATTCAAAATAATATTTGTTTTTCGCCTACTCGATCTTAATTTTGAACGAGATTTTTCATTTAAAGGTTGTCTATTGTTTCTCAAACTAATTCTCCTCCTAAAAGAATAGCTGTCATACATTAAGCATATAACACTCCCCAACAATCTAAAAACGTCTTAAACTATATCATAGGATTAGACTGAAAAAAAGGTCCAAAGGTTTCACTCTCTATTATTTTGATCAAACCCATAGATCATTTTTACCATATCTGCAAAAAGAGGATTGACTCCCCCTTCGTTTGCTAGTACATCAAGATTAACCACTACGAGAGCATATTTAGGGTTATGATAAGGGAAATAACCAGCAAACCACTTATTATGGAGCTGTTGATCGGCAACGTATTTTCCCGTCTCACTAGTACCTGATTTTCCAGCAACATCATAAGGTAATGTTTGAAATAGTTTTCCAGTTCCTCCACTATTTGTTACCACTTCACGCAAGAGCCTCTGAAGCCTTGTTACTGTATAGGGTCTAATCGTGTCACCATCTATTTCCTTCTCTTTAAAGGAGAGTAAAGATGCTCCATTTTTATATTCAATAGCAGATGCAATACGCACCGACTCCTTTTTACCTCCCCTGGCAATCGTTGCCATCATGTTTGCCACCGCAAGTGGTGTTGCTCGAACTTCATGCTGACCAATACCGGTGAGTGCGACAAAATTTCGATCATTCTTCGCCTCTTCAGATAGGAATACTCGTCCATTATCTTCGTCTAGAAGTTGCTTGAAATTTTCATAATGATAGATATCCCCTTCCCATCCGGAAGGACCAATCAATGCGAGCTTTTTTGCATACTCTTCAAGTATATTCGGATCTATATCCTTTAATTCCTTTGCTAGTGATGCAAACGCATTATTACAGCTTTTAGCGAAGCTTTCTGTAAAATTAAGATTGCCATGCTGATATTTCAGATCAGGATCACCATTAATTTTTCTACTGCAATCAAATAACCTTGTCGAATCCTCTAGTTGATTTTCAATCGCAGCCGCTGCCACAACGGTTTTAAAAACAGACCCTATAATTTGCTGCTTTAGCATCAGATTTTGGATCCCACCCTTTTTTTCATTAAATGGATCACTACGATTAATCTCAGGGCGCGATACCATGGAAAGAACTGAATTTGTTTCAATATCAATCAAAACAAGCCCTCCCTTTTTGATTCTATGCTTCTCTACTAACTCTTCTGCTTTTTGCTGTAATTCTGAATCAACGGTTGATCGAATATTGATTGGATAAAAAGGGTTGGCAGGCTCGACATATTTAACATTGATACCAAATAAAGGACCGCCACTTGCATCTACATGGTATACAAGCTTTGCTTCACCTTCTGGTAATAGAAATTCGTCAAAGCTCTTCTCCATTCCTGTTAAGCCTATATCCGTTTTTTCAGATATTTTCTTATCTGGATACCGAGATCTTAAAACCTTTTCATTTTCACCTGTTATTCCAATTAAATGCTCAGCAGGATTTTTTTGCAAGTCAAATTTTTTCTCAACGGCAAATACACCTGGAATTTGAAGTTTATTTATGGCTTCCATTTGTTGTTTCGTTAAACGCATAGGGTTTGGAGTTCCATAAGCAAAAGGACCCTTTGCTTCATTCACAGCCTGAATAAGGACATTTGTTGAAACATTGATCGTATCGGCTACTTTTTGAACATCCCACTCTGTTTTTTTTAAGAAAGGGAATAAAATAAGTACAGGTATATTTTGATGGGTTAACGGCTCACCATTCCGATCAAGGAATCCTCCTCTACCACTATCAATCACAATCTCCTGAGATCTTTGGGAAACACTTTCCTCTAATAAATTAATTTGATGTTTTGAAAAACTCTCTGTTTCAAAAAGCTGCAATTGCATTAACCTTCCCACTAATAATGCTAAACAAGCTATGAAAAGACAAACCATAATAATCGCTCTTTTTCTCCACATAAATAAACACCTCGTCAAAAGTGTTGACGAGGTGTGGTCATTATAAACAATCTTTCAGAATTATTTAATGGTAACAATCTTTACTTTCATTTCTCCACCTGGAGTCTGAACAGTGACTTGATCTCCTACTTTCTTCCCTAGCAAACTTTTTGCAATCGGTGAATCATTGGAGATTTTCCCTTCAAATGGATCTGCTTCAGCACTACCAACGATCGTATATGTTTCTTCATCTCCATTGGGAAGCTCAACAAAAGTAACCGATCTTCCTAATGAAACGCTATCACTACTCATTTCATCTTCACCGATGATTTTAGCATTACGAATCATATTTTCAATCGTTGTAATACGCCCTTCAACAAATGCCTGTTCTTCTTTTGCTGAATCATATTCGGAATTCTCGGATAAATCACCAAAACTACGAGCAATTTTAATCCGTTCTACTACTTCTTTACGTTTAACCGTTTTCAATTGTTCTAATTCTTGTTCAAGCTTTTCTTTTCCAGCTTGTGTCATTGGAAAGACCTTTTCTATTGCCAAAACCATTCACTCCTTCTAGTGTTCACAACCCCCATTAGATTGTGCTTTATAAATTAAATAAGTGCAAATACCTCTTACTAGATTACATATTATACATGCGCGTCCTCTTATAGAACGCGCATTTTTTAGCATCTAGTAATAGGTAATGATTGGATAATACCTAAGCTTTTCAATTTTGTCTAGTATTAAAACCATATTTCTAATCGTTGTCTGTTTCACTTTTTATGATTTAGGCTATTGTTGCATAAAAATAATGATTATGCAATTGATGGTTTATTTTTTATGATCAATTTAGCTTTAGATCATAATTCCTTACGCATCATATTATAACGATACACAGGCTTATCTACTTTAAATTGAACAATTTGCAAGGGGTGACGGGCTGCATCAAGTTCCTGCCCTTCCTCATCCCATATTTTCTCGATTACTTGTGTAAAATTATCAATTTCAGGTCCAAAAAATTCAACTTCTTGCCCTGGTTTAAAATGATTTCGTTGTTGTAATGTTACGATGCTTGTTTCAGGATTGTAATCAAGCACAAGTCCAACAAAATCAAAACTTGTCTTTTTGCTATGATTACCAAACATTTGCTCCTTATACCCAGGTACTCCTTCAAAAAAGGCTGGTGCAGTTGCACGGTTTGCACATTTATCCAATTCTTCAAGCCATTCTTTTTGGATGACAAAATGATCTGGATCCGCACAATAAGCATCAATAACTTTGCGATATACACTAACAACAGTCGCAATATAATGAATAGATTTCATGCGTCCTTCTATTTTTAGACTATCAATGCCCATTTCACACATTTTTGGTATGGATTCAATTAACTTTAAGTCTTTAGGACTCATGGCAAAATGAGAATCATTTTCGTCAAATAATGGTACTTCGTTATTCTCATTCAATTGATAAAGGTCATAATCCCATCGACATGATTGACAGCATCCACCTCGGTTAGAATCTCGAGCTGTCATATGATTACTCAATGTACAACGACCTGAATAAGCAATACACATGGCACCATGTACAAATATTTCAATTTCAATGTCTACCTTTTCTTTCATTTCACGAATCTCTTCTCCACTTGTTTCACGAGCAAGAACGACGCGTTCCGCACCTTCTTCTTTCCAGAATTGTGCCGCTTTCCAGTTCGTTAACGATTGCTGTGTGCTTAAATGGACCTCAATTTCAGGAGCAATACGGCGACATGTTTCAATAATTAGCGGATCTGCAACAATAATCCCATATACTCCAGCTTCCTTTAAACCCATCAAATATTCTTCTAAGCCGTCAATATTCTCGTTATGAGCAATAATATTTGTTGTTACATAGATTTTCGCTCCATACTTTTTAGCAAACTCTACACCTTCTTTCATTTCCTCAAAGGTGAAATTATCTGCATTAGATCGGAGGCCATATTCCTGTCCACCAATAAAAACCGCGTCGGCACCATACCGAACCGCAATTTTTAACTTTTCAAGATTACCGGCCGGTGCTAATAGTTCTGGTTTTTTTACGATCACTCGCTTACCATTCACGATTTGTGAAATAGGTTCTTTTACGCTTTCCATTATGATCTCCTTTCGTGTCGCACAGGATGTGCAAATGCCGGTTTTGCAATAAGGTTTTTCTTTGGGCTTCAGCCCTTAGAAAAACCAATCAGACCCTGCGTGCAGGACGTTGCGCTTCTAACCAGCCTTTTCTTTGTCCAGCTACAGTCGCTAGGGGCTCGAGGTCTTAAGATGTCTTGATGTGAGGGTTATAGGACAACCTTCACCCCGAGCCATCTTAAGCCTGTCGTACTTGCACAGGACCTGGCGAACGTTGATGTTCCTCTAACGAGCCGCTTCCGCTTTTCTATTAATAAACGGTTTCTTTAAAGAAAAATCCTGTATCTAGTGGTCGGTGTTCTGGTTGAATTTCATCTATTTTCTCTAATAATTCGCTTTTTATATCTTCATACGCATCTGGATCTTCTGAACAAACATCGATTGCTTGGCGGTAGAGCTTTGTCACAGCTAAAATATATTCTGGACTTTGTAGCACACCATCAATCTTGAAGGAATCTACTCCTGCTTCAATCATGTCCTGAAGCTCGTCAATCATACACATATCATTCGGACTCATAATATGGGTTCCATTTTCATCTTCAAAAATGGGATATTTATTTTCTCGTTCTTTGTCATGTAAGAACATATTCTTTTCCTGTTTACGATTTTCGACTTCCATTACTTTTCCTTGATATTCGAAGTAATGACCAAGCAAAGAACGTTTCGACTGGAACATCGTAATCATTCCATGGACCTGAACTTCTATTTCTACTTCCGCATTTTCCTTTATCTCAAGAATCGCATCAAGATTGATTTCCCGAGCAAGAACCGACCGCTTTGCACCTTTACGTCCCCAATAGTTACACGTATACCAGTTTGTCCCTAGTGTTTCCGTGTTCCAGTGCAGCTTCAAATCAGGTGCCACTTCTCGTGCCGCCATTAATACAGCTGGATCACCAAAGATCACAGCATCTGCTCCCGCTTTTTGTAAAAACTGAAGATAGTCTGAAAGCTCTGCTACTTTTTCATTGTGAAACAAGGCATTCATCGCTACATACACTTTTTTCCCTTTTGAGTGAGCGATTTCTATCGTCTGCTGTATATGCTCACGGGTAAATTCTCCTACTAAACGTAATCCATAATGCTGTTCACCTACAACAAAGGCATCTGCTCCCGCCTCAATTAATGGAAGAATATCACTTACAGTTACTGGAGTTACAAGTAATTCTGGTTTTTTCACTTTCTTCACCTCTTCTTACTTATCGCTACCCCGTCACCAACGGGTAAAATGATCGTATCATAATCAGTATGGCTCATAAGCCAAACATTAAATTGCTTTATTTTCTTAACAAGCTGAGCCGTTCGTTTATGTTCAAGCTTTTCTTCCGCAACAAGACCTTTAAACAAAACATTATCTGTCACAATAATGCCTTCGTCTGTTAAATACTGAGAATAAAGTTCGAAAAATCGCTTATATTGTCCTTTTGCAGCATCAATGAAAATAACATCATACGGTGCATGGACCGCAACTTGATCTTCCGTTTCAAGTGCATCTCCCTTGATTAGATGAATTTGCTTTTCTAAGCCAAACTGCTGAAAATGTTTTTCGGCTAAATGAGCGCGTTCCTCGTCCCTTTCAATCGTTACAATCATTGCATTTGGAAGAGCATGAGCCATTCTTAATGCAGAGTAGCCTATGGCTGTACCTACCTCAAGAATTTTCTCAGGTTGCTTAATTCGAAGGAACTGGATCATCGTCTCCATTCCGGTTATTTCCATAATTGGCACTTTATTTTCAGCTGCGTATGCTTCCATCTCTATAAAAAATTCCGGACGTTCCGGAATTAAGCCTTCTATATATACCTGTAGCTTATCATTATTCAAATTGTAACCACCTTTATCTGCGAAACATGAAAAAATAGCGTTTCACAGAAAAGACGTTAATAAAGAAGGATCCTCATTAACGACTGCAAGATTAAATCTGCACACTGTGTTTACGCTACTCAAACTTTATTAGTTATAAAATACTTTATCCATTTTAACATAAATGAATAGAGAATGCTACTTATCTACATTCCAAAGCCATTACTTCCTAACTTATTCACTACCTGAAATATGTTTTGCTTTTCTCTCGTTATGCTCATCGAGGGTCACTGAGAATAATACTTCTCCCTCTGGCGTTGCTAAGAAATAGAAGAATTCAGTATCTGCTGGCATCAAGGCTGCCTCAATTGAAGATGTCCCTGCGTTTGCAATCGGTCCTGGTGTTAACCCTTTATTCTTATACGTATTGTATGGATCATCTATTTCTAGATCTTTGTAATAGACTCGTTCCTGATGCTCTCCTTTTGCATATAGGACGGTCGGATCTGTTTGTAAGGGCATCCCCGATTCCATTCGATTATAAAATACACTCGCAATCTGATCACGGTCCACTTTTCCAGTAGCTTCTTCTTCAATTAAAGAGGCCATTGTCAATAGTTTATGCACAGTTAGTTCTTGCTCATCCATTTGAATACGATATTCATCTACTACTGTTTTTGTTTTATCAAGCATATCCATTATAATTGTATCAATCGTTGGCTTCTCTTCATAAAATGAATAAGTTGCCGGGAATAAATATCCTTCCAATGGATATTTAATGCTTGGATCTAAGATTTCATCTGTTAATAGATCATTATACTGGTTAATCAACAAATCAATAAATTTGGGATCCTTTACCTTATTTAATACGTCTTCTTTACTATAATCCGTTTTCTCAGCAATAATCCCTGCAATTTTATCAAGGTTATTTCCTTCTGGAATTGTTAGTTTAAATACCGCTTCCTTCACCATTTTTCCAGTCTTCAAACCATCAATAATTTCTGGAAGTGTCATCGAAGGATTCATGACATATTCACCAGCCATGAAACCAGACTCGTTTTTAAATTTTACATAGTATTTAAAGATACGAGCATTTTTAATAACTCCACTACCCTCTAAAATTTGTGAGATCGTAGAGACACCAGAACCAATTGGTATTTCCACTATTTTCTCTTCTTTACTTTGTGGGTCCACTGGCTTCAAAGCGGAGTTAATATAAAGATAACCACCACCCAGAATAAGAACGACCATCAAAAAAATAGAAAGTGCAATGATAGCCACTATTTTACGAACAACCTTGGCTTCATTTTGTCGTTCAATTAACTTTTCCAAGAAAACGGATTTTTTATCATTTTTGTCATTTTTCTCTTCTGTTCGCATTTATTCCGCTCCATTCAACATGGTTTTACATATTTCTCGAATCATTATACTATATTTTTATAGTTGCGTAAAAAAGGATTTGCTCGAGTAAACTTATTAAAAAATGGCTTTGTTAAACAATCGTGTAGCTGCCTTATAGGCCTTTGATGTATACGTCCATTACATTATTCATGCTGAATAAAACACATGGCCACATACACCAAAGGCCATTTATTAACAATAATCATTAACGTAGCTAAAAAAATAAAAAAACTGACCATTACGGTCAGTCCTTTGAATTAAGCTTCATCTTCTTCCTGCTCATCGAGGAAAGTATTAAGCATTTCCTCGACTAAATCCCACTCTTCATCTGTTTCAATCGGCATTAGTTCACCGTCTGAATTGTTTTCACTAGGCATAAAAGAGGAAGCATGAATTTCAATTTCCTCATCATCATCTTCTTCAGCACCCATCGGATAATAAAGAACATATGATTTTCCAAATTGTTCAGAGTCAAATGTGAAAAGCACTTCACATAATTGCTCGTTTCCTTCTTCATCCACTACTGTAATATTATTTTCACCATGGTTCATAATTATTCACCTCATTAATTTTGACTATCTAAATATCCTTGAAGGATCATTGCTGCTGCCATTTTATCGATTACTTTTTTTCTTTTTTTTCGACTAACATCTGCTTCGAGTAATATTCTCTCTGCTGCGACAGTTGTTAACCTTTCATCCCAGAGGATTACTGGGATACCAAACCTTTGATTAATTTCATCTGCATAAAATTGGCTTGCTTCACCACGTGGACCGATCGTTCCATTCATATTTTTCGGCAAACCAATGACCATCTTACTGACTTCATATTCTTTAATTAGTTTTTCCACTTCGTTAAAGCCAAATTCCCCTTTAGCCTCATTAATTTCAATTGTCTTTAAACCTTGTGCCGTCCATCCAAAAGCATCACTTAATGCAACTCCAACCGTTTTAGAACCGACATCCAAGCCCATAATCCGCATACAAGACTCCTCATATTATTGATGCACTATTTTTTCTTGTGTCTATGTTAAATAATCGTGTTGATATTCTAATGGCCTTTGGTGTACGTATCCATTAAGTTATTTACGCTGAATAAAACCACATGGCCGCATACACTAAAGGCCATTTATCAACAACCATCATTAACATAGCTTTTCTTTTAAAACATAAATGATACATTGTAAATACTAAACGCTTTATGATAAACCCATGATGACGCATATATACTAGTCTTCTTATAAAATAAAGAGTCTTTTACAAACAAAGAGTGCTTGTCTCTTTTTTACTAGCTATGCTTTGTTGTCTTTTAAATAGGATCTCATCAATTCTTCAATGATTTCATCACGTTCAAGTTTACGAATTAAATTACGTGCATCTCGATGTCTCGGGATATAAGCCGGATCACCAGATAATAGATAACCAACGATTTGGTTAATTGGGTTATATCCTTTTTCCTGTAAAGCCTCATATACTTGGAGCAGGACTTCTTTCACATTATGTTCAATAGGGTCTTCAGGAAAATTGAATCTCATTGTTTGATCAAACGAGCTCATCATGTACACCTCACTTTTTGTAGAGGATAAACGTTACTAAAAAAATGTCCGACAGAAAATGACTCTTTTAGTCATTTTCTGTCAATCACTATCTACTAACTTACATTTTACACTACTTTATAACAATATCAAACGGATTTAACCCATTCTTCTACATATTCTAATGCTACATCAAGTTTTTCAGGGTCTTTTCCGCCTGCCTGTGCCATATCTGGACGACCACCTCCGCCTCCACCGCATCGTGTGGCTACTTCCTTAATGATCTTTCCAGCATGGAAACCCTTTTCCATTAGGTCCTTCGTTACTCCAGCAATTAAATTCACTTTCCCTTCAACTGGACTACCTAGAACAACGATTCCTGAACCAAGCTTTTGTTTTAAGTCATCAGCCATATTACGAAGATTGTTCATGTCCGTGCCCTGAACTTTTGCTACTAATACTGGGACACCGTTAATATCCTTCACTTTTGAAACAAGGCTACCTGCTTCAATATTACCCAATTTTGTCGTTAAAGATTCATTTTCACGGTGAAGTTGTTTAATTTCATTCTGTAAAACATCAATTCTTTGTGGAACATCTTTCATATTTGTTTTTAATTTAGCAGCCGCTTCCTTTAAAATATTAAGTTGACCATTCATTAGGCTGTATGCGGCTTCTCCTGTCGCTGCTTCAATTCTTCGTACCCCAGCACCAATTCCACTTTCAGAAACAATTTTAAATAACCCAATAATAGAAGTATTTGGAACATGACAGCCTCCACAAAGCTCAAGACTGAAATCACCCACTTTTACAACTCGAACAATGCTACCATATTTTTCTCCAAATAGAGCCATTGCTCCCATTTCTTTTGCTTCATTAATATCTTTTTGAGAGATGTCAACGGTGATACTTTTCCATATTTGCTCATTCACAATTTCTTCGATTTGTTCCAATTCATCGCTTTGTATTTGTCCAAAATGAGAAAAGTCGAATCGTAAACGATCAGGTCCTACTAATGATCCAGCTTGATTCACATGATTCCCTAGTACATCTTTCAATGCTTGATGAAGGAGATGTGTAGCCGTATGATTTTTAATTACTTTTGCTCTGTTGCTCTTATCAACCGCTGCTGTTACTTTCGTATTCACCTTCAGTAAGCCTTCAGTAACAATCGCACGATGAAGATGCTGACTATTTGGTGCCTTTTGTACATCTTTAATATCAACCTTAATACCTTCCGCAATCAAGGCTCCACTATCAGCAATCTGTCCACCACTTTCTGCGTAGAAAGGTGTTTGGTCAAGCATGAACTGAATCTCTTCTCCTTGAGAAGCCTCCGTAATAAGCTGACCATCCTTTAATAAAATAATGACATTTGCTTCTGTTTGAAGTTGATCGTACCCAACAAATGTACTTTCATTTTTAATTTCACTTAGTACACTACTTTGTACCTGCATAGAATCAACATCAAGACGTGCATTACGAGCACGTTCACGTTGTTGTTCCATTTCTTTTTCGAAACCTTCATGATCAACGGACATGCCTTCTTCTTCCGCATATTCTTCTGTAAGTTCAACAGGAAAACCATAAGTATCATATAAGCGAAAAACATCTGCCCCTTGGATCATGTTCTTGCCTTTTTCTTTCTCTTTTTTAATGACATCAAATAAAATCGTTAAACCTTCATGAAGCGTTTCATGAAAGCGTTCTTCTTCATTTTTAATGACCTTTTCAATAAAGGCACGTTTTTCTTTCACTTCAGGGTAGAAATCAACCATAATTTCGCTCACTACTGAAACAAGTTCATACATAAATGGACGATTAATGTCAATTTGTTTTGCATAACGAACAGCTCTTCTCAATAAGCGCCGCAATACATATCCACGACCCTCATTAGACGGAATCGCTCCATCCCCAATAGCAAATGCAACCGTTCTAACATGGTCAGCAATGACTTTAAAAGCAACATCTTTTTCTTTTTCTTTTCCATATTCAGCACCTGAAATTTCCTCTGTCGCTCGAATAATTGGAATAAATAGGTCCGTGTCAAAGTTTGTTTCTACATCTTGCACGACGGAAGTCATACGTTCGAGGCCCATCCCTGTATCAATATTTTTCTTTGGAAGCGGTGTATACGTACCATCCGGATTATGATTGAATTCGGAAAAGACTAAATTCCAGATTTCCAAATAGCGGTCATTTTCACCACCAGGATACAACTCAGGATCTGATTGATCATTCCCATATTCTAGACCACGATCATAAAAAATTTCAGTATTTGGACCACTTGGACCTTCCCCAATATCCCAAAAATTCCCTTCTAAGCGAATGATTCTTTCTTCCGGTACCCCCACTTTATGGCGCCAAATCTCATATGCCTCTTCATCTTCCGGATGAATGGTGACCGAAAGCTTTTCGGGGTCAAACCCAATCCATTTTTCGTCAGTCAAAAACTCCCATGCCCATTCGATGACTTCTTCTTTAAAGTAATCACCAATTGAAAAGTTGCCAAGCATTTCAAAAAAAGTATGATGACGTGCCGTTTTTCCTACATTTTCAATATCATTTGTGCGAATAGATTTTTGGGCATTGGTCAAGCGAGGGTTTTCTGGAACCACTCGGCCATCAAAATATTTCTTCAATGTTGCTACGCCACTGTTGATCCACAATAATGAAGGGTCTTCATGCGGAACAAGTGAGGCACTGGGTTCCACTGCATGACCTTTTTCTTTAAAAAATTCGAGAAACATTCGACGAATTTGCGAACCTGTAAGTTTTTCCATTTATATAACCTCCTATTTAAGTCACAATGATTCAAATACCTTTTCTTGCGCACAAAAAAAGCCCTCTTCCCTAGACAGGGACGAGAAGCTACTCGCGGTACCACCCTGATTATGAATGCCACAACAAATACACTCATCTCTCAAAATAGCCTTAACGCGGCATACGGCAGGGATTAGCTGCACTCAGGATTAGCTATTCTGTTATTCTTCATCTAGAGCTTCTCTCAGCCTTGAAAGCTCCTCTCTTTTGTGATTAATCACGACAGATGGGCTATAACATACTTGTTCCTTCTTCATGTTACATATGTATTTGTCAGTATATAACGCATTATAGCGATTTTCGCAAAAGCTTGTCAATGTTTGAATAGTATATAATCTTATTTTAATCAGCTTCTATTATTTTTAAACCATATCACATAGCAAAATGTTCTTGTTCATCTAAATTCCAGTACCAAGCAATAAGACTTAAGATTTAAAATCAGCTGGATGTTTTTTGCTGAAATGCTTTTTTGTATGAAGTAAAGCAACCTTTATAATAGCTAAAATAGGCACAGACAGGATCATCCCCAATATGCCACCTATTTCTCCACCCGCAAAAAGAGCTAACATAATGACAAGTGGATGCATATGCAAGCTTTTCCCAACGATCAGTGGCGACAAAATATTCCCCTCTAAAAATTGCATAACAAAAATAATACTAACCGTAATAATGATCATCTTTACGGATAAAGTGGAAGCAATAATGACTACTGGTACCGCACCGATTACCGGTCCAAAATAAGGGATGATATTCGTAATTCCAATAATCAAGCCGAGTAAAAGAGGATATTTCATATGAAATATCCAAAAAAGCGTTGCAGAAAGTGTACCAACTACCGTACAAACAAGAATTTGCCCTCTTATATAACTACCAAGTGATTTATCGATATCTCTTAGTAAAAGAATCCCCCCTTTCCTCCACTTCCTTGGTGTCAAATACCAAACGACCTTTTTAATTGTTGTATAATCCTTTAACATGTAAAAAGAAATAAAAGGGATGATGGCAATCATAAAAAAAGAACCGACAATTTCCATAATGGAATCTAATACGTTTGTGAGCATCTGCGCTAATCCTTGTTCAACCGAAACAATTCCCTCACTCACTCTTTCTTGAATACCATCAGGCCAAGCCTCTGTTTTATTTTGAATCGTATCCACAAAGCCCATGTATTGGTTCGCAAGTTCTGGGATACTTTCCGCCAATTCTCTTAGTTGTTTGATCATTTCTGGAAGACCTTTATAAACAGCAAACCCAATGCCTCCAAAGAAAAGAAAATAAATAATAAAAACAGCAAGTCCTCTATGTAAACCACCTTCATGAATTTTTTCCACAATCGGATGAAGTAGATATGTAATAAATCCAGCAATCACAAAGGGTAATAATATCGTAATCGTCATGTCTACTATAGGAAACCATATCGGCTGTAGCTTAATAAAAATAAATAATACAACCATAAAAAGGAGTAGAAAACCAAGTCGATAATACCATTTTAAACGGATATCCAAAGCGTTTCGCCTCCTTATCTTTATTGTGAAGGCTATGAATATTTTTATACATAAAATATTGAAATAAAAGAGAGATAACCCCAAAGGCTATCTCCCTATTCCTTAAAAGATTGACTTCATTCCTCTTCTCAATCTCCTTTTTTGTCGACCCGAAATGAGGTTATTTTTTTGCACATAGTTATAAGCGGCTACCCCAGCACCAATAGCAAGCATGGAAGTCATCATTTTATTCATACTTTTCACCTCAATGAATTATAGGATAAACCGGCGCTCATCTTCTCCAAACAAATCATCAAGCGAGCTTAATGATCCATCTTCTTCAACCTGATGGGTTAGTATGAGATCATTGGAAATAGTCAATTCAATAAAACAATTCCAACAATAATATTGATTTATTCCAATTTTCCCGATATCTTTACCCTGACAATTAGGACACTTTAACATAAGAACACCTCACAGTTATTTTACATTTACTATGATGGCATCCTTCCCAATCGCAGGCGGTTCATCGGTTTTTACAACACGTTTTCCTTCCATGATATCCGAAAAGAAGCCATCCGATAATTCGTACCCTACAATCGTTCCCGCTTCTTCCAGAAAATATACATCCTCAAGCATTCCAAGACGCTCTCCTTCGTTTGTCATCATCATTCTTCCAAACAAACGATCTCTTCGATTTTCAAATGTAAATTCCTTATGTTCTGTTAAAGGTTTTAATACTTCACGGTCTTCTATCATTACCCCATCAAATCCAAAAGAGGATACATTCTTCACATTGATGACATATGTTTTTTTAAAGAAAACGCCTTTTTTTACAAGTAACCCTCTGACCAGACCGTTATTGGATATGTTTAAGTCACATACTTCTCCAATTTTCGAACCCGTTTTCAATTCAAATATAGGCAGTCCTTTCAATAATGAAAACGTTCGCAAAGATTATCCCCACCTCCCGAACATTTATAGTATTTACTTAGGCTTACAAATCATTAGAAGAAGCATTTTCCATGGAAAAAAGAGCATCTGAATGAATGCTCTTTTCCTTTACATAAATTGATATGGTGTCACATCTTCCATTCCAATCATTGGATCAATGCTCATCATCATTTCTTCATAAGTCTTAGGATCATCATCTTCTTGCACGATTGATTTCGTTTTCTGTTCAAGGAGACTCTTCAATTTTTCGGCTAAGGTCGTTTGACGCAATTGTTCGTCCGCACGCTCGACACCCATACGCAAGGCCTCTTCTTCCCCACAAAGAATCAAAAATTGCTTACTTCTCGTGATCGCTGTATAAATAAGATTTCTTCGCAACATTCGATAATAGCTTTTCACAACCGGTAAAATGACAATTGGAAATTCGCTTCCTTGTGATTTATGAATCGAACAACAATAAGCCAGCGTAATTTGAGTTAAATCCTGTCTCGTATAAGTGACCTCTACCCCATCAAACGAAACAACGACCATATCTTGTTTTTCCGTATTCTCCTTCGCATAGAAAATAGAAACAACTTCACCCATATCCCCATTAAAAACATGACTTTCCGGCTGGTTCACTAATTGGAGAACTTTATCACCCACGCGATACTTTGTATCACCAAAAGCTAACTCTTTACGTGATCCAGTCGGATTTCCATTTAGGATTTCTTGTAGCATTTGATTAAGACGATCAATTCCAGCAGCCCCTTTATACATCGGAGCTAACACTTGAATATCTCGTGGAGAGTACCCTTTTTTTGCTGCATTGAGAACAACCTTCTTAATTACGTCAGCCATTTGTCCAGTGTTACATTGAATAAAAGAGCGATCTGCTTGTTGCTTAGAAATATTTGTAGGTAACTTCCCTTTTTTAATTTCATGGGCAAGCTCAATAATGGAAGATCCCTCTGCCTGACGATAGATATCCGTTAAACGGATCGTCGGAATGACATGAGATTGAAGCAAGTCTTTTAATACCTGTCCTGGTCCAACAGATGGAAGTTGATCTTCATCACCGACCAAGATCACTTGGATATGTTCTGGTAATGCTTTAAATAAGCGGTTCGCCAACCAAATATCAACCATCGATGTCTCATCAACAATGAGAATTTTTCCTTCCAGTGGGTTTTCTTCATCATGATCAAAACCTTCACTACCATTCCACCCTAACAAACGATGAATGGTTACAGCCGGAAGTCCTGTCGATTCAGTCATTCTTTTTGCCGCTCTTCCCGTAGGGGCAGCAAGAAGAAATGGAAAGGGTTCTTCTTTTTTATAATCCTTTGGATCTAACGAACAACCATGAAGTTCCGCATAAAGTTCCACAATCCCTTTAATGACCGTTGTTTTCCCAGTCCCAGGTCCCCCTGTTAAAATTAATAAAGGGGACATAAGAGCTGTTTGAATCCCTTCTTTTTGGCTTGGGGCATATTGAACACCGAGACGATCCTCTAGATTGCCAAGCGCAAGTAAAAACTCAGATTCCGGAAATTGTTCCTCGTATTCCGTTTGCTCAAGAAGCTTCTGGATACTTGTTACTAACCCCTTCTCAGAAAAATAAAGAGATGACAAATAAAATCTTTTGTCTTCTACTACTATTTTCCCTTCTCCTTCAAGCTTTAATAATTCACGTGTTATATCTGTAAATTCTATTTGATCCCGTTTATTTTCTTCTAAAAGTTTTTGCACGTTTAATAAAAGATTTTCAGCATCCACAAAAACATGTCCAGTTTGTAAACACTCTGCTTCTAAAATATAAAGACAACCGGCTTTTATTCGGTCGGAGTGGTTGCCTGTGATTCCAAGATGGAAGCCGAGTTCATCGGCGCGAGCAAAGCCGATTCCTTGTACATCCTCAACTAATTTATATGGATTGCTTTGAATGATATCAAGCGTCATTTCCTTATATGCTTGATAAATTTTCATCGATAATTGAGGTCCAAAGCCATATTGATTTAAAGCAATCATCGCCTGTTCCAAACCTTGATGCTCCATCAACGTGTCATATAAATCTTTTGCTTTATCAGGTGGAAGCTTAGGAACTTGATCTAATAAAGAAGGCTGATTTAAAATTCTTGATATCGCATTCTCACCAAGTGTCTCTACAATTTTCTCAGCTGTTCTCTTCCCAATCCCTTTAAACAATTGACTGGAAAGATAGCTAACAACACCCTGTTTTGTTTGCGGAATATCTTTCCGAAAGTGAGTAGAATGAAACTGAGCTCCAAACTTTGGATGTTCTTTCAACTCTCCATAAAAAATATAATTTTCTTGTTCGTGTATTTTCGGAAAATAACCGGTAATGACAGCTTCTTTATCTTCATAATGTTCATTTGTTTCTTCAATCCTAATCCGCAATACCGTATACAAATTTTGCTCATTATGAAAAATCGTTACGATATGCTTACCCTTCATAAATTTTCCTTGTTCAGCATATAAATCAAGCGAATCCTGCTTTTCCATCAAGGGCACCCCCTTTATGCATTATGCGTTTCGATTATGACTCCGTATCTTCAGTTCCCATTTCGATCAATTTCTTTCCATGACCTGCTAATAAATGATCTGGTTGAACCTGTAAAGCCTTTTCAAACATTTGTAATGCCTTTTCTCCATCTTCTTTGTATCCGTAGGCCACACCCAAATTATAAAAAGCATCCGCGTGATGAGAATCTATACTAATGCATTTTTCCAATTGAACGATCGCTTCATCTATGTATTCTTGATTCGCTAAGCAAAGCCCATATTGAAAAAAGGCTTCCGCGTCTTCTCCATTCAGTTCTGTACATCTTTGAAAATAAGGAAGCGCTAGTCTTGGCTGCTCAAGCGCTACGAGGGACATGCCAAGCATAAAGAAATTATCGGCTGATTCTAATCCTTTTTTCAATGCCGTTTCAAACATATTTTTTGCTTGCTGAAATTGCTCATTTTCATAAAATAAATTACCTGCACTATAATAGGCGGCAGCTGCATTTTCATCTAAAGTGATTGCTTTTTGAAAAAAGTCCAATGCCTTTTTTGTTTCTCCAACAGCAGTTAAGACATTACCGAAATTTATGTATGAAATAGCCTCATTGGGAGATTCCTCGATGGCTTCCATGAAAGCCTTTGCTGCTTCTTCCCATTTACCTTCTTGCATATATTTAATGCCTATTTGATTTTTATCCACGTTCCTTCACTCCGATCATATAGTAAGCCCTGTACGTTATTCTAACTAAAAAGTATAGCATATGAAGTATCATTTATGTATGAAAGATGCTAAAGAAAAACACCCTGACTCCAACGGGAATCAGGGGTGTTCATTAGCCAACGTATGTGAGTTGTTCATCATTCTTAAATACTTTATCGATTGTACCGCCACCAAGACATTCATCTCCATTATAAAAAACAACAGCTTGTCCAGGTGTGATAGCCCGAATTGGCTCATGAAAAATAACTTTCACTTTTTGGTCTTCTAACATTTCGACCTTCACCTTACTATCGGATTGACGATATCTGAATTTTGCTGTGCATTCAAAACTTCCTGGCTTCTCCAAATTTGATACCCAGCTAATATCCGTAGCAGTAATTGACGTAGAATAGAGTTTTTCATTATGGAAACCTTGCCCAACATAAAGAATATTCCGTTTCAAATCTTTACCAATCGCAAACCAAGGCTCACCAGCACCACCAATTCCAAGACCATGGCGCTGCCCGATCGTATAGTACATCAGACCATCATGTTTTCCTACTACTTCACCATCAAAAGTTTCCATGTTTCCTGGTTGAGCAGGTAAATATTGACTTAGGAAGGTTTTGAAATTCCTTTCACCAATAAAACAAATTCCCGTACTATCTTTTTTAGTAGCCGTCGCTAATCCTGCTTCCATCGCGATTTCTCTCACTTTTGGCTTTTCAATGCCACCTATCGGAAACATGACTTTAGAAAGCTGGTCTTGTGTTAACTGATTTAAAAAATACGTTTGATCTTTATTTTCATCAATACCACGCAGCATTTTATACTCGCCATCTCGGAATTCTACTTGGGCATAATGACCGGTTGCTAAATAATCAGCACCAAGATTTACGGCATGCTCTAAGAACGCTTTAAACTTAATTTCTTTATTACACATCACATCTGGGTTTGGTGTTCTTCCTGCTTTATACTCCTCAAGAAAGTACGTAAACACTTTATCCCAATATTGTTTTTCAAAGTTAACGGCATAATAAGGAATCCCGATTTGATTACAAACCCGGATTACATCATTATAATCTTCTGTTGCGGTACAAACACCAAACTCGTCCGTGTCATCCCAGTTCTTCATGAAAATACCAATCACATCGTAGCCTTGCTGTTTTAATAATAGTGCTGCTACAGAAGAATCTACTCCCCCTGACATACCAACAACCACACGTATATCTTTCGGTTCTTTCATTTTCCTCCTCCTTTCTGTTCCATCCTATCTATTGATTAAACGCTGAATAATTTTTGCTAACTCGTCCCCGACTTTCTCGATTTGCTCTACCGTGTTTGTCATCCCAAAGCTAAATCGAATAGAGTTTGTTAGTCGATCAGATTCTGCTTCTCCAAACATAGCAACAAGAACATGTGATGGTTCAACGGTCCCTGCCGTACAGGCGGATCCGCTAGATACTGCTATGCCAGCTAAATCTAAATTCACTAATAATGCCTCTACATTTGTACCAGGAAAGCTTATATTTAATACATGAGGCAAGGCAGTTTCAAGTGTTCCATTTATATGAAACTCAATATTTCTTGTTTTTAATATTTTGCGTAACGTTTCCTTATATAAAATATACTGTTGTTTTCTTTTCTCTTGGTCCATCCCGCTAATCTTAACAGCTTCTAGAAAACCGGCAATAGCAGGAACATTTTCTGTACCCGCTCGTCTTTTTCTTTCCTGCTCTCCTCCAAAAGAGTGCGGAGACAGTTTTACACCGTTTTTGATATAAAGAAAACCGATTCCTTTTGGACCATTAATTTTATGAGCAGACGTACTTAATAAGTCCACTTTCAACTCGCTCACATCAATCCTCTCTATTCCATACGCCTGAACAGCATCTGTATGGAATACAGCTTGATGACCTAAAAGAAGCTGACCAATTTGAGCAATAGGCTGAATGGAGCCCACCTCATTATTGCCATACATAATTGTCACAAGAATCGTATCATCTCTTAATGCATCCTGAAAATCTGTCATGGAGATCCTACCTGTTTCATCAACAGGTAAGTACGTGACATCAAATCCTCGTTTTTCTAATTCTTGACAAGCATGTAAGACAGCATGATGCTCAATGACTGTCGTAATAATATGGTTACCCTTTTCTTTAGATGCCCCAGCTACACCTAAAATGGCATAGTTATCTGCTTCCGTTCCACCACTTGTAAAAATAATTTCTGTTTCATGTGCACCAATACTCCTCGCAATACCAAAACGTGCTTCGTCTACGATTTTCCTTGCATCACGTCCAAAGAAATGGATGCTTGACGGATTGCCAAATTGATCCCTCATCGTTTCTGTCATTTTTTCGACTACTACCGGGTGCATAGGAGTTGTTGCCGCATGATCGACATAGATACGTTCCAAATCATTCACCTTCTTAAGTTGAAACTCTATATTTGGCTATATTAATAAATCATTATTCATACAGCCTATTTTTTAAATATAAAACATATAGGAATCAATTTCACCTTCGTCTTTATGGTTTGCTAGGTCTTCAATGGTTGTATTATCTAAAACATCTTTAACAGCGTCCCTTATCCTTATCCATAATGCCCTTTTAACCGGTTCTTCATCCTCAATTCCTTCAACAGGAGTAATCGGTCCCTCCAGCACACGAATAATATCGCCTGATGTAATTTTTGAAGGTTCATCGGCTAATACATAACCACCGTATGCCCCACGAACACTTCTCACTAGTCCAGCATTTCGAAGGGGAGCAATTAATTGCTCTAAATAATGTTCGGATAGATCATTTGCTTGTGCAATTGATTTTAATGAAATTGGACCTTCACCATATCTTTTTGCTAATTCAATCATAATTGTTAGACCATAACGACCTTTTGTAGAAATTTTCATATCCTAACACCTCAATTCATTTCTTTATAAGTTTGATACATCTCTGGATGGGGTTCTTTTTGCAACTTCCTTAATAGCATGTCTGTTAAGTTTTGACATTGCGGGATGCTGTAACCGGCAAACACCCCAATCAATATTCCATAAACGATGGTGCCCCAAAAAATGGGTCCACCTAACTGCCAGCCTATCGTAAAAGCAAGAACTTCTATCACGCTACGAACCCTTCCTACTTTCCAACCTGTTTTCGAAGTAATGGCAAGCATTAAACTGTCTCTTGGACCGGCACCAAGTTGGGCAGATATATACAGCCCCATTCCATAGCAATTTATAAGAAGACCACCTGCAAACATCAACGTTTTTCCGAAAAAGGAAGTGGGTGTTTGCAAAAATGGAATCATCAAAAACATATCAATAAATAAACCAACGAGAATCATATTTATGAAGGCTCCACTTTGTGGAATCGATTTTGAAAGAAGGGCAGATATAATCAAAATAATGAGTCCGACAATAATACTCCAGCTTCCAATCGTTAATCCGACACGATAGTAAAGACCCACATGAAGTACATCCCATGGTGATGGACCAAGATCCGCTAAAATAATGAGAACAATGCCTAATGACATGACAAGTAAACCTAACAAATAAATGATAAATCGTGGACCCGTTTGACTTCTGTTCTTTCTAGAATGCATGATTTCTCCTCGATTTTTTTAGATATATATAAAACATAGTATAGAGATAGACTTTCAATATTATATCATAATCTTGTTCAATTCTACATGGTTTTGAGTAGAAGAAAGGCAACAGCGGAAAAGGTAAATAAGCTTATTTACCTTTTTTAAATTTTTCTAATTTATGATAAATAGCAGCGAGCCGCTTTTCTTCTCCTGCTTCAAGTGGATGATAATATTGCGTTTCTTTTAAGTTATCCGGTAGATAGTCCTGATTTACCCATCCTCCGAATGTTCCAAGTGGATAATCATGCGGATATTGATATCCTACATGGCCAAGTTTTTTGGCCCCGGCATAATGAGCATCTCGTAAATGTTTTGGAATTTCCCCTACTTCTCCAGTACGGACTCCTTCAATTGCAGCATCTAATGCCTGATACGCAGAATTTGATTTTGAAGATAAGCACATTTCAACAACTGCTACCGCTAACGGAATCCTTGCTTCTGGCAGGCCTAGGCGTTCACTAGCTGTTACTGCAGCTAATACATGACTCCCTACATTGGGGTTTGCAAGACCGATATCCTCAAAGGCGATTACAAGCAATCTTCTATTGATCGAAACGATATCCCCACTTTCAAGTAAATGAGCCAAATAATAGAGAGCTGCGTTTACGTCACTGCCTCTAATACTTTTTTGTAAACTTGATAATAGATTATAGTAATGGGAACCTTTTTTATCCCCATACACCCCGACACGGGAGATCATATTTTCAACTGTATCAGACTTTACAATATATGTATCATCCTCTATATCGGAAGAATAAACGATGGATTCAAGCATAGTAAGTGCTTTTCTTGCATCACCACCTGCACCTTCAGCGATACGATCGATTTGCTGTTCATTCATTTGGATAGATAAGTTGCCAAGTCCTTTTTTCTCATCCTTCAATGCCTGTTCAATCAACTGAGCAATGTCTTCCTTCTCTAGTCTTGTCAATTGCAGAATTTGTCCACACCGGCTTCGAATCGCTGGATTCACATCATGGAATGGATTCTCAGTTGTCGCACCAATTAAAATGATCGTTCCATTTTCCACATGTGGGAGGAGATAATCCTGCTGTGCTTTATTAAAGCGATGGATTTCGTCCAAAAAAAGAATCACTTTGCCCGTTAGACGCGCTTCTTGGACAACCTCTTCTACATCTTTTTTCCCTGATGTGGTTGCGTTTAAAGCAATAAATGAAATCTTCGTCGTGCCTGCTATGGCATAGGCAAGCGATGTTTTTCCGATCCCAGGTTCCCCGTATAACAACATCGAAGGAACGTAGCCGTTATTGATCATTTTATACAAACTTGTATGACTTCCGATAACCTCTTTTTGTCCGACTACTTCATCAATCGTTGACGGACGCATTCGATAGGCAAGTGGTTCACCATTCAATCCAATAACCCCCATTCAACCTCTCCCATCATTATAGCTTAAAGTTCGGTGTCAGGCACTGCAAAAAGACGAATTCAACTTATTTGCACTTTTCAGATGGACATTTTTCTAATACTCACGCAAAAAAAGAGCTGTCCCATAAAGTGTCAGACACCTTATGGGGCAGCCCCTGGTTATTTCTGCATTATAATTATGAATCTACAAATTCATGTCCTTCTGTACAAGACAAAGAATAGATAAGTGTCCATTTTTGGTGCCTGACACCGATATTCTAAGCAGCTACATCACGTTTTTTGAAAACCATATGGGCCAAAAAGAGGAATAGGAGAAAATAGATGACCAACATGGAAACGGAAAATGGAAGGGTCATACCGTCAACCATTGGTATTCCATTGAAATATTGCATTAAATCTGTATTAGCGAATAAAATATATTTTGCCCATGTATATTTCATCGCAATCATTTGTGTAACCTGACTTCCCATGAACATAAGAAACAAGGATAATCCAATCGCAAGTGAGCTATTGCGAAAAACAGCTGAAATCATAAACGCCATTGTTGCAAGCATAAACATATTGATCGATTTCAAGCCATAAAAGACGAGTAAATGTGCCAGCATACTCTGTTCTGTAATCGTCCCTTCATAATAGTTTAAATAGGGAGTAGGATTTTCAGGGAAACCGAACAGGACAGCTCCTAACAATGCCGATAAGCCAAATAAAATTGAGAGCACGAGTAAGCCAAATAATAGAACCGTAATAAATTTAGTAGCTAGAATTTTCCCTCGTTTAATTGGTCGAATCAAAAGTAATTTAATCGTTCCCCATGTGAATTCACTCGCAATGATCCCTGCTGCGATGATAATGGTGAACAGACCGGCAAAATCAATTATTAATGAAGTCTCATTCACAAAACTCCAAACCGAATATTCTACATTTGGTGAAATCTGATGTTCGAGTCTATATTCATTAAGGGCAATTTGCCTTTCATAATAATTGATCGAGCTTTTCGGAACAGTTCCTCTTATTTCTTCAAGTTGCTTTTCAAGACTTTCATTTTCCATTTGAAGCCCCTGTTCCCAGTTTTCATTGTCAGGAACTACACCACCTTGTTCTTGGTATTTGATAAAAGCGCCAGTTATAGTGACCATTAGAACAAGGAGTCCAATCATAACATAGGTTCCAGGGCGTCGAAAAATTTTCATCCATTCATTTTTGATTAAATTAAACATGAATATTTCCCTTCTTTTCTCCTGTTATTTCTAAAAAGCGATCTTCTAATGTTTTTGTCATTTCTTTTATTCCATAGATAGAAATCTTGTGTTCAACTAGTAATGTCACCATTTCAGGGACTTGTTCTTTAGAAATCATGATAGCTAAACCAGAATCTATTTGTTCCATTTTCACCCCTGGGTATTCCGCTGTGATCACCTTTATTGCCTCTGCTTGATTAGCTAATTCAAAGGAAAATATTTTCTCTGTTCCTTGGACAAAATCATGAATCTGCTGAACATCAATCAATTTCCCATTTTGAATAATGGCAATTCGATCACACATCATTTCCATTTCGGATAATAAATGACTTGATACAATCACTGCCATATCCTGTTCCCTTGCAAGCATACGAAGATGATCACGAATCTCTCTTATCCCTGCTGGATCTAAACCATTTGTCGGTTCATCTAGAATCAAGACATCCGGGTCATGTAAAAGACATTGAGCCAACCCGAGACGCTGTCTCATTCCGAGTGAGTATGTTTTTACTTTCTCGTGAATTCTCTCAGTCAATCCTACTAATTCTACTACCTCAAGGATTTTTTCCTTTCTGATTCCTTTTGTCATACGAGCGTAATGAATTAAGTTTTGATAACCGGTAAGAAATTTATACATTTCCGGGTTTTCTACAATGGCTCCAACATGCCTTACCGCCTGTTCAAAATCTTTTTTGATACTTTTTCCATCAATTTCAATATCACCTTCAGTGATTCCAATCAACCCAACAATCATACGAATTGTTGTCGTCTTTCCCGCTCCATTCGGACCAAGAAAACCAAATACCTCTCCTTTACGAACTTCAAAGCTAATGGAATCGATAATTTTTTTTCCTTTAATTGTTTTCGTAACATTATTTAGTTTCACAATTCCTGTCATTCTATCAACACCTTTCATTCCTTAAACATTTTCTTCATCCATTCGAGAACAGATAACCCTTCTTCTTCTCGCAATCGCTCCACATCTCTTCTTTCTAAAATAACTCCATTTTGAATGGCAAGAACTTCATCAAGAAGTGCTTCAATTTCGTCTATTTCATGTGTAGCAATGACAACTGTTTGATGTTCAAAATCCACAAATGATATGAGTCCCTTTACAATTGATTCACGAACAATTGGATCAAGACCGGAAAAAGGTTCATCAAGTAGTAATATAGATGTATGACGGGCAAGGGCAATAACCAGTTTTAACCTTCCTCTATTTCCTTTAGAAAGCTGCTTTATTTTCTTAGTCGTATCTAATGACATGAATGCTAGTAATTCCTGAGCTTTATCCATATCAAAGTCTGAAAATTGAGAAGCAGAAAACCTGATCATATCCATTACATTAAATGATTCATAAAACATATCAAGCTCCGTTAGATAGGCCACTTCGTCTGCAATTCTTCGATTAGCCTCTCTACCATTTACGAGCACCTCTCCAGTAGTTGGATGAGTAAGCCCGGCCATCATCTTTAAGGTCGTTGATTTCCCGCTACCATTCGGACCAAGCAAGCCATATATTTTTCCTTTTGTAAGCTCGAAAGATAGATTCTTTAACGCAAATTCCCGACCATATTTTTTCGAAACGTTCTCGAATTGAATCATTCTATTTCCCCTGCCCTTCTTCAAAATAGCGAATAAGACTAGCAACCATTTCTTTCTCAGAAAAGCCGAGTTCTCTCATGTTATTAACAAATGTTGAAATCATATCTATTTGTAATTGAAACTTCAATTCTTGGATAACCGTTTCACTTTCAACGACAAATGTTCCTTGACCTCTTTTTGTTTCCACTATTGCCATCCTCTCCAATTCAGTGTATGTTCTTTGAATCGTATTTGGATTTACTCCTGTTTGGACTGCCATTTCTCTTACAGAAGGGAGTTTATCCCCTGGCTTAAGTTCATTTCTCACAATTTGTTGTTTAATTTTGTCTGCGATTTGCATGTAAATGGGCTTAGATGCTTGAAACTCCTTTCCCATATGTTACACCTCTACTTTCCGTTCAAGAAGCCAAACTGAAATGAAAAAGACTGCAATGATCAGAATGGTATAAAGTAACCCACCAATGATTGAAAAATTGATTATCCCAATGTCTGGCGTGAGATTAGCTCCCTCTTGTTCTACTTGAAAACTTATTCCTTGAAGAACATGAATTTGAATCACCCCTATACTAGTGACTTTTTCAAAGAGGGGATGGAATCGAATATAATTACCAATCGCACTAATCGCCATCCAAACAAAAAAGATCATGAGCCAACGAATATTTTTCAAGTACGTTATGCCTTTCATTGAGTGATAAAAGGACCAATAAAAGATCACCCATATCCCGAAATAGATTGTCATTAACGTGATAGATACTCCTACAAAAATCAGACCTCTTAGAACTTGGTCTTGAAACTCCAGAAAAAGTCCTGTTCTCATCGCCTGATTAACCGTCCAATACGTAACTAAGAATGCGATAAAAAGTGAAATAAAATAATAGGATAATTGTGCAACAAGTTTCGCCAATAACAGCTTTGATCCACTATTTGGGTTATGCAACCAAAGCTGTGTTTTTCCTTCTCTCCCAAGTGATGAAAGTAAGAAAATGGGCAGGTAGATCACATGCATCACAAATGCAATGAAAGAAATAACCGCAACAATACCCGGTTCTTGAAAATAACTTGTTAAACCAAATCCAGCGATAAACATAAACATGCTTAATCCCGTCATTATATAAAAGTCATACAAAGATACTTTCAGCTCTTTCCAATATAACCCTTTAAATGCTATCACTTACACGATCCCCTTTCAGACATTATATAATTGTATTAGTGTTCTAGGTAAATAGTACACTAGGACATAATTACATGTCAACAGAGTTAAAAGCCCATTTTTTCCCTTAGCCTGTCTTTCTTACAACTATAAAGTAGGATTGAATATTCTTTTTAATCTCTGGTTTCAAAAAACAAACAAAAAAACGCCCCATTAGGCGTCTTTTACATCTTTTACCGTACTGATTTTGATGTCACTTAATAGCTGTCTGACTACATAGCTAGCCATAATAAGCCCTCCTACAGATGGAACGAAGGCATTAGAGGAAGGAGGCATTTGGGCTTTGCGGATTTCCGCATCCTCTTTTCCGACCACTTTACGAATATCTTCACGGATGACAATTGGGCTTTCATCTGAAAAAACAACAGGGACTCCCTTTTTAATTCCTTCTTTTCTTAATCTTGTACGAATAACCTTGGCAAGTGGATCTGTATGCGTTTTTGAAATGTCTGCAATTTGGAAACGGGTTGGATCCATTTTATTGGCAGCACCCATACTTGAGATAATTGGGATCTTTCTTTGCAAACATTCTTTCATCAAATGAATTTTATAAGAAATTGTATCAGAAGCATCTACAACAAAATCTAGATCATAGCCAAAAATTTCTTCATATGTTTCTTCCGTATAAAATATTTTTAAAGCTACTACTTCACAATCAGGGTTAATATCAGCAATTCTTTCTTTCATTAATTCTACTTTCGGTCTTCCTACCGTAGAAAGTAAAGCAATTACTTGACGATTTACATTCGTAATATCAACATCATCTTTATCAATAAGAATTAGTTTCCCAACACCTGAACGAGCAAGAGCCTCAGCAGAAAAGGAACCTACTCCTCCAATACCTAATACAGCCACTGTACTATTCTTTAACGCTTCTAATCCTTCTGTACCAATTGCGAGTTCATTACGCGAAAATTGATGTAACATTTAGACCAACTCCAATATTCTTCTAGCTTATTTATGTATTTCCCGTTATTGAATATATCATACTCTTTCTATGTTCGAAACAATTACCAATCAAGGTACATGAAGGAATTACGATCACTATAGATAGCATGTTGGTGACCGTATCAGGAGAAATTCAGGAGGAATTTTAATTTTTTCGAGACTACCAATAGACCATAATGATCAAAATTGGGAGATTCATACTTTTGGAATATATCTCCTAAAAAACAGCTAAAAATCCATGTCAAATTGTATGTGACATGGATTTTTTCAAGTTTATTATAGCATATGTAAGTAAAAGAGTCCCAATCATGCCGTTGCTTTTATGCCTCGTTTGAACCCGCACTAAGCAGGTGGGTGTTCTGTTTCAATTTATTGTAAGTCCTTAACAAGAAGGCATTTACTCTGATCGAAAACTCGAACTCCCGAAGGTAAAATGTTCGGTCAAACTATTAGGTTACACGACGAACACATCAGGACTCTTTTAAAGATTATATATATAATAGCATATGGATACTTCTCAATTCAAGGGTTGTCCAACAGAACTTTTCCTCATTTTTTGACATTTGAAGACAAATGTAACTCAATCAATTGCGCTTGACTAACCTCACCAGGAGCATCTGTTAGCAGGTCACTTGCACTAGCCGTTTTCGGAAATGCAATCGTATCACGTAAATTCGTTCTACCCGTTAATAGCATCACTAGTCGATCTAATCCTAAAGCAATCCCACCGTGCGGAGGTGTTCCGTATTCAAATGCATCAAGTAGGAAGCCAAATTGACTTGTTGCTTCTTCCTCTGAGAAACCTAATGCCTTAAACATTTTATTTTGAACATCTCTTTCAAAAATCCGCAAAGAACCTCCACCAAGCTCATAACCATTCAAAACAATATCATAAGCCTGGGCGCGTACTTTACTAGGATCACTATCAAGAAGTCCAATATCTTCTCTAACAGGCATCGTAAACGGATGATGGGCAGCAGAGTAGCGACGTGCATCTTCATCATACTCAAGTAACGGCCAATCCGTAACCCAAAGGAAGTTAAATTTGCTTTCATCAATTAACTTTAATTCTTTCCCGATCTTTAATCGTAAAGCTCCGAGAGCATCTGCAACGATTTTTTTCTTGTCAGCAACAAAAAGAATTAAATCGTCTTTTTCAACCGCAAGAGTTTTGTTAAGGGCTTCTAATTCTTCTTCACTAAAGAATTTAATAATCGGTCCTTTTAACCCATCTTCTTCCGCTTTAAGCCATGCAAGACCTTTTGCCCCATAACGTGCAGCGAATTCAGTTAGAGCATCAATGTCTTTACGAGAGTAACTACTTGCACCATGTTTCACATTCAATGCTTTCACTTGACCACCTTTAGCAACAGCCCCAGCAAATACTTTAAAATTAGAGCTTTGGAAAACTTCAGATAGATCAACTAACTTCAAATCAAATCTAGTATCTGGCTTATCAGAACCGTAGCTACCAATTGCCTCGTCATAAGACATACGTGGGAATGGGACAGTGATATCCAACCCTTTTACTTCTTTCATAATTTTGGCCATCATATTCTCAACCATCGTTTGAATATCTTCAGCACTCATAAAACTTGTCTCAACGTCAAGTTGAGTAAATTCTGGTTGACGATCCGCACGTAAATCTTCATCACGGAAACAACGTGCAATTTGATAATAACGTTCCACTCCACTAACCATTAATAGCTGTTTAAAAAGCTGAGGTGATTGTGGAAGCGCGTAAAACTCACCAGGATGCACACGGCTAGGAACAAGATAATCACGGGCACCTTCAGGAGTACTTTTCGTTAAAATAGGTGTTTCAATGTCAAGGAAGCCTTCCCCATCAAGAAAATCACGCATTGTCTTTGTCACTTGATGGCGCATCTTTAACGTTTCAAACATAGCAGGTCTTCTCAAATCAAGATAGCGATATTTTAAACGAACATCTTCAGAAACTTCTGTATCATCTTCAATCATAAATGGTGGTGTTTTTGACGCATTGATAATCGTCATTTTTTCAGCTTGAACTTCAATTGTTCCAGTTGATAAATTTGGGTTATAGGTTGATTCCTCCCGAGCGATTACAGTACCTTCTATTTCAACTACATATTCACTACGAACCTTTTCAGCAACCTCTAATGCTGCTTGTGAAACTTCAGGATTGAACATAACCTGAACAATTCCTGTACGGTCACGCAAATGAATAAAGATCAAACCGCCAAGGTCACGACGTCTTTGTACCCATCCTTTTAAGTTTACTTTTTCTCCAATAGCGCTCGCAGGCACTTCTCCACAAAAATACGTTCTTCCAAACATAACTTTTCCTCCTATTGATATAATTCTTGAAATTTCTCGCTAAAATCTTCCAGGCTCATTTCCAATTGTTCGCCTGTTTCCATTCGTTTCACATTAATACGATTTTCTTTCAGTTCATCTTCACCTAAAATGGCAACAAACTTAGCATTCAATCGGTCGGCTGCTTTCATTTGTGCTTTTATTTTCCGGTCTAAATAATCCCGTTCCGCTGAGAAGCCAGCAAGGCGAAGTTTGTGTAAGAGCTTCACTGTATAATCTTTTGCTTCTTCTCCCAGTGAAACGAAGTAACAATCAATTCCTTTATGAAGCGGTAGTTCAACTTCCTCTGCTTTCAATGCTGCAATGAAACGTTCAATACTGAAGGCAAAGCCAATTCCTGGAGTTTCCGGACCGCCAATTTCTTTTGTTAAACCGTTATAACGTCCACCACCACATAATGTGGTAATGGCTCCGAAGCCTTCTGCATCACTCATAATTTCAAACGCTGTATGATTATAATAATCAAGTCCTCTAACAAGATTTGGATCAACAACGAAAGAAATATCCAAATCAGTTAAATATTGCTGAACTTTTTCAAAATAGGCTTTAGACTCCTCATTTAAATAATCAATGATTGATGGTGCAGTCTTCATTAACTCATGCTCACGGTCTTGCTTACAATCAAGAATCCGCATTGGATTTTTTTCAAGGCGATTTTGACAGTCATGACAAAACTCACCAATTCGCGTTTGAAAATGTTGAATAAGTGCGTCACGGTGTGCTACACGACTTTCTTTGTCACCAAGGCTATTAATGATCAACTTTAGCTTGCTTAAACCTAAGCTTTTATAAATAGACATGGCAAGAGCAATCACTTCTGCATCAATAGCCGGGTCTTTACTGCCAAGTGCCTCAACACCAAATTGAACAAATTGACGAAAACGCCCTGCTTGTGGTCGTTCATAACGAAACATCGGACCCATATAATACAATTTAACAGGTTGGTTCGGGTCACCATACATTTTATTTTCAACAAAAGAACGAACCGTTGAAGCCGTTCCTTCTGGTCGTAATGTCAAACTCCGTTTACCACGGTCTTCAAAGGTATACATTTCCTTTTGAACAACGTCTGTTGTTTCCCCTACTCCTCTTGTGAACAAATCAGTATGTTCAAAGATAGGAGTTCGAATCTCCTGATATTGAAACTTATCACAAAGTTCGCGCGCTTTTTTTTCAATGAACTGCCACTTTTCTACTTCGCCTGGCAGAATATCCTGGGTTCCTCTTGGAATCTGGATGGACATAAGCAATAAACCTCCTTGATATCAACAATAGTCAACCTATGTATGTGAAAAAGCTGTAATAGGCTCTAGTTACATTAAGGATCTTGTTAATGAATATTATTGAAAACGGCCTTTCGTGTAGTGTATATGAGTCTGAGTTCCATTCCATTGCACAACTCCTATTCGCCTACACGAAAGACTTTTAAAGCATCAACATGATTTTTCAACAAAACCTACAAAAAAAGCTCTCGTCCCTTGTATGATTTATACAAGGGACGAGAGCTTTTTTCCCGTGGTACCACCCTAATTGAAGCAATAAGGATCTTATTACTTCCACTTTCCAGTTAACGCCTGTTCACGTTCATCACCTAATAAAAGAAAAAATTCCTCTTTCAGTGCGAAGCCTCCGAAGTGTTCTTCATTTAGTCAGTATGTAGAAACACTCTCAGCCTAAGGTGCTTCCTCTCTTTTCATCTGAAGTTAAATTACTTTTCTTCCTCAACAGCTTATATTCACTTTATCTCTCTAATATTACGAACCTTATCGAAAATTGTCAATAGCGAGTACCTAATTACGTTCCATTTGTCTTTTTAACTTTTTAATATCTTGACTAGCTATTCCACATTCGGACGCTAATTCTACCATATACGCCTTTTGTCCTTTTTGAATTCTATCCCCAAAATCAACCCCATACAACTGATCTTCTCCAGAAAGAGCTGACATTCCCTTATCACCATTCCGCATAGACATCCCCCTTTATATTTTTTATCAAAAAAATAAGGTTTCTTTATGTAGTTTGCCCTCATAAACAAATTAATTTCATTCATTAAGAAATTTTCAATAAAGAATCTCTTTATAAAAGAAGAAATAATCCGATATTAGAGAAGGAAAAACGGTTGTTAAAAGAGAAGTATTTTAAGGAAATGTTCTATTCCAATTGTGGAAAGTACAACCGTATCAGAAATAGGGTATAAAACATTTTCTGATCAGAATAAAAGGAGGGAACTAAACTGAAACACAAGAGATTGATTTTCTTCATCTGTATGGCTCTTATTCTTCCATGGATTGGACCTATATCAACCACCGAAGCATCTAGCCCTACCATTTCAGTCGCAATAGATAGCCTGAATGTCAGAAGTGGTCCAAGCTTAGATGATCAAGTAATCGCCACTTTGAAAAAGGGAGAGGAATATCCCGTCATTAAAGAAGATGGAGAATGGTTGCAAATTAGTATAAGTCAAGAGGAAAAAGGCTGGGTTGCCAATTATCTGGTTACAAAAAATGATACAGGTATCACATCTGTATCTTCAGCAAAAAGTAAAAAAACAGAAAATGAAACGTCTCCCAAGACAGCTATTACTACAGTAAATTCATTAAACCTTCGTAGTGAGCCTACCTTAAATGGAACCATTATTAACAAGTTACATAAAGGGACAATGGTTGAAGTCATTTCTGAAAAGAATGATTGGGTTAAGATTCATTATGCCGGACAAATCGGCTGGGTTTCAGGTATGTATCTGCAAAACACAAACACGAAAGAGGACAATACAAAGAATGAACAAACGCAAACGATAGTTAATAGCAAAATCTCGATTTTACATAACGGGACAAATATTAGAAAGAATCCAAATACACAATCCTCTATTCTCGATCGTGCAAATCAAGGAGATACTTTTAAAGCGATCCTTTTCCAAAATGATTGGGTTGAAATTGAGCTTTCCAATGGACAAACTGGTTATGTAGCTAGTTGGCTAGTCTCTACACAAGAAGCAAATACTGAGGTTTCAACTACTCAAGTTTCAAACAAAAGACTTGACCAATATTTACAAAACAAGAAGATTGTTATTGATCCTGGTCATGGAGGAAGAGATAGTGGAGCTACTGGAGTAAGTGGCACTTTAGAGAAAAAAGTCACTCTAGACACGGCAAGTTACTTATTTAATAAGCTGAAAGCAGCTGGAGCAGATGTGATTCTAACTCGTCATCGTGATCAGTATCTCTCATTACCTTCCAGAGTGAACATGGCGAGCTATCATGACGCTGACGCCTTTATCAGCATCCATTATGATAGTATTAATAATGATAGCGTGCGCGGTTTAACAACCTATTACTATTATCCATGGCAAAAGGAACTTGCCATCAATATTCACTCTGCTGTTATCGGACAAACAAATATGAAAGACCGTGGAACACGCTTTGGTGACTACTATGTGATTCGTGAAAACAGTAAAAAAGCAATACTGATTGAATTAGGATATCTAAGTAACCCTAGTGAGGAATTGCATGTCACATCAGATCAATATCAACAATCAGCAGCCACAGGAATCTATGAAGGACTCGCCCGCTATTTTAAAGATAATTAAACCCAAAATAAAAAAGAGAGCTTGACCAAAAAAATGGTCTGCTCTCTTTTTTAACTTTCCAAAATCAACGTCACAGGTCCATCATTATTTAAGGAAACATTCATCATCGCCCCAAATTCCCCTGTTTCAACATGGATTCCTTTAGTTTCTAGTAACTTATTAAAGTGGAGATAAATACCTAATGCATGATCAGGCTTTGCTGCCGCCATGAAATTGGGTCTTCGTCCTTTTCGACAATCTCCATACAAAGTAAATTGCGACACGGAAAGAATACTCCCACCGACATCGAGCAATGATAAATTCATTTTATCATTTTCATCTTCAAAAATGCGGAGGTTAACAATTTTATCGGCCAAATGAGCAGCATCTGCCTCTGTATCTTCATGAGTAACACCTACTAATAGCACGAGCCCCTCTGAAATCTCGCCAACAACCCTTTCATTTACCGTGACACTCGCTTTTTTACTTCTCTGCACAACAATCCTCATATTTTCACCTTAATTCATGATTCTTCGTACTGCATACAAATCATGGATTTGTTTAATTCGTTCAACAACCTTTTGTAGATGACTTACATTTAATATTGAAATCGACATCGTAATCGTAACCATTTTATTACGGTCAGTACGACCAGATACGGCTGAAATATCTGTTTTCGTTTCATTAACAGCTTGAAGAACTTCATTTAATAAACCTCTTCTATCAAAACCTGTTATTTCGATTTCAACATTATATTCCTTCCGATCATTAAGCCCTGTCTCCCACTCAACCGGAATAAGCCTTTCTTTCACTTCATCTGTTTCGATATTCGGACAATCTCTACGGTGTACAGAAACCCCTCTACCCTTTGTGATAAAGCCGACAATATCATCACCAGGAACTGGATTACAACAACGAGAAAGACGAATAAGTAAATTGTCAATCCCTTCAACTCGAACACCAGACTCCCTTTTCTTCTTTTGTGGCAACGTTTTTAATTCCGAAACGGCATTTGAAATATTAGCACTTTGTTCAAGATCCCGTTTTTTACGCAATTTCTCGGTCAATCTGTTGGCGACTTGAAGGGCTGTAATACCACTATAACCAACAGCTGCATACATATCATCTTCATTGGAAAAATTAAACTTTTCAACCACTCGTTTTACATTATCTGGTGTTAAAACCTCTTTTAAATCAAACTCCATAAGACGAAGCTCTTTTTCTAACTGTTCGCGGCCTTTTTCAATATTTTCTTCTCTTCTTTGCTTCTTAAAAAAGGCTCTTATTTTATTTTTCGCTTGTGAAGTTTGGGCAAGCTTCAACCAGTCTTGGCTTGGCCCATACGAGTGCTTAGACGTGAGAATCTCTAAAATATCTCCGGTTTTCAGTTTATAATCAAGGGTAACCATCTTTCCATTCACTTTCGCCCCGATCGTTTTATTACCAATCTCTGAATGAATTCGATAAGCAAAATCAATCGGTACAGAACCAGATGGTAGCTCAATCACATCACCTTTTGGAGTAAAGACAAACACCATATCAGAGAATAAATCTACTTTTAACGATTCCATAAACTCTTCAGCATTAATCGTATCATCTTGGAATTCAAGAATCTCACGAAACCACGTAAGCTTGTCTTCAAATGAAGAGTCTTCATTTATTGTTTTGCCTTCCTTATATGCCCAGTGAGCGGCAATCCCAAATTCAGCGATTCGATGCATCTCAGTCGTACGAATTTGTACTTCAAGTGGATCACCTTTTGGACCAATAACAGTTGTATGCAAGGATTGATACATATTCGGCTTTGGCATGGCAATATAGTCTTTAAATCTACCTGGCATCGGTTTCCAGCAAGTATGAATAATACCGAGCACAGCATAGCAGTCTTTAATTGAATTGACGACAATTCTTATCGCTAACAAATCATAAATTTCATTGAACTGTTTGTTTTGACGAGTCATTTTTCGATAGATGCTATAAATATGTTTGGGACGACCGGACATATCCGCTTTAATGCCGACTTCCTCCATATTTTTTTGTAGCTCATGAATGACTTCATCTAAATATTGTTCCCGCTCTGCCCGTTTTTTCTTCATTAAATTAACAATACGGTAATATTGTTGCGGGTTTAAATATCGTAATGCGGTATCTTCAAGTTCCCATTTAATGGTGGAAATCCCCAAACGATTAGCAAGAGAAGCGAAAATCTCCAATGTTTCATTTGAAATACGACGCTGCTTTTCAGCTGGCAAATGTTTCAATGTCCGCATATTATGAAGTCGGTCCGCCAATTTAATCATAATCACCCGGATATCTTGAGCCATAGCTACAAACATTTTCCGATGATTTTCTGCTTGTTGTTCCTCGTGAGACTTATACTTTATTTTACCGAGCTTTGTTACACCATCGACGAGCATGGCCACTTCATCGCTAAAGGCTTCCTTTAAATCTTGTAGAGAAGCTTCTGTATCTTCAACAACGTCATGGAGAAATCCAGATGCGACCGTGGATGGATCCATTTCTAAGTCAGCAAGAATGCCTGCGACTTGTATAGGATGGATAATATACGGTTCACCAGATTTTCTATATTGTAAACGATGAGCATGACTCGCAAATTCATATGCCTTCTGAATAAACTCAACATCCTCATCATCTAAATATGTCCTTGTTCGATCGATGACTTGTTCGGCGGTCAATACTTGATCATTCGCCATAGAATCACCTTTTTATATAAATTTTCAAAGAAGTACCCAAAATCGTTTAAAAAATCAAATGATTGTTTTTATTATCGAAAAAAAACAGCAAGATGTAAAGAGAATGTGTGCTATTTTTCAGTATTATTAAAAATCCATTAAAAGTATAGGAAAAGAGCGCTTATTTTTGTAAGCGCTCCCAGCGTCTAAAATGTCATTAATGTTGTTATATCATAACCTTTGAGCTTACTCCGTCCATCTAATTCACTTAATTCAATTAGAAAAGCAATACCAGCAACAATCCCACCGAGTTCTTCTACTAATTGAATGGTCGCTTGAATCGTTCCACCGGTTGCGAGTAAATCATCCGTAATAAGGACTCTTTGTCCAGGTTTAATTGCATCCTTATGAATCGTTAGGACATCATTTCCATATTCTAAGCCATAGTCAACCTTAACGGTCTCACGTGGTAGCTTTCCTTCTTTACGAACAGGTGCAAAACCAACGCCAAGAACATATGCCACTGGGCAACCAATAATAAAACCACGAGCTTCAGGTCCCACAACAAGATCAATCTTTTGTTCACGAGCATACCCGGCGATTTGATCTGTTGCATATTTATAAGCCTCACCATTATCCATGAGTGTCGTAATATCTTTAAAACTAATACCAGGTTTAGGCCAACCTTCTACAATTGTTACGAATTTTTTTAAGTCCATTCTTCCACAGCCTCCTCCGATGTCACCGGTCCTTGCAACACTTGAGTAAACAAGTCTTTTAGTTGTTGAAACGATGAATATAACAAATCCTTTTCAAGTTCTAATTGAGCCTGCTTTTGTTGATAAGTTTTAGAATCTGATAAATCATGCTTTTTCGCATTTTTATTTAATATAATGAGTCCATTCTCCATTGTAACAAAATTAAGTTCAAAAAACACCTGTGACATAAAATCGACTGTTTCACGTGTCCATCCACGATGCTTGGCCAACGCATCACCATGCTTTTTCAGATCAAAAGGTCCTTTTTTGGCTAGTAAAGCATAATACCATGTAAAATGCTCTCTTTTTGGAATTGTTGAGAAAAAATCACTTTCCGCTTTATAAAAATGGGCATAGATTCTTGAAACCTTTTTCCCAGCAAATAAACGAATGAGTATTTCTTTTGAAGATGGCAAATCAACTAATACAACATGACAATGATCTAGTTGGAGCTTCTCTGCTTCATCTGAAGATGAAATAAATAACACTTCGCTGTCGCCTAATGTTCTTTGAAGCTTTTCCGTAAGTTCATCATGAAAAACAATCCATTTCGTCTGTTCAACTGGCAGTTCATTCGCTATTCGAATCAGCTTTTTTGCCCCCCGATAGTCAAATAGCTGCCATGAAGAGATCGAAATATCTTGTAAAAAGATTTGCGGTTTTTTCCGATTATTCCACTCATTAATCGATAATTCTCCGATTACAGATAGCTTAGCAACAGGAGAGATATGATCACATACCCACCCTAGGCCAAACCCTACGGCATCTAAAGATGCCTCATCATGTTCTAATGTCAACTTTAAATGATTTTGCTCAGAGCCAATTTGTCTGATATTAGCAATACGCGCATCCTTAATAACTACCTTCGGCTTTGGATTATCCATCCCATACGGAGCTAATTTATTCATCTCCTCAATTGCAGCTAAGTGTATATCGTGAATACTTATTTCTGTATCAATGTACGTAATGGGAATTAAATCTTCTGGTTTTAATTGCTGTTTTGCAAGTTGATTCAAACGTGAACGCAATTCTTCTACATCGGTTAAATTTAGTGTCATACCTGCTGCCATTGTATGACCCCCAAAATGGGGTAATAGCTCACGGCAGGTCGATAAACTTTTAAAAAGATCAAAACCTTGGATACTTCTTGCAGAACCCTTTGCTGTTCCCTTTTCTTGATCGTAGCTTAATACAATGGTTGGTCGGTAATATTTTTCCACAAGCCTTGATGCCACAATTCCAATGACACCAGGGTTCCATCCTACTTTTCCGATCACAAGACAAGAGTTCTCCTCAATAGGGAATTGTTGTTCAACTAATTGAATGGCTTCTTCTGTTATACTGTTCACCAATTCTTTTCGCTCTTTATTTAATTGTTCAATTTCGTCTGCTAAATCTTCTGCCTCATAAGCATCCTCAGCTAACAATAAGTGAACGGCAGGGTCTGCACTATCCAATCTACCGGCTGCATTTATACGAGGAGCGAGGGAGAATCCAACCGTTTCTTCATTGATTCCTGACTGCTCTGCTCCTGCAAGCTTCAAAAGAGCTTTTAAGCCGACATTGTCGGCACCTTTTAGTTTGTCCAAACCTTTTTGAGCAATGAGTCTATTTTCATCTTTCAAAGGTACAAGATCGGCAATCGTGCCAATCGCAGCAAATGGCAGCAAATGCTCAGGAACTCGTCCTAACAACGCATGAGCCAATTTAAACGCAACACCCACTCCAGCAAGTTCATGAAATGGATAGGAACTATCTTCAAGTTTTGGATGAATAATGGCAAAGGCGTCTGGTAACTCCGGCCCTGGTTCATGGTGATCTGTAATAATTAAATCAACACCCAGTTCCTTCGCTATACTTGCCTCATGAAGAGCAGCGATTCCTGTATCAACGGTAATGATAAGCCTGACGCCCATTTCATGGGCGTATCGAAAAGCCCCCTCGTTTGGACCATAACCTTCTGTGAAACGATTGGGTATATAAAATTCTACATTTGCACCAAGTTCTTGTAATGCTTTCATCATGACGGTTGTACTTGTCACTCCATCGGCATCATAGTCTCCAAAAATAAGAATGGCTTCATTTTCAAGGACCGCTTGTTTAATTCTTGTTACGACTTTATCCATATCCTTTAAAAGAAACGGATCATGAAATTCTTGTTTTTCATTAAATAAAAAAGCCCTTGCTTCATCAGGATTTTCTAATCCTCTGTTAACAAGTAGCGATGCAACTAATGGTGTGACATTGAGTATTTCCACCAGTTGAGTGACTTTTTCTTGATTTGATGATCGAACAACCCAACGTGTTTTCGACTTTAACATACGTTCACCCCTCAATCTAATCATTATACAAGACAGGTGGAAAGGATTCAATTATAGAAGTATGGTTTGAATGGGAATCGTAGGTAAAAAAAGCTGCGGGTATCCCGCAGCTTACACTTGTGGTTCATCACTGATTACTTTCTTTTCTTTATACGTATTAATAACACCCTTTTGTTTCAATTCCCGATGCTTAAATTCAACCCAAAGTGGGATAGCAATATAGATAGTCGTAAGCGTACCAACTACCAAGCCAACAGTTAAAGCAACCGCAAATGGAAATAATGATTCACTACCGAAAACCATGACTGAGATAACCGTAACGGTTGTCATCAAAACGGTATTAATCGAGCGGCCAAGCGTCTGCCTTAAACTTGTATTGGCAATATCGGCAATATCCTCAAATGTTTTAATACGTCTTCTTTTTTGCATATTTTCTCTCATTCGGTCAAAGGTAACAATCGTATCATTGATGGCATAGCCGACAATTGTTAATAAAGCAGCAATAAAAGTTAAGTCAACCTGTATTCTCGTAATACTAAAGACCGGAATAACAATGATCGCTGCATATAATAAGGCAATAACAGCAGAAACTGCCATTCGCCATTCAAAACGAAATGATACGAAGATAATTAAACCAATCGATGCAATTAAAACACCAAGCACGGCATTTTTCGCAAGTTCTTTTCCAACAATCGGTGTGACACTACTAACGCTAGGCTCCGCCCCAAACTCTTCTTGAAAATGTGTTTTTATATTGGCAATTTCCTCTTGTGATAGAGCCACATTAAATTGTGCTACACCCGTATTTCGTTCATCTCCAGAAATAACAATATCGTCTGTAGGTGTCCCTATTTTTTCAAATTCATCAGCAACCATTTCTGTTGTTAACGACTCTTTTGTTAAAATATCCACACGAGTTCCACTTGTAAAATCGATCGATAAATTTAATTTAAATACAGACAAAATAATAATCCCAATGACAAGCAGTGTACCAAAGAATGTTAAGAACTTTTTCCGATTCTTCACAAAATCAAATTGATCAAATTTTGTTGTTAAATCTAAAGTATCAACATTATCTTTCAAATCATGAATAGCACCCTTCTTCACGCCAAACCAGCCTGGTCTTTTATCTAATAAACCACTATTAACAAACAATCCTAATAACCATCGCGATAAAAACACATTGGTAATGAAACTACCTAATATCCCAATGATTAAGCTAGTTGCAAAGCCTTTTACCGAACTTGTTCCATAATAAAAAAGGACAGCTGCAGCTAAAAGAGTTGTAAGGTTAGCATCTGTAACCGTTGATAATGAATTCTGATTCCCTGCTTTGAACGCTGATTTAATCGTCTTACCAACTCTTATTTCTTCCTTAATTCTTTCTGCCGTTATAATATTAGCATCAACAGCCATACCAACCCCAAGAATAAGAGCTGCAACCCCTGGTAAGGTAAGAACGACATTCATCAAATCAAAAATAGTTAATACTAAAAATACATACACCGTTAAAGTAATCGTTGAGATCATTCCTGGTAAACGGTAGTAAAAGATCATAAACAGACAAACGGCTGCTACCCCAATTAATCCAGCAAAGACCGTCTTTTGTAGAGCTTGTTCTCCAAATTGGGCACCTACTGAGTTCGAGTAGATTTCATCTAACTTTACTGGCAGTGCTCCTGCATTTAAAATATCTGATAAGCTTTTTGCTTCTGCCACCGTAAAATTCCCCACTATGGAAACAGTATCTTGATTAAATACTTCTCTTACCGTTGGTGCTGAAACAAACTTTGGATTCGGTTTCAGAATTTCAGTCTGATAGGAATCTTCTCCTTCTTCAAAATCAAGCCAGATGGCCAAAACATTATTGGGCGCACCCATATTTACAATTTCTTGAGTCACTTCTCTAAATTTATCGGCACTTTTTAATTTAATCGAAACACTTGGGCTACCATTTTCATCAAAGGTTTGCTGAGCTCCACCCTCTGCAAGATCAGCTCCATCCATCAATATACGATCATTCGCATCACGGAAAGTTAGATTTGCTTCTGTCGATAGGATTTCCCTTGCTTCGTTTTGATCTTCCACTCCTGCTAATTGGACCCGAATTCGATTTTCTCCTTCTATCTGGATGACTGGCTCACTTACACCGAGAACATTGATCCTTCGATCCAATGCTTCAGCCGTACTTGCGAGAGCTTTCTGGTCAATCACTTGTCCCTCTTTAGCTTCCTTTACTTCATAAAGTACCTCAAACCCACCTTGAAGATCGAGTCCAAGTTTGATATTACTGACAACATCCTTTGTCATTACCCCCATTAATCCACCCATGACGACAATAAAAATAACAAAGGCAACAATCCGACTTCTTTTTATCATTATGTACAGTTCCTCCTTAAATCCAAAACCAACAAATAAGTAAAACATTCGTACATCCCATAGAACATAGTAAGAGCTTAATCGAGCCATTAAAAAGATTATTTTTATGTATATAACAAATCTGAAATAGGCTTCTTAAAAAGGGAATATTTTTATTATGAAACAGTTTCGAATAGCTGTCAATTTCGTATAAGATTACAACATAAAAAAGGGACAATCTCAAAGTTATCCCTTTATTTTATGTACTATTTTAATAACTCTAATCGTTCTTCTTCATTATCGAGTGTAAATTCGGCCTCTTTTAGCGCCTTCACTTGTGTATAATTCATAAATTCTCCTACTTTAAGAGAAAGGATATCTTGGACAACTTCAAATAGTTTCATATCACTACTCTCTTTTCGCCATTTTTTACTCACTAAAAAATCCCAAATATCCTCTTCCGAAACACGACCATAACCGAAAGTGAAAAACTCTTCCTGTTTACTTTTCAATGCTGGTCTTACTTTATGACGAAATTGATCATTATCATGGCTAACCTTCATATTATTAGCCCCTCCTCGCAAATTCATATAAAAAAAGTACAAGCGCCTTGCCTAGGGGAGAAAAGCATCAAAAGAGCCGGTGGAGAAGGTTGTTCTTTAACCTTCTTTAACCGTTTGACTGTAGACCCAAGAGCCCCTAGACGCTAAAGTTAGTTAATTATCTAACTTCAAAGGGATGACGCTCTCTAATCTAACAATTTCTTAGTCATGCTTTGTCCACATCCTTGCATATAAATAATTGTATATGATTAAACCTTTTTTGAGAAGGCAGGGAATGCAATGTCCAAGTTTTTAAAAGGGACCATAATTTTATTAGCAGCAGGACTTATTACACGTGTTTTAGGGTTTATTAATCGCATTGTAATTGCCCGCTTTATCGGCGAAGAAGGTGTCGGGCTTTATATGATGGCCTTTCCGACTTTTATTCTTGTCATTACACTTACCCAAATTGGTCTTCCTGTTGCTATTTCGAAAAATGTAGCAGAAGCTGAGGCGGTAGGAGATAAAGCAAAAGTTAAAAAAATCCTTGTTGTATCATTAGCAACGACGATCACACTTTCAGTCATTTTTACTCCATTGCTACTCCTAATGGCACCATTACTAGCTGAAACTCTTTTAACCGATTCAAGAACACTTCTACCTCTTTTAGCGATTGCCCCAGTTGTACCAGTAATCGCTATTTCGTCTGTTATTAGAGGCTACTTCCAAGGTAGACAAAGTATGAAACCTGTTGCATTATCACAAATGATCGAACAAGTTATTCGAATTGCCTTAATTGCTATCTTAACAAAAGCCTTTCTACCCTATGGGATTGAATACGCAGCAGCTGCAGCAATGGTCGCTTCTGTTATTGGAGAACTAGCTTCACTGATTTACTTAATTACATCATTTAAATTGAAAAAGAAATTTCGGGTCAGAAAACAGTTTTTCACCTATTTAAAATCCGGGAAAACAACCTTTCAAGAACTAATGAGTATTGGCATCCCCACAACCGGCAGTCGGATGATCGGATCTCTTTCCTGGTTTTTCGAACCAATCGTCGTTGCACACAGCCTTGCTATTGCCGGTGTTATCGCTGTTTCCGCAACAAAACAATATGGGGCACTAACTGGTTTTGCCCTGCCATTATTAATGCTCCCATCCTTTGTCACCCAATCTTTAGCCACTTCACTTGTGCCAGCGATTAGTGAAGCACATTCAAAAAACAATATGAAACTCGTAGAATACCTCCTGCAACAAGCACTTCGATTTGTCTTTTTAACAGGTGGACTGGCTGTCGTTGTCTTGTATGTTCTATCCGATCCATTAATGGAGGTGTTATACGGTTCAACAAGTGGAGCACATTTCATTCAATTAATGGCACCTTTTTTTCTTTTTTACTATTATCAAGGACCATTGCAAGCAGCACTCCAAGCACTTAATTTAGCTAGAGCTGCCATGATTAACAGTTTAATAGGAGCAGTCGTCAAAACAGCTGTGATTTTTTTACTAGCAAGCCAGCCTGCTTTTGGAATAAACGGGGTAGCCATTGGTTTGCTCGTTGGTTTCGTCCTCGTCACTTTGCTTCATTTTGCAACTGCACTAAAGGCGATCTCCTTTACATTTTATATACGGGATTATTTAAAAACCTTTTTTGTTATGGGTGTTTCCGGTTGGACAGGGTATTGGCTTTTACACCATCTCCCTTCGGAACAGCTCCTTTCATTTAAAGTTTTACTCGTTACAATAGCCATAAGTTTCGTCTATCTTCTATTGATTTTGCTACTCGGTTTATTGCAAAAAGAGGAGTTAAATCGGATTCCTTGGATTGGAAAGCCCTTATCAAAACTTGCTATATTTGGACAGCATCATTCTAGAATAAAACGATGAATAAAAAGGCCCCAAAAAGGTCCTTTTTGTTCATCATTCATTATTCATCAATCAAATCAATATAAAATTCTCCATTTTGGAAACTACAAAATGATATCTTTTTTATGTCAGGGTACCCTCTTTTTTTCAAATTTTGTCTAAGCCATAACTCTGTTTTATTCACGTAATTCAAATGATCTTGTTGCACCTTCCCATCAATAATAAGAGGAAGTGTTAAATCGCCTTCTTGTTCTTCCTTTTCAAAGACAGACAGTTTTCCAGAAGGTTCGAGAATAGCAAATTCAACATCAGCAATATTATGTACATTCTTTTCTCTCAGTTGTTGTAATAAATCATCGAAATTATATCGTTGCTTACTCATCGCTTTTTCATCTATTTGACCTTGATTGATAATAATGGTTGGAGAACCGTCAATTACATCCCTAAACTTTTTACTTTTCAACGACAGTTGTGCCGTTAAAATTTGAATGAGCATTAATAAAATAATGGGTACAATTGCTTTCATTATCTCTATGTTCGTTTTATCAATCGCCATAACAGCCATCTCAGCGATCATAATATTGACCACTAAGTCAAATACACCTAATTCACCAATTTCCCGTTTCCCCATTAAACGAAAAACAAATAATATCAAAAAATATAAAAATAGAGTCCGAAATATCACGATGAGATAGTCGTTCATATTCCCTTTCCCCTTTCAAATTCTCCATGCTTAGTGTGCGCTCTATTGATAAAATCATAATAGGAAATCTTGTTTTTTATTTTGACAAGTAAGAAAAACACAAAGCGCCCACCTATTGGCTTGTGTTGTGATCTCGAGCGGATGACTCCTGGAGCTAGACCACACTGATCAATTCAGAAATTTTATATTTTCTTATCTTATAAAAAAGAGGTTATGATTCTATTTATAAACATTTCCGAATATGCATGTACAAAGGGAACAGGCTGATATTGACTTGCCATCAGCCTATGACTGAAAGGAGAGATTGGTCATCGAAGATTCAAAAAACCTTGGTAGTGCTGTGTTATACGGAACTTTAACTATTTTTATTTTGGCCGTTGTCAGTAGCTTAATTTTTGCCTTTTTATTAAGATTTACTTCCTTACAAGAATCATCCGTACAATATATCATCACGGCGATCTCTTTTATTTCTATATTTGCAGGTGGTTTTATTTCAGGTGGAAAAGGAAAACAAAAAGGCTGGTTGCTTGGTGGATTAACTGGGATCGTCTACTCAGCAATTATTTTTCTCTACCAGTTCTTAGGTCTTGACAGCCTATTTTCTTTTGAGCAAATTATTTATTATATTTGCTATATTTTAATTGCAATGATGGGTGGGATTTTAGGAGTAAACATGGGAGGAAAATCACAAGCAACATAAAAAAGGACATAAGAAAACAGGAAGCATAGAATATCGCTTCCTGTTTTCTTATGTCCCAGACCTATTTATCGATATTAAGATTGAGCAGATTCTACAATATCACGAACTGCATTTCTGTCATATGTAAGACGACTTCCATCTCCACATTTAATCACGACCTTACCCTCATCAACCGCATCAACAATTCCATGCAGGCCTCCGATTGTAACAATCTTATCTCCCTTTTTTAACTCGTTCTGCATTTGTTGAACAGCTTTTTGCTTTTTTTGCTGTGGACGAATTAATAGGAAATAAAATAGAACAAACATTAAAATAATAGGACCTAAAGTTCCCAATATATCCATTTCTTTTTCCCTCCTTTCAACATCTATTTAAAAGTTCCTGGCATTTGGTTCATTAAAACCGTACTGCTCAAAAAACTCTTCTTTAAAGTCCCCCAGTCGATCTTCTAAAATCGCTTGTCTGACTTGTTCCATTAATTTTACCAGAAAATATAGGTTATGATAAGATGTTAAACGAATTCCGAATGTTTCATCACAACGTATAAGGTGACGAATATAAGCCCGACTGTAATTACGGCATGTATAGCAATCACAATTCTCATCAATCGGACCGAAGTCCTTCGCATACCGGGCATTTTTAACAACAAGACGACCACTTGATGTCATCAACGTTCCATTTCTCGCAATTCGAGTTGGTAAAACACAATCAAACATATCAATTCCACGGATTGCTCCATCAATCAATGAATCTGGTGAGCCAACGCCCATTAAATAGCGTGGCTTATTTGCTGGTAGCAGTGGTGTTGTATAATCAAGCATACGATTCATAATATCTTTCGGCTCTCCAACAGAAAGCCCCCCAATCGCATAACCCGGAAAGTCAAGTGATACAAGATCACGCGCACTTTGTTTGCGTAATTCTTCATACTCTCCACCCTGGATAATACCAAATAACCCTTGATCATTCGGTCTTTCATGTGCTTTCAAACAGCGTTCTGCCCAACGTGACGTTCTTTCAACTGATTTTTTCATATAATCATATTCTGCTGGGTATGGCGGGCATTCATCGAAAGCCATCATAATATCAGATCCGAGCGCATTTTGAATCTCCATTGCTTTTTCTGGTGAAAGAAAAAGTTTGTCGCCGTTTAAATGATTTCGAAAATGAACCCCTTCTTCTTCAATTTTACGGAACTTACTTAAACTAAATACTTGAAAGCCACCAGAATCGGTCAAAATCGCACGATCCCAATTCATAAATTTATGCAGGCCTCCAGCCTCTTTTACGATATCATATCCTGGACGTAGCCACAAATGATAGGTATTGCTTAAAATAATCCCAGCACCCATTTCCTTTAGTTCTTCAGGTGACATCGTTTTAACCGTCGCTAATGTTCCGACCGGCATAAAAGTAGGTGTATCAAATGACCCATGTGGCGTATGTACTCGCCCAAGGCGGGCACCTGTTTGTTTACACGTTTTGATTAATTCATATGTTACTGCAGTCAAGAAAGTATTCTCCTTTCAAACCTAAATGGCCTATCTCGTTGCAACTTAAATAATGAGCATCGCATCTCCAAAACTAAAGAATCGATAACGCTCTTTTACGGCTGTCTCATAAGCATGTAACACAGACTCTCTACTTGCTAATGAACTGACCAACATAATGAGCGTTGATTTTGGAAGATGAAAATTAGTAATCATACCATCAATGGCTTTAAACTCATATCCTGGAAAGATGAATATATCCGTCCAACCGCCCATAGCTTGAAATTTGCCATCACAAGCCGAAGCAATAGTTTCAAGTGTACGTGTCGAAGTCGTACCAACCGAAATAATCTTCCTTCCTGAGCTTTTAACCTCATTTAACAAGGCCGCAGTTCCTTCTGACATTTGATAATATTCGGAATGCATTTTATGTTGATCAACCTCATCCACACTAACAGGTCTGAATGTCCCTAAGCCTACATGCAAGGTGATAAAAGCAATATGTATACCCGCTGCTTGAATCTCTTCAAGCAACTCTTCCGTAAAATGAAGTCCCGCAGTTGGTGCTGCAGCAGACCCTCTTTCACGCGCATAGACTGTTTGATACCTGTCTTGATCATCCAATTGTTCTTTAATATAAGGAGGCAGTGGCATCTTCCCTAATTGATCCAGTACTTCATAAAAAATCCCCTCATATTCAAAATCAAGAATCCTCCCACCTTGCCCGAGTTCCTCTACACAAACAGCAGATAATAAACCATGACCAAAGTAGATTCTTGTCCCTTTTTTTATTCGTTTAGCTGGTTTGACGAGCGTCTCCCAGCGGTCACCCTCTTGCTGTTTCAACAATAAAACTTCTATTTTAGCCCCTGTTTCTTCTTTTTCACCAAATAGGCGAGCAGGCAAAACCCTCGTATCATTTAAGACAAGACAGTCACCCGGTTGTAGATAGTCTTTAATCTGTTTAAACACATCGTGTTCGATCGTACCGGTTTCTTTATTTAACACCATGAGCCTGCTACTTGAACGATCAGCTAATGGAGTTTGAGCAATTAATTCCTCTGGTAAGTGAAAATCAAATAAATCTACTTTCATCATGTCACCCTATCTAATCAAATTCGCCCCGCCGAATTTGCGCCCGGATTTTTATCGAGCTCACTCGATAAATGACCGTAAAAAATCGCAAGGCTCGCCGGAGGCTTAACTTCATTCAGTGGGGGTTTAACCCCCGAGTTTTTGCATTCATCCCCGACTTACAGAAGTGGAGGACTTCTGCTGAATGAAGTTAACGGTTTAACGAAACTTTCCAATAAAATAAAAAATCAGTGACAGCACAACACTTAAAACAATTGAAGTCACTATAGGGAAGTAAAAGGTCGTGCTCCCTTTCTTGATCACAATATCACCTGGCAATTTTCCAATTTGGATAAATTGCATCAGCAAGCCGATAATGAAAATGACTACACCAACTGTCATCAGTAGTTTGCCAATCCCTGTCAATCTTTGGGCACCTCCAGTCCTAAATGACGATAAGCTAAATTTGTCACTAGCCTTCCTCTTGGTGTCCGCTGTAGAAATCCAATCTGTAAAAGATATGGTTCATAGACATCTTCAATCGTCGTTGCTTCTTCACCAATGGTTGCGGCAATCGTTTCAAGTCCAACTGGACCACCACGGAATTTCTCAATAATCCCTCTTATTAATTTATGGTCAATATGGTCTAACCCTAAACGGTCAACTTGAAGAAGTTCAAGTGATTCTCTAGCCATCACTTCATCAATGCGGCCATTTCCACGCACTTGAGCAAAGTCACGGACTCTTTTTAAAAGGCGGTTCGCAATCCTCGGTGTTCCTCGTGATCGACTGGCAATTTCCGAAGCTGCCTGCATATCAATCTCTGTTTCCAAAACTTCTGCCGTTCGAATCACAATTTCTTTTAAATCGTCGGTCGTATAATATTCAAGTCGACTGTGAACCCCAAATCGATCTCGTAAAGGAGCTGACAAAGAGCCTGCTCTCGTTGTTGCTCCAACAAGCGTAAAGGGTGGTAAATCAAGTCTTACAGAGCGAGCACTTGAACCTTTACCAATCACAATGTCGAGACAAAAATCTTCCATGGCTGGGTACAGTACTTCTTCAATCGACCGCGGCAGACGATGAATCTCATCGATAAATAACACATCTCCTGGTTCTAATGCCGTTAAAATTGCGGCTAAATCACCTGGTCGTTCAATGGCTGGCCCTGCCGTTGTTCGAATATGAACATCCATTTCATTAGCAATAATAACAGCAAGAGTTGTTTTTCCAAGTCCCGGTGGACCGTAAAGGAGAACATGATCTAAGGTTTCTTGACGAAGCTTAGCGGCTTCAATAAACACGGATAAGTTTTCTTTTACTTTATCCTGTCCAATATACTGTTTTAATGTTTGTGGACGAAGACTTGTCTCAAAAGATATATCCCCTAGCTCGGCTTCACTTGAAATAATTCGTTCTTCCATTCCTCATCACCCCCAAGCTTACGACCTTAGCAGCATTTGCAGACCCTTTCGAATATACTGGTCGGTCGTAAGAGACTCTTTTTTTAATTCAGGAGAGATTTTTTTAATTTCTCTCTCTGAATAACCAAGAGCTACTAAAGCCAGAACAGCTTCCTCAAACTCTTCATATTGACTGCTTGACGTTTCATTATGTTCCGGCTGAAATAAATTCGGTACATAGTCTGGCAATAGATCTGGTAGCTTCCCTTTTAAATCAAGAATCATCTGTCTTGCTGTTTTTTTGCCAACACCTGGGAATTTAACAAGAAAAGCCTCATCCTCATTCTCAACGGCTTGAACAACCTGCTGAGGTTCACCAGAAGCTAGGATCGCAAGGGCCCCCTTTGGGCCAATTCCCGTTACATTTAAGAGTTTCATAAACAACGTCTTCTCTTGACGTGACTGGAAACCATATAAAGCGAGAATATCTTCTCGAACATATGTATAAGTATAGATGTTCACTTCTTGACCAGAGTATTGTGTGTAAATAAAAGGATTCGGTGCTGCAATTTGATAGCCCATCCCATTATTTTCAATCACGATATATTCAGGTCCAATATATTGAACCGTTCCTTTAATAAATTCGTACAATTTATCTTCTCTCCTCTGAATTGCTGTACATCATTTTATCATACAATATATAAGGGATTAAGAAAAATGTTATAGTTTTCAAATTATTCTCCATTGATTTCAAGGTTTCCTAATATACCCTGAAATCAATGGGGATTTTAACCGAGACAACAAAAAAGAACCAGTGTGACCGGTTCTTAAATTTGATCATGATAGATAGAAGGCATTCGTAGTCTCAGTTAATTAAAGGGCTTCGTATGCCTTCTAATTGGCTTGCTTTTCTTTTGTGTATGTTTTAAATATTTCTAATACTTCTACATAACGATCTTTTGTTTTAATGGGAATCCCTTTTTTCAATTCATTTCTTTTATGGCTCTCAAGCTTTCCTACATCAATTTGAAAAAAAGATTGGATAATATGAGATTTATATGGCTTCCCATTAAAAATGGATAATATTCCATCATTTGTAATTCCAAAATAACCATTTGCTTTTAATAAGGGGGAGATATCATCCATTTCCTTATGAAAGACAAGCTTTTTGTTTTCTATTCCCGTAAATTTCCATTCTTCATATTTAGCCCAAAAGTTCTCCATTGAATAGATTGTTTCTGTGACCGTCTCTTCACTAATTTCTCCATCCAAATACATACATTTCAATTGAATTTCTACCTCTATAGGAGCTTTTATTTCTTCTTTAGATTGATTGTTCGCAAACGCTACTTTTTGAATCCCCCCTAGGGAAACCTCAGCTAAAATGATCACCCAGACAGCTACAAATAGGGCAACTATTCGAACTAACCTTTTCGTTTGCATAGACGATCACCTCGTTTTGGAATAGAAGACACAGCTTTTAAATACATTCTGTATCCTAACAAACGCTAGCTTCAACACTTATACTTTTTTGTTAACTCATTACTATTTTGACCATTTTTTTCATACTTATCCTCATCTCAGAGAGAAAATAAAAAAGTCTAAGAGATGAGGAGTCCTTTCTGATTACAGGTCAAACAAGACAATAAAAAAAACAGAGCAAAGCCATTGCTTCACTCTGTTTTTATATCAAAAATAAATGACTAGGATCCATACAAAATTTTCTTATTTCTAATATCGCTAGTTATTGCGATTAGATTGGGGAACGTTTTCCATTTCTTTGTCTAAAGGCTCTTTTGATCTACCCTTTCTTAAATCATGATCGATCACTTTTATGCGATTAAATTGACTTTCATTTGTCACAATTTGAGCTGTTCTTCCACTTAAAAGGGGATTTACAGCCTCTTGAATATCTTTTTCTGTTTCTTCAACTCTCATTTTATCATTAAGTCGAACCGCAATGATGACCTTTTCATCATCAACAAAGGCTTGTGCTTCTTTCACATTTTCTACATTTTCAGTTGCCTGTGTAATTCGTTTGCTATAGTCCCCTGCATAACCATTGTAATAACTTTGACGTGTTGGCTGATTCGCCATATACATATGTCCGTGATAATTTACGTCACTTCTACCTAAAGTGGGATCTCCTGTGTTTACACCATCAGGGAGGATGTCTCTTAAGGTATTGTTCGTCATTTGATTGTTTACCATATGACTATTTATTAATTGCTTATTATTTTCATTATTCACGCGCAAATATCTTTTATTTGTTTCTCGTTCTACACCCCATGTATGGTCCATAATTTCTACAGCAGGCCCATCATTGTCAGAGCCATCCAACAAAACGGCATTTCCACCATTGCTTTCATGTTCCTCATTTGAATAATACCCCATCGGCATTGTATTTTCTGTTCGCTTATCTTGAAATGCAGTCTCATCATCTTGACCACAACCGGTCAAACCGACTATGAAGATCGTCGAAAGCATCCAAAGTTTTCGATATTGTTGCAAAGCAGTATCACCTCTCCGCTAATGATGAGCATAGAGCTGATTTTATCCCTTTTATCAAAAAATCCAAATAAAAGACCCATTGTGGATAAAGCCTATGCTCTCCATTAGGATGTGAGAGAACTACCTTTTTCATTCTGTCAGTTGCCACCATTTTTTGATTATAATCATTCAACCAATTGCACTAATTCATGATAAAAGGATCTTCTCTTTTCAAACTGACCTAAGGTTAACTCCATAATAGGACGAACTTTTTGTATATTATTGTACATCCGCTCTCTTACCAGACGATTCCATTCGCGAAAAATATCTGTTGGGAAGCCCAGTGCATACAAAAATACTTTTTGTTGAAGATAAGGTTGAAACAGCTCAAAAGAAGCTAACTCCTTTGACGACCATTCCAAAAAAGGAAGAATTCGGTTTGCATATTGCAAATAATCAACTGCCTCGGGACCTATGCTAACTAAATCAAAGTCAATTAAAAATAATTCCCCATCTGAAGTTCTTAAAAAGTTATGATGTGCGACATCACCATGTAATATGACTGTTCGTATTTGATCCAATGAATGCTCTTCTTTCTTCAAGCCAGCTAAAGACCACTCAGCCCATTTAAGTAGTTCCTGAATGATTTCTTTTTTTAAAAAGAAGGATAAGAATGAAAGATTATCTTTAAACAATTGGTATCTTTCCTGCCATTTATCAATTAAATGAAAAGAAGGCAGGATCGTTTTGTAGCTACCAATTAGTTTTACTGAACGTTCATGAAAATTTTGCAATAACTGAAGGCCTTCATGACAATTTTCTCTTGAATCATAATAGAATGTTTGGTCTCCTTTTTCAAGATACTCTATGCAACCATAGTAATGCGATTTGAAATATAAACTTTGTTCCTTAGAAAAGGTATAAAAAGAATACGTATAGGGAAATCCTGCTTTTTTTAGAGAATGAGTAAAAGCCTCCTGAATTTTCAATCTTCGAAGGGATGAGAATCCTTTTATAACAAATTGTAAATCATTTGCTTTTGCTATATATACATTCTTTCTTAGCCTACTCAATGTATGGATTTGAAAAGGCAAGTGATCGTTCAAATAAGAGAGGAGACGATTATGAAAACGATCGTCTCCTCTAAATTTATCCGTTAAATTCACTGCTTTCCTCATCGTGTGTGGCTTGGGCTTGATATTCAGACCCTGGACCGAACCTGTAAGGATTACCGTATGGAGACTGTGGAGCATACCCATCATACATATTTGGTGCAAAAGGTGGCTGACCGTATCCCATTTGTGCTGGATTAAACCCACCATGCGCAAATGGGATTTGTTGTCTATGCATCATTTGTGGTTGGTAATACCCTGGTTGGACTCCGTATCCTTCTAAATCATGAGGAGTCTTCGGCCCCCCACATCCACAATCTTTCTCATGCGACGGGAGTGACTGATATCCTTGCATAGGTTGGTGCATTGGCATTTGATGGTGCATCATCTGGCCTGACATGAATGGAGATGGTACTCCCATTTCTGCTCCTTGAACTTGTGGTGCGTACTGCTGACCATAGTCTAGGGGAGAAGGGGCTGCCATAGTTTCTCCACCCATCACTGGCATTTGCGGCATGAAAGGAGATGACTCTTCAAACATACCTGGACTTTCTGCAACACCAGGCATCATTCCATACGGCATTTGCTGTTCTGGCATATAGGCATCTTGAACCGGCGAATATGGCATTTGCTGTTCTGGCATGTATGCACCTTGAACCGGCGAATATGGCATTTGCTGTTCTGGCATGTATGCACCTTGAACCGCTGGATATGGCATTTGCTGTTCTGGCATATAGGCACCTTGAACCGCTGGATATGGCATTTGCTGTTCTGGCATGTGTGCACCTTGAATCGCTGGATACGGCATTTGCTGTTCTGGCATATAGGCACCTTGAACCGCTGGATACGGCATTTGCTGTTCTGGCATATAGGCACCTTGAACCGGTGGACATGGCATTGGTGGCGGTGGCATGTGTACACCTTGAACCGGCGGACATGGCATTGGTGGCGGTGGCATATAGGCACCTTGAACCGGCGGACATGGCATTGATGGCGGTGGCATATAGGCACCTTGAACCGCTGGATATGGCATTTGCTGTTCTGGCATGTGTGCACCTTGAACCGCTGGATATGGCATTTGCTGTTCTGGCATGTGCTCACCTTGAACCGGCGGATATGGCATTTGCTGTTCTGGCATGTGCGCACCTTGAACCGGCGGATATGGCATTTGCTGTTCTAGCATGTGTGCACCTTGAACCGACGGATATGGCATTTGCTGATATCCTGGATAACAAGGATCTTGACAAGGATTATGGACAGGATAATAATTTGGCTTTGGCATATATGGATACATTGGCTGGTACTGACCTCCTACATTTTGATCAATTGGTGTTTCAATAACAGGCATTTCCTCAATTGGTGATTCTTCTTCTATTACCGGCGCTTCCTCCACCGGTTTTACTTCTGGAAGAACATTTATCGGCTTTGGTGGGAGTTGTGGTGGGAGTTGTGGTGGGAGTTGTGGTGCGACTTGTGGTGGGACCTTTGCTTGTTCATGAACATCTACATTTGCCATGTTCATCATAAAATAGTTATTTATATCAATTTCTGGGATGGCTGGCTGCGGCATTTTCGGAATGTAAGGCTTTTTTGGTTTTTCCATTATTTTCTTTGGAGAAACTGGCTTTTTCTCCACCGGTTTTTCCTCTATTTTTTCTTTTGGCTTTTCTTTTACTGGCTTTTCTTTTGGTATTTCGACTGGGATTTCTTCAATCGGCGTTATCGGTTTTTCTTTTGTAAACGGATGCTCTTGCTTCGGCATTTCCTTTTTGCTACCTAAATTGATTTTTGTACCTGGCGAACTTGAGGTCCCAATTGGAGCTTCTTTTTTTATATTACCTCCTGATGTAGGGACTTTTATTTTCATACCGGGCATAATCATATCAGGGTTGCTGAGCTGTGAATTCATCTTTTTTAGCTCTTCAAAATTCACGCCGTACTTCTTGGCGATCTTCCAAAGAGTATCCCCTTTTTGTACGATATGGATTTTCACTCTGATTTCCCTCCTATGCGTAAGTCCATACAGTCTATGTTAAAGTGGGCAAATTGCTAACTAACTACATAAAAATTTATGCTGTCTTTTAAACAAATATGATTATGTGTGAGTTTATTCGTAATTTTGAGGGGGATATCCGTGATTTTCATATACTTATCCGTCTTTTCAAGGTCGATATCCGTTATTTCCGTATAGTTATCCGTCTTTTCAAGGTCGATATCCGTTATTTCCGTATAGTTATCCGTCTTTTTACTCAAAAAATCCGGTATCAGGCACCTGCAAAAGACGAATATCTTTTTCAGGTGCCTGATACCGGATCAGTACTATACTTTTATTTATCGTTGAAGCATTCGGTCTAGTGCTAGTTTTGCTTTTTGGGCAACTTCAGCTTCTACTTTAATAATGTTTTTCGTATCTCCCTGTTCAATGGAGTCAAGACTCCACGCTAAATGAGGAAGATCAATACGATTCATCGTTAAGCACGAACACATATAAGGATTCAAAGAAATAATATGCTTATCTGGATGTTGCTGGATAATTCGATTGACTAAATTCTGTTCCGTTCCAATCGCCCATGAAGTCCCAGGCTCAGCCTTCTCAATGGCATTAATAATATAATTCGTAGAACCTGCCAGATCACTTAACCCCACTACTTCACGAGAACACTCAGGGTGAACAATAATCTTCATATCAGGGTGCTGCTCCCTAACACTGTGAACATTTGCTACAGTAAAGTTTTCATGTACCGAACAATGTCCTTTCCACAAGATCACTTTCACATTTTCTAGAGAACCTTCATATTCAAATTTGTTTTCAATTGGATTCCAAACAGCCATTTCATTTAATGGAACACCTAGATTGAAAGCTGTATTACGACCTAAATGTTGATCAGGCAAAAATAAGATTCTTTCCTTCTGTTCAAAAGCCCAAGAAACCATTTTTTCTGCATTAGAAGAAGTAACCGTCGCTCCTCCATGCTCTCCAACAAACGCTTTAATCGCGGCTGTTGAATTCACATAGGTTAATGGAATAATGGTATCACCAAATGTATCCATTAATACTTCCCATGCTCGTTCTGTCTGATGAATATCTGCCATATCAGCCATCGAACAACCCGCACGCATATCTGGTAAAAATACTTTTTGATCTTCTGTTGTCAAAACATCAGCTGTTTCCGCCATAAAATGCACCCCGCAGAATGCAATATACTCTGCATCCCGGTTTTCAGCAGATAACTGGGCTAACACTAAAGAATCTCCCGTTACATCAGCAAATTGAATGACCTCATCCTTTTGATAATGATGACCAGGTATAAATAAACGATTGCCTAATCTAGCTTTCACTTCTCTTACCTTGTTCTCAAGCTCTTCTGTAGACATCTGTTTATACATTTCTGGAATCATATTTCCACTAATTGTTTGTAAAATAGACATTTCCCCACACCCCTTTAATAAAGAATGAAAATTTCTAAAAAACCAGTCTTCTATCCGATTTGAACCTTTACACTAATATCAAGAGCTTTCACTGTATGTGTTAAAAAGCCAAGCGAAATCACATCTACACCGGTATCGCTGTAACCTGCCAAATTGTCAAAGTTAATCCCACCAGATGCTTCTGTTTTAATCTCATCAGGAACAAGTCCAATCCATGTTTTAATTTCCTCCGGCTTACGATTATCAAACATAATGACATCTGCTTTTGCCTCAACGGCTTCCATCACCTGTTCTTTCGTTTCGGTTTCCACTTCAACCTTCACCATATGACCAAGCTGAGAACGCGCTTTTTCAACCGCCTTTGTAATCGATCCGGCAAAGGAGATATGATTATCCTTAATCATCACCGCATCATAAAGCCCGAAGCGATGATTTACTCCACCACCACATTGAACCGCATATTTTTCAAGCATCCGAAGACCTGGGGTTGTTTTTCTTGTATCCGTAATTTTTGTCTTTTCACTGTTTAAAATCGAAACAGCTTCATTTGTTTGCGTCGCAATGCCACTCATTCTTTGGACAAGATTAAGCACGACCCGCTCTCCTTGCAAAAGACTCGAAACATTCCCCTTAACTGTTGCAAAAGTTTGACCGATTTCAATTCGATCACCATCACTCACTTTTAGATCAATTTCAACCTTATCATCTAAAATAGGGAATCCAGTACGGATCACATCTTCACCGCAAAAAATACCATTATCCTTTGCGATAAAAACAATTTCACCCATTTCTTCTCCAAAAATTGACTCACTTGTCACATCACGGTCACCAATATCTTCTAAAAAAAACTGTTCAAGTTGTAAGCGCAACTTCAATTTGTTCAACATTATCACCCTTTATTTGTTGGATAATTTGTTTCGTTTCCCAGCTCTTATCCTCATTCGGATAATCTTTGCGGAGATGCCCTCCACGACTTTCTGTTCTTGCTAACGCAGACTTTGTCACAATCCACGAACAGATTAGCATAAATACTTTATTTAATTCTTCCTCTGATAAATGATCTAAATCGGCCTCAAGCCATGCTTCTACTTCGAAACCTTCGAGGAAATCTAATTGTTTTTCTAAAGAAGCCTTTGTCCGAACAATCCCAGTCCGGTCCATCATCGTTGTTTTTAAAGACCTAATATTTGGCAGTTTACTAGGAGAAGAAGTTATTTTTCCTCTATCTAGAACTTTATATGATCGCTCCAAATGTCTTGTTGATTGATTAATATAGTTTGCTAAATTTTTTCCAAAAAACAACCCTTCCAATAAGGAGTTGCTCGCAAGTCGATTCGCACCATGTACACCTGTGCAGGCCACTTCACCAATAGCATATAAGCCTGGAACTGTCGTCCTACCAGATAAATCCGTACAGATTCCACCATTTAAAAAATGGCATCCAGGTACGACAGGGATTTTTCCACTCTCTATATCAACACCATGCGCCTTACAGATAGAAGCAACCGTTGGAAAATATGATTCAAAATGTTCAATGGAAGAGATATCTAAATAAACAGAATGTCCTTGTTTCATTGTCTTATAAATCGTTTGTGAGACGACATGTCTCGGTGCCAAATCTTTATAGGGATGAACATTTTCCATAATAAAAGTGCCATCCTCAGTCACTAACCTTGCTCCCTCACCTCTTACAGCTTCTGAAACAAGTCCTACACCTTTCCCTCCTGCATATAAAAGGGTAGGATGAAATTGAACAAATTCCATATCAGCTAGCTCAGCTCCTGCACGATAGGCAAGTGCAAGCCCATCTCCAGTGACCGTTTCAGCACTAGATGTAAAACTGTAAATTTGCCCTAGACCACCTGTCGCGAAGACAACATGATCTGCCAATATTTGAACGGAATGTCCGTCCTTACTCTTTCCTTTAACTCCAATACATCTATTATGACTCATGATTAAATCATAAACTGTCATATTTTCAATAATATTTATATGGCTAAGTTGTGATTGTAAAAAATCAATGATCGTTTTCCCTGTAGCGTCTCCACCACCATGAACAATTCTTTTCTCACTATGAGCACCTTCTAAACCGAGCTTAATATTTCCTTGGGCATCGCGATCAAAACCGCATCCTTCTAATAAGAGTTCATTTATTAATTGGGGTGCTTCTTTGGTCATTAAAGAAACAGCCTCATGATGATTATGATAACGACCAGCTTCTAACGTATCTTGATAATGTTTATATGGATCATCGTTGGCAGATAACGCAACAGCAACTCCCCCTTGAGCTAAGTAAGAGTTACTTTTTGTAACAGATGATTTTGTGAGAATTATCACATTCAAATCATGACTTAGCTTTTTTGCTAACTGTAAAGCCGCTATTCCGCTGCCAATGATAATTACATTTGCTTGCATTTCTCTTCATCTGCCCTTCTCCAAGTTAACAAGTGTCTTGACACATATATTTACATAGATTTAAACTAATGACAAGTGTTTTTTTCTGATTTTCCATTCATTCGCTCACTTCAACCCTATGAAACACGCTTTCCTTGCTACTAGATTACTTACTCGAATCAAGTGTTTCGAGCATTCTTTATCTTCATTCTTTTAAAATCTTATTTCAGTTCTATTAATTTATCGATCATGGCTGCTTCTTTCTCTTAAATGATTTTTTACTAATAGTTAGATTAAGCCTAATACTAATAAAAAGTTGGTGAAATGTTTTGAAATACTTTGATTATGCTGCAACCACTCCACTTGATTCTCAAGCGGCTCAAACCTTTGTTGAAGTGGCTACAAAATACTATGGCAATACCGGAAGCCTTCATGATATTGGTAGTACAGCAAAAGATTTATTAGAAAATTGTCGTCAAGAATTTTCCAACCTACTAGGTGCCTCAAAGGATGGGGTTTTTTTTACGAGCGGTGGTTCAGAAAGTAATCACCTTGGTATCCACGCACTCTTATCTGCTAAGAAAAAAGAGGGATTCCATATTATTTCTAGCATAGCGGAACATTCATCGATTCGAAGTACGTTGGATTCCTTATCCTTAAAGGGCTATGAAGTAACCCTCTTACCGCTAAATGAAGAGGGACAGATTGAACTTGAATCGGTAAAAAAAGCAACAAGAGAAGACACTGTTTTAATCGCTATTCAACATGGAAATTCAGAAATTGGCTCCCTACAGCCAATTGAAGATATTGGAAAATGGTGTCAAAATCAGAAAATTTTACTCCATAGTGACTGTGTTCATACATTCGGCAAAATAGATCTACGAAAGCTTGTGAAAGTGGTAGATAGTTTATCCCTTTCCTCGCATAAGTTTTATGGACCAAAAGGGGTAGGTGCGGTCTATGTGAATCCAAAGCTTGCATGGAAACCACATTATCCTGGTACCACTCACGAAAATGGTTTTAGACCTGGAACCGTAAATGTTCCAGCTATTGTGGCAATGACAGTTGCCGCGCAACATAATGTTAGTCAACAACAAGAAAGATTCATCCACGCAGAGAAGCTGCGTCAATTACTACTTTCTATGCTAGATAGGACAAAAGAACCTATCACCATCTATGGTGGCGTCGGAGTTCAACAATTACCGCACACACTTGGATTACGCCTTCATGGACTTGAGGGACAATGGGTAATGCTTGAATGTAACCGACTTGGATTTGCCATCTCTACGGGAAGTGCTTGTCAAACCGGGCTTACTTCTCCTTCAAAAACGATGATGGCGATGAATATCCCAGATAAAATTGGCAAGGAATTTGTCCGCATTTCTTTTGGATATCATACAACTGAACAGGACGTTACGGCTTTAGGAGAAGCACTTATAAGAATCATTCACAAATAATAAATCTAGACAAGGAGGGATAAAAAGTGAAGGAACAAAAGAAAATCCTAGGTGAAGAAAGACGAACACTTTTACTTTCCCTTTTAAAAGAAAGTAATCAACCATTAACTGGAAATGAATTGGCTACAAAAACGAATGTCAGTCGGCAAGTAATTGTTGGGGATATTACATTATTAAAAGCAAGAAACGAACCCATTATCGCAACAAGCCAAGGCTATTTATATATAAAGAATGTCTCACCTACTACTGTTTACGAACGCACAATAGCTTGTAGCCACCCTCCCGAAAAAACAGAAGAAGAATTAAATATTTTAGTTGATCATGGGGTAACAGTGAAAGATGTAAAGATTGAACATCCTGTTTACGGTGACTTAACAGCTTCGATCTTAGTTTCAAACCGAAAGGAAGTAAAACAATTTATAAAAAAAATAAAAGCAACAAAATCTTCTTATTTGTTAGAGCTAACGGATGGTGTTCATCTTCATACCATTAGTGCACCAACCGAAACAGCATTAGACGAAGCGGAAGAAGCCTTGCGAGACGCACACTTTTTAATTGAACCAAGTGAATACTAAAAAAGCCGACATATAAACATGTCGACCTATAAAGTAAATCTTCCATCAGCGGTTTTCTTCATCTCCTACTGATGGAAGTCTTTTTTATCCTTGTAACTGATAATAAGGATAACTTCCTAATATTTTTACATGACAATCAAGCGCTTCTAATTCAGAAATAGCCCCTGGAATCAATACTTCGTCAAGCATCGTATCAATATCAATAATAAAGAAATAATTTCCAAGTCCAGTTTTTGTTGGTCTGGACTCAATTTTAATTAAGTTCAGGTTTCTCCATGAAAACGCTGATAATACTTGATGAAGCGCTCCTGAACGATCAGATGGCAATGTCACCATGAGCGTTGTTTTATGGCCAATAAAGTTAGGTCTTTCAGTAGACAGTCTTAAATCTTGTTTCGATAAAAAGACAAAACGAGTACGATTGTAATCAAAGTCATGAATATCTGGTTTCGCAATGGCCAGACCATATTCTTTCGCTGCTAATTCATTGGCTATAGCTCCAATCGGTAACTCAGGATTCTCCATAACAAATTGTGCTGCAGCTGCTGTTGATGTCACACCCTCTGCTTTTGTATCCTTTAACTCATGATGCAAGAATTTATGACATTGTGCAATGGCATGGGAATGGCTGTACACCTTTTTTATTTCTTGCCATTGATGGAGTTGATCTGGATGTACGAGAAAGTGTTGGCGAATGGGAGCTGATATTTCGCCTCTAATAGGTAAATCAACTTCATGAATCAAATAATCAAGGGTAATATTAACTGACCCTTCTAGAGCATTCTCAAGCGGTACAACCGCTATATCAATTTCATCATTCACAACAGCGTCAATACAGTCGGGAATAGTTGTATAGGCGATGGCCTCATATTCTGGAAACATTTCACGAACTGCTAAATCTGTAAAAGTTGCTTTTGGACCTAAATAACCTGTTTTCAATGTAAGTATTCTCCCTATTTTATATTTTAGAAATACTTTACCACGATAAAAATTAAATGTACATCCAAATTGTTCTAGTTATTATAATTTACATAAGAAAAATGCAACACTCCGCCTACTAACTCAAGCTAGAATCACTAGCCATCAACTAGACCACAAGAGATTTTACGAGCGATTTATTATTGTAACCACAACAAAAAAGGCGATGATACAAGCACGTGTGATCACGCACCTGAACCAAGCACCTCTACTTTTTCAACAAAGTCCAAACGTCTTAACTTTGTTAGCAGCTCTTCTATATCCATTTCCATCCCTGCTGTATTAATGGAAAGAGTCACATTCGCTCTCCCTTGTAATGGGATGGTTTGATGGATTGTTACCAAATTACAGCCTGATGAAGCGACAAGGGTTAAGAGATGTGAAAGGGTTCCAGAACGATCCTCCAAATAAAAAAACAAGGTAATAAGACGTTCCTTTACTATCGTGTGAAAAGGGAAAATAGTATCTCGGTATTTATAAAATGCACTTCTGCTTAAATCAACACGCTGTACAGCATCCCAAACCGATTCAACTCTTCCCCGTTCAAGCATTTCCTTTGCCTCAAGCGTTTTCTTCATCGCCTCGGGTAACACATCTTCCCTTACTAAATAAAACTTTTTATCAGCTTTATTTTGTTTCATTCCTCTCCCCCCAATAACAAAAGCGCAGGGCGCCCGCCTATCGGCAAAAAACACAAGACGAGCCTCACAGAAAAGTGTTCTTTACCTTTCTCAGAGGATTGGCTTGTGACCTCGAGCCGATAGCACCTGGAGCTAGACCGCTATCTCAGTTCAGAAAAGTTATACTTTCTTACCTAATAAGAAAAGCGCAAGACGCCCGCCATCGAAGAGCTTACACTAAAAAGCCACATCCATATAGCCCCACCATTACTTGTATGTCCTGTACGGCGAAGCTACAGCATTTTCTATTGTAGTCTTTTCTTATACTAGTCCAAATTTGCCTATTCGATAAATTCAAACTCAAATTCCATTAGCTTGACAATATCGCCGTCTACTGCTCCTTTTTCACGTAATGCCTCATCAATTCCCATACCACGAAGTTGGCGAGCAAAACGCTGTACAGACTCATCTCTTGAAAAGTCAGTCATTTTAAATAACTTTTCAACAGCATCTCCACTCAAAATAAAGCTACCATCCGGACCTCTTGTAATCTCAAACTCCTTCTGTTTGGCTTCATGTTTGTAAAGAACATGATGTACACCATCATCCTCAGTATCAGCTTGCAACGGGAACTCTGGTGTTTCTGAGATCTTATCTGCAATTGCAAATAACAGTTCTCTTAACCCTTTCCTTGTCACAGCCGATATAGGAAAAATAGGATAATCATCTTTCAACTTCTTTTTAAACTGTGCTAGGTTTTCATCAGCCTCTGGCATATCCATTTTATTCGCTACAATAATTTGTGGTCTTTCAGTAAGACGTAAATTATATTGCTCTAATTCGTTATTGATTGTGACAAAATCCTCGTAAGGATCTCGACCTTCCATTGAAGCCATGTCAATTACGTGGACAATGACTCTTGTACGCTCGATATGCCGTAAAAATTGATGTCCTAGTCCGACTCCTGAATGGGCACCTTCAATAAGTCCAGGTAAATCTGCCATGACGAAACTTCTATTATCTTCTGTTTCGACCATACCAAGATTTGGAACAATGGTTGTAAAATGGTATTCTGCTATTTTTGGTTTAGCAGATGAAACCACTGATAACAACGTTGATTTTCCAACACTAGGAAAACCTACGAGTCCAACATCAGCTAAAAGTTTTAATTCAAGAACAATATCTCTTTCCCGACCAGGTTCACCATGCTCTGAGAGCTCAGGAGCTGGATTAGCGGGAGTCGCAAAACGACTATTACCTCGGCCTCCTCGGCCTCCTTTAGCAATAATAGCACGCTGACCATGCTCGGTTAAGTCGGCAATCACTTCACCCGTGTTAGCATCGGTTACAACAGTTCCAGGCGGGACTTTAACAACCATGTCCTTTGCACCTCTACCATGTTGGTTTTTGGACATTCCATGCTCACCGCGCAATGCTTTAAAATGGCGTTTATAGCGAAAATCCATCAGTGTTCGTAAACCTTCTTCTACTTCAAAAATGACGTCTGCACCTTTACCGCCATCTCCACCAGCAGGTCCACCCTTTGGTACGTATTTTTCACGGCGAAAAGCGACCATACCGTTACCGCCATCTCCGGCTTTTACATAAATTTTAACTTGATCGACAAACATATTTCTAATCCTCCCGTCAATAATTTGGGACGGCAAACTAACTTATCACTTATAAGACATAAAAACCTCAAGCGTTAACTCTAGCTCTGAAATTTCAAACTGTTTCACTATGATCCCAAATGAAGTATTTTGCAAAAATTGTTCAATTAATTCTTTCTCTTCTATTATTCCACAAAAATCAAAAAAGAAACGAAGTCCTTCTTGCTGCGGTTCAATCGTTAGAAATAAATGATTATCCGAATAGAGCTTTGCAGCTTCACTTAAACAAGCAAAGAACTTTCTTGTCCAATTTGCAAGTTCTTTATCATCAAGACCTTCACATTTTAATCCATCGATCACTTCGAATTCAAGCTGAAATGAAGTATTTTTCCAATTATGAGTTAATAGTAATACTGTAAAATAAGGAAGATTCAAGTTCGTAACTCTCGTTTCATTCTGGGTCTCAATGACGATTTCTCCGATAATTTCCTTTGCCCGCTCGAATTTCCCTAAATCTAAATTACCCTTAATTAATTGCAACTTATTTAACCAGTCATGGCGTACATGACGAAGCACCTCGGCCGTATTCCATTCATTTTCCATAATCTATTTATACCCCACACATTTATTGAATGTCAGAAGACTACTTTTTGTTAGTATATCAAAAAAGTTAGAGAGAGTAAGTATTTTAGAGGAAAAAGAAGTATCTGAAATGTTAAATTATGATAAAGAAGTACCTGAAATATTAAATTATAATGTTTATAGTATGTCTCCATCTACAAAGAAAACTCTAACCAAAACGGTTAGAGTTTTCTGACATGATTACGCTTCTTGAGCTTCAGGATATACGCTCACTTGTTTACGATCACGACCTACACGCTCAAACTTAACAACGCCGTCAACTTTTGCGAATAGTGTATCGTCTCCACCACGGCCAACGTTTACTCCTGGATAGATTTTCGTACCACGTTGACGATAAAGAATGCTACCGCCTGATACGAATTGTCCATCCGCACGCTTAGCGCCAAGACGCTTAGAGATTGAGTCACGACCGTTTTTTGTAGAACCTACTCCTTTTTTAGAAGCAAAAAACTGAAGATCTAATTTTAATAACATGTATTCCACCTCCTACTTTTTGAAGGTTATTTTTATATGTTCTCCGTATTGTTCCTCAATCGTTTGTAAGGAAATTACCATTCCTTTAAGAAGGAGTTGAACTTTTTCTTGAACATCTTCCGAAATTTTTTCCGGAATGATACAACTCAAGAAACCATCATCACTCTGCTCGATATGAGGGATAATTCCTGTTAACTCGTGAACAGCATTGATGCTACCAAAGGATATAGCAGATGCACCTGCACAGACAATATCTTGACCATGATCCGCAAATAATGCATGTCCGCTCATTGTAAATGATTGAATCAATTCAGACTCGTTACGATGTATCGTAATATTTATCATCGTGTCAAACCTTAAGCGTTGATTTTTTCAACAACAACTTTAGTGTATGGCTGACGATGACCTTGCTTTTTATGGTAGTTTTTCTTCGCTTTATATTTGAAAACAATGATCTTCTTTTGACGACCTTGTTTTTCAACTTTAGCTGTAACTGTAGCACCCTCAACAACTGGGCTTCCTACTTTTACACTTTCTCCACCAACAAAAAGAACTTTATCAAAAGTAACTGTTTCTCCTGCTTCAGCGTTTAACTTTTCAATGTAGATTTCTTGACCTTCTTCTACTTTGATTTGCTTACCGCCTGTTTCGATAATTGCGTACATGAACTTGCACCTCCTCATAAACTCAGACTCGCCAATTACAGGCGTTTTGCTAGAGCAAAAACTTACAACCTGTTCTGAGCGGTTGTAGCACAGGTGCTACAAACATAACAATAAAATATTACCATATAGAAGAGATCTCGTCAATATGAAAAGAGGACTTTACATAGACAAAATTCCTATCTCATCTATTCTAATTTTCTCTTTGGACTCTTAGAAGGATACGTTCCGTTACTATTTACCTTTATTTCATCATCGATAAGTGCCCTTTCTATCGAAGTTTTCCAATATGATAAAAAGGTTGATCACTCGTCCGGATCGTAAATGTAAAAGTAAAACCTAATAAGTCTTCTAACCTCTTACTATGAATATTTTGCTCTCCACAAAACACCTTTTTTACCTCGTCTGTTAATTCAATCACAACTTCTTCAATATCCCCGTTACGATATTCATAAAGCTCTCTTTCAAGGCGAAAGGCTATCGTTTCAGCACTTGCGATTTTTCCTGTCCCTTCACATAGTGGGCATTTCTCCTTCAGACTTTCAGAAAGGGAGACCTTTGTCTTTTTTCGTGTTAGCTGTAGAATACCAAGCGGAGTAAAACCGAGGATATTGGTCCGCCGGCCATCTTTTTGTAATTCCTTTTGCATTACTTCCATCACTTGATTACGCTCATGATCGTTTTTCATATCAATAAAATCAATTAAAATCATTCCACCAAGATCACGCAGGCGAATTTGCCTTGCTGTTTCTATCGCTGCCAACCTATTTGTTTTTAAAATGGTATCCGCTATATCATGCTTTCCTGAAAACTTGCCAGTATTCACATCAATAATGGTAAGCGCCTCGACTTCATCCATAACCAAATAAGCACCATTATCAAGCCAGACGATTCGTTTTAAAGCTTTTTCAAGTTCACCATCAAGATGATAGACAGAAAAGATATTTTCTTTAGCTGTATGCAAACTAATAGGTAGGAGCGGGAATATTTTTTTTAGATTGTCTACTAATTCACGTTCATCCACGATCATCTCAACAGAGTCAGAAATGGGTTTGATTTCTGCTATCATATCTGTGAAGAAGTGATCCTGCTCATATAATTTCCCCGTTTTCTTCATTGACTTTGCTTTGCTTTCAAGCTCATCATACACGCTACGAAGTTCATCTAATTCAACTCTAATCTCCTGTTCAGAGGCCGACTCACTACTTGTTCGAAAAATAATTCCCTCTTCCTTTTGTTTAATCTCATAGCCAAACCGACGACATCTCTCTCTTGCTTCAAACTGCTCTATTTTTTTTGAAACTGCTACATATCTTCCTTTAGGCATATAAATTAAATGGTTTCCCGAAAGTTCAATCACAGCTGTTAATCGTGGTCCTTTTGTTCCGGTTGCATCCTTTTCCACTTGAACCATCAGCCTTTCTCCTTGATGAACAAAAGATGAAATACCACGTTTTTCTTTTTGACCCTTCTCTTCTTCCGATTGGACAAAAGAAGCTAGTTTGTTACGATGAATAAAACCATTCTTCCCTTCACCAATGTCAACAAAAGCCGCATTCATTCCGGGAAGAACTTTTGTAACCGTACCCATATATATATTTCCGACAATAGAAGCGTGTTTGGGCTGCTTCACCACTAGCTTCTCTACTTTTTGATCCTCTAAAAGAGCAAAACGTTTTTCCCTTGTTAAATAATTAACAATCAATTTTTTCAAATCACATTCCTCGCTTTTCGCATTTAAAAACGAGTGGCTCTCCCTAAGGCAAGCCACTCGCTTTTTGTCATCTTTCCCTTTATTATGCTTATTTAATAAGGATAAAGCAACTCCCCAATTTTAGCTGAAAGCATTTTTTGAGAAAAATAAGCATGGAGCAATTCATTTTCATCCAATTGTTCGCTTTCCATGCCCTTCCTTTCAATGATAATTGAATGCTTACATCCTCGTTGAAATTGTTCAAGGACATGGATAACAGACTCATCTTCTTTCACATGAATCGGTTTTAATGTTTCAAACTCCATTTTATTTCCATAATATCTTTCCAGTAAAAATCGGACAAAAACATATCGTCGTTGTTTCCATTCAAAATAAAGAGAAAAAGCGAGGAAACTAATTACGATCCATAAATTCAAATTAATTGGTTGTATGAAAAGTAAAAGTAATGAAAAAAACGAAAGACTAGAAGCAGATATCCATAAGGTTTTCCGCTGAGCTTCAGGAAAGGGTTCATGAAGTGATCGCCATAAATAAACAAGTTTCCCTCCATCCAGTGGCCAAATAGGGAGTAGATTAAATACAAGTACCATAATATTAAATTCAATAAATTTTCCATAAAGGTCATCAGGCATCCAGGATAGTTGATAAAGAATAAAGGCAACTCCCATCATCCAGACATGCTGCAGTGGACCTGCTATCGTGACAATGACTTCTTCTTTTAGCGGCCTATTACCATGTTCATCCATTTCAACTACTCCCCCAAATGGAAGCAGTGAAATTCGTTTGATGCGCCAAGAAAAAAAAGATGCGGCCAATGCATGCCCAAGTTCATGAATCGTGATAATAAACAAAAAAAGGGAAAGTTCAATAAAATGAGCCGTTATAATCGCTAAAGCCATCACAAACCATAACAATGGATGTACATGAATATATTGCAACAAGCTTAACCTTTTAATCAAATTGAATCACCCGAATTGGATCAACAAAATCTTCACCCTCTTTTATGGCAAAATAAAAGGAGCTATTTGTTCCATCCTCATAATCAGTCGCTTTTCCTACCGTGGTTCCTTTTTCAATATATTGGTAGAGAGAAACATCAATAGAACTTAAATTTCCGTACCATGCGTAACTTTTATCAGGATGTTGGATCACAACCGTATTACCGAACCCCTCTTTCTGTCCAATAAAACTAACAAGCCCACCATCCATTGCTTCAACTGCTTCCCCTTTACCAATTTCGATCGCAATTCTTTGTCCATTTTCACCAAACTCTTCTAAGATTTTCCCCGAGGCAGGTAAGGCATATTGTTGTTTAGAATTCCTATTATTGACTTCCAACTTATCTTGCTCCATAGATGGTAATAATGCTAATGGCTTGCCAAATGCACCTTCATACCAATTAGAAACAGCCGCAAATTGGAATTCCTCATTCATAGATTTTGTGACAAACTCTCTTGCTGGCTCTAAAGCAGGTGTTTGATTACGAAACATAATGGCAATAATCAGCACCAGACATGCAGAGGCTAGTACTTTAAAAATAAATATTTCTTTACGAAAAAGTGGATGATGTTCTTCTTCAATAGGACCACTTTCATACGATCCCATTTTTTCAAAGCCATAACGCTCCTCATCTTCTGTCCACGGAAGTCGTGATTCAATCTGCTTCGTCATCCGCTCTCGTTGTTTCTTTCGTTTCTCAATCCTTTTTCGAATATCATCACTTCTTGAACTCATGATCCTCCCACCATTCCTTATACGCCATATAATAGTACAAGTCTATGAGCCAATCCCAAAAAATATAACTCCACTTCCGTTCAGTGCCTAACACCAGAAATGAACATTTCCTTCTATGAAGAGAGCATAAAAAAACCGGAGATTAAAATCTCCAGTTTTATTTCACACCAAAAAATTTCTTTAGTTTTGAGAATACGCCTTGAGTTTCTTGTTCTAAAGGCTGGAGAGGGATGGATTCACCTAAGATCCTTCTCGCAATATTTCGATAGGCAATACTTGCTTTACTATTTGGATTAAGCGCTATGGGCTCACCTTTGTTGGAGGCCTTGATCACTTCATCGTCATCAGCCACAATTCCAATCAAATCGATCGATAGATGGGTCGTCACTTCATCCACATCAAGCATATCGCCATTTCTCATCATATGGCTACGAATACGGTTAATCACAAGCTTAGGAGGCTCAATACCTTCTTCTTTCTCAAGTAAGCCAATAATTCGATCTGCGTCTCTTACAGCAGAAACTTCTGGTGTTGTAACAACAATTGCTCGATCAGCACCAGCAACCGCATTTTTATATCCTTGTTCGATACCGGCCGGACAATCAATAACGATATAATCATAGTCTTGTTTCAAACCATCGACCAATATCTTCATTTGCTCTGGTGTCACAGCATTTTTATCACTTGTCTGTGCGGCAGGAAGAAGATAAAGAAGGTCATCAAATCGTTTATCCTTTACGAGTGCCTGATGCAATTTACATCTTTCTTCGATAACATCAACAAGATCATAGATGATTCGATTCTCAAGACCCATGACAACATCAAGGTTACGTAATCCGATATCTGTATCAACCAAACAAACCCGTTTGCCTTGAAGCGCTAAAGCTGTACCAATATTTGCAGAAGTTGTTGTTTTTCCAACTCCGCCTTTTCCTGATGTAATAACGATTGCTTCTCCCATCCTACCATCCCCTTTCCAGTCTCGTTAAATTGGGTCTAAGCTGAATTAACACTTGTAATCTATCAATCATAATTTGATTATTTTCATTTATGTAAGCACATTCCATTTCTCGGTTTTCTTGGTCCGTATAATGATCTGGTGCCCGATTAATAAATTCACCAATTCGAAGTTGTGAAGGCTTCATAATGGAAGCGGCAATAATCGCCTCTGTATTCCCATAACAACCAGCATGGGCAATCCCCTTTAAGACACCCATGACAAAAATATTTCCACCTGCCATGACAGTTCCACCAGGGTTCACATCACCAATGAGTAATAGATCTCCTGGTACTTTCACTACTTGACCTGAACGAACAATGCTTGAAACCGAAACAATCTTTTGTTCCTGCTTCATTTGTTCCACTTCTTCTTTTGTCATCACATTTGAAGAAACCGAATCTACCACTAGATTCTTCGTTTGAGTGATTAATTCTTTCAACTCTTCTATTTGCGTGTCCGTCAAATAGCGATTACCCACTTGAACCTTTACAGTGATCTGCTGTTGACCTTCCTGCGAGCGATAGTTTTCTGACAATTTCCAATAGAGCTCCTTCTTAAGCTCTTCAAAGGAACAACTGTCATTCAGATGGAGTGTTAACCCCTCTTTTGTTCCTTTAATGACTACATTTTGGAGTTTTTTCATTTCAAGATGTTCACCTCAACTAGATAAGAAAAGCACAAGCGCCTTGCTCACCCCCGACAAGCATAAGACAAACATTAACTGAAAGGTGTATTCTTTACCTTTCTAGGATGTTTGGCTTATGCTCTCGAGGGGATAGGCTCTAGAGCTAGACAGTAATCACAGTTCAAAATTTTATACTTTCTTACCTTATACGAAAAATACAAGGCGCCCACCTATCGGCTTATGACCAAAGATCTAATGACGCCTAAAGTTAGACCACTTGCTCACTATAAAAACGTATACTTTCTGACAAGAAACTTATTTGGAACAAACAATATTAAAAATAAATCCCTATCCCTTCAAATCATCTATTCTTTTTATACTAAAAAAGAACTAGACAACAAACAATACCGTTCTAAATACTTCGACAAAAATCGTTAAAACTCCTTTTTCAAAATAACAAAAAAGCTATCGTAACGAAATGAGTCATGTTCCTGATGGACGAACCCATTTGAAATAATATACAAAAATATCAACAAACCCTAATCTATCTACATAATAGAAAAGTAAAAATCAAGCGACTAAAGCCTTGATGCTTTAATCGTTTCTTAATGCTTCTGTAAAACGATCTAAATATTTTTTCAATGGGTAAGCAACAATCAGAATAAAAATAAAATTTAATACGAGAGTTGGAAACAGTCTACTATCGACAAAAATCGTTAAAGCCATAGTCGTATGGCCAATAATCAAATTCATGCCATAAACCCCAAATTCTAAAAGGGTAACACCTGCTAAGGCAACAAGACAAACAATCACAATATGACTTTGAAGTACTTTCATAATCCAAGTTGTGACATAGACCACTAATGGGATTAGAAATAAATAAATACCAATAATCTCAGTATACACGATATCAAAGAGAAGTCCGAAAATAAATCCATACATCAAGCCACTCTTCTTGTTCCCATAGATCGTCGTAAAAATAATCGCTACAATCAAAAAATGAGGTACTAATATTCTCGTACTAGCAAAAAACTTTTCAGGTAATAATTCAACAAACACACTCTCAAGAATAAAACAAAGACTTATAATAAGAGGAAGAAAAGCCTTTATCACTTTTTGTCCTCCTCCTCACCGATCATATCTTGTAATTCAGGTTGAATCATACTCCGCTTGACGACCATCACATGTTCAATATCATAGAAATTGGCTCCTGGCTTCACATAGGCCGTTTGTGTTAATCCATATTCATCTGGGACCACTTCTTCTACCGTTCCAATAATAAGTTGCGATGGAAAAACACCGCCCATACCTGATGTTTGGACAATTTGACCTTTTTCAATCTTGGCCTCGTATGGAATTCTTTTCAACAGTAAGCTTTCTGTCTCTCGGTCAAAACCTTCAATCTGTCCATAGTAGGTTTCATCCCCAACAATTTCAGCCGAAACACGATTGGTCGAATCATTTGAACTTAATAACTGAACAGTGGAAGTGAATTGGCGAGTATTTTTCACTTTTCCAATTAGCCCTGTTGAAGTGATAACTGGCATATTCCTTTCAATCCCAGTTGTCGAGCCTTTATTGATAATAACAAGTTCATTCCACATCCAGCGATCTGGATTACGACCAATAACCGTTGCTTGAATGGGTTCATAATCACTTAAGGACTCTTGCTTATCTACTATATCCCTTAACTCGTCATTTTCTTCTCGTAAGCTTTGGACATCTGCCTTAAGCTGTGCCAATTCATTTAACCGTGACTTTAACTCTTTATTTTCTTCATATGTATTTTGCAAGTCTTTTACATTTTCAAAAAAACCGGCAATAGAATGAGCCGGTCTTGACACAAGGGTTTGTACCCAGCCAGTTGTATCTTTAATAAACTGTTCCGGCCAGGTCAACTCTTCACGTTCCTTAAGCGAAAACCCTATTAATGCCACGAGAATGATAATGCTAACAAGCAAAATAATCAGGCGTTTGTTCAAAAAGAACTGTGGCATAGGTTACACCTCTATATTCAGTGTTAGCGAGAATCTCGCGCTTTATTTTTAAATAAATGAATGTGATCAAGTGCTTGACCGGTACCAATTGCCACACAATCCAATGGATTTTCAGCAATTAAAACAGGCATTTTTGTTTCTTCACTAATCACTTTGTCCAAATTACGTAAAAGCGCGCCCCCTCCTGTTAAAACGATTCCTCGGTCCATAATATCAGCAGCAAGCTCTGGTGGAGTCTTTTCAAGCGTCATTTTCACAGCATCTACAATGGCTTCCACTGTATCTGCTAACGCCGAAGCAATCTCTTTCGCTGTAATCTCGATCGTTTTTGGTAGTCCTGTTAGGAGATCGCGTCCACGAATTTCCATATTGTCAATTCCTTCTGAATCACCAGCTGAACCGATTTCCATTTTAATAGCTTCTGACGTACGTTCCCCAATCATTAAATTATAGGTTTTACGAATATAATTAACGATCGCATCGTCCATCTCATCTCCAGCAATACGGATCGATTCACTTGTGACAATTCCCCCAAGTGAAATGATCGCAACCTCTGTTGTTCCACCACCAATATCAACGACCATACTCCCAGTAGGTTCCCAAACAGGCAGATTCGCTCCAATTGCAGCTGCAAATGGTTCTTCAATCGTATAAGCATCCCGAGCGCCTGCTTGCCTTGTCGCATCTACTACCGCTCTTTCTTCAACTGCTGTTATACCTGAAGGAACACAAACCATAACATATGGTTTGCCCGAAAAAACACTCTTTGATTTAAGGGCTTCTTTTATATAATACTTCATCATGACTGCTGTTGTTTCATAATCTGCAATAACCCCATCCTTCATTGGGCGTAGTGCCACAACATTTCCCGGTGTACGGCCAATCATATTCTTTGCATCATTTCCAACGGCTACAATACTTTTTGTATCTGTTTGTAATGCGACAACTGAAGGCTCTCTCACTACAACCCCTTTTCCCTTTACATAAACAAGTGTATTTGCCGTACCAAGATCAATCCCAAGATCCCTTGTACCAAATCCAAACATTATTGTATCTCCCTTTCTGAAACAAAATACAAACTCCAATGAAAAGCGTAAGGCACCTGAAACTAAACTTTTCAAAATAAGGCCTATTTATCCTCTTTATTGGATAGGTTTCCCCCCACTGATGGAAGTTCATTTTATTGATTTAATTATTTTTTCATTTTCACAGACTTCATACTTTATCAAAAATAAATATGCATAATGTACCGAAAAATCAAGTGAATTCGTCAAAAATTCACAAATTACATTATATCCTAAGGTTTACTAAAATCCTAGTACTATAAATAACCTTTTTCCTTCAAACTGACAAATTTATTTTCCCCAATAATGAGATGATCGAGCAAATCAATCCCCAGTATTTTGCCACACTCATTTAAACGCTTTGTTACATCAATATCCTCACGACTTGGTGCCGGATCTCCGGAGGGGTGATTATGAATGCAAATAATCGAAGCTGCTGAACGGCGTAATGCTTCTTTGAACACCTCCCTAGGGTGCACGATCGAGGCATTAAGGCTTCCGATAAAAACGGTTTTCTTATGCATGACTTGATTTTTGGTGTTTAAATAAAGGGTAACGAAATGTTCTTGAGTGAGGAACCTCATGTCATTCATGACATATTTAGCCCCATCTTCTGGTGAGCGGATCACATAGCGGTCTTCAAGGTTTAGGTTGGATACCCTTCTGCCTAATTCAACAGCAGCTAATACTTGTATAGCCTTTGCGGTTCCAATTCCTTTTATCGAGGTAATTTCATCAAGGTGTGCATCTTTTAATAACCTTAACCCTTCAAAATGGGTTAAGAGTCGATTGGCGAGTTGAAGAACAGATTCTTCTTTCGTACCCGTACGAAGCATAAGCGCAAGTAACTCATGGTTTGATAAACTTTCTGGTCCGCTTTGAATAAAACGCTCACGTGGGCGTTCATCCTTTGGAAAATCGCGGATCATCAGCGACTCTGTCTGCATTTTATTTCCTTCTTTCCCGTAGAGCTCAGGAGTAAAGAAAGATCAAATAACATATCCTGCTTTTATTAATTCTCTCATCGTTCTTGCCACTGGAAGCCCGACTACAGAAAAATAATCTCCTGTTATTCCTTTCACAAGTAGACGACCAAACCCTTGGATGCCATAGGATCCAGCCTTATCAAACGGTTCACCCGTGTCAAGATACTTATTAATTTCTTCATCACTTAACTCCCAAAACACTACATCTGTTTTTTCGAAAAATGTCTGTTCATTTGTGGGCGTTACAATGGCCACCCCTGTATAAACGGAATGCGTTTTTCCAGAAAGACTTTTAAGCATAGAAAAAGCTTCCTCACGGTTTTGTGGTTTTCCTAAAACGTGATTGTCATTTACAACAACGGTGTCAGAGCCGATCACAAAAGAAGCGGGGTAGTCCTTGAATACAAATTTCGCCTTTCTAAAAGCTAGTTCCATCACAATTCTATCCGGCTTCCATTCTGGATCATAATGCTCGTCGACATCGCTACTTACTGTGTTAAATGACAATTGGAGATTTTCTAGAAGTTCTTTTCTACGTGGAGATGACGAGGCTAAAATGAGGTTTTGCATAGTTTCACCTTACCTTTACAATATTTAGGGAGATACAACTATATCCTATCATTAAAAGCGCTAACAAACAATTAAATTGCGACATTTATCTACGAATGCCTTCTTAAGATAATCGCTCAAAAAACCAGTGATAGACAAAGTTAGCGCATCGACATTCGCTTTTTTTGCCATCCCTGGTTTACTCTTCAATCTTCTCTATCATTTCCCGGAAAATACAATAATCGACGATATATAACATTTTATCTATTTTCATGCTTAGCAATCGCTAATCGCAGGAATTTACAGGCTTTGATAGTGAGCTAAAAAAGATAATAGATGCTGTTGGATTAAGTTTAAAGTACTAGGTTCCGGATTTTTATCATATATTTTCAACTGAACAGTTGCTGCTTCAAGTTGTGAATGGATTCCGGCAACCTCTTCATTCTGAAGCTTTTCTTTATCAATTCCAGCTAGATTCGAGGATTGCTTTTCAAAGTCCTCCATTAGACTAGCAGGGATACTATTCGAATTGGTAGCAGAGGTGACACTTGCTGTGAGAGTTTGATATAGGAGCGGGGATAACTCAAGTAGTTTCTTCTCTTGTTCATGAAGATTCCCTATTGTTTTTTCCCCGATCACAAATTCCTTCGAAAAGTTGCTAATCCCACTTTCGCTTAATCCCTTCCCCATTGTTTTTGCATCTGCAACACTATCCGCTACACGAACAAAAATCGCAAATTGTCCGTTTATAGGGACGATGACTGATGGAATTCCTTTATCCTTTAAAGTTGCTTGAATGTCTTCTGCTCCGCCTTGGGATGAATAAATGCCTTCTTGCACAATTGCCGTTGATAAGTCTGGAAGAGTTATTTCAACATTACCGCTCACAGCAGCTGGAGTGTCACTCTGTTGTTCCGTTTCAACAACCGGTGCCTCCTCTCCAACCACTTTTTCTGACGGCACCACTTTAAGTAATAGTAATCCGAAGAATGTACCTAGTAAAACAGCAAAAAAGACTGCCGAGACCATGGAAATATTTATTCCTTTTGTCGAAAACTTTTTTCCTTTTATTCCTTTTCCAAAATAAGTTGAAATTTTCAGTTTATCACTCTTCTTTTTTTCTGGTGGATCGGTTTTACATTCTTCAATTTCTGGGAGATTCCCTGTCCTCGGTAATACCCAGTCAAATTGTTCATCGTCTTCAGTTGACTCCTTTGCTACAGCTGCCTCTCGCTTAACTTGATTCGAGAGTTGGGACTGTTGTTGCTTTTCGGTTCCCGTTGTTTTTTTATTTATCGGATGCTCTCGCTTTTTCTCTTTCATAAAAGAACTTTCTTTCCCGTTGATCTTGATGGTAATCGTTTTCCCATTCTTTGGCTTGTCCATGTTAGGTCCAACCCCCTATCTTTTGCGCGTTGGTACCATCCTAACATAGGACCCCAAAAAAATAACAAGACTTTTGTCGTCTTGTTATCGAATGCTTTCGTCAAATTTCTCAGTGGAATTTATTTAAAAAACAATTCGTTATTTCCCCATTTTCTCTCCTTCTTCAAAAGGAATGATGAGCTTTTGACCTATAAAAATAAGATGACCGAAAATCCCATTTGCATCCCTTATCTTTTGCATTCCTTCGATGGAATGATAGTAGTGAAAAGCAAGTTCAAAAATGGTATCTCCAGGCTTGACCGTATGGATGAGGTATGGTTCATCTTTTATCATATTCTCTCCATCTTGACCAGCGTTACCTTCACCTTCTTGAGGATTCTTTTCGTCTTGAACAGTGTTGCCTTCACCTTCTGCACTGTTCTCTCCGTCTTGCACACTATTTTCTCCATCTTTGACAGCAGAAGGCTTTCTCGGGATATGCGTTCTCTCTATTTTGGATGGATCATACACGCTAAAAGTGCTAAATGGATTTTTCCTTTTAGCAGGTCCTGGGTTTTCCATTTTCGGCAATTGATCGATTAAATCCGTTAAAGTAGGCATATAAAAAGCGGAAAGTGTCACTTGAAAGGACAAGGGTTCGTCCTCTTGATCTGCTTCGATGACCTCATCACTACCCGTAAAGTCAATAGACTCAACGACCGTAATACGCTTAGAACGTTCAAGTGTTCCAATAAAGTCTTCTAGTTCAAAATAGCTTGGTGACTCGATGTTCATCGAAACGGTAATCTTTTTTACCCCTTCAGGTAAAGAAATTGTTGTTGGTTCTTGTTCACCGCTATTATCCGATGCCGCTTGTCCATCTTCCACATTCGTCTCTTCTACTATATTCACTTCACTGTCCGCAAAGCTCATACGACTGACAAAACTGCCCGAAACTACTTCAGCTTTTTCTATGTCTAACAACAATTGTTCCGTTAACGGTTTTACAGGGACAAGTTCCTGTATGCTTGTGCTGGCAAACTTATTTTTAGTTGGTTCCACACGTTTACTTTCTAAAACAGATAATAATTGCTGCTGTGTTTTTAATTCTTTTTCTTTTTGATCTATTAACCCCATTTTTGGATATAACACAAAAAAGTAAATACCAACAATCAATAGGGTCAATAGGATAATCATTCCAATAATTGTCCATTTTCCATTCGGCAGTTTCACATTCATGAATCCTCTCCTCCCTTCTGTTCGGAGGATTGTGAGGCTAGTTCATTTTTGATCGCATTTTTACTTAAGGTAATATCAAAGTTTGCAACATATCGCGGAACATATTTTTCATTTTTCAATAAAGTTTCATCTACTTCAGAGTCCCCTAATTGTTTATCGTAGAACCCAGTCTCTGCATCGATATTTTTCAATTTGGCATCCTCTATCCAATCGGACTTGAGCAACGTATTTAAATAGTAGGCAGCTTCTCTAGTTGATTCAAATTGAACACGTACATTAACTCTTCCTGTTTCTTCATAATTAAATGTTTGAATAAACCCTCTCTCAGGCAAGAGTTCAGTCAATTTATTTAAAACAGGAACGGTTTTAATCGGATATTGTTTGGCCCATTCTACTGTTTGTTCTAGCTGAGTTAGAGAGTCTGACGATTCATAGGAAGTCATTTTCTGCTGTTCAAGCTCCACTAGCGCCTCAGTCGACGCAATTTGCTGTTCGATCGAGGCGATTTTATTCTCATATGTACGATTAAGCCAAAAAACGAAAAATCCATCAATAAGGAGGATTGCAACGGAAATAATGGCTAGCAATAAAAGGGATTTATTTTTTGTATCTTTCTCAGGTAATAAGTTAATGTCTACAAGCATTTTTACACCCCTTTTAAGGCAAGTCCTAGTGCTAAATAATAAGTATGCGGTAAGATTTGGTCGTTTGGAACCTTCTCTTCATAAGAGATGGTTTCTAATGGAACCGCAAAACGTCCTCTAAGATCCTTTTTAATCCTTCCAATCATCGGATGATCTCCGTTTAACAAAATTTTGGAAACTTGTTTCTTTCCTTGATGCAAGGAATAACGATAAAAGTCCATTAACCGGTTAATCTCTTTGTAAATATCGTCAAGTTGGTAGTTTAACTCGTCTTGTTCACCGACATAGGATAATGTATACTCTCCATTTTTATTTAAATTCATTTTCCATTGTTCCTCATCAAAGTCAACGGGCAAATGATGCATGAAAAATGGGATATGGTTTTCAAATATACAAATATTCACCGTATTTAAATCAAATTGAACAACAAGTAAGTCCTCATTCCTTTTTGTCTGATCTAAATGATCATACAATCGATATAAGGCTAATGGAGAAATCTCTGCTTCAATCGGGTCTAACTTTAAATCTGAAAAAAGATCACTATATTCCATTACATTTTCTTCTTGAGCAGCAAAAATAAGGATTTCTTTTTTCTCTTTATCTGAGGAGAGGACAACCGCATCAAACACAGGCTCCTCAAACGGCAGATGGATACTGGATCCTAGTTCCAAGTATAAATACCCTTTTATTTCGTCATCCTCCACATTCGCAGGGATGGTCACTTTACGAATAATGACAAAGAATTCAGGAATTAAGAAGCGTACTTGTCGCTTGCGAATCTTCCATTCCGTTATACACTCTTCTAAAATCATCGAGAGTGTTTCGTAGTCGTTAATTTTTCCATTGCTAATAATCCCGGCTGGTAACAAGCGCTCCCCCCATTTATAAGCAATGGGCGGGTTCGCTTGTTTTAGCTCGAGATAACGGATGGAATGATCATTAATGACTATATTCACAATTCTCTTTTTGGGGGACAAGAAGGATAAAGGCATCATAAAACCCTTTCATTAAAAGCCTAGTGTTAAAATATGTAAGTAGTAGTAGATGATTTCGTCATAATAATAATAAGCGGTAAGCGTTCCTAGTGCAATAAAGGGCCCAAACGGAATCGGTTTCCCGCGTTTGACGATTTTGAATACTAGCCCAATGATACCAAACAAGGCGCCGTATAAAGTGGATAAGAAAAATGATACTAACATTACTTTCGTCCCAACTACAAACCCAATGAGGGCAAATAACTTAATATCCCCGCCACCCATGCCACCTTTTGAGACAATGGCAATCAGGAGCAATAAAGTAAAGCCGATTGCTGCACCAAGCAAGGAATCCCACCATGGTGTGAGTGGAAGAAAGATTCGTTCCACCAAAAAAATCCCCGCAAACACGATTAAAATCTTATCAGGGATGAGCATATAGGTAATATCTGACACAAAAATAATGATGAACAGTGAAATTAATGTCCAAGCAACGAACAGCTCTGTTGTCCAGCCAAGAACAAGTGGAGCAGAAACAAATAATAATCCGGTTGTCAGCTCGACTAATGGATAAATAGGAGAAATGCCTGTCTTACATTGACGGCATTTCCCCCCTTGAAATACATATGATAGCACTGGAATCAACTCAAGAGCTGTTAACTGATGGTAACAGTTAGGACAGGCTGAGCGTGGTGCTACGATTGATTTATTTTCTGGTATTCTTAGACCGACTACGTTGTAAAAGGAACCGAGTGTTAGACCGTATATGAAAGTTATTAATAGTACAATATTCATGATTTAACACTCCAATTATCCTTTTTTATATAACCTACAGTATTATTCTGGCGCTCCTCCGTCATACTGATACTCTGAAACCACTGTGACTGTTCCATTAAATTGAGCAGCACCATCTTCACCTTTTTCTGTTATACTATCTATTGCGGTTGCCTCTATTGTTGGAACCCCATCAGAAAAAGTTACTGTAAAACTAGCAAGGTTTTCTATTTCATCAATATATACTTCCAAGTCATTTGTATCAGCAGCAGCATTCATAGTTAGAGATGTATTACTATCAACTTCATGACTAGCTGCATACATCTTAGCAGAGTTTAATACCTGAATAGCGTCAGCTTTAGCAGCATCATATTGCGATTTAGAAATAATCCCACCAATACTTGGAACCGCAATGGCAGAAATAATCCCCAAAATGACAATAACGGCAAGCAATTCTACCAATGTCAAACCGCGCTGATCTTTTAAACGTTTTTTGATATTTTTCAACATATTTATCTCCCCTTTTATTCTATCTATAATAGTTATATTTAACTATTATAATTATACTTTAGCAAATTTCAACAAACAACGTCACATTTTTTCCATAAAAACCGTGACATTTTTCTTATATTTCATAATATTTTCTAAAATTTATCCAACTTGATTAAAGATCTCGAACATCGGTACCATGATTGCCATGACAATGGTCCCTACCAATGCTGCTAAGAAAACAATCATAAGTGGTTCGATTAAGGATTTAATGCGGTCCGTACTGTTCTCCACTTCTTGCTCATAGAAATCAGCCACCTTCCCAAGCATCGCATCAAGTGATCCCGTTTCTTCCCCTATCGCAATCATTTGCGTCACAAGAGGAGGAAAGGCCCAATGCCTTTTCATCGGTTCTGTCAACGATCGACCTCTTTCCAACGAATCGCGTGATTGTCGAATCACACGAGAAATCACTTCGTTTTCGACAACATTCTCCACAATCGACATCGCTTGTAAGATCGGAACAGAGCTAGTGAATAAGGAACTTAATGTTCTCGTCATCCGAGCTAGTACCGCTTTTTGTAGCATCTTCCCAAAAATCGGAATACGCAACACGAAATAATCAAAATAATATTTCGTCTCCTTATTTTGCCGAATAAATAGAATTCCTGTGATCAGTCCGCCGATCATCCCAACAACAAGCCACCAAAATTTCTGCATAAAATGACTTGCATTCAGGACAAACTGCGTAATCACTGGTAGCTCTCCACCGAAATCAGCAAACATGCTCACAAATGTCGGGACAACGGAAACAAGAAGAAACATCACAACCGCTATCGCAATAATGCCGACAACAACTGGATAAGCAAGCGCCGACTGTATTTTCGACCTTGTGTTATGCTGCTTCTCAAAATGAACAGCTAAGCGATCTAACGTTTCATCCATATTTCCTCCCACTTCACCAGCCCGAATCATATTGATAAACATCGAAGAAAATATTTTCTTATGCTTGGCAGCGGAATCGGATAAGGGCTTTCCCTCTTGCAACTCTTGTTCCATATCAAGGAGTGCTTTTTTTAATGCTTTACTTTCGGTTTGTTCAGCGAGAATTCTTGTGGAGTCTACAACGGAGACACCTGCTTTCAAAAGCGTGGCAAACTGCCGCAAATAAATAACCATATCCTGGAGTTTGACAGGTGAACCAATGGAAATATCCTTTGTCAGCAGGGTCTCTGGAACTTCGGTCATTTCTAATACTCTGATGCCATCATTCCTCAGCTTTTGCATCGCTTCTCTTTTTGAGGAAGCGGTGATCATACCTTGTTTCTTCCCTTTACGATCTCGGCCTGAGTATTTAAAGCGTGCCATCTTAGCTTAATTTCTCCTGTAGGAATGGCTCTGCTGCTTCTTTTGAGATGATTCCAGATTGGACCAGTTCTTTAATGCTCATTTCAATGGTATGCATCCCATAGGCACGTGACGTTTGCATCACATTAACAATTTGGTGGATTTTCTCGTTGCGAATTAAATTGGCAACAGCCGCATTATTAAGGAGAATTTCAGTTGCTGCCCGACGACCTTTTTTATCAACAGTTTGAAATAAGCGCTGTGAAATAACCGAAACAAGTACAGATGCCAATTGAATTCTTACTTGCGCTTGTTGCGAGGGAGGAAAAACATCAATAATCCGGTTAATCGTTGCTGGTGCGCTTGACGTATGTAAGGTTCCAAACACTAAATGCCCTGTTTCAGCCGCTGTAATCGCCGTATGAATCGTTTCAAGGTCACGCATCTCCCCAACAAGAATGACATCAGGGTCTTGCCTTAAAGAAGCTCGTAAACCATTCGCAAAGTTCTTCGTATCAAAGCCTACTTCTCGTTGATCAATGATGGAATGACTATGCTTGTGTAAGTACTCAATTGGATCTTCTAATGTAATAATATGCTTTCTCATATTCTGATTCATATATTGAATCATGGAAGCTAATGTCGTCGATTTCCCACTTCCAGTCGGTCCCGTCACCAGTACAAGTCCTTGTGGTTTTTCAGCAATTTTCTTTAACACATCCGGCAATTGTAATTCCTCAATTGTCGGGATTCTTGTCGGCACAATTCTCACAGCCATCGAGATGCATGACCGTTGAAAATAGGTATTTACACGGAAACGAGAAACGCCAGGAATGCCGTAGGAAAAGTCTAACTCCCCTTTTTCCTTAAACTGTTCCCACATATTATCTGGGATAATGGCCTTAGCCATTCCTTCTGTATCAGCAGGATTCAAAATATCTTTGCCGTATCTTTTTAAATCTCCATTGATTCTCATAATCGGCGGGACACCAATCGTTAAATGAATATCTGATGCCTTTAATTCAAAGGCCGCTCTCAATAAATGATCAATCATTTCTTTCATTTTTTTGCACCTCTATTCAGGTAATGCCACTCGTAATATTTCTTCTGTTGTTGTCAAACCTTGTTTCACCTTTAACAACCCATCATCAATAAGAAAAATCGTTTTGTTCTTGATCGCTAATTCTCTCAGTTTTGTAAAGGAATCCTCGTTCATAATGACTCGTTTCATATCATCATTAATCACCAACACTTCATGGATCGCGATCCGACCTTTATACCCTGTCATATTACAGGAAGAACAGCCTCTTCCACGGGTAATTTTGTCAACCTTCATCCCCCGTTTGATAAAGATTTCAATTTCCCTATTTGAAGGAGCCTGTTCTTCAGCACAGTCACGACAAACCTTTCGCACTAATCGTTGCGCAACCACTCCACTTAATGAGGATGCCACTAAAAACGGCTCCACTCCCATATCCACAAGTCTTGTTAGCGTTCCAAGTGAGTCATTTGTATGAAGCGTGCTTAAAACTAAATGCCCAGTCAACGATGCACGTATCGCTACATCTGCGGTTTCTTTATCACGAATTTCTCCGACCATGATAATATTCGGATCTTGACGGAGAATGGAACGGAGTCCAGCCGCAAATGTCATTCCGATATTAGCATTCACCTGAATTTGATTAATTCCCTCAATCTGATATTCAACAGGATCTTCAATCGTAATAATGTTAACCTCTTCACTATTAAGGTTATTTAGAGCTGCATAAAGTGTGGAAGACTTTCCCGAACCCGTTGGTCCAGTGATCAGAACAATTCCTGTCGGTTTTTCAATCATGTCGGTAAACCGCTTTAAGTTCAGTTTATTGAAGCCTAATTTGTTTATATCATTTAAAGAGCTTCCTAAATCTAAAATCCGCATAACAATTTTTTCGCCAAATACCGTTGGCAATGTTGCCATACGAAGATCAATGGGATGAAAGTCCAAATTCACCTTAATCCGACCATCTTGTGGTACACGGTGTTCTGTAATATCAAGGTTGGCCATAATTTTAATTCTGGCTGTAAGCAGACTTTGCATATGCTTTGGCAACACTCTTTCCGTCCGTAAAACGCCATCAACACGATATCGAATGGCAACCTTCGTTTCTTGAGGATCGATGTGGATATCACTGGCCTTCATCGTAACCGCATTTGATAAGAGCTGGTTAACAAGACGAACAACCGGTGAGTCTTCTGCCGTCATGGTTTCTTCTTGTACTACCTCATCACCATCAGAAAGGTTTCCAATCAACTCTTCAAACCCTTCATCGATGTTATAGTACTTGTTAATGGCCCTTAAAATATCATCCTTTGTCGCAATCGCTGTTTCAATTTGAAATCCTGTTGAGAGGCGCAAATCGTCAATGGCAAAAAAATCCATCGGATCAGCCATAGCCACGAAGAGCCTATCCCCATCCTTTTTAAGTGGAATTAATTGATTTCGTTTAGCCATTTCTTTCGGTATTAAATTAAAAAGCTTCGTATCAAACGGATAACGATACAAACTTATATGAGGAATTTCAAGTTGGAATTCTAATACCTCAATAAGCTGCTGTTCTGTTAAATGACCTCTTTGTAACAAAGCGTCCCCGAGCTTTTGACCCGAACTTTTTTCATTTAATGTTGTTTGTAGCTGTGCTTCTGTTATAAGACCTGATTCAACAAGTAGATCACCCAGTCTTTTGCGAGTTTGTTGCATCCTTCTACCTCATTCCCTACCATTATTCATGCTTTCTCCAACCACTATTCTCCAAGATCTTCTTCTGGTGCAGGATAGACCGTGTCGTTGTTCGTACTTCCTGCTTCTTCTAGCGGCTCTGTCTCATCTGCCTTATCATCCGTAGGTTATCATTAGCGGTATCGGCTGCGCTCTCACTGCTGATTAAACTACGTACCTCGACTTGATGAATTGGAGCATAAAAGTCTTCTGAGATCCTTTCATTCTTTATCCTTTTACCCTTTTCATCATAGGTTTCTCGGTATATCCGAATCAATAGCCCGTCCTTACCTTCTGTTTTCACACTCTGCTCTCCTGATGATAATTGCGAATTAAATTGAACGATCGTCTTTGGTTGAAATGTTTCTTTTTCTTTCTCAACTACTTTATATTCATATAAAAAGCTTGTTCCTGTTAGCGACACAACTAAATCATGATCATTCCAGTCAAATTGTAGCTTGTACGTAGAATCATTCGGATTAAAAAAAACAAGATCTATGTTTCTCTCAGGATTTATTTTTGCTTCATAGCCAAGCTTTGCATAGCCTGGCAAACTCTCACTAATATGTCTTTCAATAATAGAGAAATTTGTTTGTAAAACGACTTCGTAAATAGCTGAGGCCATTATGCTTAACATTTTAGCAGAATTGTACTGAATTCCTGATTGTTCTAGCTGAGCAAGCAAAGAAAACTCGGACATTGGAGCAATTTCGACCTCACCGATATTCTCAAGCATATTTCTTACCGGATCAGATAGACCGGCTTCTACTGTCGCTTCAATTGTTCCATAATCATTTGCAGCTCCATTATTTAATACAAACTCTTCTAACCTTAGCTTGTATTTGCCAGTTTGCAGCATACTCGCCTTTCCAAGAATCTCTTCTTCAACCTTTTCAAGATCAAAATCTACCTTTTGATTGGATGGAGATATTTTACTCAGCATCATTTCTATTTCATCTGAATAGACCAATACGTTATTTTTTTGACCCTCTATTGCCCTATCCACAGATTCCTGTACATCAAAAGCAATGGAATAAAGATCAAATAGAATCTTTTTCTCTTTATACTGAACCTGTATCTCCGTTTTATTCAGCCAACTTACTAGTTGTTCATCTACCATTTGTAGGGCTTCTGATTTTGTTGTACCAGAAACATTAACAGAGCCAACGAACGTCCCCTCATCAAAGGAATCACTTTTATTCATAATGGTATCGTAAGCTACGACACCAAAATGGGAGAAGCTAAAAATATAGGACGTACAAAGAGCTAAAACAATAAACAATTTCAAGGTCTGCTTATTTCCCATATGACCCCACCTTATTTTAAGATTGCTGTACTACTTGTTTTTTGAATTCCTTAATGGGCTCAATTTCATCCCCCCACTCAACGTTTTCCTCAACATCTATTGACCGAGGCTGTTCGATTTGTTCAAGCTCCAGAACGGGGATTTCGATATCCTCATCTTGTTCTTCCTTTTCAAGATTAGAAGGAACTTCTTCTCCCCCCCTATCAAATTCAGGGGTTTCCTCCAGCATGTCTTTGGAAAAGTCCTTATTCTCAACATCTGTTTCGAGCAAAGAGTCAATTCCATTTCCCTCTAGCATTTGTTCAATTTCAGCCATATAACCGACAGCTTCTTCTGATTTCGAACTTATATTCTCGTCTATTTGTGACGCTTCTTTTATGAGTATGAGTTCTTCTCGTTTTAGTAAAAAGGAAATGTCTTCGTCTAAATCTTCAACCATTTCCACTTTTTCTTTCTCTAGCGCTTGATGTTCTTTAGCAAAGGAATTTTCAGTCTCACTTTTTATTAACGACAACTCTTGATTTACTACAGAGATTTCTTCTTTATGAGAATCCTGCTTCATTTCGATTGTCATTGATTTTTCTTTGTTTTCATGTAAATCTACTAATTTCGCAATTTCTTCTGGACTTAATGGATTATTGGAAGAATGATCTAATACTCGTTCTACCATCTCATCTTCTTGAAAAACTTCTTCTTTCACCAATAAATCTTCTTGCGTTCCTTTATGAGCCTGATCTTCTCCCTGCAAAGCATCCATTGTTTTAACTGGTTTCGAAAGGTAAAGGATATTTTTTAATTTTGAATCAAGCAAGATAGAAAAAAGAATAACGAACAATAACATGATAAGCACCGTCTGCCAGATAGGAAACCTCCATTGAGACAGCAACCCAAGATTCGCTATCAAAAAAGCGACTCCTATTAATACAAATTTTCCTTTTAGGGAAAAACCTAACGGTAAAAAATATAGGGTAGGGGCTAGAATAACTAAGGATGCTAGCGTGAATATTAAATTTTCCATTTCTATTTCCCCCTTAAGATAATTGGATTGTCAAAAAGAGTTATAAATAACACATAATGTAAACCCTTTCATTTATATAGTATTTTTCAACGAAATGTTACAATTTACAAAAAACACCCTACCTTTATCCTGAATTTATAAGTATTATATATTAGTTATTTTATAATAGTTTTATTCCATTAGAAAGAAAAATAAAGAGGTAATAATCCTTTTATCCTATTTAGATCACACAAGAAAATTCATGTTAATCTTTCATTTTCATTAACCTTAAGCACATTTCCTGTGTGAGATTTTTACCCATTTAATTTCCCCAGTTAAAACTCCTCTCATTCACGTAACATCTTAATTATAAGTTTAAAATTTTATGATAAGCTCGTCAAATTTAGACAATTTCGGCACTTTTCATGCTAATAAATGTTAAATTACTTGGAATTAATCTACTTGATCTCAACCAATAAGTAATTCCCTCATATGACTTCTTAAAAACAAGTTTTTAATCAAAAATGAATTTTCCCCCTTGATACAAGATAATCATCTTAAAAGCTATATAATCTACGCTCACTTGCTACTTTCACACTTTGTTCTTTTCTATAAGTCTAAATAACAAAGAAGAGATTTTTTTTGGAAAACCTCTATTATACGCTCTAAAGGACCTAAGTATTTAGAACTGCATCAAACACCCCTGAATAAAATCTGATATAATTTATATATAAATAAAAATCATATTCTTACCTACCTATTCATCATTTCGAACATAGGAAACCACCTTGTCTCATACACAAAAGTTTAATGTTCTAGTAATCATCCACTATATCTCTGAAGGAGAAATTTACATGATCCACCACAATCAAAAAGGAGTAACTCTCTTAGAAGTCCTCTTATCCATTGTCATCTTAACCATTATTCTTGTGTCGATTATGAACCTTCTCCCTCAAATGGGATTTATGAATAAGCAGAACGAAGATAAGCAACAGGCCATTAATTTGGCGAAGAAGGAATTGATTTATTGGCAAGGAACGTTGGAAAGTAGTAACTTTACGAGTTTTAAAGGCAACCCTGAACAAGATTACCCTTTCATTGAAGAAGACGATATTATTTCTACTAACATCGACACCATTATAATAGAAACCGACACAACGGGACCAGCCAATTCAATATTTAATGTGGAAGTGATCATACAAAAGGATTCTGACTTAGATTCAGAACCGATTAAAGCATATCCACTTCATATTAAACTGTTTAAAAACAAGGGCACGCTAGTTAGCGAAACATATGGATATGTCTTTTATGAAGGGTGAGTAACAATGATGAAACAAAATCAACGAGGAATTACTTTAATTGAATTGTTGATAACCCTAGCAGTTCTTTCGATGATAGGTATTTTAGTATGGGGTGTCTTTTTTCAAGGAACAAATTATTCTAACAAAGCCATGATAAAGAATCAAATGCAACAAGAAGCCAATATCATCATGACAAAATTAACTAAGATTCATCAAACATCTGATTCATATGAAATTGATTCACTTGATACATGTAGTTTTACCGTCAAAGATAACGATGGATCAACTGAAGTATTTGAGCATGATCGATTATGCTTTAGCGTTAGTACGAATGTTCCAAATCCCATTCATTCAAACGATGACGATGTGGAATTAGAACTAACAATTTATGATAATAAAGATTCGAAAAATACATTAACAATACACGCTTTCTTATACCGTTTAAAGGGTGGTGATTCTTGATGAAAAAAATCATAAAAGATAATCGAGGATACGCACTTGTTACAGTACTATTAATCATCACTATCTTTATGATGCTTGCCCTTTCATTTATAGGGCAGTCCGCCAACAGTATAAAGCAAAATAAAATGGTTGAAAAAAACTCACAGTCTGTTGCGCTTGCCGAGATGGGTATAACTTATTATCAACACGCAATAGAAAATGCTTATTCAGATGTTAAAAAGAATATCACTGAATTAATTGAAGGTGATATAAATAACAATCAAGTTAAACCTGAAGGCTATTTAGAGACAGCTAAAAGCAATTTCATTACAGCGATTGAAAATATTGCGAAAAAAAAGTATCCAACAGATGATCCTCTTCATACTTTCTTTCAAATTGAAAATCTAGATATAGATACTAGTGGAGAAAATGGAAATATACAAATTAAATTTAGTTCTGTAGGGGGAAAGAACCAAGAAAAGACTAAACTAAGCGCTATTATGGATTTCACCCTAACAAAGGTAACATTAAATCAAGAAGAGGAAGAAGAGAGTGGGGATAATCTTTTACCTGACTTTAATGAAGTGAAACAGTTGGAAAATATTTGTAATTATCCACAAAATGACTACTCAGATTGTAAAACGATTGTACTAGATGGGACCACACCTTTAGATTTGGGAAATGGGAACAATCATAATAACATGAATACACAAATAATCTATTCTACTGGTGCCCTAGAATTTGATGGTAATAATGTTAATAATATGGATAACATGAAAGTTCATGCTGAGGGTAAAATTGATATTCACCAAAATATGCAAAATGTAACCTCTTCAATAATTGAAACAAAGGGAGCAATAGATATTGGAAATCATTTAGATTTAGAAGGTTCAAGGTTGCTTGTAGGTGGAGACCTTACTATCGGCCAACACTTAACACTTACATCTCATTCTAACAAAGGTTCTTTCGTCTATATTGAAGGGAATGCAACTATAGATAATCAACTGACAATTAACAATAATTCAACCATGTGTGTAGGTGGTATATTAAAAATAGGGAATACGGTTCAGACATATGAATTAGGATTACCCAATGGAATCTATACCAAGGATCATCCCGATTTTAACGATACATGTGGAAGTGTAGCTTCCACTATACTAGAACTAGATTGGGGAGAAATGAGTCCCCCTATTATCATTAATTATGAATATTAACTTACTAAAAATAATCCAAAGAGAGCGAATAAATCTTGCTTTCTTTGGGTTATTTTAATAAAGGCTGTTTTAAACAATCATGTTGATGCTCCAATGGCCTTTGGTATACATATCCATTAAGTGATTCATACTGAATCAAATACATGCCGCATACACCAAAGGCCATCGATCAACAATAATCATTGACAAAGCCTTAATAAAAATGGTGTCACACTTCGAAAAAGACTAATATTTTTCTTCATCTATCTCTATATAAATGTTTCCCGAAGAAAAGATTTTACTTGTGAGATAAAGTAGAGTGAGCCTGTTACAACAAGGATTTCATTTTCTTGTACCTTTTTGAACTCCATTGTTAGGATCTCTTTCCAATTTTCATGATATTTCTTATTAGCTGAACCACTTAAATGAAACAAAGCTTCTGCTGTTGATGCCCTTGGATAATCAAAACTAACGAATGTGATTTCATCAGCAATCCTATCGAGTTTTTCAATCATCCCATCTAATTTTTTATCAGAAAGAGCTGAAAAAACCAGCTTAATTTTCTTATCCTCATAACGTTTTGACAGTTCTTCCGTTAATGCGGTAACCCCTTCTTCATTATGTGCCCCATCGAGAATAAGGATCGGGTTATCTGATACCAATTCAAAACGACCTGGCCAATACGCATCCTTAAGTCCTTCACGAATATCGTTTTCGCCAATCCGAAGAGCATGTTCTTTGTCTAATAACATAGCCGCTTTCACAGCAAGGGAAGCATTTTCCGTCTGATGTTTTCCAAACATAGATATCGCTAAATCTGACAACGTTCTATCCTGATCACTCCAGGTAAACGTTTCTCCTGATTCAATCGATACATGGTTTGTCACATTAAAATCCTTCTCGGAAAAATAAGTTGGCACTTGTAATTCGTCTGCCCGCTTCCGAATCACTTCTTCTGCATCCTCTTGTTTAACTGCAGAAATCAAGCTTGTCCCCTCTTTAATAATCCCTGCTTTTTCAAAGGCGATCTCTTTATGGGAAGTTCCTAAAAATTGAATATGGTCTAAGCCAATATTTGTGATAATCGAAAGGAGTGGATGGATGACATTCGTTGAATCAAAACGCCCCCCTAGTCCGACTTCAAAAATGGCTATGTCAACTGAATGTACGCTTCCAAAATAATAGATTGCCATCGCTGTAATAATTTCGAATTCTGATGGACCGCCTAACTCCGTATCCTCCAATTCAATGGATAGAGGGTATATCACATTTGCCAGCTCAACAATTTCTTCGTCTGCGATAGGTACTCCATTTATACTAATGCGCTCATTAAACTGCTCAATATAAGGCGATGTAAAGGTACCTGTCTCATAGCCCGCTTTTTCGAGAATACATCGCAAATAAGTAACCGTCGAACCCTTGCCATTCGTTCCCCCAATATGAACAGCAGTCATCTTCTGTTCTGGATGATCAAGCCTCTCCAACATCCACTCCATTCTCTTTAAGCCTGGCTTAATCCCTACACGTAGTCGGGAATGAATCCAATTCAGTGCTTCTTCATATGTATGAAACATGGCTGTCTCTCCTAAAAATGCTGATTTTAAAAAACAGTTTTGCGCTATTCACTACACGCTTGTTTTACAAAGTCTTTTCATAAGGAAGACGAATTCCTTTGAAAGGAATTCGTCTCGTTCATTATTCACCTTTTAATTCGTTTAAACGCTCTTCAACAGCTGCTCGTTTTTCGGCATAGTCTGTTTGTTTTGCTTTTTCTTCTTCAATGACCTTCTCAGGTGCTTTTTTGATAAAGCCTTCATTGCTCAATTTCTTCTGCACCCGTTCAACTTCTTTATTTAGTTTATCCCATTCCTTCTGAAGGCGAGCAATTTCTTCGTCCAAATTAATCAGACCTTCAAGTGGAAGGATGATTTCCGCTCCTGTCACAATCGATGTCATTGCTTTATCTGGAACGGCTACTTCCGTTGCTAGTAGTAATTCTTCTGGGTTACAGAAGCGCTCTAGATAGGCTTTGTTTTTCTCTAAGATCGCTAGCACAGCTTGATCCTTCGCCTTCACAATCATTTTAATTTTCTTGCTCATTGGCGTATTCACTTCTGCGCGACTGTTACGTACAGAACGAATCATTTCAACAAGCAACTTCATTTCTTCTGCCGCTTGGTGGTCGGTTAAAGAAGAATCAACTTCCGGCCATTTTACCATTGTAATGGACTCTCCTTCATGTGGAAGGTTTTGCCAAATTTCCTCGGTAATAAATGGCATGAACGGATGCAATAAACGCATTGTGTTATCGAGAACATAAGCAAGAATGGAACGAGTTGTTTTCTTCGCTGCTTCGTCTTCCCCATAAAGTGGAAGCTTCGCCATTTCGATATACCAGTCACAGAACTCATCCCAAATAAAGTTATAGAGGACACGACCTACTTCACCAAATTCATAGCGCTCAGAAAGCCTTGTAACGGTTTCAATCGTTTCATTTAAGCGAGTTAATATCCATTTATCGGCAACTGATTTCTCACCCGTGATATCGATCTCTGCATATTTCAAACCGTCCATATTCATTAAGGCGAAACGAGAAGCATTCCAAATTTTATTGGCAAAGTTCCAAGTGGATTCAATTTTCTCCATGCTAAAGCGTAAATCTTGACCAGGTGAGCTTCCTGTTGCCAAGAAATAACGAAGCGCATCTGCACCGTATTGATCAATCACATCCATTGGATCAATTCCGTTGCCTAAAGACTTACTCATTTTTCTGCCTTCTGCATCACGGATCAAACCATGAATGAGGACGTCTTTAAATGGACGCTGTTCAGTAAATTCAATTCCTTGGAAAATCATGCGTGATACCCAGAAGAAAATAATATCATAGCCTGTTACAAGTGCAGCTGTTGGATAATAGCGTTTATAGTCAGCCGCATCCTCATCAGGCCAGCCAAGAGTGGAGAATGGCCATAGAGCCGAGCTGAACCATGTATCTAAAACATCATTGTCTTGTTCCCAATTTTCAGGATCTGCTGGTGGTTGTTGATTCACATAAATCTCGCCTGTTTCTTTATGGTACCAAGCAGGAATTCGATGTCCCCACCAAAGCTGACGAGAAATACACCAATCACGAATATTCTCCATCCAGCGTAAATACGTTTTTTCAAAGCGATCTGGGACAAAGTTTACTTTTCCATCGTTTTGTTGCAATTCAATTGACGCATCAGCAAGTGGCTGCATTTTCACAAACCATTGTGTCGATAAATACGGTTCCACAACCGCTCCACTACGTTCTGAATGTCCAACAGAATGAAGATGATCTTCAATTTTAAATAATACGCCTTGATCTTGAAGGTCTTTGACGATTTGCTTACGACATTCAAAGCGGTCTAGCCCATTATATTTGCCTGCTTTTGCATTCATCGTACCATCTTCATTCATCACAAGAACGCGTTCTAAATTGTGACGATTACCGACTTCGAAGTCATTCGGATCATGGGCAGGGGTAATTTTCACAGCACCTGAACCAAATTCCTTATCAACATAATCATCAGCAACAATCGGAATTTCACGACCAACGATTGGCAAGATCACTTTTTTTCCAATTAGGTGCTTGTAGCGCTCATCTTCTGGATGAACGGCAACTGCTGTATCACCTAGCATCGTTTCCGGACGAGTGGTAGCCACTTCGATTGAGCCCGAACCGTCTGCAAGCGGATAATTCATATGATAAAAGGCCCCTTGGACATCTTTATAGATAACTTCAATATCGGAAATCGCTGTTTTCGTTGCAGGGTCCCAGTTGATGATATATTCACCGCGATAAATGAGCCCTTTTTTATAAAGCTTCACAAACACTTCATTTACGGCTTTTGAAAGACCTTTGTCCATTGTAAAGCGTTCACGTGTATAATCAAGCCCAAGCCCTAGCTTTGACCATTGCTCACGAATAAACCCAGCATACTCTTCTTTCCATGCCCATGTTTGTTCCAGGAATTTTTCTCGTCCTAAATCGTAACGACTTTTCCCTTCCTCACGCAATTTCGCTTCTACTTTTGCTTGCGTAGCAATTCCGGCATGGTCCATCCCTGGTAACCAAAGCACATCGTAGCCTTGCATCCGTTTCATTCTTGTGAGAATATCTTGCAAAGTTGTATCCCAGGCATGCCCTAAATGGAGTTTCCCTGTTACGTTTGGTGGTGGAATAACGATTGTGTACGGTTGTTTTTCTTGATCCGTTTTTGCCTCAAAGTATTTTCCTTCTAACCACCATTTGTATCTACCATTCTCAATCGTATTTGGATCATATTTGGTAGGCATCGTTACTTCTTTCTGTTCCATGCTATTTTCCTCCTGTTTGTTGACAATATAAAAAACCCCACTCGTCACTAAAAGGACGAATGGAGCTGCGTTCGCGGTACCACCTTTTTTCCAGCACAAAAACAACCTGCCGGCACTTATAAGGATAACGGAATTCCGTCTTTTACTACTCGAAAAACGCAAGTGCCTTCGAAACAAGACAAGCTTGTTCCTGTACAGCTGAAGCCGGACACTATTCTAACTTTAAAAGATTACCTTTACTGATCTTTTAAATATTCTTTCGCAAAAGAAGCTCAAGGGTGACTTTCCAATGGTTTTACTTAGAAAACCTTTCAGCTACTAGTTTTCCTCTCTTAAAGCAAGTGATCATTGTACTCTTCCCTGTCAGTGCTTGTTATGTAATTAAATCTATTCTTAATATTATCTAAAAAAGAGACCAATCGTCAATAAGCTTCCCCTTATTTTTTATTTTTTATTCTTTATTCATAAGAATCCTTTTTTTGTCCAAAAATAGGTAACACTTATCACTAACTCAAAACATAAAATAGGCTAAGGATGATTTTCACAAGGAGGAGAAAGGGTTGAAAAGACGTTATAATCCTTATACGCTTCCACCATGGTTAAGAACCTGTAGAGCGGTTTTCCAACAATTTGCTATTCCATTTAGCATTTTTCAAGGAATCCGTACAATACTCATTCCTACAACATTTGATGTCCTCTTATTAGCAGTATTCATTTTAATTGCTGTCGCTTTCCATCTTGAAATACTCTAAAAAAACCCGGAAATTATTGCTCATTCCGGGCTTCTTCTTGTTTCTTCAGTCTTTCAATTTCATCGATTCGACTAACAACATATTCAGTGTTTTTTAATAGCCAATACTCCTTCTGCAACTTTTGAACAGCCTTCCGTTCATTTCTTTTTTCATTCTCACGAAAAAAACGTTCAGCTGTTTTGATCACAGGACCTGGATGAGCTAAATAGCTTAAAAACAAATGCATTTCCTCCTCCTTAAGAGGAAAGTATTTAAAATACGTATACACCCATTCAACAATTTCTTCTGGGCTTTTTGGAAATCCCCTTAAAGATTTTGCTAAAAACGGCAATAAATCATGGGAAGGTGAGCCGATATTGGCCTGTTCAAAATTAATAAAATACCCATAGCCTTTATCATCATATAAAAAATGATCATCGGCCATCTTCCCGTGTATGATGACAACCCGTGCTTTTTCGTGCTCTTTCGTTGCCTCATACCATTCCTTCAATTTCTTTTTTGAAAATTTCAGCGCTTGGTTAATGTCATGGTAATAGGAACAAAACATAAGTTCAATTGGAGCCATGTATATTTTTCTTTCACAAGCCTCTAAATAACCTTCTAGAAATTCCTCTTCACGTTCTAGATCTTCAACTGTTTTTTCATAATGCGCTGTACGCGCCTCTTGACTTACCGTTATTTCATGAACTGAGAGGGAATGTAAGCGAGAAAGTTCACGAAATAACCGATGATTGCGTTCAATGGGATCTCCCTTTTCTTTATTTGAAAGCCATGGCATCAAATAATAAAGCGCATTTTCATAGAGAATCGCATAGCGCCCATCCAATGTTGGATAAATGGGAACAATCCGATTATATCCTTTCTGATACAGACTTTGGACATAACGGATAAAATCGATTCCATGATGGGGATTAATTTTTTTAAAAGCAAAAACACCATGATTAGAATATACTTTTTGAATATTACCCATCTCTTCGACAAAATAAGGTTCGATCCCATAGCTTTTTAACATGTGTTTCACTTTTTTCAAACTGTTCGTTTCTCTCATATGATCCCTCTGTCTGCTTTGGGATTTACCTTTGGCTTTGAGCGATTGGGATATATAATACCTGCCCTTCATATATATCTTGATTCAATTCCATCTCATTCACCCTTTGCAACTGAGCTACAGGGACATTATAGCGTTCAGATATGATATCAAGATTATCGCCGTTCTGAACGATACACATCTTTAACATTGTATGCTCTTCTTCTTCCTTACGAGCAAAAAACTCCGATAGTGTGAGACTTTGTTTGTTTTTCCATTTTTTATTCTTTTGCTTAGCTTGTTGCTCTGGTGAAGATGAAGACGAGGATGAAGATGATTCATTATCTACTAATGAATCGACTGCATCGACTACATCGACTACTTTTTTCTTAAGTGTTCCAAAAAGAACACGATCATCTTCTACAGCCTCTTCTATATTCTCTTCTGATACTGGAGTTGGTCTTTTTTCTTCGTTCTGCTTGGATGAAAAAGTAATTTCAGGATAAATATCTTTAATGGACTCATTATCCTCCAAATTCACAATTTCTTCATCCGCTATTTCATCAATTTCTTCATTGACTTCTTCCCTGACTGCTTCTATCACATCCTCCATTATATCTTCCTGTTCTATATCTTCCTGTTTGTAGATTACTTCTTCATTTAAACCTTCTTGTTCAGAGACCTGTTCTTCATTCAAGTCTTCTTGTTTAGAAGCCTCTTCTTCACGATTCACTACTTCTTCTTCTTTTTCATAAACATTTACTTTGGGTTCCACATCTTGTCGTTGATACACATACTCAGGTTGACTAACCTCATCCTCTAGATTGTGAGCTTCTTGTTCCAATCCTTCTGCTTCCTTATTCTGGACTTCAACTTGAGGTTCTTTTCTAGCTTCTACCTCAAAAGGTTTGTAAAACTCAGTTGATTCCTCTTCAGCCAACAATGGTTTTTCAAATGGAGACGGTCTTTCACTCACTTCTACTTCAGGTATGACGGGTTCCTGAAATAGCGGTTCTAATTTAGGGATTTCTTCCATTTCCTCTAATTCCTCTAATTCTTCTTCCTCCTCTCTGTCCGTTTGTTCCTCCAATAGTTCGTGTTGCTGTTCACCATATAACCCCGTAATCATAAGATCTGCAGATAACATCAGACAGCTTCTCTCGGGAAAAGCATAATCAAACGTTTCAACAAAAACATCAATTTCTTGTAATTCTTGAATTCGATTTTTTGGAATTGTCACTTCAACTGGAAAATGGTGTGAAAATAAATGAATCCCTTCTTCTCTTACTTCTACCGCTTGAATAATTTTAGGATTTGTAAAATAATCTACTTCTTCCTCTAAATTCATTTCTTCACGGTTATATTCACCTGATAATTCCAGCGATCCTTTTATCGTTACATACTGATCGCTTTCTTGAATCGAAATATTCGGATCAAGGGCAATCGATAGTAATTCATCTACTTCCTGTCCTTTTTGAAACCAGACCGATTCTTCTAATGTGAATCGTAAATGAGATTGATTTCCATACGACAAAGCGACTCCTCCCTTCCAGTGCTCATGTTAATCACCATGTCATTAACACTTTATGAAAGAAGAAGAAAATTTATGATATTTCAACAAAAAAACACCCATTAACAGCTGGGTGTTTTTTATTGAATCTATATTAACTACGTAATTTTGAAAAAGCATGTTCAATGGCTTGAATTGTTTTTTCGATATCTTCATTTGTATGGGCGGTAGATAAGAATAATCCTTCAAATTGAGAAGGAGGAAGAAAGACTCCTTGTTCCGCCATTTCTCGGTAATACGAGGCAAAAAAGTCTAAATTAGATGTTTTTGCACGATCATAATTGATTACTTCTTCATTTGTAAAAAAGAAACCAATCATCGAGCCTGCACGATTAAAAGTAAGTGGAACCTCATACTTTGTCGCGGCCGCTTTAATACCTGCTTCTAGTCGATCACCTTTACGCTCAAATTCCTTGTAATGTTCAGGTGTCAATTGACTAAGCGTTTCATAACCAGCAGTCATTGCAAGCGGATTACCAGACAATGTACCTGCTTGATAAATGTTTCCGCTTGGTGCAACTTGTTCCATAATTTCAGCCTTACCACCATAAGCTCCCACTGGCAGCCCACCACCGATGACTTTGCCAAGACATGTGATATCAGGCATGATATTAAAATAGCCTTGTGCACAGTTGTAACCAACACGAAATCCTGTCATCACTTCATCAAATATTAAGAGGGAACCGTACTGCGTTGTTATTTCCCTGAGTCCTTCTAAAAAGCCAGGTTGTGGTGGGACGACTCCCATATTTCCTGCAACTGGCTCAACAATGACTCCAGCAATATCTTTTCCGAATTGTTCAAATGCGTATTTTACTCCCTCTAAATCATTGTAAGGTACGGTAACCGTATTTTTGGCAATGCCTTCTGGTACACCAGGGCTATCTGGAAGACCTAATGTTGCGACACCTGAGCCTGCTTTAATTAATACAGAATCCGAACTTCCATGGTAACATCCTTCAAATTTCAAGATGATATTACGACCTGTATAGCCTCTCGCAAGTCTTAGCGCACTCATGGTTGCTTCTGTACCAGAAGATACCATACGAATCATTTCAACAGAAGGGACCCGTTCTTTTACAAGATTCGCTAGCTTATTTTCCGTTCGTGTTGGTGCACCAAAGCTTGTACCTAACTCTGTCATTTTCTTTAAGGCTTCGACAACCTGTTCATTAGAGTGTCCTAAAATAAGAGGGCCCCATGAAAGAACATAGTCAATGTACTCATTACCATCGATATCATAAATTTTGGAGCCTTTCCCTCTTTCCATAAAAATCGGATCCATGTTAACCGATTTAAAGGCACGAACTGGACTATTTACGCCACCAGGCATTAATGTTTTCGCTTCTTGAAAAGCTTGTTTTGATTTTTCATAAGAGCGCATAGGATCCCTCTTTCCTTAAATAATATTATTTTCTCATTTATCATGACTAGGGGGCTTTTCTTAGTGACCGGTTTTCCCTGTTTGACTCTTGTTCGACCCCTTTTCGGCACCGTGAGCCTCTATTCGTAATGACTTTTTGCGCAACGATTATTCCGATAGCCAACGAGCAGCCTCTTTTGCGTGGTATGTAATAATCAAATCACTGCCAGCTCGCTTCATTCCTGTTAACATTTCCAATACAACTGCTTTTTCATCGATCCAACCATTTTGAGCAGCAGCCTTTACCATCGAGTATTCCCCACTTACATTATATGTAACAACCGGCAAATGAAATTGATTCTTCACATCACGAACAATATCAAGATAAGGCATTCCTGGCTTTACAATAAGGAAATCTGCGCCTTCGTTCACATCAGATTCTGCCTCACGAAACGCTTCTATTCGATTGGCTGGATCCATTTGGTATGCTTTTCGGTCACCAAATTGAGGTGTACTGTCAGCTGCATCACGGAATGGACCATAAAAGGCTGAAGCATATTTAACCGCGTATGACATAATCGGTACATTTTCAAAGCCAGCTTCATCAAGACCTTGGCGAATCGCTGCCACAAATCCATCCATCATGTTCGATGGCGCAATAATATCTGCACCCGCACGAGCTTGGCTTACAGCCGTTTGCGCAAGCAATTCAAGTGATGGATCATTTAATACTTCCTCATTCTCAATCATGCCGCAATGTCCATGGCTTGTATACTCACATAAACAAGTATCTGCAACGACAATAATATCAGGATAACGCTCTTTAATAAAACGAGTCGCTTCTTGTACAATGCCGTGATCATGATAAGCACCTGTGCCACATTCATCTTTTTCAGAAGGAATCCCAAATAATAACACTGATTTAACTCCTAATGAAACAACCTCATCCATTTCTTCCGAAAGTCGATCAAGTGAAAATTGAAAAATTCCTGACATGGAGGAAATCTCATTTTTTATAGCATTACCTTCAATTACAAAAACTGGATAAATTAGATCCTCTACTCTTAAAAAGTTTTCTCTTACTAACGCACGCATATTAGCGGTTTGTCGCAATCTCCGATGACGAGTAAATTGTAAAGCCATTTGAACTCCTCCTATAATGATGATTCTCTCTTAATATAATAAGCAATCTCCCTTAGCATATGCTCAACCGTATAAACAGCTGGTACCGCATGGACAGTCAGTCCCCAGCTTTCTGCCCTTTTTTTCGCTACTGGACCAATACATGCAAACATACAAGAGGTAATCCTGTTAAACAAATGGTATTGCTCCACTACCTCCATAAAGTGATCGACCGTTGATGGACTTGTAAAAGGAATAATATCCAAATCTCCATTTAAAAGCATTCCTGCCAAAGCCGCTTTACTTTCTGGCGGCAAATAAGTGTCATAAACAATTAATTCATCAACTACTGCCCCAAGACAAATCAACCGTGAAGAAATATAATTACGGGCAAGATTGCCTTTCGGAATGAGCACCTTTGTCCCAGGCCCAATCATAGTAGAAAATTCAGTTACAAATGCTTCTGCGACATATTCAGTTGGAAAGAAATCAACTTTCCAACCTTTTTCCTCTACTACTTGGGCTGTTTTCTCGCCAATAGCTGCTAGTTTAGGAAATACTGCCCTAGGGCCAGACCAATCTGATAAAAAAGTTTCCACCGTTACTTTACTGGTGAAAATAATCCAGTCATACTCTCGTATATTTTTCAATACAAATTGAAGCTCCGAGCAATCTGCCGTTGGTTTAAAAGCAAGCAAAGGGATTTCAACTGGAGTTCCCTCGTATTTTCTCACCATTTGTGCAAAAGCTTTTGCACTACTTTTTTCTCTTGGAACTAAGACCCTCTTATTTTTTAAGGAGAGAGAGGAGGTCATTCACCCTCAAGCTCCTCTTTCACTTCGTTGATTAGGTTTTTAGCCCCTTTTTCAATCAGCCTATTCGCTAAACGCTCACCAATTTCTTCATGATTTTGTCCAACTTCTATCTCTTTATAAATCGTTTTTCCATCTGGTGAAGCAACAAGACCCGTTAGCGTGATTTCATCCTGATTATTCAGCTCGGCAAAACCAGCAATAGGTACTTGACAGCCACCTTCCATTTTATTCAAGAAAATTCTCTCCGCAAGGACCGTCTGCTTCGTTTCTGTACAAGTGAATTTCTCAAGTAATGCTAGTAACTCTTCATCACTGCCACGACATTCAATCGAAAGAGCACCTTGTCCAACAGCTGGTAAGCACACCTCTGGCTCTAAAAACTCTGTTACAACATCCTTTGCCCAGCCCATTCTTGCTAGTCCTGCTGCGGCTAAAATGATCGCATCATACTCTTCATTTTCTAGCTTAGCTAACCTTGTATCAATATTGCCTCTAATCCATTTAATCTCTAAATCAGGTCGTTTCGCAAGTACCTGTGCGCCTCTACGCAAACTGCTCGTACCTACAATAGCACCTGGCTTCAAATCAGCTAGTTTCACATGATCTTTGGAAATAAGAGCATCACGGTGGTCTTCCCTTTTTGGAATACACCCAATTACAAGTCCTTCAGGAAGAACGGCAGGCATGTCTTTCATACTATGTACAGCCATATCAATTTCTTGATCAAGCATCGCTTGTTCAATCTCTTTAACAAATAACCCTTTCCCTCCCACTTTTGAGAGGGTTACGTCCAAAATACGATCACCTTTTGTTACAATTTCCTTCACTTCAAAATCGAATGAATCATCCAATTTCTTTAATTGCTCAATAACCCAGTTCGTTTGTGTTAACGCAAGCTTGCTTCGTCTTGAACCAACAATAATTTTCCGCATAAGTGCCTCCTAGTTTATAACCAAATATGGAAGGATGAAATATTCCCAATTAAGAAAAAGTTTATTAATAGAATGAGAAATGCCGCTATATTCCACAGTGCTAGTGTCTTTCCGGCTAATCCTCTTCTAAGACGTAAATATAAATAAACACAATAAACAGCTAGTACAAAGACTGAACCAATGACTTTCGGATCAAGCCATGAAATATTCGGCAATTTAAGATACGCCCACTGCGTTCCGAGGATAACCCCAATCAACAGCATGGGTACCCCAATTACAGTTAAGATATATGACATATGCTCAAGCTTTGATAGATCCGTAATTCGCCATAACCTTTTGCCCCACTTTTTCTGTTTGAGTAAATTATACTGTAATAAATATAAGAGTGAAAAAACAAACGCTAAGGAAAATGCACCATAAGACAATATAGCCACAGTAATGTGGATCAATAATAATTCTGACATGAGTTGCTGTGCTTTCACAGTTGATTCAAACTGTTCTGGGGCAAATGTATGTATAACCAAAAACATAAAGCCAATGACATTTGTAAAGAAAACGATAAAATCCACTCTTAACAAATAATTGACCACAAGTGAAAGAGTAATTAAGACCCACACATAAAAATAAAGACCTTCAAAAATTGTTAATACAGGAAACCGGCCTATGTGAATCATATAAGCATATAAAGATACCGATTGTAAAACCCATACAAACGAAAGTAACCAGAAGGCAGTACGGTTTGCCCTCCGGTTATGGTGAAGAAAATCAATAAAATATAACAATACGGATACAGCATATAAAACGACAGTCAATTCATGTAGCCTTGTCAGCAAGTTATCCACCATTAACAATACCCTCTTCTATGATTGAAAGGCAGGCTGTGATGAATGAACATATACCGTTTTTTGTTCGGCCGCTTTCACTTCTTGTTGCTCTGTAACAAGGCCCTCAATATTAAATATTTTCATAAACAACGCCAATGCTTCATCAGCATCTTTAGAACCAGCCAATTCTTTCGCCTGTAGTATTGGATCTTTTAGCATTTGATTGATAATGCTCTTTGTATGTTTATTTAATACTTTCATATCTCGTTCACTCAAATGTGAAAGTTTTCTTTCCAAACTCGACATCGTTTCTGCCTGAATCGTTAACGCTTTTTCACGAAGAGCCGAAATAACAGGTACAACACCAAGCATGTTTAACCATTGCTTAAATTCAACAATTTCAGCTTCAATCATTAATAGAATGGTTGAAGCCGCGTTTTTCCGTTCTTGTAAATTAGCTTCAACGATTCCTTCTAAATCATCAATATCGTAAAGAAAAACACTATCAAGTTTAGAAATCGCAGGGTCAAGGTCACGTGGTACCGCAATATCCACCATAACTAAAGGTTTACCCTTCCGCTTTTTCTCTATACTTTCAATCATCTTCTTTGTGATGACAAAATCCTTTGCTCCTGTCGAGCTAATTAAAATATCTGCATCTATAAGTGCTGCATTCAATTCATCCATTGATTGAGCTTTCCCATTAAAACGAGAAGCTAATGTTTCAGCCTTTTCATACGTACGATTGATGACAGTCACCTTCGTTGCTCCGCTACCGTGAAGGTTTTGGATTGCCAACTCTCCCATTTTTCCGGCACCTACGATGAGTACATGTTTGTTTTCAATCTTACCAAAAACTTTCTTGGCAAGTTCGACTGCAGCATAGCTTACTGATACCGCGTTTGCTCCAATATCCGTTTCTGAGTGGGCACGCTTTGCCAGTGTAATAGCTTGTTTGAAAAGCTGATTAAATACCGTACCAATTGTATTTTCTTCTTGAGCCAATAGAAAGCTTGAACGCACTTGTCCTAAAATTTGTGTTTCTCCAAGAACAAGAGAATTTAATCCACAAGATACGTTGAATAAATGTTCCATAGCCCCATCTTGCTCATATATAAATAAAAACGGCGAAAATTCCGATTGCTCTATTTGAAACCATTCTGATAAAAATTCTTTTATATAATATCGGCCTGTATGAAGCTGATCGACAACAGCATAGATTTCAGTACGATTACAGGTAGATAGAATAACATTTTCAAGAATACTTTTTTTATCTTTTAGCTTCTTCATCGCGTTTCCTAATTGCGATGGATCAAATGTCAAACGCTCACGGATTTCAACTGGCGCCGTTTTGTGATTAATCCCAACGACAATGATATGCATGTTATTTTTATCCCCCTTAAAAATAAGCATAAGTTCCTATAATAATTATAGCATATGTGATTTTTATTTTTTTACTAATATATGAACAATTATTGAAATCCTTTTCGTTTAACCCGTGATAAGAAAGTATCCATACGATAATTTCTACAAATTCATCTCCAATAATATGTTAAACTATTTAATGCAATAAAGCCTAATATACATGTTACGACATGTTTCTTTCTTATGTACAGTAACAAAAAAACAAACAATATTCAAGAATTCATTACTGGAAGGATTGAGTTTATTGAAAAATCTGCGTATTTTTCCTGGGATTATTTTAGTTGGATTTGGGATATTCTTTTTTGGACAACAGGCCAATATCTCGTTATTTGCCGAGTTTATGACATGGCCAACACTTTTAATGATTGTGGGAATTGCTTTTTTATGTCAGGGATATGGTGGAAAAGACTATGAATCTATTTTACCCGGTGTCATTTTAACTGGATTTGGCTTCCACTTTCATGTTGTGAATCGACTCTCAATCTGGCCTAATTCGATCGGTACGTTTATTCTGGTTATGGCTCTCGGCTTTTTGCTACGCTATCAAAAGGTCGGTAATGGCCTTTTTCAAGGAATTCTTTTTCTTGCTTTAGCCGGTCTTCTGCTTTTCTATGATCAAATTATGCGTTGGTTTGGACTTTTAGAAAACAATGTTGCATCTTTTGCAAAATTTTGGCCTGTTATACTTATTCTCATCGGTGTCTATTTATTATTTTTTAAAAGAAAATAGATAATTCACCCCCTCGAAAAATGGATAATTATGGATATATTAGCAAACTTTCGAATTCTAGATACAAAAAAGCGGAAACATGATATTTCCGCTTTTTTGTATCTACTTAGCCCATATAACTTTGAAGAACAGACCAAGCTTTTTCCTTTCCATAACCCGTCTCAGATGAAAAAAGGATGATTTGATCATTTGGATCAAGTTCTAACTTATCTTTCGTGATCTTTATATGCTTTTGCCATTTTGCTTTCGGAATTTTATCTGCTTTTGTATTAATGATGATGCAAGGTAGATCATAATGCTTTAAGAATTGGTACATCATGACATCATCGGCAGTCGGTGGATGGCGTAAATCAACAATCAAAAGCACTGCTTTTAGCTGCTCCCTATTTGTTAAATACGTCTCAATCATCCTACCCCATGCTGCACGCTCCGTTTTAGATACACGTGCATATCCATAGCCTGGTACATCTACAAAATGAAACTCCTCGTTAATTAAATAGAAATTTAAAGTTTGTGTTTTCCCCGGCTTTGAAGAAGTCCGAGCAAGATTTCTTCTATTCAACATCTTATTGATAAAAGAAGATTTCCCCACATTCGAGCGGCCAGCCAAGGCAAATTCTGGCATGGCTTCACTCGGATATTGTTCTGGCTTTACCGCACTTATGACGATATCGGCACTTTTGATTTTCATTCCTGTCCCTCGCTTTTTAATGCATGTTGCAACACTTCATCAACGTGGGAAACAAGAACAAATTCTAATTCTTCCCTAACGCTTTCTGGGATATCATCTAAATCCTTTTCATTTTCCTTCGGACAGATAATTGTTGTTAATCCAGCTCGATGTGCACTCAATGTTTTTTCTTTTAAACCACCAATTGGCAATACTCTTCCACGGAGCGTAATTTCTCCTGTCATTCCTACTTCTTTCCGAATCGGTGTTCCAGTCAAAGCAGAAACAAGAGCCGTTGCCATTGTAATCCCTGCAGAAGGACCATCTTTCGGTACTGCTCCTTCAGGTACGTGAATATGGATATCTTTTTTCTCATAGAATTCGGAGTCAATTCCAAGTTCCTCTGTCTTTGAACGCACATAACTAAATGCAGCTTGAGCCGATTCCTTCATGACATCGCCAAGCTTACCTGTTAAGACGAGCTTTCCTTTACCAGGCGATAAAGACACTTCAATTTGTAACGTATCACCGCCAACTGTTGTATACGCCAGACCTGTTGCTATACCAATTTGATCTTCCGTTTCTGCCTGTCCATAATGAAACCTTGTTTTACCAAGGAACTCTTCAACATTATGATCAGAAATAACGACTCGTTTCTTCTCACCAGATACAATAATTCTTGCTGTTTTCCGACAAATACCTGCTAATTGTCGCTCTAGTCCCCTTACGCCTGCTTCACGTGTATAAAAGCGAACAATTTGTTGTATCCCTTCATCACGAATTTGCAACTGTGCTTTTGTTAATCCATGTTCCCCAATTTGCTTTGGCAACAAATGATCTTTGGCAATATGAATCTTTTCCATTTCCGTATAGCCAGCGATCGAAATAATTTCCATCCGATCACGTAAAGGCCCTGGTATCGTTGATAAATCATTCGCTGTCGCAATAAACATCACTTTAGAAAGATCATAAGGTTCTTCAATATAATGATCACTAAAATTATGATTTTGCTCAGGATCAAGTACTTCTAACATGGCAGAAGAGGGATCCCCACGAAAATCACCTGACATTTTATCAATTTCATCTAAAAGAAAAACAGGATTGACTGTTCCCGCCTTTTTCATCCCTTGAATAATCCGACCAGGCATCGCACCTACATAGGTTCTTCGGTGACCACGAATTTCCGATTCATCACGAACCCCACCAAGAGAGATCCGGACAAAGTTTCGATTTAATGAAGTAGCAACCGAACGAGCAAGGCTGGTTTTCCCTACTCCTGGAGGACCTGCAAGACAAAGAATCGGACCCTTCAATGAATTTGTTAGCTTTTGCACCGCCAAGTATTCAATCACACGTTCTTTTACTTTTTCTAAACCATAATGATCCCGGTTTAGAATCCGCTCAGCTTTCACGATATTAATATCGTCTTTTGTTGCTTTTGTCCATGGAAGCGACAGGATCCAATCAATATAATTTCGAATAACAGCACTTTCAGCAGAGCTTGATGGAACCTTTTCATAACGGTCCAATTCTTTCAATGCCGTGAGTTTGACATGTTCTGGCATACCCGACTCTTCTATTTTTTCTGCCAGTTCACCTACTTCTCCTGACTTTCCATCTTTATCACCAAGTTCTTTTTGAATCGCCTTCATTTGTTCACGCAAATAATATTCTTTTTGCGTACGTTCCATCGATTTTTTAACTCGCTGTCCAATCTTCTTTTCTAAACTTAATACTTCTTTTTCATTATGGATGATTTCAATCACACGATTCATCCGATCTTTCACATCAACCAATTCTAAAATATCTTGTTTTTCCTTTAGTTTTAACGGTAAATGAGAGGCTATGATATCAGCCATTCGACCTGGTTCTTCAATATCACTAACAGATGAATAGGTCTCAGCAGATATTTTTTTGGAGACCTTTATGTATTGTTCAAAGTATTCAAGCATTTTTCTCATTAATGCTTGATCTTCGGCATCAATTGTTTCCTCGTCTTCATATGTGTTTAAACGAACTAAAAAGTAATCTGGCTCATCTATAAATTCACGTATTTCCGCCCTTTTTAATCCTTCAATTAACACACGAATCGTTCCATTCGGAAGCTTTAACATTTGCTTCACTTTCGTTAAGGTCCCCATGTGATATAAATCTTCCTCCAATGGTACATCTAGAGAAAGATCCTTTTGGGTTGTTAAGAAAATGAGATGGTCATCAACCATTGCTTTTTCAAGAGCTTGTACAGATTTATCTCGACCAACATCTAAATGTAGTACCATTGTTGGATAGACAAGCAAGCCACGAAGCGGCAGCAGGGGGACGATAATATCTTCATTATTCGTCATTACCTTGCACCTCCATATGCATATTTTCTATATATCACTAACATTTGCTTTTTCTCAATTTTATCTTATTTATACCAACGTGTCTAATTAGCAAGCTTTTTGGACCTGTTTGATTACTTAGAACAAGTTTTCACCACGTCATATTCTACATAATAAAGCTTCGATTTGCTCTTATTGCAACAAATCGAAGCTTTATTATGTTCCCAAAGCCACGGTTATTGCAAGTAGAATTTTCTAATATCCTACTGACGACCACTCTAATCCGAGAGTACGTTTATACTCATTCGTCCATCATTTTTATTATAGAAATGGATTAAATACTTTCCTTCTTTGATAAATCAATGGATGCAGTTAAAGCTTCACCAGACGTATAGTCTTTTATGAATACTAAGTCAAACACTTCATTTATATGACTAACTGGCACAATTTCTATATCGGTAATTTCATTTAAAATGGATTGCATATTTTCTTTCGGAATGATCACTTTTTTCACACCTGCTTTTTTAGCTGCCTTCACTTTTGGATACACTCCACCAACCGGTTTAACATTTCCATGAATACTAATTTCCCCGGTCATGGCCACTTTGTTATCAATCGGTAATTGATAAATAGCTGAGTATATGCCCGTTGCCATCGCAATTCCAGCAGATGGTCCATCAATCGGAACTCCTCCAGGAAAATTCACATGAATATCATAATCATCTGCCGCAACACCTAATGTTCTTAATACAGTAATGACATTCTCAGTTGAACCCTTTGCCATACTTTTACGGCGAATCGACTTGCTTCGGTCACCCATTGTTTCTTCTTCAACAATCCCCGTAATATTGATTGAGCCATTCCCTTTTGTCGGCATGACAGTGACTTCAATTTCAAGCAATGCACCTGTATTGGGTCCGTGAACTGCAAGTCCATTAACGAGACCAATCGCTGAATTAGCATTCACTTTTCGTTCCATTCTTGGACTAAGTTGACTTGAATGAACAACCCATTCTAAATCATCCTCTTTTATGTAAGAACGCTCTTCTGTAATGGCCAGCCCTGCAGATAGTTGAATTAAATTGACTGCTTCCCGTCCATTTCGCGCATAGGAAGATAGGATGGAAAGACCTTTCTCACTAATATCTAATTTCACCTTTTCAGCAGCTTTCCCCCCAATTACAGCAATTTCCTCTTGTGACAATTCTCGAAAAAATACCTCCATACAACGCGAACGGATGGCGGGTGGAATTTCATTTGGTGTTCTCGTTGTTGCACCAATAAGTCGAAAGTCTGCTGGTAGTCCATTTTTAAAAATATCATGGATATGAGTTGGAATTTGTGTATTTTCCTCATTATAGTAAGCACTTTCTAAAAATACTTTACGATCTTCCAGTACCTTTAATAGTTTATTCATTTGAATCGGATGCAATTCCCCTATTTCATCTATAAATAAAACACCACCATGAGCGTTTGTCACTGCCCCTTGCTTTGGCTGCGGGATTCCTGCTTGTCCCATTGCTCCTGCACCTTGATAAATCGGATCATGAACAGACCCAATTAATGGATCGGCTATCCCTCTTTCATCAAACCTTGCTGTTGTCGCATCAAGCTCAACAAACACCGAAGAAGGCTGAAAAGGGGATTTTTGATTTTTTTTTGCTTCTTCTAGAACAAGCCTAGCTGCTGCTGTTTTCCCTACCCCTGGAGGACCATAAATAATGACATGTTGTGGATTTGGACCGCATAATGCAGCTTTTAAGGACTTTATACCGTCTTCCTGCCCAACAATATCACGAAAGTCTGCCGGTCGAACCTTTTCAGATAATGGTTCACTTAAAGAAATATCTCGTAACTTTTTCAAGTGATCCATGTCCTTTTTCGATTCACGATCAATGGATACCTTTTGAGTACGCTGGTTCTTTAATAAATTCCAAAAATATAGACCAATCACAACTCCAAAAAATAATTGTATAAACAAGACAATACTCGTCCAACTCATTAAATTCCCTCCTGCAAATTAATACTAGTTGATATTATTGCTAGTATTTCCTTGACTAAGCAGGAATAAACAAACTTTCTACTGTGGAAAACAGAAAAGCCTAAGCGTCCTAGTCACAGATAGACACTCACAACTAAACAATTATCTGTCTTTAAAAAGTTATACTTTTCACTAAAAAATAGCCAAACCGCATGCGGTTTGGCTATTTTTTCATTAAGCAGATGTTTTTCTTTTTGCATCCTCAATCGTTCCATCTGTAAGGACCAGTCTTGGTTCCATCTTATTCGTAACCGTTTCACCTGTAATAATACACTTGGAAATATCATCCCTTGAAGGAAGATCATACATCACATCTAGCATGATGCCTTCAATAATGGATCGCAATCCACGTGCACCCGTTTTTCTTTCAATGGCCTGCTTAGCAATTTCACTCAAAGCCCCATCCTCAAACTCAAGTTCTACATCATCAAGTTCAAGCATTTTTTGATACTGCTTCACTAGTGCGTTTTTCGGCTTTGTTAGGATTTCAATTAATGCATCTTCATCAAGTTGTGAAAGACTAGCAATAATTGGTAAACGTCCAATAAACTCTGGAATAAGACCAAAACGCAATAAGTCTTCTGGTAAAACTTTAGATAGAAGATCTTTTTTCTCAACTTCTTGTTCTTTTAAGTCAGAGCCAAATCCAATGACTTTTTGACCAAGTCGACGTTTAATGATCGTTTCAATTCCATCAAACGCACCACCACAAATAAATAGGATATTCGTTGTATCGATTTGAATGAATTCTTGATGTGGATGCTTTCTGCCACCTTGTGGAGGAACACTTGCTACCGTTCCTTCAAGAATTTTCAGCAATGCTTGCTGTACACCTTCACCAGATACATCCCTTGTAATCGATGGATTTTCCGACTTACGAGCCACTTTATCGATTTCATCAATATAAATAATTCCTTTTTCAGCCTTTTCTACATCATAATCTGCCGCTTGAATAAGCTTAAGAAGAATATTTTCTACATCCTCTCCAACATATCCAGCTTCTGTTAGTGAAGTAGCATCAGCAATAGCAAATGGAACATTTAAAATACGAGCTAACGTTTGAGCAAGTAACGTTTTACCACTACCAGTCGGTCCGATCATAGCAATATTACTTTTCGCAAGCTCCACTTCATCAATTTTACTATTTGAATTAATTCGTTTGTAATGGTTATATACAGCCACTGACAATGATTTCTTTGCCTGATCTTGTCCAATTACATACTCATCCAGTATTTCACGAATCTCTGATGGCTTAGGTACATCTTTAAATTCAATTTCCTCTTCAGTTCCTAATTCTTCTTCGACAATTTCAGTGCAAAGTTCAATACATTCATCACAAATATAAACACCTGGCCCAGCAACTAATTTTCGAACTTGTTCCTGTGTTTTCCCACAGAAAGAGCACTTCAATTGTCCCTTTTCGTCATTAAATTTAAACAATCTTTTCACCCCTTAAATGAACTTTATCTAATCTATAACAAATGCGAATCACACGCAGTTAGTAAGATGTTAAAACTATGTATTGAATTGTAACACATTTTGTGAATATACAGGAAATAATAACTCTTACAAGAACCTGAGTTAATTAAAAAATTTATACTGCGTGTGATCCAGTTTTCATATATGTATTTTACTAGCATAACCATTAAATCAATAATGATCAAATTTAAATGCTTATATGTACTATTGATATTCCTGATATTCTCAAAATAAAACCTTTTATTACAAAATTACTTACTTTTATCTATTATATGTGATTTTACCATTATATAAAACAAGGTACGATCAAATCGCACCTTGTTTTTTTAATATTTTTCTTTTTTAACCTATTGAGCTTGGTTTTTTAAGAAAATTAAGCCTGTTTTTCAACTGTTTTACTGTTTTCAACTAAGAATTGAACTGTATTTCTAGCTTGGATATCAGATCTAATACTATCTAAATTTCCAAGTGCAGCTTTAATATTTTCAACTGTCATATTGTAAGTAGCAGCCATTTTTTCTAATTCTGCATCTACTTCTTCATCAGTTACTTCAATGTTTTCAGCTTTACCAATTGCTTCAAGTGTTAGACTACCTCGAACACGTTGATCTGCTTCTACTTTCATTTGATCACGTAATGCTTCTTCATTTTGACCAGAGAATTGGAAATAAAGTTCAAGGTTCATTCCTTGCATTTGTAAACGTTGTTCAAATTCTTGCAACATACGATCCACTTCATTGTCGATCATGATTGATGGTACATCAATTTCAGCGTTCGCAGTAGCTGCTGCAACAAGTGTATCTTGCGTATGATGCTCTCCTTGATGTTTTTTATCATGCTCTAGACGAGATTTGATTTTTTCTTTCAATGCGTCTAAAGTTTCTACTTCCTCATCTACATCTTTTGCAAATTCATCATCTAATTCAGGAAGCTCTTTTCCTTTGATTTCATGAAGAGTCACTTTGAATAAAGCAGGCTTTCCAGCTAATTCTGCAGCATGATATTCTTCTGGGAATGAAACTTCTACATCTTTAGATTCTCCTACTGCAAGACCTACTAATTGCTCTTCAAAACCTGGAATGAATTGACCTGAACCAAGTTCAAGAGAATAGTTTTCAGCCTTTCCACCTTCAAATGCTTCACCATCAACAAAGCCTTCAAAGTCCATTACTACTGTATCGCCATTTTCTGCTTGTCCTTCTTCTTTTACCACAAGCTCAGCTTGTTTCTCTTGAAGTCCTTTGATTTCGTTGTCAACGTCTTCATCTGTAACAGATGTATCAAATTCTTCAACTTCAAGACCTTTGTATTCTCCAAGTTTCACTTCAGGTTTTACAGTAACCTTTGCTGTGAAAATAAAAGATTTCCCTTTTTCAATTTGCTCTACATCAATTTCAGGACGATCAACAGGCTCAATTCCTGTTTCTTCGATTGCTGATGTATATGCTTCTGGAAGCATTAAATCAATCGCATCTTGATAAAGTGATTCAACACCAAAACGTTGTTCAAACAACGGACGAGGCATTTTCCCTTTACGGAAACCTGGTACATTTATTTGCTTAACTACTTTTTTGTAAGCAGAATCTAAGCTTTCGCTAACCGTTTCTGCATCTACTTCAACTGTAAGAACCCCTTGGTTCCCTTCTAACTTCTCAAACTTTGCAGACATACTATATTTCCCTCCAGCAATCTATTTCATTTACATTCACTAACGAAATGATATGAATATGATTGATCTTATAATCATATTCTAATTGTAATACATTTTTTCACAAAGCGACCACTACATTATAACACACGTTGTCACCGTTTCAACAGACAAGCTACAGATTACGATAAGAAATTTCTTCAATCATTCTAATAAATGAATCTGCCTTATTCATATCCGCTTCTACCACTTGATATTCTCCTAGTAATTCACTCTTAGTATGAGTATTTCCAAAATATTCATTTCCTAATGCATGAAATGCAGCTGCCCATGCTGATATAGCTAAAGAGTCTAAAGGAAACGGATAGATGAAGAAAAACTGTCTTTCCACTAATGATTTAATATTTCCGTAAAGAACAGGATCCTCGTGTTCAAGCTTCTCTCCAATCACTTCTATAATCCTCATTAATTGAGGATCTTTGGTTACAGGGTGAAGCTGTTCTGGAATAATGGTTATTTCCTTACCAAATTTTTGAATTTCGATCGGTTTATGATGTTGATGTTCCTTCAAAACATTTAATATCAATGTTTTAAAAAACGGGTCTCCCTCTTTAGATTGCAGATATTCCGCCATTTCCTCAAGATATGGTTGAATATTGAGGTGGTTAAGATCGGCTGCCAATACCATTTGCGCTTGAGGATCTTGATAGTCAAAAAGATTAAGCTCCTGCCCTGTCCACTCAGCAATCGTTGTTTTCTTCATTTCCATTTCCATTTGATTGTCAATCATTTTCTGACTAAATTGGAGCAACCTCTGAAAATGTTCAAGCTTTTCTTCAGGAATATTACTTTCACTTAATAATTCCTCAATTATGGCCACAACTTCACTATACTTATGTGTCTGTACAAGAAGCATAATATAGATGTTCATCGTTTCAAAATCATTTCCAATGCCATCTTGTATCATTTCTTTTGCTAAATTCATAGCATGTTCGACCATTCCAGCATCAAAATAAGCAAGTAACAGACCTACATGACTATCGTTATTCATAGGCTCTAAGTCAATTGCCGATTCTAATAGAGGAATCGCTTCATCATAATTCTTTCGATGCAAATTTTCCAAACCTTTTTCCAACAGCCTTTTTTCTAAACCAGGAAAATAAATAATATTATCATCTTTTTTTAACGGTTTTCCATTATCCATACTTATCCGCCTTATGTATTCATTGAGCTAAGTGTAGCATAAGAAAAAAAGCAAAGTAAACTTTTTATCGGTAAAAGGAAAAAAAACCACAGAATAGACTGTGGCTTTTTATATGTTTACTTTACAGATGCTTTCTCTTGTTCATATTTGGAAATGGCCTCATCAAGTTGAAGAGTAATCTCAATTTCATCCCAACCATTAACAAGCATTTTTTTCCAATAATCACTGATAGGAAATGATGCTTTGAAGCCTTGACTATCTGAAACAATCTCTTCTTCAATATTAACGGTCAACTCATACGGTTGTTTTTTTGCAGCACTAAGCAAGTATTCCACTTTTTCCTTTTCAAGCCTGATCGGTACGATACCATTTTTTAAACAGTTTTGATAAAAAATGTCTGCAAAAGAAGGAGCAATAACAACCTTAAATCCGTAATCTAGTAATGCCCATGGAGCATGCTCACGAGATGAACCACAACCAAAGTTTTCATTAGCTACTAAGATCGATGCACCTTGATTTTCAGGTTGATTCAATTCAAATTCAGGATTTAGCTTATCATCTTCAAGGTAACGCCATCCGTAAAATAAAAATTGTCCAAACCCTGTTTTTTCAATACGTTTTAAAAATTGTTTTGGAATAATTTGATCTGTATCTACGTTCACCCGATCAAGGGCAACCGTTTTTCCTGTTAGTGTTGTAAAACCACTCATGTTGATTTCCCCCCTTATTGAACTACTTTTGAACTTTTTCGTAGGTCCGCAAATCTACCATATATAGCCGCATTTGCCGCCATTGCTGGGCTGACTAAATGAGTTCTTGATCCTGTTCCTTGTCTGCCTTCAAAATTACGATTGGATGTAGATGCACAATGTTCACCAGCAGGTACAACATCATTGTTCATACTTAAACACATACTACAGCCAGCATCTCGCCATTCAAAGCCTGCATCCGTAAAGATTTTATCTAATCCTTCTTGCTCTGCTTGTTTTTTCACTTGTTGTGAACCTGGTACGACTAGTGCACGAACAGATGCTGCAACGGTTTTCCCTTTCGCCACTTCTGCCGCAGCACGTAAGTCTTCAATTCGAGAATTTGTACAAGAACCGATGAAAACATGTTGAATCGCAATGTCTTCAATCGCTTGTCCTTCTTCTAATCCCATGTATTGAAGGGCACTTGCTAAAGCTTTACGATCTGAATCTGTTGCACAATCCTCTAAAGTAGGAATACTTTCACTCACTTTAGATGTCATAGAAGGATTCGTTCCCCAACTAACCATTGGTTCGATATCACTTCCATCAATTTCAATAACCGTATCATAAACGGCATCCTCATCAGATGTAAGTTCTTTCCATTCTTGGACAGCTTGTTCGAAATTCTCTGGCGCGTATTTCTTCCCTTTTACATAAGAGAAAGTGGTTTCATCTGGTGCAATAAGTCCTGCTTTTGCGCCACCTTCAATTGACATGTTACAGATGGTCATTCGCTCTTCCATTGACATATTCCGAATTACTTCTCCACAAAACTCAATCACATGCCCTGTTCCAAAATTAATTCCATATTTAGAAAGAACATAAAGGATGACGTCTTTAGACGTTACTCCTTCTGATAATTGCCCATTAATTTCTAACTTTAATGATTTAGGCTTTGATTGCCAAAGCGTTTGTGTCGCCAAAACGTGTTCAACTTCACTTGTTCCAATTCCAAATGCAAGGGCACCAAATGCACCATGTGTTGATGTATGGCTGTCACCACAAACAATTGTTTTTCCTGGCTGGGTTAATCCAAGTTCAGGACCGATAACATGAACAATTCCTTGTTCTGGGCTTTCAAGACCAGCTAAAGGTACATTAAACTCTTGGCAATTTTTCTCTAATGTCGTCATTTGATTTAAAGCTACTTTATCATTAATAACAAAACGATTTTTCGTTGGAACATTATGATCCATTGTTGCAAATGTTTTGTCAGGTCGTCTTACCTTCCTGTTCTTCATTCTAAGACCTGAAAAGGCTTGTGGTGATGTGACTTCATGAACTAAATGTAAATCGATATATAGTAAATCTGGCTTACCCTCTTCTTGATGAACGATATGCTTGTCCCAGACTTTATCGATAATTGACTTTCCCATCATAATCCCCCCTCAAGTTGATTGCTCTGTTTTAATTATTTTCATTTTTCTTGTGTCATGATGAATACTATTATCATAGAGTAATAAATCCATTATGACAATTTATAATTTTTAGCAATTTTTATTTTCCTAATATACTTTTCACTTCTTGAATCATTTCAGTTGTAGATACTTGTGTTTTTCCTTCTGCCATTAAATCACCTGTCCGATAGCCTGCATCAAGTACATCATTCACTGCTTTTTCAATGGCAGCTGCCTCTTCTTCTAAGCCAAATGAAACCCTGATCATCATAGCTGCAGAAAGAATAGTTGCTAAAGGATTGGCAATGTTTTTACCAGCGATATCTGGAGCAGAACCATGAATTGGCTCATAGAGGTAAGGACCTTCTTCTGAAATACTTGCAGATGGTAGCATACCTAGGGAACCAGTTAATACAGAAGCTTCGTCACTAAGAATGTCACCAAACATATTTTCTGTCACAACAACATCAAATTGCTTAGGGTTACGAACTAATTGCATCGCACCATTATCAACAAGCATATGTTCAAGCGTCACATCTGGATAGTCTTTGCTTATTTCCACTGCAACTTCTCTCCACATACGGCTTGATTCCAAAACATTCGCTTTATCTACAGAAGTCACTTTTTTCTTTCTTGTTTTCGCTAATTCAAAAGCTTGTCTAATAACACGAGCAATTTCTTCTCTTTCGTAATAAAGTGTATCGACAACTGCTTCTTTACCATTTACTTCTCTTCGTTCACTCGGCTTGCCAAAATAAATTCCACCTGTTAACTCTCTTACCATTAGCATATCAACACCTTCGATAATTTCTTTTCGAAGCGGTGATGAGTCCGCCAAGCTTTGATAATATGTAGTTGGACGTAAATTAGCAAATAGTTTTAATTCTTTACGTATTTTTAGTAATCCTTGCTCAGGGCGAAGATGAACCGGTAAAGTTTCCCATTTTGGACCACCGACAGCTCCTAGAAGAATAGCATCACTTGCTTTGCAAAGACTGGTGGTTTCATCTGGTAATGGTACTCCAGTAGCATCAATTGCAGATCCACCAATTTCTCCAAATGTAAATGAAAATTGGTGATTATAACGTTCACCTACCGCCTCTAAAATTTCAATAGCACCTTGAACGACTTCTTTGCCAATACCATCTCCTGGCAATACTGCAATTCGTTTCTCCATGTCTAATCCCTCCATCGTTTTCCATGTCAAATTTTTCAGATAACTCAACAAAGCGCAAGGCGCCTGGAGCTAGAGCACTATACTTTCTTATCTTTTAAGAAAAGCATAAGGCGCTACCTAAAAGGAACGCCATTATTTAAAACAAGGCTGACTCTAAAGAATTTGACTGCTACATCATTGGAATCTTGTAGCTTTTGTCATCTTCATTTTTGAGTCAGCCTTTCCTATTCTTTTTTACTTTACTAACTCTGATTCAGAAGATTCTTTCATATAAAGAAACCTATTAATCGCATTCAAATACGCTTTGGCAGATGCTTCTAGCACATCTTGAGCGAGTCCACGTCCACTTGTTTCGATTCCGACACATTCCAGTTTGACGAAAACTTGAGCAAGTGCGTCTCTACCGGCACCTACTGACTGAATACGATAATCTAAAAGGTTCACTGTTTCATGAACACTTTTTTCAAGGGTATTGTATAGTGCTTCAACACTACCCTTTCCTGTTCCTATTTCTTTAATGATTTCATTATTACGTCCAGAAAGAGTAACCGTTGCCGTGTGTTCCTGATCCTCTCCACCTTGGACTTGTAAACTAACCAATTCGTAATATTGATCTTCTTTTGACATCTTATTTTCTAATACAATCGAAACTAGATCATCATCAGTCATTTCTTTTTTCTTATCAGCTAAGTCTTTAAAAGTAGCAAACAATTCGCCGACTTCTTCATCTGCCACTACTAACCCAAGTTCATCTAAACGATTTTTAAACGCATGACGTCCTGAATGCTTCCCTAGCACTAAAGAATTAGAATTAAGACCAACTAATTCAGGAGAGATGATCTCGTATGTTGATTTTTCCTTCAAAACTCCGTCTTGATGGATACCAGATTCATGAGCAAAGGCATTTTTCCCGACAACTGCTTTGTTAGCTGGAACAATCATTCCTGTTAGCTTACTAACGATGCTGCTTGTTCTGCTAATTTCCTGCAAATTAAGACGAGTACCTTTATTGTTGTAGTAATCCCCTCTAATGTAAAGAGCAATTGCGACTTCTTCTAATGCTGTATTACCAGCTCTCTCACCAATACCATTAATGGTACCTTCTACTTGAGTAGCACCATGTTCTACAGCTGCAAGTGAGTTAGCAACAGCCATTCCTAAGTCATCATGACAATGTGTAGAAAGATCTACTTTATTAATAGAAGGAACATTTTCTTTTAAATATTTAAAAATCTGTCCATACTCAAGCGGTGTTCCATACCCAACTGTATCTGGAATGTTGATGACATTTGCACCTGCTTGAATGACTTGTTCTACAATTTCTGCTAAAAATGGTAATTCTGTTCTACTTGCGTCTTCAGCAGACCATTGAACAACTGGAAATTTAGCAGCAGCGTATTTGACCGCTGCTACTGCACTTTCAACAACCTGTTCTTTTGACATTTTCAGCTTATGTTCACGGTGAATCGGAGAAGTAGCAAGGAAGACATGGATTCTTGGTTCAACTCCATCTTTTAAAGCATCCCAAGCAATGTCAATATCCTTTTGTAAACAACGAGCTAATCCTGTAACCGTACTATTTTTAATCGTTTGAGCAATTTTTTGAACAGATAAAAAATCACCTTTTGAGGCTGCAGGAAATCCAGCCTCAATAATATCAACATTTAAACGTTCAAGTTGTTTCGCAATTTCAAGTTTTTCTGACAAATTAAGATTTACACCTGGTGTCTGTTCCCCATCTCTAAGTGTCGTATCATAAATCTTAATTTTTTGCACTACCCACCACTTCTTTCTTACGAGCGTCGTTCACAAATGGCATCATCTCTCTTAGTTCACGACCAACTTTTTCGATTTGATGTTCATTTTCATTTGCATCGATCGCATTGAACATTGGTCTGTTAGCTTGGTTTTCTAAAATCCAACCTTTAGCAAATGTACCGTTTTGGATATCTGTTAATACGTCTTTCATTTTTGCTTTAGCTGACTCGTCTACTACACGTGGTCCGCTGACAAAGTCACCCCATTTAGCAGTGTCAGAGATAGAGTAGCGCATGTTAGACATGCCTCCTTCATAAATTAAGTCCACAATTAATTTCATTTCATGTAGACATTCGAAGTAAGCAACTTCTGGTTGATAACCAGCTTCTACAAGTGTTTCAAATCCAGATTTAATAAGAGAAGTTAATCCTCCACATAGAACCGCTTGCTCACCGAAAAGATCTGTTTCTGTTTCTTCTTTGAAAGTCGTTTCAAGTCCACCTGCACGTAAAGAACCAATTGCACTTGCATAAGCTAGAGCTAACTCTTTCGCATTTCCTGAAACATCTTGATAGATAGCAAAGATTGCTGGTACGCCTGCACCTTCTGTATATGTTCTTCTTACTAAGTGTCCTGGACCTTTAGGTGCTACTAATAGAACATCACATTCTGCAGGTGGTACGATTTGGCTAAAGTGAATATTGAAGCCATGAGCGAACATTAAAGCTTGGTTTGTTAAGTTTGGTTCGATTTCTTCTTTGTAAACTTTTGCTTGTTGTTCGTCAGGTAATAGAATCATAACTACATCTGCTTTAGATGTTGCTTCACTAACTGAGTATACTTCAAATCCAGCTTCAACTGCTCTATTCCATGAGTTTCCTTGACGAAGACCGATGATTACATTTACTCCGCTTTCTTTCATGTTTAAAGAATGGGCATGACCTTGTGAACCATATCCAATTACTGCTACTGTCTTTCCTTTTAAATATTCTAGATTTGCATCTCCGTTGTAGTACATTTTTGCCATTGTTAAAACTCCTTCTCAAAATAAATTTTATTATTATTGTTTTGTTCACTGCTAACTTTATTCTACTAAATTTATTATAAAATCCTGTGTTCGGCGATAGATCGTTTTATCTATCACATCACAACAGGCATATTACCAAATGATCCATAAAACTTATACAATCGAAACTTTTTGTGAATTGGCTTGTAATTGCATTCCTCTTGGGAAAGCAGTTGTTCCTGTTCTTGCAAGCTCTTTAATTCCATACGGTTTGATGAGTTCGATAAAGGCTTCAATTTTTTCAGATTCGCCTGTAATTTGAATTACAATACTTTCTTTACTTACATCAACTACAGAAGCACGAAATGGTTCAATGAGTGAATAAATCTCATTTCTCGTATTCGGTAACGTTTGAACTTTAATTAATGCAAGCTCTCTTGAAACAATGGCTTGATCTGTAATATCTGTCACCTTTAACACGTCAATTTGTTTATTTAACTGTTTTGTAATCTGTTCAGTAATACTTTGGTTTTCTACCTGAACGACACAAGTGATTCTTGAAACTCCTTCATTTTCAGAAAGACCAACTGAAATGCTTTCAATGTTGTAATTTCTTTTTGAAAATAAGTTCGTGATACGGTTTAGCACTCCTGGTCGATTAAGAACGGTTAAACTGATAATCCTTTTAATCACGGCTTAACACCTTCCATTTCATGTAATCCTTTTCCTGGTGCAATCATTGGATAAACCAGTTCACTCGGATCAATTCTAAAATCTAAAAGGACAGGTTCATCATTGTTTAATACTTCATTCAAAATTGTTTCCGCTTCTTCATTTGTATCAACCCGATAACCTTTTATCCCATATGCATCAGCTAATTTCACAAAATCCGGTTGATTAGGGATTTGACTATGTGCATAACGCTTATCATAGAAAAGCTCCTGCCATTGTCTAACCATTCCTAAAGCCATATTGTTTAGAATAACCATTTTAATTGGTAAATTATGCTCTCTGATAACCTGTAATTCTTGTGAGCACATTTGGAAACCACCATCACCAGATACCATAACGACTGTAGTATCCGGAGCAGCAATTTGGGCTCCAATACTTGCTGGAAGACCAAATCCCATTGTACCTAATCCACCAGATGTTACCCATTTATCAGATTTTTTAAATGGATAATATTGAGCAGCCCACATTTGATGTTGTCCAACATCAGTTACAACAATCGCTTCACCGTTCGTTTTGGCATGTATCATTTCTAATACTTTTTGTGGTTTTAAATTTTCTTGATCTTCTTGGTTGTAATGGTACGGATATTCTTTTTTCCAGTTATTGATTTTTTCAACCCACTCCGCATGTGCAGGTGGTTTTCCATCTTGCTGAATCATTTGTTTTAAAGCTTCTTTTGCATCAGCAACGACTGGGATTTTTGTTGGAATATTTTTTCCAATTTCAGCAGGATCAATATCAATATGAGCTACTAGAGCATTAGGAGCAAAATGTTCTAAATTTCCAGTTAAACGATCATCAAAACGAGCTCCAATATTTAGTAATAAATCACATTCATACATTGCACTGTTTGCAGCGTAACATCCATGCATGCCACCAAATCCAATATACAATTCATGATCTGCTGGGAATCCACCTAAACCAAGAAGCGTGTGAATAACTGGAATGTGTTGTTGTTCAGCATATGCTTTTAATTCATCCATCGCCTTAGCATGTAAAACCCCTGCACCAGCTAAAATAACCGGTTTTTTCGCACTACTTACTGCCTCTGTTAATTTTCTGATTTGCAAATAATTAGGTTGTAAAGTAGGTTGGTATCCCGGTAAATCAATTTCTACTTCTTCGTTGACTTCAACCACCGCACTAGCTATGTCCTTTGGAAAATCGATAAGTACGGGTCCAGGACGTCCAGTGGTAGCAATATAAAAGGCTTCTTTTATGATGCGAGGAATATCTTGAATGTTGCGCACTTGAAAATTATGTTTGGTAATTGGAGTCGTAATTCCAAGTATGTCTGCTTCTTGGAAAGCGTCTGATCCAATCACACTTGTTGCTACTTGACCAGTAAAGACTACTAATGGTAAAGAATCCATCATCGCATCCGCAATTCCTGTAACGATATTAGTTGCTCCTGGTCCTGATGTTGCAATGACAACTCCCGGCTTACCAGAAATCCTTGCATAACCTTCAGCTGCATGAATTCCACCTTGTTCATGACGTGGTAAAATGTGGAGAATCTTCGAATCGTAAATCTTATCATAGATTGGTAAAACTGCTCCACCAGGATATCCAAAGATAACTTCCACCTTTTCTTTATCCAACGCGTTTATCAATAGTTCAGCCCCACTAATCTTATGATTATCAGCCTTTATCTCGTTAAAGGCAGTATCCGTATTCTGCAACATTTGGAATATACCTCCTTTTTCTGATAAAAAATATAAAAAGCCCCTTCATTCCCTATACGCCAAATAAATTGACTAAGGGATGAAAAGGCTTTGGAAACCTACTCCACGGTACCACCCTTGTTTACGCAACATGCGTACACTTGTGAACAACCACTGTCGTTCTCTTTAATAACGAGTGCTTTGCACCCGGCCTCCCCTACTTAATATATATTGTTCAGGTCAGCATTCAGAGGTGAGTTCATCTTATACGAGATTCACCGGTTCTCAGCTATTCCGGCTCTCTGTAAAATCCTACGTATAAAATTACTTATCCTCTTCAACATGTTCAGCTATATTCTTATTATTAATAATATATCCTATTAAAGAAACAAAATGAATCAAATTTTCAAAAAAAGATTGAATTTTAATAAAATACACTTTTCTTTCACACTGTTATTAATATTCTTTAACCCTTTTGTTGAAATAATCTTACGCTGATTTCACGATTGAGTCAATACCCATTCTAAGAATAATTACATAATTGGGTTTTATTAAACTGTTGTACCCGCTTACAGTATTAGTGTATGAATGTTTATAATAAATATTTTTTTATTTATTTGTTTTAAAATAATATTTAAAAAAGGACATAAAAAACTCACCTTTTCAAAAGGTGAGTTAACTTTGGTAGTATTTATGTAATTAATTGGTGTAAATAATGGCGTCCCAGGAGAGATTCGAACTCCCGACCGACGCCTTAGAAGGGCGCTGCTCTATCCAGCTGAGCTACTGGGACGTAATATTTTTTAAGAACAATTTTTATTATAGTGAGTTCACTATAAAATGTCAACAGTATTTTTAAATTAAATTTCTTAATCAAAAAAGGATATTTTTTTCCCTATCGATTAACTCGATAGAGAAAAAACTTGTGATAGTTCTGATATTTCACCCTTATCAATATCATATACTTTTAATTGATACGATTCTTCTGAGATAGCTAAAATAACATATGTTTTTTCTCTTCTACCACGCGGAAGCCTAATACTGCCTGGATTAATAAAAAGGGTTCCATGAACCATTTCTGCACCAAGTTGATGAGAGTGACCAAAACAAGCAATATCTGCTAATACTTCCTTTGCTTTATAAGATAACTTCATTAAACTTGATTTAACCGAATAACGGTGTCCATGTGTAATCAATATAGTCCGATTCCCAATCGTCTTTATCCTATCTTCTGGAAACCTTTCATCAAAATCACAATTACCCCTGACAATTATAAAATTTTTTAGAGCAGGATCATCTGGGTCTAGTTCTGAATCACCACAATGAATGAAAGTATCGACTTCACCATGATGTTTCTCTATCAGTTTCTCGAGTTCCTTTGTTAAACCATGACTATCACTGACGATAAGCACTTTCATTACTTGTTCTTCTCCTTTGAGAACAATTGAGATAATTGGTCTTCTAGTTTTCTTAATGCTTTTGCACGATGGCTAATTTGTGTTTTTTCTTCTGGCATGATTTCGGCCATTGATTTTTTTAGCTCCGTGACCAAAAAGATTGGGTCATAGCCAAATCCATTTGTTCCTTTTCGCTCGAATAAGATGGAACCTTCACATGTTCCATTTACGGTAATCGTACTCTGTCCTGGAGAAGCGAACGCTAATGCACAGTAAAATCTTGCTGTTCGATCCTCTTCCTTCACATTTTTCAGCTCATCTAATAGCTTATCATTATTGGCTTCATCATTTTTTTCTTCACCAGCATAGCGTGCCGAATAAATACCAGGTCTACCATCGAGTACATCAACAATTAAACCTGAGTCATCCGCAATAACCATTTGATCAAATTGTTCACAGACTGCCTCTGCCTTCAAAATGGCATTTTCCTCAAAAGTCTGTCCTGTTTCTTCAATATCTTCTACTTCAGGAAAGTCAAGCAATGTTTTTACTTTTACTCCATAAGGTTCAAACATTCGAACAAACTCTTTCGCTTTTCCCGGATTTTTCGTAGCAACGATCACTTTCTGCATCTCACTTGTCCCCTTTATCAAAAAAGAATAAGAGTCGGCATTTATGCCCACCCTTTTTCAACGTTACTATTTAGTATAACAAAAAATGTTTTTTTAGAAACTACCTGTATTGACATTTTCAGGACGAGTTACTGGTTCGGTTAGTGTTTTACCATCTTCGCTCATGAGTTCTGCTTTACCATCTACAGTCACTACCACACTCTCGATTCCATTTTGTTCCGTTAAAGAAAGCACGAGAGCGTCAAGCACATTTTGAGAAATGATTTTTTCCTCAAAACTACCATAAATCGATTCATTGAAATTAAGTGTCACTTTTCCATTCTCTAGCTTCGGCTCTTCAAGTAGTTTTACGCCTGAGTTAAACTCATTTAGCAGGTTAGATGCTACATTCGGTCCTTTGACTAACTCATTAATCACTGCATCAATATTGTTTTCCGTTTTATTACTCACTCGTTTTGTTACAGGAACAAAATAATACGAATCCGTTTCTCCCCCAATATAGTAAACCGTCACAGGTTTTGTATTCCTAATGTCTGATACATGTGACATATCTAGGTTGATTCCATCATTTCGCGTTAATTCATCTCCAATTGGTGTGCCATTCACAGGCATCTCATCAAGCGGGTGGCCATTCAGTTGTAACTTTACTTTTTCAATTGTATCAAACTGAGTTAATGTCCATGTAATGGATTGAAGTATTTTAAGTTCATCCTCTGCTTGATAGTCTTTAAATTCGTTCGAAAAGTCAACAGTTGCTACTGCATCCTTTACACTTACACTTAGTTTCGTGTCAGCCGGTAGAACAGCTTGAAATCCATTTGGTAACATTTCAGTCACAGGTCCATTTTGAACTAAATATTCAAGAGCCTGCTTGGCGACCGATTCCGTTTTTGGAAGGTCAAGTGTTTGCGGAACAACATATCCATTTTTATCCATCAAATAAAGTTCTGTTTTTAATGTGTTTTCGACAACCGCTTCTTCATCCGTTGTCTCTTGATCAGATGAATTGGTTTCCTCCGTTAATTCCATTTCTTCCTCTGTAATCGTCACTTCTTTCGGCGGGTCAATTTGTTCTGTTTTTTCAGCCCCAAAAAGTCCGCAACCTGATAAAAACATAGCTGAAGCAGCAACAGTTGATACTAAAGCCGTTTTATAATTAATTTTAGCCATTAAGATCCCTCCAAAGACAGTTTGTACTACATATATACGAGCTTTTTTTAAAATTAGACCGTCTTTGAGAGAAATACTCTTGTAAATTTATTGAAAGCTAGAATTTTGAATAGATCGTTTTTTCATTTTCTAATTTGACTTTCGCTACATTCAAAACTGGTTTTCCTAGCCACTTAGATGCGATTTTTGTGAAAATGTGTTTCGAACCAGTTGTAAAGAAAATATGTTCTAGTCCACTTTCTTCCACATTTAATAACCCACTATGATGAAGAATCGTACTCACTTCACTCGCCGTTTCCTCACCAGAACTAATGACCTTCACTTCATCCCCCATCACCTGATGAATTAAATCTTCTAGAAGAGGATAGTGGGTACAACCTAAAATAAGTGTATCTAAACCTTTATTTTTTAATGGTTTCAATGTTGCTGTGACAATTTTCCTCGCTACCGGTCCGTTATGCTCTCCGCTCTCAACAAGTGGGACAAATTTTGGACAAGCCAGAGATGTCACAACCGTTCTCTTATTAATTTGCGTAAGAGCTTTTTCGTAGGCAGCACTCTTCACTGTCCCAATCGTTCCAATCACACCAATTCGATGATTTTTGGTTATTTTAATAGCTGCTCTTGCACCAGGTTGAATGACACCTAGAACAGGAATGGAAAGTTTTTGTCTAATTTCATCTAAAACAACAGCCGTTGCCGTATTGCAGGCAATGACCAACATTTTGATATCTTTTTCCAATAAAAAATTGGTCATTTGCCACGTAAAAGTTCGCACCTCTTCAGTCGATCTCGGACCATAGGGACAGCGCGCTGTATCTCCTACGTATATAATTTGTTCATTCGGCAGCTGACGCATGATTTCTTTTGCTACCGTCAAACCACCAACACCGGAATCTATAACTCCAATCGGATGTCTCAATCTTACCGCCTCATTCTTATCGCCTATGTTGGCATAATCCTATTATTTTTTCTCATTAAACACTTTATATTACCTTCTATGAAGGACATTAAACGTAGGATCGTTCAATCTCTTCATCCATTTCTATCTTTATTCTCGTTAAACCAACCTTTGTGTTCACTTAATCATTTCTAATGGCTGTTCTTATTTTCTATCTTTTCATTTGAAAATTCAAGATCAATTCAAGAACAAAACATTGCATTTATGTTAATTTTTATAAGAACTAAAGTCCAAAGAAAAGCCTTTTCTCACTTATCAAACCTTTACGGGATTATAAGAAAAAGACATTCCATCAACTGGAATGCCTTTTTCTTATAATTAATCTCATTCATCATAATGACAAACGACTTGTCCAACAGCTTTTTTTCGCTATAAGAAGATGATCTTTATCAAACGAGGATTAATCCATCTAAATCGACTATTTCTATTTTTTTATTTATCTTTTGCTTAATATATCCTTCATCTTCAAGATCAGATAACTTACGACTAATCGTTTCAGGTGTAGTCCCCAAATAAGAAGCTAGATCCTTTTTACTCATAGGTAATTCAATCTCATTCGTTTGATCCTCCCCGTCTACACACTCAGCTAAGAAAAGGGCAAGTCTTGTTTCCACTTTCTCCGTTGCAAATCGAGTCGTTTGTTTTTCCGATTGTTCTAGTCTATTTGAAAACTCAGCTAATATTTTTAAAGAAATAGAAGGATACTTGATTAAAAAAGCTTGTAAATCTGATCGTTTAATCAAACAAACTTGAGTATTCATCAGAGCTTCTGCATACGACTCATGAAGGGATTCATTAAATAACGCAAGCTCCCCGGTAAAATCACCTGGATTTAAGATACGTACAAGCTGCTCTTTCCCTGATTCAGATAAACGATAAATTTTTATTTTTCCTTTGTTTACAATATAAAGGGAGTCAGATTGATCACCTGCATGATAAATCATATCTTCTTTTTTGTATGAAACAGATTGAGCGGTCACCATGATTTCATTCATTTGTTCCTCTTCTAAATGATTGAAAATAGGAACGAGCGAAACACATGCTCTATGTGTTCCGCTGGAATGATTACATTCATGGTTATGTGTTTCTTTCAATCCCACTATTTTCACTCCTTCATCTTGAATCTAAAAGAATTCAAGAAACTTTTGGGACTAAAACTGGGTACCCTAGCTTTTTAATCGTTTCTTCTAATTGATAGGACTCAATTTTAGTCTCATCAAATTCTATTTTTACTTTGCTTGAATTAAATAATACCTTTACTGAGTCAACACCCTCTGTTTTATTAAGTGTTGTTTCGATTTTTTTTATACATGATGGACATGTAAGTGGTTCTAATTGAAATACTACTTTTGCCATTTTATTTTCCTCCCCTGATTTACTATACTTTTATTATAGGCGAGTACTTGTTGAAAAAAATTGATGTAAATCAATTTTCCCACCTTTTATTCAATTTTCATGATATCACTTACATTTTGCGGATAATAGCTTTAAGGATTCACTTTCACTAACACACTTAAATAACCTTTATATATGGATTAATCGGCACCCTCAAAAAGGGTACCGATCAAATTTAAAGCTTTAGCTCTCCCATACGAAGGAGCTCTATAACAGCTTGGGAACGCCCCTTAACGCCTAACTTTTGCATGGCATTCGAAATGTGATTTCGAACTGTTTTCTCGCTAATAAACAACTCTCCCGCTATCTCTTTTGTTGTTTTGTCGTGTATTAACAGTTCGAATACTTCTCTTTCTCGTTTGGTGAGTAATGGCTTATGAATATATTCATTCTCCTTCAAGTATTGTAACCCTCCTTGCCTTCGCCAGCTATGAACTGCGGGATGGGTATATATTTAGTCACGATATCATATGTAAAGGAAAGTGTTGGAGTGACTACAATTCAATGAAGGTTCTTATTTATTTTCTAAAAATTCAAAACAATTTATCGATTCAAAAATAAATATCGAATTCGACATCTAATAATCTAGATGGACCACACTGAAAAAATGAAAAAAGACACTCTATGGAATTTCCACAGTAACAGACATTATATACATTTCTTTCCCTTGTATCTTATCAAGGACCTCTATTCAATGGTAAACTAGAATTAATTCTAAAGAATTAGGTGATAAGAAATGTTAGATCAAGCAAAGGAAATTTTAGAGAAATACTATGGTTTTTCAGCTTTTCGAAATGGTCAAGAGGAGATTATTCGTAATATTTTAAAAGAACAAAACACGCTTGGCATCCTGCCTACAGGCGGTGGAAAATCGCTTTGCTTTCAAATTCCGGCCCTTCTTTTTCCCGGAACTACCATTGTTATTTCCCCTCTTATTTCACTTATGAAAGATCAAGTCGATGCACTATCAGCCGCTGAGATTCCAGCCACCTTTATCAACAGTTCCCTTAGTCAAAAAGAATTACAAGAAGAAATGCAGGCTATCCGAAGTGGAGTATACAAACTTGTATACGTTGCACCAGAACGGTTCGAATCATCCTATTTTATGGAGATGCTCAATTCGATTGACATCCCTTTGATTGCCTTTGATGAAGCCCATTGTATTTCACAATGGGGGCATGACTTTAGGCCAAGCTATCGTTCAATCGTTTCTTCACTCAGTAAACTAAACCAAAAACCAGTTATTGTTGCTTTAACTGCGACCGCGACTGAAAATGTGGCAATCGATATTTGTAAACTGCTTAACATTGAATTACATGATACGTTTAAAACTGGGTTTGCACGTGAAAATCTATCCTTTCATGTTGCAAAAGGAACGAATAAACGTGACTTTATCATCAACTATTTAAAGCAACACCCAAAGCAATCAGGAATCATTTATACATCAAGTCGAAAAGAGACTGATCAACTCTATAACTTTTTAACAGCTCAGCACTTTTCAGTAGCAAAATATCATGCTGGACTCCGTGAAGAGGAACGTAAGCATGCACAAAATCAATTTGTTTATGATGAAAAAGAAATTATGATTGCGACTAATGCTTTTGGAATGGGAATTGATAAATCCAATGTTCGCTTTGTCATTCATTATAATTTACCAAAAAACATTGAAGCATATTATCAAGAAGCAGGTCGAGCCGGACGTGATGGGGAAGAAAGCGAATGTTATCTATTATTTTCACAACAGGACATTCAGTTGCAGAAGTTTCTCATTGAAGAGACAAGCCTGGATGTTGAAAAACGAGAACAAGAATATCATAAGCTTAATCAGATGGTTATGTATTGCCATACAGAAAAATGCATGCAATCGTATATTATTGAGTATTTTGATCACAACAGTCAGCCGGTAAAATGCGGGAAATGTAGTAATTGTCAAGACAATCGTGAAAAAGTAGACATCACACGTGATGCACAAATGATTTTCTCTTGCTGTAAGCGAATGGGCGAACGATTTGGTGTAACATTGATTGCTCAAGTATTAAAAGGATCAAATCAGAAGCGAATTCGTGAACTTAAGTTCCATGAACTGTCTACTTTTGGCTTACTACGAGCCCAAAAGGAAAAAGAAATTATTGATACGATAAACTACTTGCTGTCGGAGGGATACTTACACTTGACAGATGGAAAGTATCCAGTGGTGAAAGTCACTCCAAATGCGATTCCTGTCTTAAAGGGTCAGGAGAATATTTGGATGAAGAAAACGTTAACTCCAGTAACCATTGCAGAGGAAAGTGAAGAAAACAGAGAATTATTTGAGATTCTTCGCATGCTGCGTAAAGAATTAGCCGATCAAGAACATGTCCCACCTTTCGTCATTTTTTCCGATAGCACCTTAAAAGAAATGTGCCGCTATTATCCAATCAATGAAGCTTCCATGCTACAAATAAAAGGAGTCGGACAAACCAAATTTACGAAATACGGGCAAGCCTTTATAGATAAGATTCATGAGTTTGTTCAGGAAAATAAGATTGAGATTTCTTCCATATCGATACCGGTTCATCATAATTCTTCACCGAAACCTGTGGAGAAAGAACTACTTGAACAACCGAGCCATGTACTTTCTTATGAGTATTATGTACAAGGAATGACCATTGATGAAATTGCCCACAAACGGCAACTAACAAAAATAACGATCCAAAAACATATTTTACGTAGTGTCAGTGAAGGATATGAGCTGAATTGGCAAGATGTTTTCGACTCAGAAACGGAGCAAAAAGTTCTACAAGCCATTCATGAAACGGGTGGCGAAAAACTAAAACCCATTTGGGAAGCATTAGATGGAGAAATTGATTATTTTACTATCCAAGCAGTCATGTGTAAAACTCAAATGGAATAGAGTAACTCCCGCCATTTAATAATAGTCCTTAGCTTCTTACTAGACGTAGTAAAACCCCCTTTTCTAATTTTAGAAAGGGGGGGTATTTTTTCTATTAAACTTGATCACTACCAAAGAAATTCTTGAAAGATTGGATTGTCGAATCTCGGTTAAGAGCAGCAATCGATGTAGTCAATGGAATTCCTTTCGGACAAGCTTGTACACAGTTTTGTGAATTCCCACAATTCGCAAGACCACCATCATCCATGATTTGTTCCAAACGTTCTGCTTTGTTCATTTCACCTGTTGGGTGAGCATTGAATAAGCGAACTTGTGATAATGGAGCAGGTCCGATAAAGTTTGATTTGCTATTCACATTTGGACATGCTTCTAAACAAACGCCACATGTCATACATTTTGATAGCTCGTATGCCCATTGACGTTTTTTCTCCGGCATACGTGGACCAGGTCCTAAATCATAGGTTCCATCAATCGGAATCCATGCTTTTATTTTCTTCAATGAATCGAACATACGGCTTCTATCAACCTGTAAATCACGTATAACAGGGAATGTTCCCATTGGTTCTAGACGAATTGGTTGTTCAAGTTGATCCACAATAGCCGAACAAGATTGGCGTGGCTTTCCATTGATCACCATAGAACAAGCTCCGCAAACCTCTTCTAAACAGTTCATATCCCAGATAACAGGAGTTGTTTTCTCTCCTTTTTTATTAACCGGATTTCTACGAATTTCCATTAAAGCAGCAATAACGTTTAAATTTGGACGATATGGAATTTCAAATTCCTCTTGATAAGGTGCTGAATCCACATCATTTTGACGAGTGACAATAAATGTTACGGTCTTTTGTTCAGACATCCCTATTTCCCCTCTTCTTTACTTTTCGAATAGTCACGTTTACGTGGTTTAATAAGTGAAACATCAACATCTTCATAATGGAATGCAGGCGCTGATTTGCTATCAACAAATTTGGCCATCGTTGTTTTTAAGAAGTCCTCATCATTACGTTCTGGAAAGTCTGGCTTGTAATGTGCACCACGGCTTTCATTACGATTGTAAGCTCCAATGGTAATGACACGTGCTAATTGCATCATGTTCTCTAATTGACGAGTAAAAGTCGCTCCTTGGTTACTCCATTTCGCTGTATCGTTAATATTAATATTTTGATAGCGCTCTAACAATTCTTGAAGTTTTTGATCTGTTTTTAACAATCTATCATTATGACGAACAACAGTCACGTTATCTGTCATCAATTCTCCTAATTCCTTATGAAGAACATACGCATTTTCTGTTCCGTTCATTGCCATAATGTTATTCCATTTTTCTTGCTCTTGCTTAACATGCCCCTCATATAATGAAGAAGGTAACATATCTGAGCTTTTTTCTAAACCATTAACATAGCGTACTGCGTTAGGTCCAGCGACCATACCACCATAAATAGCGGATAGTAACGAGTTTGCGCCTAAGCGGTTAGCCCCGTGCTGTGAATAATCACATTCACCTGCTGCAAATAGACCTGGAATATTCGTCATTTGATCATAATCAACCCATAATCCACCCATAGAATAGTGAACCGCAGGGAAGATCTTCATTGGAAGTTTACGAGGATCATCGCCCATGAATTTCTCATAAATTTCAATAATTCCACCTAATTTAATATCAAGCTCTTTTGGATCCTTATGAGAAAGATCCAAATACACCATATTTTCACCATTAATTCCAAGTTTCTGATTAACACATACATCAAAGATTTCACGTGTAGCGATATCCCTTGGTACTAAGTTTCCATACGCAGGATACTTCTCCTCTAGGAAATACCATGGCTTACCGTCTTTATATGTCCAAATACGTCCACCTTCTCCACGAGCAGATTCACTCATTAAACGGAGTTTATCATCACCTGGTATGGCTGTCGGATGAATTTGAATAAACTCTCCATTTGCATAGTATGCACCTTGTTGATAAACAATTGATGCAGCAGACCCTGTATTAATGACAGAGTTGGTAGATTTACCGAATATAATTCCAGGCCCACCTGACGCAATAATAACAGCATCTGCTGCGAATGACTGAATTTCCATTGACTTTAAGTTTTGCGCAACGATTCCACGACAAACACCATCATCATCAAGTACCGTTCCTAGGAATTCCCAACCTTCAAATTTAGTCACTAAGCCACCAACTTCATGACTACGTACCTGTTCATCTAAAGCATAAAGTAATTGTTGACCTGTTGTTGCCCCTGAGAATGCCGTTCTGTGATGCTGTGTTCCGCCAAAACGACGGAAATCAAGCAAACCTTCAGGGGTACGGTTAAACATAACTCCCATACGATCGAATAAATGAATAATTCCCGGTGCTGCTTCTGTCATTGCTTTGACTGGTGGTTGATTCGCTAAGAAATCACCGCCATATACCGAATCATCAAAGTGCTCCCATGGAGAGTCACCTTCACCTTTTGTATTAACCGCTCCATTTATACCACCTTGGGCACAAACAGAGTGAGAGCGCTTTACCGGTACGAGTGAAAACAAGTCAACCGGTGTTCCCGCTTCTGCTATTTTTACTGTCGCCATTAGCCCTGCAAGGCCTCCGCCGACTACGATAACTTTCCCTTTTGCCATTCGTGATTCACTCCTCATTCCATATTACAGCTATCATTAATTTAACTTTTTACTGTATTAAACTACGACTTTGATACAAGATTAAACGAATGCTAAGATTGCACGTACACCAATAATCGATAAGACAACAAAGAATGCCATTGTAACATACGTAGAAATTTGTTGTGATCTTGGTGTTACAGTAATTCCCCAGCTAACAAAGAATGACCATAGACCATTGGCAAAGTGGAATACAGCAGAAACAATGCAAATAATATAGAACCATAGCATAATTGGATTAGAAACTATTTCCTCCATCATCTTAAAATTAACTTCTGCACCAAAGGCAGCCGCAATTCTTGTTTCCCACATATGCCACACTATAAAAATAAGTGTAATAACACCCGTTATACGTTGCAGTACAAACATCCAATTTCGGAATATATTAAATTTGTTTACATTACTTTTTGCTGTAAACGCAATATAGAGTCCATAAATTGCATGATATAGAATTGGTAAATAAATAACAAAAACTTCTAAAAAGATCAGGAATGGTAGGTTCCCCATAAATTCTACAGCGGAATTATATTCCTCCTCTCCTTGTGTTGCAAAATGATTCACCACTAGATGTATAGTAAGATATAATCCTACAGGAATAACACCAAGTAATGAATGCAATCTGCGATTAAAATACTCTCGATTACCAGCCATTACATTTAACCCCCCTAAGTTTTTAAAAGTGGTGCTTCGGCTTCTCATCATTTCTCCCTAAAAAAATTGATCAACCGCTCACCGTTAGAAAATGAATTTTTCGTTTTCTTACAATTGTGTGACAACTTCATTTTACCTTCAACTGAATTAAGCGTCAAGAAAACAGATTAACATAATTTTTTTTATAAAAAGAATTTTTAAAAAATAGTATTTTTAATGGAGAACGCGTATCTAAACCTCTTTTAAAATTCTCCTGAAAAGTAATGTAATATAGAAAAACAGTAATTTCTTCCACTAATTCCATTTACCTTTTTTTCTGTCTTACACTCCAACAAAAATAAAATTGTATATAATAGACTTAAAGAAAGAGGGGAGATTATTGAGTAAAAACACAGCCATAGAATTAAATCAAGAAGTTGAATCTGAGACTATACCGATATTTGGTTATGAATTAATGAGAGAGGTATTGTTACCTGAAATATTAGGAGATGATGCTCCTGCCATTTTATATTGGGCAGGGAAACAACTAGCTCGAAAATATCCGCTTAAGAACTCTGAAGAGATTATTGACTTTTTTAAGCAAGCAGGTTGGGGAAACTTAACGATCATAAGTGAAACAAAAAATGAATATAAATTAGAATTATCAAGTACTGCCATTTCTAAACGCCTACAAAGTAAAGAGGAACACCATTTTCAATTGGAAGCTGGTTTTTTAGCTGAACAAATGGAAATCTTAAAACAGGTTGTCAGTGAAACTTTTGAGCATCCACGCAAACGATCAGGCAAAGTCCTGTTCACCGTTAAATGGGATCATAAAGATAATCTCTTCTAAAAAAAGCGTAAGCCACCCACCTATCTGCTCGAGCTAAAACGCTATCTCAGTTCAGAAAATAAGTTATGACAAAAAAACAAGAGAACAGCCCTATAAGGTGTCTAACACCTTATAGGGCTGTTCTCCTAAAAATCGCTAACCATACTAGTCTTTTAGTTTTTCTACTAGCTCTTTGGCAACATTTTCTGGAATACCTATAGTAGTTATTTCTTCCAGGGTAGCTTCTTTCAACTTTTTTACAGACCCAAATGCTTTTAACAAATTTTTCTTGCGTTTTTCACCAATACCAGGGATATCATCAAGGATGGATTGAAAAGCTGTCTTTCCTCTTAATTGACGATGGAACGTAATGGCAAAACGGTGGACCTCATCTTGTATTCTTTGTAACAAATAAAATGCTTGGCTATTTCTTGCCAAAGCAATGATTTCAAGCGGGTTTCCATATAGAAGTTGTGATGTTCTATGTTTATCATCCTTTACTAAACCCGCAATTGGAACTTCGAGCCCAAGCTCATTTTCCAATACGTCTCTCACCGCCTCAACATGCCCTTTCCCACCATCAATGATAATGAGATCCGCTAACGGCAAACCTTCTTTTAATACGCGGGTATATCTTCTACGTACAGCCTCCCGCATTGATTCATAATCATCAGGGCCTTCTACCGATTTGATCTTATATTTCCGATATTCTCTTTTTTCTGCCTTCCCATCAATAAAAACAATCATCGCAGAAACAGGATTCGTTCCTTGGATATTGGAATTATCAAATGCTTCAATTCGGTGGGGAGTATAGATTCCCAGCGCTTGTCCCAGATTCTCAACTGCTTTGATCGTACGTTCCTCATCCCGTTCAATTAATGAAAATTTTTCTGTAAGAGCAATTACTGCATTTTTAGAAGCGAGCTTTACTAACTCCTTTTTCTGCCCTCTTTGCGGTTTTAAAACTTTTACCTCCAGTAACGCTTCTACCAATTCTACTGAAACGGTATCAGGCAAAAGGATTTCTTTCGGCTTAAAGTGGTTCTCTTTCGTATAAAATTGCCCCAAATAAGTCAAAATTTCTTCCTCGGGCTCATTATAGATTGGGAACATAGATACGTCACGTTCAATTAGCTTTCCTTGGCGAATAAAGAAGACTTGAACACACATCCATCCTTTATCAAAGGCATAACCAAATACATCACGGTCTGTAAAATCTGTTGTCGTCATTTTTTGCTTTTCCATTGTTGCTTCGATATGAGCAATTCGATCTCGATATTCTTTTGCTCGTTCAAAGTCAAGTTCTTCTGCTGCAGCTGACATTTTGAGCGTTAATTCTTTTTTTATTTCTTTATATCCACCATTTAAAAAACGAGTGATTCCATCAATAATGGTCCGATACTCCTCGTCTTTCACTTCCAATATACAAGGTGCCAAGCACTGTTCAAGATGGTAATAGAGACAAACTCGGTCAGGAAGTGTTGAACATTTACGTAAAGGATAGATGCGATCAAGTAGCTTTTTCGTTTCATTCGCTGAATGTACATTTGGATATGGACCGAAATACTTCCCTTTATCTTTTTTCACTTTACGTGTTGTAATAAGTCGTGGATGTCTTTCATGAGTAAGTTTGATAAAAGGATAGCTTTTATCATCTTTTAACATGACATTATATTTTGGATCATATTTTTTAATTAGATTTAACTCAAGAACCAATGCTTCTATATCTGAAGAAGTCACAATATATTCGAAGTCCTCAATTTCATTCACAAGTCTGAACGTTTTTCCATCATGCGAGCCCGTGAAATAGGACTTCACTCTATTTTTAAGGATTTTAGCTTTTCCAACATAAATAATTGTTCCTTGTCGATCTTTCATTAAATAACAACCAGGCTGTTCAGGTAAAAGGGTCAGTTTATTCTTGATCGTATCATTCATGTGACCACTCCTTTAAGATTCATCCTACTATTTTAGGTGTTGAAAGAACAATTCGGCAAGTAGAGAAGAAAATCAATTTAAAACAAAAATCCCCCTAGCTTAATGCCAAGGGGATTTTCTGTACGATTTCATTCTATCACTTAAAATTGTTTTTCTAAACGTTCAGCAAGTGCTTCTTTTGGTTGGAAGCCGATCACTTTATCTACTTCTTTACCGTCTTTTAATACGATTAGAGTTGGAATACTCATCACACCGTATTTAGATGCTGTTTCTTGGTTTTCATCTACATCTAATTTGACGATTTTTACTTTATCACCAATTTCAGAATCAAGATCTTCTAGTACGGGTGCAATCATTTTACAAGGTCCGCACCATGGTGCCCAGAAATCAACAAGCACTAAGCCAGATTCTGTTTCATTTGCAAATGTTTGATCTGTTGCATGTGTAATAGCCATTTTGTTACCTCCTAATAATTCTCACATTATAACGACAGTATACCATCGTTTCATTCAGCATGCTAATAATTTGCTTCAATGGTAATTTACCCAAAATAAAAAGAAAATATGAACCCTGCATCACACATAGTTCATACTTTCTTTTTCAAAAGCATTGGACTGAGACTAAGTATTCATTAAAAGTTTTTTAAATTCCTCTGTTAGCATGGGAACGACTTCAAAAAGATCACCGACAATTCCATAATCAGCTACATTAAAAATACTCGCCTCTGGATCTTTATTAATGGCTACAATCACTTTAGAATTTGACATTCCCGCAAGATGTTGAATCGCTCCGGAAATTCCACAAGCAATATACAAATCTGGTGTGACTACTTTCCCCGTTTGTCCAATTTGCAAAGAATAATCACAATACTCTGCATCACATGCACCCCGCGAGGCCCCAACAGCACCACCTAATACATCTGCTAATTCTGTTAGGGGTTTAAACCCTTCTTCACTTTTCACCCCACGTCCACCGGCGATAATCACTTTGGCTTCTGAAAGATCTACCCCAACACTGGCTTTCCGAACTACAGATTTAATGATCGAACGTAAATCTTTAATATTTACTTGCAGTGAGGAAACATCACCTGTCCGAGACTCATCCTTCTCAAGAGGAGAAATATTATTTGGACGAATCGTAGCAAAAGTCAAACCATCGGTGAGGATTACTTTCTCAAATGCTTTTCCTGAATAAATTGGACGGGTAAATACAATGTTTCCTGCCGCTTGTTCAATAGCTGTAACATCTGAAATTAAACCAGCGTTTAGTTTTGTACAAACTTTTGGTGCTAGATCTTTTCCAAGTGCAGTATGACCGATAATCATTCCATCAGGATTCACATTTTGAATAACCGCTAAAATGGCTTGAGCATAACCATCAGATGTATATTGGGCTAATTTTGAATGTTCCACACTGACAATACGATCCGCACCATACTGAATGAATTCATTTCCTAAAGCACTTACAGATTCACCAATTAAGACGCCAATTATTTCTCCACCTTCTGCTACGACTTTGGCAGCAGCAATGGCTTCGAAAGAGACATTACGTAAAGAACCCTCACGAACTTCACCAAGAACTACTATTTTTTTAGCCACGGATAGATCTCTCCCTACACTTTTTATTTACCTCATATTTCATTAGCTTTGTTAAACAATAGTATTGCTGCTCTATAAGTCTTTGGTATCCGCGGGCATAAGCCGCATATACCAAGCAACAATCATCATTAACACAACCATTTCATTAAATAACTTTCGCTTCTGTATGAAGAAGTTTCACTAGCTCTTTTACTTGTATATCAAGTTCACCTTCTAATATTCGACCTGCTTCCTTTTTAGGAGGAAGATATCTTTCAATTGTTTTTGTTTTAGCTTCAACCTCATTTTCATCAAGATCAAGATCTCCTAGTCCAAGCTCCTCAAAGGGTTTTCTCTTTGCCTTCATGATTCCTGGCAATGATGGATAACGCGGCTCGTTTAAACCTTGTTGTGCCGTCACTAATAATGGAAGACTTGTTTCAATTACCTCTGAGTCCCCCTCTACATCACGGACAACCGTTACTTTATTTCCATCAAGTTCAAGTTTTGTAATCGTTGTGACATAATTAATGCCAAGTAATTCAGCCACTCGAGGTCCCACCTGACCTGACCCTCCATCAATGGCCACATTACCCGCCAAAATTAAAGAGACATTCTTATCCTTTAAGTATTGAGCTATTATTTTTGCTGTTGTCAATTGGTCACTATTTTCAACCTCATCTTCCGTGTTGATCAATACCGCTTTATCTGCACCTATCGCTAATGCTGTGCGGAGTTGAGTTTCTGTCTCTTCATTGCCAACAGAAATAACCGTCACTTCCCCACCTTGTGTATCTCTCACTTGTATCGCTTCTTCTATCGCATATTCATCGTAAGGATTGATAATAAATTCCGCACCATCTTCATTAATCACTCCACCAGAAAGGCTAATTTTTTCTTCCGTATCAAACGTTCTTTTCATTAGAACATAGATATTCATCTCTTTGTCTCCTTTTATTTATCAATAAATTCCCCTAAAAAGTACATCCACTTTATGTTCCTTTAAATGTTGGTTCTCTTTTCTCAATAAACGCAGAAATTCCTTCTTTTCCATCCTCTGAAGAAAAAACTTCGCCAAAAAGCTCGGCTTCCTTCTCAACTCCATCATAAAACGTTTTTGTTTTTGCATAGTTTAATAGTTTAATGGTTGCTTTCAGAGAAACGGGACTTTTCTTAGCTATCATTTTAGCCATTGTAGTAGCTTTTTCGAACAGTTCATGTTCTGGATAGGCATGGTTGGCTAATCCATATTGAACCGCTTCAAGACCAGAAAGTGGCTGACTTGTAAAGAGCATTTCTGCTGCACGAGCGAAGCCCACATATCTTGGCAACCTCTGTGTTCCAGCAAATCCCGGGATTAAACCGAGTTGTAGTTCGGGTAATCCAAGCTTTGCATTTTCTGCTACAAGTCGAAAATGACAAGCCATCGCTAACTCTAATCCACCACCAAGTGCAGCTCCATGAATAGCAGCAATAATCGGTTTTGGAAAGGTTTCCATTCTTTCGAACAAGTTTTGACCATATCTTCCATACTGTACAAATTCAGCACCTGATTCTATGTTCATAAATTCTTTAATATCGGCACCTGCAGAAAAAAAGCGACCTTCACCGTGAATGAGTATAACTCTAATTTTATCGTTTTCAGTAATTTTATCGAATACAATGGACAACTGTTCTAATAACCCTAAAGATAAGGCATTTGCTGGTGGTTTTTCAATCGTGATTGTAGCCACTCCACCTTGATAAGACCACTTTAAACAATCCATTATACACCACCTTAAATCAGATATTTTTAATGGACTAGTTTACCTTAAGCAGTTTACTAATCACGTGATATTCCCATTTAAAGTAAATGAAAACATGATTGAATATTAAATAATTCTTTCTATATATTTACAATATTCTTTTCATTACTACTGTATGTATAAAATAATATGACCCATCTTTCTTTAATCGCTTGGACAAGCATATGTATTCAAAAAATAAGAGCCGATAAGAAATCCGGCTTCCATCATTATTCATCCTTTTTCTCTGGTTCTTCTCGTTTCTTTTTCTCTTCATCAATCAATACTCGACGTAATACTTTTCCAATAGCCGTCTTAGGCAATTCTTCACGGAATTCATAAATCCTTGGAACTTTATAAGGTGCTAAATGTTTTCTTGAAAACTCATTGAGTTCCTGACCTGTTATTTGAGAACCTTTTTTTAATACAATGTACACTTTAACCGTCTCTCCTCGATAAGGATCTGGAATACCTGCTGCGATTACTTCTTGAACGTCTGGATGTTCATATAACACTTCTTCTATCTCACGAGGGTAAATATTGAATCCTCCGGCAATAATCATATCTTTTTTCCTATCCACTACATAGAAATAGCCTTTTTCATCCATATAACCGATATCCCCTGTTAAAAGCCAACCATCTTTCAACGTATGTTCCGTTTCTTCTGGTTTATTCCAATAGCCTTTCATAATCTGTGGACCTTTCACCACAATTTCACCCATTTCACCTGGCGGAAGCTCATCTCCTGTTTCTAGTGAAAGAATCTTTGCATCCGTATCTGGCCATGGGACACCAACACTTCCCATTGGACGAGGGCGATCCCATAAGAAATGCGCATGGGTAACCGGTGACGACTCGGTTAACCCATATCCTTCAACAAGTTTTCCACCAGTCTTCTCTTCAAATTCTTGCTGTACTTCTACTGGTAATGGTGCTGATCCACTCAAACAGGAATCAATAGAAGAAAGGTCATATTTGCTTAAATTCGGATTATTAAGAAGACCAATATAAATCGTAGGAGCACCAGGAAATAAAGTTGGATGCTGTTTATGGATGGTCTTTAATGTCGTTTCAGCATCAAATTTCGGCAATAACACCATTTTATACGCTTGCATCATGGAGAAAACCATTACCGTTGTCATTCCATATACATGAAAAAAAGGAACTACGCCAAGCATAATTTCTTCTCCACGTTTGCATTTATACAGCCATGCGGAACACATCGTAACATTTGAAACAAGATTTTTATGCGTTAACATGACTCCTTTAGGAAAGCCAGTTGTTCCGCCTGTATATTGAAGCAGGGCGATATCTTCTTCAAAGTGAACGTCATATTCAATGAAGGAACTTTTTGCTTGTTTTAAAATTTTTGTAAATAAATGAGAGCATCCTTCATGTTTCACATTTACGACAAGATTGTATTGTTTTTTCTGGATAAAGGGATAGATCATATTTTTGGGGAAGGGTAAAAAATCTTTGATAGCGGTTACAATAATATGCTGTATATTTGTATTTACTTTTACTTTTGTGACTCTCGGAAATAAGATATCGAGTGTAATCATCACTTTCGCATCCGAATCCTTCATTTGATACTGTAATTCACGTTCAGTGTAGAGTGGGTTCGTTTGCACGACCACCCCGCCTGCTAACAATACACCATAGAAGCTAATAACGGCCTGCGGCGTATTTGGAAGCATAATCGCTACACGGTCACCTTTTTCAATTCCAAGGTTCTGCAAATAGCCTGCTAGCTTTTGTGCTGCTTCATAAATAGATTGAAATGTAACTTCTTTCCCCAAAAAGTGAATCGCCTTTTTCTTAGGGAATTCAGTAGCTGACTTCTTTAAATAATATTGAATTGGTTCTTCTATATAGTTTAAAGTTGCGGGAATTTCTTCAGGATACTGCTGAAGCCATGGTTTTTGACCAGACATGTACTTCCCCCCTTATGCATGGCAAACTCTTTAAGAGTATTCTGCCACATTCTAATATATTGAGTGCCTTATGAAAATTAGAACTGCGGACATAAAAAAGTGCAAGACCCCTACTCGTCTCCGAGGGACTCCTGGAGCTAGATCACTACCTCAGTTCAGAAAAGTTATAAATTCTTATAACATCACAAAAAAGAGGCTTCCTCAAAAGAAGCCTCTTACTACTATCTAAACCAAAAACACCATATAAATAATCCCAATCAGCAAAAAAACACCACAACAAACTAAAAGTATTTTTGCTAGTTTTTCCACTTTTCGCTCTCCCCTTATACGATTCCAGCTCCAATGACAAAAGATAACCCGATTGAAATGACCATTGAAATAAATCCAACTGCTCGATTACCCTTTGCAAGCTCTTCATCAATCTTAAAAGTTGGTGTTAAAAATTCAAAAATAAAATAACTAATAAGCAATAGTATGAATCCAAATACTCCCCAGCCCATCATGGTAAGTAAAGAGTCACTATGTTCAATGGAATAACGAAAAATATTGACAATTCCAAAGATCTTCCCCCCAGTTGCCATCGCAACCGCTACATTACCGTTTTTAATTTCATACCAATTGTTATATTTTGTTACAAGTTCAAATATAGACAAAAAAACAATTAAACAAAGAATAACCACGCTATAATTTGCGGCTGTTTGAACATATTCGTTCTCCCAAAACTGATTCATTAACGACTCACCGCCTGTTATTTAAACTCGACACTCGTGACATAGCTAACCCGACTACATTCATCACACTAGTCTATGACACTTTATTTAAATTCAACAATCGTAACCCCGTTACCGCCTTCACCATGATCCCCGAAACGAATATTTTTTACAGCACGATGATTACGTAAATATTCTTGAACACCTTGTCGTAACGCCCCTGTCCCTTTACCATGTATAACCGATACACGCGGATAGGAAGCTAATAATGCATCATCAATATACTTTTCAACCCTTGATAAAGCATTATCATACCTTTCACCACGCAAATCTAATTCAAGACTAACATGAAAGTCTTTTCCTTTGACAGTAGCCATCGGTTTTGTTTCAACGATCTTGGGTGCCTTAATAAATTCAAGATCCTTTTCTTTCACCTTCATTTTCAAAATCCCAATCTGGACTTGCCATGTATCAGCCGATACTTTCTCAATGAGGCTTCCTTTTTGATCAAAGCTTAACACCTTTACTTCATCACCTGGTGCGAAAACATGCTTTTTCGTTTGTCTTAATGCTGGATTTTTCGACTTCTTCTCTTTTGGAGCAGCTTCACTTAATTTTTTCTGAGCATCAATTAATTCATGTTCCTTTACTTCCGCCTGTTTTTCATGGCGCATTTTTCTTAGATCATGAATGACCCTATCGGCTTCACGTTTTGCTTTCTCGATAATATCACGTGCTTCTTCTGCCGCTTTTTCATGGAGGGTATCTTTCTCCTCATAGTATTCAATCATTTGTTTTTGCAGATCTTTTTGGAGCATTTCTGCATTTTTCAAAAGCTCATTGGCTTCCTGTAATTCTTTCTCAGCTTGACGCTTACTCTCTTCAAGCGAAGCGATCATATTCTCAACTTGTTGGCTATCGGCACTAACATAGGATCGTGCCATGTCAATAACACGGTCACTTAAACCAAGCCGTTTTGAGATTTCAAATGCGTTACTTCTTCCTGGGACCCCAATTAATAATCGATAGGTTGGACTTAATGTTTCAATATCAAATTCAACGCTTGCATTCACGACTCCTTCTCTATTATAACCATAGGCTTTCAATTCAGGGTAGTGGGTCGTCGCAATGACTCTTGCTCCCCGCTTGTACACCTCATCTAAAATAGAAATAGCGAGGGCCGCACCTTCTTGAGGATCTGTACCTGCACCAAGTTCATCAAATAAGACGAGACTTTCAAAATCAACCGTTTGTAAAATTTCTACAATATTAACCATATGAGAAGAAAACGTACTTAAACTTTGTTCAATCGATTGCTCATCACCAATATCAGCATAAACGGCACCAAAAACAGCCATTTTAGATCCATCCAAAGCAGGAATCTGCAAACCAGCCTGTGCCATTAATGTACAAAGACCTACTGTTTTTAATGTAACTGTTTTTCCACCTGTATTAGGACCTGTTATAAGAATCGTCGAGTAATCCTTTCCAAGGATGATATCATTTGCAACCACTTCATCAATTGGAATTAAGGGATGTCTCGCCTTAACTAATGAAATTCGTCCATCACGATTCATGATTGGCTTTGTTGCTTTAATTTTTCGGCTATAGCGTGCTTTGGCAAACATAAAATCGATATTAGCCAGAACCTCTGTAATGATTTCAAGCTCAAAGCTATATTCTCCAGTTTGAGCAGAGAGCATAATCAAGATCCGTTCAATTTCTTGCTGTTCTTTTACTCGGATCGTTTGTAATTCGTTGTTTAGCTGAACAATGGTTTGTGGTTCAATAAACAATGTCTGCCCAGAAGCACTCTGATCGTGAATAATTCCACCATAATGTCCTCGGTACTCCTGCTTTACCGGAATGACAAACCGATCGTTTCGAATCGTAACGATCGCATCCGAAAGCATTTTCTGGGCATTGGAGGAGCGGATCATACTTTCAAGCCGTTCTCTTACTCGCGCTTCTTTTGTACGCTGCTGATTCCGAAGAGAACGTAAGGTTTCACTAGCACTATCAAGCACTTCACCATTATCATCAATCGCATTTTTAATATTTTGCTCTAATTCAACAAGGACGATGATTTGATCAGTCTGTGCAAGTAAGCAGGGGATAGTCGGATCCTCCTCGGCGAAATCTTCAATAAATCGCTTGATTTTCCGGCTTGCATGAATAGTACTTGCTACTTGTATCAATTCTTGGGAGCTAAGCATTCCCCCAATGACAGATCGTTTCACATGTGGGCGAATATCAAAGATTCCCCCTAATGGGATATTTCCTTTCAGCCGTAATACTTTTGCCGCTTCATCTGTTTCTTCCTGTCTTTGCACGACTTCATCATAATCACTAGAAGGCAACAAGCTCTCTGCCTCCGCTCTCCCTAACGACGATGATACATGCTCAAGAAGATGCTCTTTCACTTTATTAAATTCGAGTATCTTTAAAACCTTTTCCTGCATGGAGATGTTCCCTCCCTTTTTGCTATTCTTTATTTTTTGGCTGTAAAAATCTCTCATCGTGACCATTTTTACTCTTTCTATCGATATATTCTTCCACTTCTTTCCCATCTTCTCTCACTTCAGGTGGAAGAAGCGGCAAATTAAAATGAGCATAAAATTCAGCTTCAGATGTAAATGTGATTACCTCACCCGTTTCAATGTTTTCGACACCATATTCGCTAATCTTTTCTCCTCGAGCTTTTGCAAGCTGCCGCATTCGTACATTATGTTCTTTTGATCCAGTAAAATGGTGTAGAGTAGTGGCAAATTCTTTCGGCTTCACAAGGCGAAAATCAACAGACACCTCATATTCAAGGTCGAGTACAATAGATACCTTTGTATCACCTGCTGCAATCACATCTTTTATATTAGGTATTTTTAACAATTGCTCTTTGACCATTAAAGGATTCTCAGTAGCAATAATAAAATCCAAATCTTTAATCGTTTCTCGCATTCTCCGAAGACTACCTGCCCGGGAAAATTGAATAGCATACTCCAGCTTTGCTAAGATAGCTTCTATATTCTCAGCGATCGGTAGCATAAAGGCTAGTGGTAGTCGATCAGGTCTTTCTCCAGCATTTAACAGTGCCGCAAGTATTTTCTCTTCTGTTTTTTTCCCAAATCCAGATAAGTTTTGAACCTGGTGACTCTCGCAAGCTGCTTTTAATTCAGCAGCATTTTCAATCCCTAGCTCACTATATAGCTTGGCAATTTTTTTGCCCCCTAATCCTGGTAGCTGTAAAAGCGGAACAAGTCCTTTTGGTACCTTCTCTTGTAGCTCCTTCAAAACGGTAGACTGCCCTTGGGTTCTGTATTCTTCTATGACTGCGGCAGTTCCTTTTCCAATTCCAGGAAAAATAGTGAAATCTGTTATGTCTTCCATCGTTGACTCGCTTAATTCTAAGGCTTGTGCTGCTTTTCTAAATGCCGAAACTTTAAATGTATTTTCACCTTTTAATTCCATATAGATCGCAATCGTTTCTAATAACCAGACAATATCCTTTTTAGTAAAAGTCACCTTTTTCACCTACCAGCAGTATTACTTTTTTACTATTATTCCCTTAAAAAGAAAACTTCTCTTCGAAAGAGAAGTTATTTTACCATCGATCCATTATCCACAAATCTTGAGCCAATTGTGAAAGGATTGGCGTTTGTTTTACAATAAGTTCTACTAGTATTGAACTTGTCAAAGATGTTTGTATCGATTCAATTGGCAAGAGAGCCGCTATAAATAATATAATAAACATGATAAGATAAACTTCAATAAATCCTAGCAGACCACCCGCCCATATATTTAACTGTTTCAATATTGGGATTTGGGCAATGAAATCAAGCATGCTGCCGATAATTTGCAGCAGTATTCTTACAGCAAAAAAAATCAAGACAAATGCAATAGCCCGATAATAGGCATCTTCTAAATTCACATTATCAAACAATAATGTGATGGTTGAATTTGAACTTAGGTTTGGGTATGGCACCCATAGAGTGAGAGTAGGAGCAAGCTTGTCATAATACAAATAAGCCACAATAAAGGCGATCAAAAAACCAGTAAGATGAACAAGTTGAAGGATAAACCCTCTCTTTAAACCTATTAAAAATCCAAAAGCTAATATAATAAGTACAACAAGATCTAACATGACTGTTTCAGTCCTTTACACTTTTTAATTCATTCTCAAGATGTTGGAGCCTATCTTTTATTTTTAGATAGTCATTAACAGCATTTATTGCTGTTAAGACAGCCAGCTTATTCATACCAAGTGATGGATTCTTGGAGTTTATCTCATGCATTTTTTCATCGACCAGCGAAGCAACCTGGTTAATATGGCTGACACTTTCTGTGCCTACTATGACATATTCGCTTCCGTATATATCAACAGTTATGCGGTTTTTTTCTGGTTGTGACAAACTTCATGCCTCCATTCAAAAGAATCCTACCTAATATCATAACACGAACAGAAAACGGTGAAAAGAATGAAATATAAGGGTGGCCTGCTAAAGATATGATAGGCTTAAGACGTCGAAGCCTTATTGCTCAAAGTTAGATCATTAGAAATAGAGTAGACCAGGCCTAAAGTTACATACCGTATCAATAAAAAGGAAGTGAAGCACTTGAGTAATGTAGTACTACAAAAAACGAACAATGAAATAATGAAAATGATGGAATTTTACAAATCAAGTTTGACAGGAAAAACACCACCAGGTAGCTTATTTTCTGCAAAGACTTCTTCATGTACGATAACCGCTTATAAGTCTGGTAAAGTGCTCTTTCAAGGTAGCGGATCTGAAAATGAAGCAAAAAAATGGGGAAGTTCGTCTTCCTCTACTCAAGGATCTAACAAACCTTCTACTAAACCCAAAACGAAGAAACCAACAAACCTTCCAGAAAATATTAGTCTTCTATCGATCATCGGTTCAGATGAGGTAGGAACAGGAGATTTCTTCGGACCGATTACCGTTTGCGCCGCATATGTACGTAAAGAAGATAGGGCCTTATTGAAGGAGCTTGGTGTTCAAGATTCCAAAAATCTAAATGATGAAAAAATATCTGAAATCGCTAAACAAATCATCAAAGTTGTACCATACAGTCTACTTATCCTACCTAACGTAAAATATAATAAAATGCAACAATCTGGTATGTCACAAGGGAAACTGAAAGCACTCCTTCACAATCAAGCGATTGAAAATGTACTAAATAAAATTTCTCCTGAGAAGCCAGAACTCATCCTAATCGATCAATTTGCCAAAGAGGACGTGTATTACAATTATTTAAAAGGGCAAAAAAACATCCAAAGGGAGAATGTTTACTTTAGTACAAAAGCAGAAGGCATTCATTTAGCCGTTGCTGCCGCCTCCATTATTGCAAGATATGCCTTTGTTGAACATTTTGAAAAATTAAGCACTGCCGCTGGTTTTAAGATTCCAAAAGGTGCTGGTTCTCAAGTCGATATGGCCTGTGCCCGGTTGATAAAAGAGAAAGGCCAGGAAGTTCTCCCTTCCTTTGTCAAACTGCACTTTGCGAATACGGAAAAAGCGATGAACTTGCTACGAAGGAAATAAGAAGGTCTAATAGTCTAAATACGTAAAATATAAAAAAGAACCCTTCATTGGTTAAAATGAAGGGTCCTTTTCCTATCTAGCCGCGTAAAACCGCTCCTGTTTGTTCTTTCACTGCATTCAATACTTTATCATGTGCTTTTGTTATGTCTTCATCTGTTAACGTACGTTCTGGATCAAAATATTTTAATGAATAGGCAAGTGATTTTTTGCCTTCTTCCATTCTTTCTCCTTCATACAAGTCAAAAAGATGAACTTCTTTTAATAGGGAACCGCCAGCCTCTTGGATAATATGTTCAAGTTCTCCTGCTGTTTTATCCTGGTCGACAACAAGCGCAATGTCACGTGTAATCGAAGGGAAACGCGGAATTGTTTGATAAGCAATTGGCTCTACATCAACCTCAGCAAGGGCTTTAAATGACAATTCAAAAACGTATGTTTCTTTAATATCCATGTCTTTTTGTACGGTTGGATGTACTTGACCAATAAAACCAATGACGACGCCATTCAAAAGCACTTCCGCTGTGCGTCCTGGATGCATATCTTTAATGGTTGCTTTACGGTATTCAATTTGTTTTGTGACGCCAAGCGTATCGAACAAGGCTTCTAATACACCTTTTGCTACAAAGAAATCAACCGGCTTTTTCTCACCTTGCCAAAGATTCGCTTCCCATAAACCTGTGATAGCTCCTGCCACATGTTCTCTTTCTTCTGGAAGTCCTGCATCCTCTTTCTTTAAAAATACAGACCCGATTTCATATAAAGCGACAGAATCAGTTTGACGTGCATTGTTATATTTAACAACTTCTAATAGTTGAGGCACAATGCTTAATCGAAGTTGACTGCGCTCTTCACTCATTGGCATAGCAAGGCGAATCGATTCACGTTCTTCTAAAGCAAATTGTGCTGCTTTTTCAGCACTTGTTAATGAATACGTTGTTGCTTGATAAAGTCCTGCACCTTCAAATGTGCGGCGTGCCAGACGACGTTTTTGTTGATAATCGGTTAATCTACCAGGAGTGGAAGAACCAACTGGAAGCGTAGATGGAATATTGTCATAGCCATGCAAACGGGCCACTTCTTCCACTAAATCAGCTTCAATCGTGATATCACCACGACGAGTTGGCGCTGTCACAATAAATGTTTCGCCATCCACTTGAATATCAAATTTCAAACGAGTAAAAATACCTACTACTTCATCAGTGCTGATGTTTGTTCCAAGCGCATTATTTATTTTATTTAGTGTAATTGAAACGACAGCTGGTTCCATTTTAAGATTATTGTATTCAACACTTCCTCCTAAAATGGTCCCGCCTGCATACTTAGCCATCAACTCAGCAGCACGCTCTCCTGCTTCGCGAACTCGTGCTGGATCTACACCTTTTTCAAAACGAGCACTTGCTTCACTTCGTAACCCATGATCTTTTGACGCTTTACGAATCACGGTTCCAGCAAAATAAGCTGCTTCAATAATGACAGTCGTCGTATCGTCTTTCACTTCAGAATTAGCTCCACCCATAACTCCAGCAATTGCCACTGGTTCTGTACCATTTGTGATTACAAGATGGTCAGATGTTAACGTGCGTTCCGTTTCATCAAGAGTTGTAATTTTTTCAGCATCTTTCGCTCGGCGGATGACAAGCTCTTTTGAACCAAGACGATCGTAATCGAAAGCGTGAAGCGGTTGGCCATATTCAAGTAAAATATAGTTTGTGATATCCACTATATTATTATGTGGACGTACTCCAGCGTTCATTAGACGAGTTTGCATCCATAAAGGAGACGGTTCAACTTTAACATTTTTTACCACTTTTGCGATATATAACGGATTGTCTTCTGTAGCATCTACTCTGACATCAATGGTATCAGATGCTTTTTCGACAGCCTCTTCTTTTTCAATCGTTGGCCATTTTACATCACGTCCAAGAATCGCTGCTACTTCATAAGCTACACCTAACATGCTTAAAGCATCTGAACGGTTTGGTGTTAGGCTTAGTTCCAGAATTTCATCATCTAACCCAAGAGCAACTAGAGCGTCTTCACCGACAGTTGCCTCCTGAGGAAAATTAAAAATTCCAACAGAATATTCTTTTGCCACCAATTTAGATTCAATTCCTAGTTCTTGCAGTGAGCAAATCATTCCGTTTGATACTTCTCCACGAAGTTTTGCTTTCTTAATTTTGAAGTTCCCTGGCAGAACTGCACCAACCGTTGCAACCGCCACCTTTTGACCTTTCCCTACATTCGAAGCTCCACAAATAATTTGCACAGGTTCTTCCGCACCGATATCAACTAAACATTTATTCAATTTATCAGCATCCGGGTGTTTTTCGCATTCTAATACATGACCGATCACAACACCTTTTAAGCCTTCACTTTTCTTTTCTACCCCTTCTACTTCAATCCCGCTTTTCGTAATTTTATCTGCAAGTTCAGCCGCACTGATACCAGAAAGATCTACATAATCTTGTAACCATTTATATGAAACAAACATCTTTATCCTCCTTTTTTAGCTATAAAGTTATTTTATCTTTTTCATTTATTACGCTTCATGTCGATGGAATTGCTTTAAGAAACGAAGATCATTTGTATAATAATGGCGAATGTCATCTACTCCATATTTCAGCATCGCGATTCGCTCAACACCCATCCCAAAGGCAAAACCAGAATATTTCTTCGAGTCAAATCCAGCCATTTCAAGCACGTTCGGATGGACCATACCGGCACCTAATACTTCAATCCAACCTGTCTGTTTACATACATTGCACCCATGTCCGTGACAAATTTTACAAGAGATATCTACTTCTACAGAAGGCTCAGTGAATGGGAAAAAGCTAGGGCGAAGACGGATTTCACGATCTTGACCGAATACCTTTTTCGTAAATACTTCCAGTGTTCCTTTTAAATCGCTCATTGAAATATTTTCATCAACGATTAAACCTTCAATTTGCATAAATTGATGTGAATGTGTTGCATCATCATTATCGCGGCGGTACACTTTACCAGGACAAATAATTTTAACTGGGCCTTGTCCTTTATACTTTTCCATTGTTCTCGCTTGCACGGGAGAAGTATGTGTACGCATTAAGATTTCGTCTGTAATATAGAAAGAATCTTGCATGTCACGTGCTGGATGGCTCTTCGGCAAGTTCAATGCTTCGAAATTATAATAATCGCTTTCCACTTCTGGACCTTCTGCGACTGTATACCCCATCCCGATAAATACATCTTCAATTTCTTCCACAATACGTGTTAATGGATGATGATTCCCTTTATTAACCGGCCTAGCAGGCAATGTAATATCAATTGTCTCTGCAGCTAATTGCGCATTGACAGCTTCTTCTTCTAGCACAACTTGTTTTTTCTCAATTTGAGAAGTAATGGTTTCACGAACAACATTAACAAGTGCACCCATTTTCGGGCGTTCCTCAGCAGATAACTTACCCATGCCGCGTAACACTTCCGTGATTGGTCCTTTTTTTCCTAAATAGGCTACTCGAATATCATTTAGTTCTTTTAAATCAACAGCTGCTTCAACCTTTTGCAACGCTTCTTTTTGTAATTCTTCTAAACGCTCCTGCATCATGAATTCCTCCTTTGTTTTTTAAGCACAAAAAAAACCTAATCCCATAAAGGGACGAGGTTTATGTATCGCGGTACCACCCTTATTAGTATAGATCAAAAAAGCCCACACTCACTTCATTAAAAAGCTAACGGCTCTTCACCGGAACATTTTTCGGATCGATTCGATCTTCCCAATGTCGACTCGAGAGGTGAATTCCCTTAAGCAGTGCCATTAAAATGCTTTCAGTCGCGGCATTTCTCCCTGAAAAATGGATGTCTTAAGCTACTAGTTCTCTGTCATCATCTTTATTTATTAAATTCTGTATTATTATAGTACATTTTAAAACTTGTTTCAAACTCATTTTCTCAAATAATACAGTAAAATCCCCGCAGCAATCGCGACATTCAAGGATTCGCTTTTTCCATATATCGGGATGTAAAGGTTTTTTGTTGTTACTTCTAGTAGATCTTTGGAAACCCCTTGACCTTCGTTGCCCACAAGTAGAGCAAAAGTCTCTGACTTTTCTACTTGTTCGAACGGCACACCACCTTCTAAAGCTGTACCATAAACCGGAATATCAAGCTTCTTAATAAACTCTGTCAGATTCGCCTTCATTAACGGTAAATGAAACAAACTCCCTTGGGTGGCACGAACGACTTTGGGATTATAGGGATCTGCACAACCTTCTCCTAAAATAATAGCATTGATACCTGCTGCATCAGCTGTACGAATCATCGTTCCGAGGTTTCCTGGGTCCTGAACCCGATCCAACAGTAACAGTTTTTCTAATTTGATATCATCCATACTAACTGTTTTTTGTTCACAAACTGCTGCAATACCTTGTGGTGTCTCTGTATCACAAATTGCCTTCATAACATCCTCTTTCACATAGACAACTTCTGTACCTTCTAAGTGCATATGAGGATGTTTTTCCATGTCTTGATTGACGATAATTTCCAGAACGATTTGTTCTTTTAATGCTTCTTCTACAAGATGGAAGCCTTCTATTAAGTAGGTTCCAGACTGATCACGTTCTTTTTTTGTCAAAAGCTTCTTCCATGCTTTTACCTTTGGATTTTTGACAGATTCAATATACTTCAACCTTCAAACGCTCCTTTATTTTAAAAAGTATAACTTTTTTATATAGATAACGCTCTAACATAAGGCGCCATTAGCTCCATTCATAATCTAATAAGTGGATGATTTGCACTTTTTTCACACTGATGCTATTATAACGCAATTTCCATACATAATGCATCCTGAAGTGGGAAGTCTATAATTGTTCAGATTATGTTTAGGAGGAGGAATTGTGATGAATTTAAATTTACGAAATGCGATTATTGATAACGTTACTGGCAATACACAGGACCAGTTGAAAGATACAATTGTTGATGCGATTCAAAATGGTGAAGAAAAAATGCTTCCTGGGCTAGGTGTTTTATTTGAAGTGATTTGGAAAAATTGCTCTGACCAAGATAAACAAGAGATGTTGCAAGTGTTAGAAAACGGCTTAAAATAATAGCCGTAAGGAGAACACTCTATCACAACAAAAAAGCACTCGGTACTTGAGTGCTTTTTCTATTATCTATTTAGGGTATTCTTTATTCGTATGTGATTTTATCAACGGTTTCACGATCAAGTCGTTTTATGACTTCGACCACTAACTTTACAGCATTTTCAAAGTCATCACGATGAAGCATTGCCGCATGGGAGTGAATGTATCGTGTCGCAATTCCAATTGAAAGAGCAGGAACTCCTTTTGCCGTTACGTGAATGGAACCAGCATCCGTTCCCCCACCTGGCATTGAGGCAAATTGATAAGGAATGTTTAATTCATCTGCTGTGTCTGTGACTAAATCACGTAAACCTTTATGGGACACCATGGATGCATCGTATAAAACAATTTGCGGACCATCTCCCATCTTACTTTGTGCTTCTTTCTCTGAAATTCCTGGTGTGTCACCAGCAATACCGACATCTACTGCGAATCCAATATCTGGTTGAATCTTGAAGGTTGATGTTTTTGAACCGCGGAGGCCCACTTCTTCTTGGACAGCACCAATTCCGTATACTACGTTTGGATGACCGACACCTTTCAGTTCCTTCAAAACATTGATCGCGATTGCACAACCAATTCGATTGTCCCATGCTTTTGCCAGTAACATTTTTTCATTATTCATCACAGTAAATTCAAAATAGGGTGCAACCATATCGCCTGGTCGAACGCCCCACTCTTCTGCTTCTTCCTTACTTGATGCCCCAATATCAATAAACATATCTTTGATTTCATATGGTTTTTTACGAGCCTCTGGAGATAAGATATGAGGCGGTTTAGAACCGATAATTCCTGTTATATCTCCTTTACGAGTTGTAATGGTTACACGTTGTGCCAGCATTACCTGGTTCCACCATCCACCAACCGTTTGGAATTTCAAAAATCCCCTTTTATCGATTTGTGTAATCATGAAACCAACCTCATCTAAGTGGCCCGTTACGATGATTTTTGGTCCCGTTTCATCACCTGTTTTTTTCGCAATTAAACTGCCAAGGTTATCAGATATAACCTCATCCGCGTAAGGAGCTATGTATTTTTTCATGACTTCACGTGGCTCCCTTTCATTTCCTGGGATCCCTTTCGCATCTGTTAACTCTTTTAACATCGTCAATGTTTCATCTAAATTAGCCATTCGTTCAACTCCTTTATGTAGTCTCTTATCTATTATACAGAAGGGAATTATGATTATACAAACAACATGACATTTTATCTTAAGGCTGTGTCAATAGTGATTGTTAATAAATGGCCCTTGGTATACGCGAGCCTGCGTATACCAAAGATTTATAGAGCAGTAACACGATACTCTAACAAAGCCTTTCTTAAAAAATAGACTGGAGTGAAACTTTTTCCGATTTAAATCGTATAATAAGGAAAACTACAAAGAGGGGAGGGTTTCTAATGATGTGGCTTATACGCTTTTTTCTATTCGTCCTCATTCTTTTTCTCATCTACCGCATAATCAAATTTATTTTAAACCCAAAGCGAAAGCTAGAACTCGCCCATGAACAAAAACGCTATTATTATTTAGATGATCAAAATAATGTAAGAAAAAACTTTCTTCTTACGTATAAAGGGGTTCTTTTTGAAGGTGAAAAATATTTAGGTACAACGGATGATGCTTTTGATGTGGTATCCATTTTTATTTGGCCGCATAGTGTGAATGCCTTGAAAGGATTCGTACGAGAAGACTTCCAGTTTATTGAGCATAAAATAAGCGAAAATTATCCACATGCAAAATTAGATTGGAAAAGTCCCGTAAAGGAATTTATGCAAAAACATTCTAATCCCAAAACCCCTTATCAATAAGAGAGGCTTGCATTTTGCTGCAAGCCTCTTTGTTTATTTCATATGAAGGGGTATATATACTGTCCCTCGGGGGAAAGCATTCATGCTTGACCTGCTTTGAAAAATTCCCGCCATTTAATAGTCGCCGCTTTCTCCCTAAAAAAATAGGCTAACATCATTAATAAAAGTAAGATAAAGATCATAAAGATTGGGGTGAACCGACTAATAAATTCTCCAAATACGGAGTAAACAAAAGCAAGTGGGAAATTAGATAGGAGACTATTTTTCAAGTAGGGTCTAAACTCGCGATTTTTTTCAATCAAACAGAAATTTAATAAGTGAAAATGAATTAAGGGAATTAATCGTAAAATGGCTGATTGTGCAACGGTTACATTCCGGTATTCACCAAACCATTTATTCTTCAACTTTGATAGCTTCTCATGGGTTTTCGGCATCTTTCCGATCAGTAGATAAAAACAAAGGGAGCTTAGCATTAATCCAATTAGCGAATAAATCGTTCCGAGTAAGGAACCGAAGAGAATTCCACCTGTCACACAAACAAGTGTTACTGGAATAAAGAAAAACTGTCGAAGTATATGAAAAAGAATAAAGGAAATTGGAGCTAATATCCCACCCGCACCAACGATAACCAATAACAACGACATTCCTTCATCCACTTTTCCACCCTCTCTCTGCTCATTTTCTTGTTGTCTTTAAAGCTTATCAACAAACACGTAAGGTTATGACAAATTAATTATATATATAGATACAGATAGAGCATAAACTCGATGACAGCTAATAAGGGAAAACCTATCTTAAAAGATAGATGCTTTGTTTTGTGTCGATAAGTATTCATGCTAATAGTCGAGCCAATGGCGCCACCCAATAGAGCAACTAACCAAAGTGTTCGCTCACTAATTCGATATTGATGTTTTATTGCCCTTTGTTTATCCACTTTCATAATAAAAAAACCGATTATGTTCATCATAATAAAGATAAATAGGATTACATTAGACATACGTCAACCTCCTAAATACAAAAGCCATTCTCCAATAAGAGAATGGCTTTAATGAAAATAAATTATTTAGCTATGTTTGCTTTTGCAACAGATGCTAATTCAGCGAAAGCTTTTTCATCGCTTACAGCTAATTCAGCAAGCATTTTGCGGTTTACTTCGATACCAGCAAGCTTTAATCCATGCATTAAACGGCTGTATGAAAGTCCGTTAATACGTGCAGCTGCGTTAATACGAGCAATCCAAAGCTTACGGAAGTCACGTTTCTTCTGACGACGATCCCGGTAAGCATATTGTAATGACTTCATTACTTGTTGGTTAGCAACTTTATATAATGTATGTTTTGAACCGAAATAACCTTTAGCTAATTTAAGTACCTTTTTACGACGTTTGCGCGTAACTGTACCGCCTTTTACACGTGGCATATGGTTTCCCTCCTGTTATAAGTATTACTTAATGTTGTCTAATAAATGACGAATACGTTTGAAATCACCTTTAGAAACTAAAGAACCTTTACGAAGCTTACGCTTTTGCTTTGTAGACTTATTCGCGAATAAGTGGCTTGTATATGCGTGAGAACGTTTTAATTTACCAGATCCAGTTTTTTTGAAACGCTTTGCAGCGCCACGGTGTGTTTTCATTTTTGGCATTTGGTATTCCTCCTCTTACTTGTCGTTTTTAGGTGCCAAGACCATAAACATGCTTCTACCATCCATTTTAGGATAGGATTCTACAGTCGCTACTTCTTTACATGCTTCTGCAAAACGGACTAAAACACGTTGGCCGATTTCTTTATGTGTGATCGCACGACCTTTAAAACGGATCGACGCTTTCACTTTATCGCCTTTTTCAAGGAATTTAATCCCATTACGAAGTTTAGTATTGAAATCATGCTCATCAATTGATGGGCTTAAACGAACTTCTTTGATATTGATAATCTTTTGATTTTTACGTGCTTCTTTTTCTTTTTTCTGCTGCTCGAACTTAAACTTTCCATAGTCCATAACACGAGCTACAGGCGGCTTGGCATTTGGAGCAACCAATACAAGATCAAGATTAACACGTGTAGCAATTTCAAGTGCTTCGATTTTTGATTTAATTCCTAATTGTTCACCATTTTGATCAATTAGACGAACTTCGCGGGCACGAATCCCATCGTTTAACAACATATCTTTGCTAATAGCAAAACACCTCCAAGGTTTTATCTGAATACAATGTTTAGGTCAAGAATCACCTGATCTTGTCCACAGAAACCAAACAAAAAAGTGTGGGTGTTAACACCCACACTTTACGAAACGTTAATAACTTAACTTAAAAAGATTTCGTAAACCTGTTAACAGCCTAGTGCGTCAATCAGGTGAGAAGCGGGTGCTTCTTCTTATCCTTAAAACTCGTATTCAATTTCAACTGCTTTACTATATCACAAATGATATTGGTATGTCAAAGATATAAATTACTTTCCTCGCAACGATTAATAGCTTAACAAAGATATTCAATTCGTGCAATAGTTTTTTTTACCCTATTATTACCATTCTTTTCGTATACAATTAATAAAATGTAAAAAAGATCGATCAATCACCAATTATTCTCTATATGTTTACTTTTTTACTTCTTCTTGAAGGCCGCTAAGGAAGTTCACAAATGGAACCGTTTCTGATTTTTTTTCACCATATTTACGTACATTTACTGCTTCATCGGTTACTTCTTGATCACCAACAACTAGCATATACGGGACCTTTTGCATTTGTGCTTCACGAATTTTATAACCCATTTTTTCATTACGATCATCCAATTCAACTCGGAATCCTTCAGCTTTCAGTTGTTCTTTCACTTTTTTCGCATAATCAAAATGAATATCAGGAGATACAGGGATCACTTGAACTTGGACAGGCGCCAACCAAGTTGGGAATGCTCCTTTATATTCTTCAATCAAGAAGGCAACAAAACGTTCCATTGTTGACACAACACCGCGGTGGATAACGACAGGTCGATGCTGTTTACCATCTTCTCCTACATAAGTAAGATCAAAACGCTCAGGAAGCAAGAAGTCTAGTTGAACAGTAGAAAGAGTCTCCTCTTTGCCTAAGGCTGTTTTTACTTGAACATCAAGCTTTGGTCCATAAAAGGCCGCTTCGCCGTCTGCTTCAAAGTACTCAACATCCATTTCATCCATAACTTCTTTCAGCATACTTTGTGCTTTGTTCCACATCTCGTCATCATCAAAATATTTTTCTGTATTTTCAGGATCACGATAGGACAAACGGAATGAGTAGTCTTTAAAATCAAAGTCTTTATATACATCTAAAATTAATTCAACAACACGCTTAAATTCATCTTTAATTTGATCTGGACGAACAAAAAGATGAGCATCATTTAATGTCATTCCACGGACACGTTGTAAGCCTGATAGAGCCCCTGACATTTCATAGCGATGCATCGTTCCAAGTTCAGCAATACGAATGGGTAACTCACGGTAGCTGTGAATGGCATTTCTATAGACCATCATATGATGTGGACAGTTCATTGGACGAAGAACGAGTTGTTCATTATCCATATCCATGACAGGGAACATATCTTCTTGATAGTGATCCCAGTGACCAGACGTTTTATAAAGATCAACACTTCCCATGATTGGTGTATACACATGATCATAGCCTAAGCGTAGTTCTTTATCGACAATATACCGTTCCACAATGCGACGAATGGTCGCTCCTTTAGGAAGCCACAATGGTAAGCCTTGTCCTACTTTTTGTGAAGTGGTAAACAGACTTAACTCCTTCCCGATTTTACGATGATCACGCTCTTTTGCTTCTTCCAATAAGCGTAAATGTTCTGCTAAATCTTCTTTCTTAAAGAATGCTGTTCCATAAATACGTTGTAACATTTTATTATCACTATTTCCACGCCAGTAGGCACCCGCAATGCTTAAGAGCTTAATTTCTCTTAGCTTACCTGTTGATGGTACGTGTACACCACGACATAGATCAAAGAAATCACCTTGTTCATAAATCGTTACTGTTTCATCTTCTGGAATGGCTTCAATCAGTTCAAGCTTATATTCATCATCAATTTCTTTAAAGATCTGAACTGCTTCAGAACGGCTAACCTCTTTGCGAACAACAGGAATATTTTCGTTCATGATTTTTTTCATTTCTTTTTCAATCAATGGTAAATCTTCAGGTGTTAAAGACTCAGACATATCAATATCATAATAGAATCCACCCTCTATAACAGGGCCAACACCTAACTTTACATCTTTATAAAGACGTTTAATAGCTTGTGCCATTAGATGAGCACTGCTGTGGCGTAATATTTCTAATGCCTCTGGTTTATCTTGTGTAATAATTTCAATTCCACCATCTGCTTCAATTGGGCGTTTTAAGTCATACATTTCACCGTTTAATTTTCCAGCTAAAGCCTTTTTCTTCAGACCTGAACTAATAGAACCGGCAATATCTTCTGTTGTCGTCCCCTTTGGAAACTCCTTCACAGCTCCATCTGGAAACGAAATTTTTACAACTTCTGACATGGTTATTCCTCCTAATATAATCCTATAGTGCAAAATAAAAAGCCCATCCCTAAAAAAGGGACGAGCTGTTAGACACGTGGTTCCACCCTACTTTTCATTTTTAACTCTAGTAAAAATGACTTCGTAGCAAGATAACGGTTGTGTTCCGTCTTCCGATACTAGAACGAATTTTCTTCGTTTTTTCCCGGTTGAAGTTTAGAGGTGGTAAGTAATCAATCCGTGTTAGGAAGGTTTCAGCCATGCCTTCCCTCTCTATAAACCGTAAAAGAGTACCCTTGTCCTCATCATTACATTTCATGTTAAATTCTTATGTACGTATTATAGTAATTAATGAATTAGAAATCAAGGTCTTTTATGCTTTTTCGTCAACGGAAGATAAGGACAAATTTTTATAGTCAATAAAAGAGTGGATGGATCTACTAATTAACCTTTCTTCGAAAATATTTCGAATGGTTCGGATAATTGGCTGCTCAGGGTCATCTGAATAGATATAAATCTGTTTAGGTGCAATGGAAAGCAAAGGAGCAATTGTTACAGAATCAATATAAACCGGGTGATTGATCAATAGTTTCCGATCAACCATTTTCGCAAGCTCTCCCCGTTTAATTTCCATAAAGTTTTCATCGAAAAACGTAACCACATCAGAAAACAACAAATGAAGTTGATTCATTTTTGGTTCCCTATCTAGTAAAAAATCCCTTAAAGTTTGAATAAACATTTGATATTCCTGCTCCATTTTATATTCATCCAAGGATAGTTCCACGTATTTCTTTAATTCATTCATAAAAGAACGAAGCCGAAATGTCACAAAGGAATCAAAGGAAAAAGTCGTTTTCTCTTGAAACCAATCGTTAACCCTTATGGCTAGATGTTCTTTTATGTCCATTTTTGGTAAGAATACGGTTAATTCTTCAAGCTTCCCATCTAATACAGAATGAACAATCTCAATGATTTGCTCTTGCTCATCTTCATCACGATAATGATAATGATGTGAAAGAATATGCCTTAGCCAATCATTCAGTTTGATGGTCATAATAAATTGGAAAAGAGCTTTTTTCACCCCTTTAACCCATTCATTCTCCTTTATAGAGGTAGAACCATCCTTATTGCTGCATTGAACTATATGAGAATCTTCATAATGAAGAATATTTTTGTTCAGTGACTCATAATTTAGTGATTGTTGTTGTAAAAATAAGTACATTCTCTTTGCATCTTCTTTCTGCTGGAAATGGATTTCAATCAACCAAATCCCCCCTTACCTATCTCTGCTTTATATATATGGAGGTCTCGGCCAAATTAGAATCAGGTCCTAAAAAAAAAGCATAGAATGTATAACTCTCTTAACAATTATTTTTAAAAATGGCTGTGTTAAATAATAGTATTGATGATCAAATAGACTTTGGTGTACGCGCCCATTACATTATTCATTCTGAATAAAACACATGGTTGCATACACCAAAGACCTTTTATCAAAAATACCCTTTAACACAACCTTAAAAATAAAAATCAACTGCAGATATACAGTTGATTAATTCCTTCTATTTTTTCCTGACACTCGGACAGGTTCAGATAAATATTTAATTCGCTCCATAATACGACGAGCTTTTAATTTTTCTTCTTCACCACGTTGACTATAGGTAAGGTGGTGCTCAAGACCCTCGAAATCATAATTCGAAGTAAAAAATGTTGGTAAATTATCAAGCATCCTGAATTGTAAGATAGGACCAAGAATCTCATCTCTCACCCAGCTCGACATCGTTTCAGCACCAATGTCGTCGAGCATTAATATAGGTTGTTTTTTGATTGCTTCTAATTTTTCATTCAAAGTCGAATCTCCAATTGAACTTTTTAACTCCCTGAACAATTCAGGGACATATACAATCATCGAAGGAATCTTTTTTTCTGCTAATTCGTTTGCAACTGCACCGAGAAGATACGATTTCCCAACGCCAAATTGACCATAGAAATAGAGACCTTTATTCACAGCATCTTCTTTATAATTCAATACAAAAGAAAGTGCTTTTTGAATTGCATCCGTTCTTTCTTCATCCTTTTCCATCTCATAAAAGGAGGCCCGTAAAATATCTTTTGGCACATAAAGACTCTGAATGAGCTTTTCGTTTTTCTTTTTCTCATCTTCCATTACTTTTCGTGGACATTTATCATAATGAATTTCAATCGATCCTCTTGAGATCAATAATTCTGGGTTATACCCTTGCATCAAGTTAATGCAACCACCTAGACTCGGACATTTATCACACTTCTTACTCTGGTTAGCATATTCATGCAGTTTCATTAAATTTTTCTCAATCATATCTGACGTCAATTCATCCTTATGTTCAAGAAGAAATGAATGCACTTCCTCATTCTTTAAAATTTCTTGTCTCATTTCCTCATACTTTTTCTGGAAATTTTCGTTGCCCGCTAAACGTTTTAATGTATCATTTATCCTTTCCATGTCCTACACCTCCTATGAACGTAATTTTTTTAACATCGCTTCAATTTCCTGTTTTTTGAGATCTTGCTTATCACCTTGCTTACTTGATGTAATTTTCTTGCTTGGTGTAGTTTTTTCATTTTTCTCTTTATCATCAAACCAATCTGGCAACACTTCTGTTCGAACCGGTTTCTTTTTATAATTTGACTGCTTCGTTGTCTTTTTCCCTTCAGCCCATTCAGCATATTGGCGATGTTCCATTTTAGCCAATTCCATTGCTTCTTTGACTGTTCGAATATTTTTCCTTGCCCAATGACTAGCAATTTTCTCTACGTAATTCTGAGTAAGTTTCATGTCCGTCTTTCGCATCACATTATCGATTAATACATTGACTACACCTGGATTCAGTTTTTGTTGAAATAGGACATCTTCAATAATTTTCACATCCGCCTTCGAAGGTTCTGAACCACCACCCATATCTCTTAAGTATCGTAACGGGGAAGTGGTTTCAAAATAATGAATTAGTTTATCTTCTTGTGTCTCAGGCTCTTGATTGACTGTTTGATAGATAGCTGGCTGTGTTTTTTCAATAAGAGATGGTAATTTATCATAATGTTCCAATTGATACCAGTCACGAGCTGCTTTTCTTAGTTCCTCTATATCAATTTTACCATCCTGATTTACTGCACGAAGAACAATCTTTTTCATCTGAATTGGATCATCAATTCCATATAAAAATGCTAGGCTACTCACGACTTCCTTTACTTGATTCGTAAAGGCATCTTTACTAATTAAACTTTCATGTAAACCAGCTAAAAGCAACTCAAAGTTAAAGTCACTCACTCCAGCTTTTATACCCTTAGGCTCGAGACGACCAATAAAACGTTCATTCTCTGATTCTGAAATATCTTGTTTTGTTTCTTCATCATAGGAAAACATGCTTGGATGAGCTGTAGAAAAGACATCTTGAAAAGCCTTCGTCACTTGTTTAAATTCTGAATCCTGCACAGCTTTCTCACTAAAGAAGCGCTTTACTCTCGCAAACTGTGTTTTTCCAATTTTACGATACAGATAAATATTGAGCATCCCGTCTGATAAGAATTGCTCAGGCGTGAGAGGAGGCTGCAGTTCGTATACAAATGACCGGTGCTCCTCACTTTCCTTGACAAATGTTTTTAATAGTCCCATTCCCTCAAGTTTTAAACGGGCTTCATATATTTCTTTTAAATTCATATCCATAAAATTCATTAAACTATGATGTGAATGAGTTTCTGACCAAAGACGATTTTCTTCCATCTCTGCCCACAAAGTCATATACAAACTTAAACATCTGCTACCAATAAGTGGTTGATATAAAAAAACGAGGATTTTTCGATCATAATCATGTAAAAGGCCATTGGCAGCAACGATATATTGATCAACAGGTACAAGCTTTTGCCAATGTGAAGTCATGATAATCAACCTTTCTATTCTAAAAGTACAAGCGTCTTGTTCAGCCTCGGGCATAGCACAAGACGAGCCTTACGGAAAGGTGTTCTTTACCTTTCTGGGAGGATTGATCGAAATGTATAGGCAACTGCCCAGGGACGACACTAGACAAGCTTTTGACCTCGAGGGGGTAGGCGCTGGAACTAGATAAATATCTAAATTTCAAAAATAGAGCGATACTCAATTATGTACTGACTCGTTGAAAAAAGAGCTAAAGAAAACTCCTCAGCTCATCAAGAAAAGCGAAAGCGCCTTGCTCAGCCTCGGGCATAGCACACCTTACGGAAAGGTGTGTTCTTTACCTTTCTGGAAGGATTGATCGAAATGTATAGGCGACTACCCAGGGACGACAAGCATGAGACGAGCCGGCAGGAAGATTGTTCTTTAACCTTCTTGACGGATCGACTTATGACTCGAGTCCCTAGGAGCCGACACTAGACAAGCTTTTGACCTCGAGGGGGTAGGCGCTGTAGCTAGATCACTATCTTAATAAAAAAAGGCATACTTTCTTATAATTCAAGATTACTCTTTTTTTATTAATTCTTTTAATTCTTCAATAAACACATTAATGTCTTTAAACTGGCGATAGACTGAAGCAAAACGAACATAGGCCACTTCGTCCACTTTTGCAAGTCTATCCATCACCAGTTCACCAATGTCTTCACTGTTTATTTCTGAACCCCCTTGATTGCGTAACTCCTTTTCAATATCTGAAGTGATATCTTCTAATTGTTTTAGAGCAACGGGGCGTTTTTCACATGCTTTAATTAAGCCACGCAACATTTTCTCACGACTGAACTCTTCTCTCGTTCCTTCTTTTTTCACAACAACAAGCGGGCTCTCTTCTACTTTCTCAAAGGTCGTAAAACGATAAGCGCATTTTTCGCATTCTCTTCTGCGCCGAATGGATCGTCCGTCATCAATAGGACGAGAATCGACAACACGAGAATTATTATCTTGGCATGAAGGACATTTCATACAATCAGCTCCGACTTTAATTTCCTATTTACTATCTTATTAAAAAGAACACTCTAGTACAAGTCATTAATGAAATGATTTTTCCAAATAAGCTTTTTTATATCAGAAAAGCGCAAGGTGCCTGCCTATCGGCAACAAGCACGAGGCGAGCCTCATGGAAAGGTGTTTTTTACCTTTCTGAGAGGCTGGACTTGTGACCTCGAGCCGATGTTACCTGGAGCTAGACCACTATCTTAGTTCAGAGAAGTTATAAATTTTTATATAATAAAAAGAGATGTAGCATCTCCACATCTCCAAATTTTAAACGTTTGCGATTATAAAATTTTTGCTCTTGATTGATTAACTCGAACAGGACCCATACCACGTGGAATTTCTATATTTTCTCTTGTTTCAGCATTTAATGCTTCTGCAATATAGTCAGCAGCAATATTAGGATCTAGATCACCACATGTATAGACATCAATACTCGCATATCCGTGCTCTGGAAAGCTGTGGATAGTTAAATGTGATTCTGAAATAATAACAACACCGCTAACGCCTTGTGGTGCAAATTTATGAAAAGCAACCTCGCGAATCTCCGCACCTGATTTAAGAGCAGCACCAACAAAGATTTGCTCAATTTGTACTACATCATTTAGTTTTTCAAAATCACAACCCCATAATTCAGAGATTACGTGACGACCCATTGTTTCCATATTCAAATTTCCCCCTTTAAACTTTATTATTCTCTAACTGATATAACTACCACGGGGGAAAGTTAGTCCAGAGAGGTCCTAACCCTTTAAGTAGCTACATAACGATCAGTCTTAGAAGAAGTTCACGATGACTAGTATACTTTGTTTATATTTCTTTTGCAATAAGTCTCTTACATATTTCATTTACAAAATTAGACTTTTATTTAGAAGTACACCCAGTAACAACGTTACTGACTATTATATTTATTACACACAAAAAAGGATTACCCAAAAAAGGTAATCCCTTTGTGATTATCTGGTAAACTATTAACTAGCCGGCATTTACAATAGATGATTGAAATAATTCTTGTGCAACGTATTTCGTTAAATCAACTACGCGACAAGAGTAACCCCATTCGTTATCATACCACGCTAGAACTTTTACTTTATTCGAACCAATCACCATGGTGGACAAACCGTCAATAATAGCTGAATGCTCATTTGTATTAAAATCAATGGAAACTAAAGGCTCATCCGTGATATCTAAAATCCCTTTTAATTCATTTTTAGCTGCTTCATTAAAAACATGATTGATGTCATCAATTGTTACTTTCTGCTTTAGATCAACGACTAAATCAACTAATGAAACATTTGGTGTTGGTACTCGTAGAGACATGCCATGGAGCTTTCCTTTTAACTGTGGCAGTACAAGCGATAAAGCTTTAGCCGCTCCAGTTGAAGTAGGAATAATAGACTGACCACATGCCCGAGCTCTTCTTAAATCTTTGTGAGGATTATCAATATTCTTTTGATCATTCGTATAGGCATGTACTGTTGTCATTAATCCATTTTCAATACCAAACTTCTCATCAAGTACTTTAGCAACAGGTGCTAAACAATTTGTTGTACATGAAGCATTAGAAATGACATCATGCTCCGAAATATTTAAAACCTCTTGATTAACGCCCATTACAATGGTAACGTCTTCATTCTTTCCAGGAGCAGTTAGTATCACCTTTTTCGCTCCTGCATTTAGATGCAATGCAGCTTTTTCACGAGAATTAAACTTTCCAGTTGCTTCGATGACAATATCTATTTCTAATTCTTTCCACGGTAGCTCTTCCGGATTACGGCTACTTAATAATTGAACACGTTTGCCATTTACAACGATCGCATCCTGATCGGCTTTTACCTCACCAGCAAATATCCCATGATTTGTGTCATACTTTATTAAATGAGCAAGTGTCTCTGCTGGATAGCTTGCATTAATGGCTATAATTTCAAGATTTTCCTCTAGGATTGCTTTTCTAAATACCATTCTTCCGATTCTTCCAAATCCATTAATTGCTATTTTCGCCTTCATACTCAGGCCCCTTCCACAATAATGTTATACTCATATACAACCTCATATACAATTAGTATAACACATTAGTGTTCATTTGTGATGGTCTAAAGTACAATTTCTAAAACATTTTATAACTTTCATATAGTTCAAGTCGGATTTTCATTAAAAAACAAAGAAAAAGCATCCTAAATACAAAAAGAGGCTTTTACGCCCCTTTACTGTATCCCCATTGCTTGAGAATGTTATTTAATTGTAATTCTGTTTGTTGAATAGATCCATTATTATCTATTACTGCATCCGCTAACTTTTTCTTTTCTATTAACGGCATTTGCGAATGAATTCTTGCAAATGCTTCTTCTTTCGTATAGTTATTTCTTTTCATCAACCGCCGTAATTGAACTTCCTCGTCCACATAAACGAGTAGGGTTCGATCCACTGTACTTCTTAAATTACTTTCAAACAAAAGGGGAATATCCATGACGATCATCGATTCTCCTTTACTTTGTAGTGCTACTTGTTTTTCAACCATTCTTTTTCGAACTGCGGGATGAACAATTCCATTTAAGACCGTTCTTTCCTCTTCATTATTAAATATTATCTCTCCCAACCGAGTACGATTAATGGAGCTATTTTCATAAAGAATGGATTTCCCAAAATGGTTTACGATTTGATCATATGCCTCTTCACCTTGCTCGACAGCAAGTCTTGCTTCAATATCAGCATCAATGACGGGAATTCCTAAATTTTTCAGCATCTCTGAAACTGTGCTTTTCCCGCTTGCGATACCACCTGTTAATCCTATAGTCATTTCCATATCTAAATCCCTTTCGTTAAATGAACTAAATTTTCCATATTCCAATAATAATGAGGACGATTCCTGGGATAAACGAAAACCTTTGCAGCCATGCTTTTTGTGATAAAGAAGTCCCCAACTTAATTCCTAAAAACACCAGTCCTGAACTTAATACAGCCACTGCAATAGCTAAATATATCGGTGAAAATCCGAGCATCACAGCCCCTACACCTGCTCCAAAAGCATCTAGAGAAAGTGCCAGACCCAGCATGAAGGCCTCAACCCCTGTAATAGTCCCCGATTTATCAAAATCAGCAACCATTGGCTTTTTCAGAATATTAATCACAATTCCAAGTGATTTAATTTCAAAATTGATAATGACTTTTTCGTGGGGCAGTTGACCTTTTTCTTTTTCTGGATGAAAAAATTGGTAAATGACCCAAGCTCCTAGAGCAATTAAAATGACCCCACCAATTTTTTCAGCGAATGCTGGTGACATAAATTGTTCTAGTAAATGCCCTAAAAGCATAGCAACCATCAAGGTTGCAGCTGAGCAGCAGGCAATAATGGCGATCGACTTAAAAGGAATTCGCATTTTCCTTAGTCCATATGTGAATCCCACACTAAAGCTATCCAAGCTTACAGCCAAAGCTAACAATACAAGCGAAAGTATGTTTACCATTGGATTGATTAGGCTCCTTCCCTCATAAACCACTAGAATAGTTTATGAAAGGAGCCCTTCCACTGTTAACCAATTATTTTTTTATTATCCGGCGTATGGTCTTCCCTGTTATTGTTTTTGACAACTTGGACAAAAGACTGTCCCACGCCCACCCACTACAATTTTCACTAATGAAGTTCCACAAACTTTACAATCTTCTCCTTTTCGGCCATATACATTATGCTCAAGCTGAAACATTCCCATTTGTCCTTGTGAATTAACGTAAGACCGAACCGTACTGCCTCCTTTTTTAACGGCCTCTGATAGAGTATCAACAATTTGCTCGTAGAGGGTTCGCACCTCTGGTTGTGTAAGCGACTCAGCCATTCGTTCTGGATGAATCCGAGCTTTAAATAACGCTTCATCTACATAAATATTTCCGATCCCAACAACAACGGTTTGATCAAGCAATACTGATTTTATGTTACGTCTCTTATTTGCTAGTTTGGCAGAAAACTGACCAATATCAAATGTATCATCTAGTGGCTCTGGACCGAGTAAGGATAAAGGAGGTGTGGAAAATTCATCCCCTTTTTTAAAAAGATGCATCGTTCCAAATTTACGAACATCACGGTAACGAAGTTCGGTACCATCCGTAAAATGGAAAATAACATGCGTGTGCTTATCGACCGGTTCATTGGATCCAGAAAGAGCATATTTCCCTTCCATCCTTAAGTGGGATACGAGTGCATAGATTTCCGTATAAAAAAGGAGAAATTTCCCTCTTCGCTTAATATCGAGGATTGTCTGTCCCACTAGAGCATCTGAAAATTGCTCGACTTCCAATGGCTTTTTTATTATTTTAGTCCAATAAATGGAAACTGATTGAATTTGTTTATGGAGAACGAGCTCCTTCAATGTTCGTCTAATTGTCTCTACTTCTGGAAGCTCTGGCATAAGCCCCCTCCTTTATTAAATAAATGTCCACTACCAATGGACAAAGATAAGTCTTTTGTCTTTTCATGGTGCCTGACACCGCTACTTTGCATCAAACCAAGTTGGACCGTACGAATAATCAACTTTTAGCGGTACTTTTAATTCAATGGCATTTTCCATAACATCTGGAACAATAACCTGTAGCGCCTCAATTTCCTCTGGCGGTGCTTCAAAAATCAATTCATCATGCACTTGTAACAAAAGACGAGTTTTCAATCCTTCTACTGTAAGTCGGTCTGCCATATCGATCATGGCTTTCTTTATAATATCAGCGGCACTTCCTTGTATGGGTGTATTCATCGCTGTTCGTTCTGCAAAACTACGTAAATTGAAATTACGACTTGTAATCTCAGGAAGATATCTACGACGGTGCATTAATGTTGATACGTATCCCTTTTGCTTTGCATCTGCAACGATATCATCCATATATTCCTTTACCCCGGGATAGCTTTCCAAATAACGATTAATAAAATGGCCGGCTTCCTTCCTTGTAATCCTAAGGCTTTGGCTTAGTCCATAATCACTAATTCCATACACAATACCAAAATTGACTGCTTTCGCATGGCGACGCATATTAGAGGTTACTTCTTCTTTCTTCACATGAAAGACTTCCATCGCCGTTTTTGTATGAATATCCATCCCCTCTTTAAAAGCCTCAATCAACTTTTCATCCCCAGCAATATGTGCAAGTACACGTAATTCAATTTGCGAATAATCGGCTGCAAAAATGAGCCAACCTTCTTCAGATGGAATAAATGCTTGACGAATTTTTCTTCCTTCCTCTAAACGGATCGGGATATTTTGCAAGTTTGGATCTGTTGAACTTAAACGCCCCGTTTGAGTCAGAGTCTGATTAAAGATGGTATGAACTTTATCTGACTCTGGATGAATCACCTTTAGTAAACCTTCAATATAGGTTGATTGTAATTTCCCTAGTTGACGAAAGTGAAGAATTTGTCTAATAATTTCATGGTCATTTTCTAATTTTTCCAATACATCCGCTGAAGTGGAATAACCTGTTTTTGTTTTTTTGATCGCTGGTAACCCGAGTTTTTCAAACAATATGACCCCAAGCTGTTTTGGGGAATTAATATTAAACGTTTCACCGGCTAACGTATAAATATTATCTTCAAAATCATTCAATCTAGTCTTAAGTTCTTCTCCCATTGCCCGTAAACGTTCTCGGTCCACTTTTACTCCTTGGGATTCCATATCAGCTAAAATAAAGGAAAGTGGCATTTCAAGATCATAATATAATTCAAGCTGTTGATTATCTTTTAACTCAGCTTCCAGCTTTTCTTCTATATCATGGAGGACTAACGCTTTTCGGAGGAGATGATCAGCAAGTTCTTTTTCCTCTGGTATCCTTCGTTTTGCTCCCTTTCCGTAAAAAACCTCATCTGAATGAATAGCAAAAAACCCATATCTTTTTGCTACTGAAGCCACATCCTCAATGGTTTCTGATGGATTCGCTATATAGGAAGCAATTAATACATCAAACGTAATTCCTTTTAAATGGATTCCATGATGACGAAGAGCCACTTCAGACCGCTTTGCATCATAAACTGACTTCTTCTTCTCAGCATCTTCTGCCCATGCTTTGAAAATAGGAGATTCAATTGCTTTGCTAGTAGAAATAAAGTAGTGACCTTTTTCATTCACAAGTGAAAAGCCTACAACTTCAGCATAATGGTAATTATCCTCAAGAACTTCCACATAAAAAGCATTTTGTTCAGAAAATAACTCTTCCGTTACTTCTTCCACGAGTTCAAATTTAATATCTTCTAACTCATTCGATTCTCTGTTTGCAGGATCCTCTTCGATCTTATTCAACAATGAATGAAAACCAAGATCCTTAAATAATTGATTAAGCGTTTCCTGTTCAAACCCTTCATAATAGATATCATCTAATTGAACTTCCACGGGAGCATCCCTCATGATTGTTGCAAGCTCTTTACTTAAGATTGCCTGCTCTTTATACGTTGTAAGCTTTTCTTTTAATTTATTGCCACTGACTTTATCAATTGATGCTAAAAGCTCCTCTAGCGTATGAAATTCCTTCAGAAGCTTAATAGCCGTTTTCTCTCCTACACTAGGGACACCAGGGATATTATCTGATTTGTCTCCCATTAACCCCTTCATATCAATAATTTGTTCAGGTGCTAGACCATATTTTTCTTCGATATGAACAGGAGTGTACTCTTCAATATCTGTGATACCCTTTCTAGTAATTCCAACTGTTGTTTGTAACGAGCTTAACTGTGTTAAGTCTTTATCACCTGAAATGACCTTTACCTCATATCCCTCTTTTTCAGCTTGTAAGGACATGGTACCAATGATATCGTCAGCCTCATAGTTTTCTAACTCATATCTTGAGATTCGATAAGCATCCAGCAACTCACGAATCAATGGGAATTGCTCTGACAGTTCAGGTGGTGTCTTCTGTCTACCTCCTTTATATTCACTAAAGCTTTTATGACGAAAAGTTGTTTTTCCGGCATCAAAGGCCACGAGTATATGAGTTGGTTTCTCTTCCTCAAGAATTTTCATCAACATCATCGTAAATCCATAAATTGCATTCGTATGTATCCCTTTATCGTTATGCAAGAGCGGTAAAGCAAAAAAAGCCCGATAAGCAACGCTATTTCCATCAATTAACAATAATTTTTTTGACAAATTTAACACCCCTATTTCATTAGAAGACTCTATTAATGAGTATTGCTACATCGATAGAATGATTTAACAAAGCCCATTAAAAAAGCGAAAAAAACCGTTATTTTCCTGTCCTTAGTTTATCATGATTAAACAAGGAATGGAAAATAACGGCGTTACGATCGTATTAGATTACTGTGTATTGCCCATTAAGAAACGAGCATACGGAGAATCCGACGGTAATATGAGTACCGTTTCACCATCTATCGTCTTTTTATAAGATTCTAATGTACGGAATATAGAATAAAACTCCGGATCTTTCGAATAGGACTGATTATAGACTTTCGCTGCCTCTGCTTCTCCCTCACCTCGAATGGTCTCTCCATCCGCCTGTGCTGTTGATAACATTTCCTGTACCGTTTTGTCCGTTTGGGCTGTGATCTTATTCTTTTCCGCATCCCCCATGGACAAATATTCTTGTGCTTTTGATTCCCGTTCTGAAATCATCCGTGTATAAACGGATTGCTCATTTTCTTCTGGTAGATCTGTTCTTTTCATGCGAACATCCGTCACAGTAATTCCATACTTATCATTTGCTAGATATTCATTCACTTGATTGGTGATTCTATCATTTAATGAACCCCTTGATGACTTTTCATCGTTAATGATTTCGTCATAATTCAATTGTCCAAGCTCAGCACGAACGACCGAGTAAATAAACTCTTCCATTCTACTTTCTGCATTTTCAATCGTTCTTGCATTGCTAATCATTTGCTTTGGATTAACAACTTTCCAAATCGCATAATTATCGATAATGATTCTTTTCTTATCTCTTGTATTAATTTCAGCTTCTTTTACATCATAGATCATTTGATACTTCGGTAGAGATGTCACACTTTGAATAAATGGAATTTTATAGCTTAATCCTGGTTCATCTACGATACGAACTACTTCTCCAAACTGCCTAATAACCTTATATTCCCCTTCTTTTACAATAAAAAGGTTCGCAAAGATAAACAAAATAAGAGCAAGTAATAAGACAAGAAAGATTCCTATTTTCGTATAGCCTCTCCATTTGAAACTATTTCCACCCTTGTCTTTCATGTTCACGACTTTTGAATCATCCATTGTCTTCACTTCCTTTCTTTGTATCGTCCACTTTTGTTTCAAGCGGGCGAATCGGGAAGTATTTCATTGTATTTCCATCATCGTTCATAATATACACTTCAGCATTAGGAAGAACTTGTTCAATGGTTTCAATGATCAGACGTTCTCTTGTAATGGCTGAGTTTGTACGATACTCTTCATACAGTTTATCAAACACAGCTACCTCACCACGTGCTTTTTCAATACGCTCTGCCCGATCTCCCTCTGCATTAAGAATAATCGCTGCTTTTTCACCCTCAGCTTCATTCATTCGTTGATTTTCATATTTTCTTGCTTCATTAATCTTAGTATTCATTGTCTCACGAGCATCTGTTACATTTGTAAAAGCCTTTCGTACTTCATCATTCGGAAGTTCTACATCTTGCAATTTAACTGCTAAAATGGAAATTCCAATATCATACTCTTTTATTAAGGTAGATAATAAGTCCCTTACATTTGCTTCAATATCCGCTTTTCCTGATGTTAAAGCATCATCAATCTTTGAACTTCCAATAATACTCCGTAGTGAAGAGGCTGTTGCATCATATAATATTTCCTTTGGTTCAAGTGAGTTGTACAAGTACTTTGTTGGCTCAGTAATTTTCCATTGTACAACAAGATCAGCTAAAACAATGTTCTCATCACCTGTAATCATTTTGGTTTCTGCAGGGAATTCCTTTACTTCACCTTTTTCCTCTTGAAAACCAAACTGTAAGCTAAATGTTTCTTTCGATAGCTTTTCCACACTTTGAATTGGCCATGGCAATTTAAAATGTAGACCCGGTTCAGTTGTCCCTTCCTGGGCCTTACCAAATGTGAGAATTACAGCCTGTTCTGATTCATCTACCGTATACCAGCTTGTGAATGCAATTAAGCCCAATACGATAATAAGGAAAACAGCGGCCACTATCATATAAACTCTTTTTAGACTTATCATGCCCTCATCCTTTCCTCTACTAATCTATAACTCCTAATACGATTATACCTTAAAAAGGTTTCACTATCTCGAACTAAATAAAAGAGACGATAGCAAAGTTAGCTACCGTCTCTTTTATTTGGCTCCTTTGGATGAAGGGGTATTTCATTAATCATCTTAACAACATAGTGTTAAGATAACATAAACGTGATGTTAACATCATGTAAATATTTAGCATCCGCCTATTAATTGCGAGGAAATTTTTTATGTAGTTCTATGCTGAATGTTGTACCTTCTCCTACTTTACTTTCAACGATTACCTTTCCTTTATGAGCTTCCATTAAATGCTTAACAATTGCAAGCCCTAGTCCTGTTCCACCTGAATTTCGATCTCTCGCTTTATTTACTCGATAGAACCGTTCAAATATTCGTGGGATTTCTTCTTTTTCGATTCCCATTCCTGTATCCTTTATATGAATAACTACATTTTTTGAATTTTCTTCCATTCGAATACAGATATCTCCGCCCTGAGGTGTATACGAGACCGCATTGGAAATAATATTAATAAAAACTTGCTTGATTCGATATATATCCGCTTCTACAATTAATTCATTCGAATGATTTTCAAACTGAATATTAATTTCTTTTTCCTTAGCCTTCCCTTCTAAAATTCTGATCGCATCTTCAATAGCAACAACGATATCGATCGATTGTATCGATAAACTGAACCCTTCATTCTCTATTTTAGATAGTTCAAGAAGGTCATAAATTAAAGATTGAAGACGATCGCTTTCTTTTAAAATGATATGTAAAAAAGCTTCAAGCGTTTCTCTATTTTCCATGGCTCCTTCTAAAAGAGTTTCAGAAAAACCTTTTATCGAAGTAACAGGAGTCTTTAACTCATGAGACACATTTGCAACAAAGTCTTTTCTCATTTGCTCCAATTTCTTTATCTCCGTTATATCATGAAAAACAAGTAAAATCCCTTTCCAAACATCATTTGTTCCAATAATCGGTACTCCGTATACTTCAAAATGACGTCTTTCTATTTTAAAGGGTAAAACAATTTGTTTTTTTACTTTTTGTTCAGTCATAAAAATATCTTCAATGATTTTATTAATTTCTTGATGTTGAATAACCTCATAATAAAGCTTATAAAGATACTCCGATGTTTTCACCTGAAAGATTTCCTTGTATGTACGATTAATTAAATTAATATATCCACGGCTATCAATGAGGATTAGACCGCTTCCCATATTTTCAATAAGCGTACTAAGCCGATCCTTTTGCATTTCATGTGCCTTCATCATATCTTGGAGATTACGAGCTAAAATGTTTAAAGAGGAATTCAACATCCCTATTTCCCCGATTTGATCCTCATACGTTCGAGCTTGATAATTTCCTTTTGCTAATTCGAATGCAACATTTGTCGCTCTTTCAATCGGTTTTGTGTAACGATTCATTATTTTACGACCAAGAATTAAGATAACAATAAAAGCAAAACTAAAACTAACAGCTAAAAGCCACCAGATCTGTGAATATGCTTTTTTTAATTCTGTCATTTTTGTACTTAAGAGAACAAACCCTTCTTTCTTTCCCTCAATTAAAATTGGTTCCCAATAATAATGTAAATCATTAATGAGTTTGTATTCATTTATAGATTTTATTTTATTTTCAGATATACTTTTAATAACATCTTCATAATCTTCGTTACTTATTTGGCCCATCTCTCCACTATCGTAATGAACAATTCCCTCACTATTTATAATTGAAATTCTTGCATTTAATTGCTGACTGAAGTGCATCATTCTGTCCTGACGAATCGCCTGAATTCCCCCAACATCTTCTACATAAGCAGCAACAAGAATACTCTCTTTTTCAAGACGCTCGTTAAAATTATTTAAATAATAATTTTTGAATAGCTGACCTAAAATAATACCAAGTCCAATTAAAACAATGACGAGGAGTGTAATAAGCGTAAAAAGAAGTCTCGACCGAAACTTTATCATTCTCCTTTTGGCTCCTCAAGCTTGTACCCTAATCCTCTAATGGTTTTAATATAAACTGGTTTTTTTGTATTTCGCTCAATTTTTTCACGCAAATGACTAATATGGACATCTACTATTCGAGTGTCACCAGCAAAGTCATAATTCCAGACAGCACTTAATAGTTGATCACGAGTTAATACTCGACCTTTATTCTTCGCTAAATATAGTAATAATTCAAATTCCTTAGGCGTCAATTCTAATAATGTTTCCTCAAAGTAAGCTTCATATTGTTCTGGATAAATAGTTAAATTACTTATAATTAAGTTCTCTGTACCACTTTCCTGACTTTGTTCGGATGAATCCTTCTGAATTTGTGTTCTCCGTAATATAGCCTTCACACGTGCAACTACTTCTCGAGGGCTGAACGGTTTTGTCATATAGTCATCTGCGCCCAATTCAAGACCCAGTACTTTATCAAATTCATCGTCCTTTGCCGTTAACATTAAGATTGGTATGAAATTTTTCTGCTGACGAAGTTGCTTACAAACCTCCAAGCCATCCATTTTTGGAAGCATTAAATCAAGCACAATTAAATCTGGATTCTCCAGCAACGCCATATTCTTTGCTTCTTCCCCATCCATTCCGGTAATTACTTCATAACCTGCCTGTTGCAAATTATACTGAAGTAATGTCAGAATTGACTTTTCATCATCGACGACAAGCACCTTTTTCTCCATAATAGCCTCCATTTATATAGAATACGATTAAAAAACCCCTTTTCCAATGTACCCTTAATAATAATATACACATAAAAAAGAGCTATGTACATTACATAGCTCTTTTCAAATTTGCTTATTAGGCTAAGACAGCCATTACATTTTTCACAGATTCAGCTGAACGATCAAGCGCTGCTTTTTCTGCATCTGTTAATTGAAGTTGAATAACTTTCTCAATTCCATCGCCACCAATAATGGTTGGAACACCTAAATAAATTCCGTTATATCCAAACTCACCTTCAAGATAGGCAATAGCTGGAAGAACACGACGTTGGTCCTTAAGGATCGCTTCAGTCATTTCAGTAATGGATGCTGCAGGTGCATAATAAGCACTTCCATTACCAAGTAAACTAACGATCTCTCCACCACCTTTACGTGTACGTTCAACAATCTCATCGAGACGGTCTTGAGGGATCAATGTTTCTAATGGGATTCCACCAGCATAGGAGTATCGAACAAGCGGAACCATATCATCCCCATGTCCTCCTAACACAAATCCCGTCACATCTTTAACGGATAGGTTTAATTCTTGAGCAACAAACGTACGGAAACGAGCTGAATCAAGTACCCCTGATTGACCAATTACACGATTTTTGGGAAAGCCAGACTCTTGGAATACTGTATATGTCATAGCATCCACTGGATTTGTCAACACAATAATATAACTATTAGGAGAATATTTTACAACTTCTTTTGTAACAGCCTTCATGACTTTTTGGTTTGTTTGAACCAAATCATCTCTACTCATCCCTGGTTTACGTGCAATACCTGCAGTTATAATCACAACATCAGAATCTTTGGTATCTTCATAGTTTGATGTACCAATAATAGTAGAATCAAAGCCTTGAACAGGACTTGCTTCTAGCATGTCTAAAGCCTTACCTTTAGTTGGATTTTCCATTTGCGGAATATCAACTAGCACTACATCCCCTAATTCTTTTTGTGCAACAAATAGTGCAGTAGTTGCTCCTGTAAACCCACTACCAATAATAGATATTTTTTTGCGTGTCAAAGCCATGTCTCATCTCTCCCCTTTAATTTATTATAAATAGCCATATGCGTAGACATAATTAGCTATGATAACAAACATCCCCATGCTCGTATTTCATCTATATTAATTATCAAGCTCCATTGCTTAGCCCCTCAAGGTGAAGGCATAGAGTACCTTTTTCGAGAGACCCGTTATGTGCTTGTCAGGGGTGATCAAGGCGCTTGCACGTTTATTTTATCTAGCTTAAGCAGCCTCCCCCCTCAAGATCATAAGCCAATCCAACAAGGAGGTTAAAGAACAACCTTCTTGCCTGCTCGTCTCATGCTTGTCGGAGGTAAGCATTATACTTTACAAGAACAAGTTTGCCTTGTTCCAAAGGCGCTTCCGCTTTTAAGATTACTTCATGTTCTTAATTAGTTCATCCCCGAATTCAGAACATTTCACTTCTGTTGCTCCATCCATTAAGCGGGCAAAGTCATACGTAACCACTTTAGATGCAATGGTTTCTTCGACTGACTTTACAATCATTTTAGCTGCTTCATTCCAACCAATATGTTCAAGCAGTAACACTCCTGAAAGAATAACAGATGATGGATTCACCTTATCCAAACCTGCATATTTCGGAGCCGTACCGTGTGTAGCCTCAAAAATCGCATGTCCAGATACATAGTTAATGTTGGCACCTGGAGCAATTCCGATACCACCCACCTGTGCAGCAAGTGCATCAGAAACAAAGTCTCCATTCAAATTCATTGTTGCTACAACATCGAACTCACTAGGACGTGTTAGAATTTGCTGTAAGAAAATATCTGCAATAGAATCTTTCACAATGATTTTCCCTGCTGCTTCTGCTTCTTCTTGTGCTTTGTTTGCAGCATCTACGCCTTTTTCTTCTTTAATTCGATCATATTGAGCCCATGTAAATACTTTATCGCCGTATTCTTTTTCAGCTACTTCATAGCCCCAATTTTTAAATGCTCCTTCAGTAAACTTCATAATATTGCCTTTATGTACAAGCGTTACTGATTTTCTACCCTCTTTAAGAGCATATTCAATAGCAGCACGAACTAAACGACTTGATCCCTCTTGTGATACTGGCTTAATTCCAATTCCAGATGTTTCAGGGAAACGAATCTTGTCTACTCCAAATTCACTTTGTAAGTAACTAATTAATTTCTTTACTTCGTCAGAACCCTCTGCATACTCAATTCCAGCATAGATATCCTCTGTATTCTCACGGAAAATAGCCATGTCAGTATCTTGTGGACGTTTAACTGGTGAAGGAACACCTTCAAACCAACGTACAGGACGTAAGCACACATAAAGATCTAATTCTTGGCGAAGCGCCACATTTAATGAACGAATCCCTCCACCAACAGGAGTTGTTAATGGACCTTTAATAGCAAGTAAATATTCATTAATTACTTCCAATGTTTCTTTAGGAAGCCACTCGCCAGTTGCATTATATGCTTTTTCCCCGGCAAGAACCTCTGTCCAGACGATCTTGCGCTCACCATTATAAGCTTTCTCAACAGCAGCATCTAATACTCTTGATGCAGATGCCCAAATATCAGGACCGATTCCGTCCCCTTCGATAAATGGTACGATTGGATTGTTTGGTACATTTAAAACTCCGTTTGTGACTGTGATTTTTTGACCTTGCATAATGAGAATCTCCTTCCATTTTTAAACATGGAGCATTAATTAAATTGGTAGAGACTGATGTTCAGGTATAGGATTTGATGACTCAGCCTCTATCATAGCCCCTTACTATTAATATTAACCCATTTTACATAAAAGAAAAAATGAACTTTTCCTTTATGTACTTTTTTTTTATTTACTGCGTTCTTTTATTGGTACATAAACTTGCATTCCAGGCCCAGTATACTCTGCACGAGGACGAATTAAACGATTATTTTCATATTGTTCAAGAATATGTGCTAGCCAACCTGAAACACGACTAACCGCAAAAATTGGTGTAAATAAATCATGATCAATCCCTAAGCTATGATACATAGAGGCTGAATAAAAATCTACATTTGGTGGTAAATCCTTTTCACCCGTCACAATCTTTTCAATTTGAGTAGACATTTCATACCATTGAGGTTGCCCAGTAAGATTGCTTAATTTCTCAGACATTACTTTCAAATGTTTCGCACGTGGATCACCTTTTCTATATACCCGATGTCCAAACCCCATGATTTTTTCTTTATTCTCCATTTTTTCACGGACATATGCCTCAACATTTTCTGGAGACCCAATTTCTGTGAGCATTTTCATTACCGCTTCATTCGCCCCGCCATGTAAAGGACCTTTTAAGGCACCAATCGCAGCTGTAACTCCAGAATAAACATCGGATAATGTTGCTACACAAACACGAGCTGTAAAGGTAGATGCATTTAACTCATGATCCGCATGTAGAATAAGTGCTTTATTCATAGCCTCTTCTGCAATAGCTGCAGGTTCTTCTCCTGACATCATATATAAGAAATTAGCTGCAAAACTTAAGTCTTTTCTTGGTGATACAGGGTCTAAGCCTTTGCGAATACGAGAAAAAGCTGCGACAACCGCTGGCATTTTTGCTTGCAAACGAATGGCTTTTTGCTCATTAGCTTCAAAATCCATTAAGTCTGCTTCTTCATCGTATAGAGCTAATTGCGAAACAGCTGTACGAAGAGCAGCCATTGGATGCACCTTTTCAATTGGGTACATTTTGAAATGCTCAAGAATTCCTTGTGGAAGCTCGGCATTTTCAGCAAGTTGTTTTTTTAATTCATTTAATTGTGACGTAGTAGGTAGTTTTCTATGCCATAAAAGATAGATCACTTCTTCAAAACTAGCATTCACTGTTAAATCATCAATATTGTACCCCGCATACGTAAGTGTATCATCAATGATTGAACTAACTGAGGAAGACGTTGCAACTACCCCTTCAAGACCACGTGTAACTGTCATATAAAACCCTCTCCTTTTAAATAAATTCCCCTTGCAAGTTAAAATTTCCCCAAACCTTATCTATAAAAATATATTCAAAAAAATATGAATTATCAGAAAGAATTTTCTGAATTTTTCGTGTAGGAGGAAATAATTACCTCCTACTTAAGAAAAACGGATACTTGTAAGCTGTCAGTCTAAAACTAAATAGATTAAATTTTCAGATTGAGCGAGTGTTCAATTTTAAACCAAAAAAGAAAATGCTTACAATATTGATTAAGAATAACTCGAGTAGAAAACTAAAATAAATAATACTATAAATCTTATTATAAACAATTATCTGACTTTTGTGAACGAAAAGAACTTTAAATTTCCGGAAAAATTATTTTTTGGAAATTTTTTCAAAATATTTCAAGTATTTTCATGACTAAATAGGCTATTCCTGCACCTATTAAAGGACCTACGGCTACTCCTTTAAAAAGTGAAACAGCAAGGATTGTTCCTAAAACAAGGGCAGTTGTAATATGTGGATCTTTTGCCAATAATGTTACTCCACCTTTGGCTAACAGAGCAACAGCGATTCCGGATATAAGTGCAATCCAAGCATAGGGGGATTTAAAAGCTGCGGATAAATCTTTAAATCCAATTTCACCACTTGCAATTGGGGCCAATACGGCAATTGTAATAATCGTTACACCCCAATTAATTCCTTTGGACTGTAGATAAGAAAATGACTTTGCATCAAAACCGATAAGTTTCATGATGATCAAAACAAAAACAGCAATGATCAGTGATTGGTTCTTGGCAATCAATGCAATCGCCAATAAAAGTATTAAAAAGAAGGTGGCTTGCGATATCAAGGGGGGATTCTCCCTTCAATTGATTCTATATTATTTTATCATAACTTTTAAGCTCTAAAAAGCCATATGCTATTTCTTAACTCTTAAAATTAATTTATACCTATTTTCAGAATTAATTTTATTTTTATATTTACAGCCATCCTTTAATCCTTTATGTTCGTACTAAGGAGTCAACTTAGTATCTCGCTCTTCTAGCCTATTCTATGCAAAAACCATAAAATTTTTAGAAAAAAGGTGAATGATCATGAACAGTGTTTATATAAATCGAACCTTCCGTTTCCTAGTTGTGATCGGCGGTATCCTCCTATCGTTAATCGGATTGTTTTACATCTCGAAAGTTACCTATCCATTCTTAATCGGACTAGCCATTGCCTTTTTAATGAATCCACTTGTGAACTTTTTTCAAAAGAAAGGAAGGATGCCACGAACACTCGCTGTTATCCTTGCTTTAGTCCTTGGTTTTGCTTTTTTTGCCGGGGTAATCACTTTACTTGTAGCAGAAATTGTCTCAGGAGCTGATTATTTAGCAAAGGTTGTGCCCGAACAATTAGATACATTGATCCAATATATCGAACATTTAATTGCCTCGCAAATTATCCCATTATATAATCAACTTACTAGTCTTTTTAACAGTTTAGGGAGTGACCAGCAAGATACGATTCTGAGTAATATTCAAAATGCAGGAAATACGATTGGTACGACATTAGGTAATTTCATTCAACATTTTTTTGGGTTTATTCCAACGATCATTTCTTGGTTCCCTAATGTAGCAAGCGTTCTAATTTTCTCATTACTCGCCACTTTTTTCATTAGCAAGGACTGGGCTCGTTTAACTTCAATGGGTAGTCGTTTCCTTCCAAATCGAGCTAAAATAAGTAGCCAAACAGTCCTTATTGATTTAAAAAAGGCATTGTTCGGCTTCATCAAAGCCCAGTTAACGCTTATTTCTATTACAACGGTTATTATACTAATTGGTTTACTTATTTTACGTGTGGATTATGCGATCACCATCGCTCTAGTAACCGGATTGGTCGACATACTTCCATACCTTGGAACAGGTTTGATCTTTGTTCCTTGGATTATTTACGAAGTAATCACAGGGGATATCAATATAGCGATCGGGCTTGGCGTGCTTTATATTATCGTGATTGTTCAGCGTCAAATTATGGAACCGAAAGTTCTTTCATCTAGTATCGGATTAGATCCTCTTGCCACTTTAATTGCTTTATTTGTTGGATTTAAATTAATCGGTTTTTTAGGATTAATTATCGGTCCTGTTACACTCGTTATCCTCACAACACTGCATAAAGCAAATGTATTTCGTGATATATGGACCTTTATAAAAGGAAAAGAAATCCACTAATCAGTGAATGAAAAAGGTCAGTCCTTCGATAACAGGACTGACCTTTTCTCAATAAGTGTAAGACCTTGAATAGCTAGACACTAAAGCCTAATTATTATCTAATAATAGTAATCGTATTTTTATTTATCCAATTTTGAAACAACTTGATAATCATTGGTTTAAGTAAAACTCTTGTTGGAGAGAGTAGTAAAATTAATCCAACAATATCCGTAATAAATCCCGGTGATAGTAGCAATAATCCTCCAAAAAGAATACAAACACCATCAAGGATTTCATCCCCGGGCAATCTTCCAAATTGGAGCTGTTCCTGAACTTTTCGAATCGTATTCAGACCTTGACTTTTTGCTAAATACGACCCAAGTATTCCTGTTAAAATAAGGAGCAAAATGGTTGGCCAAATACCAATTGTTTTTCCAGATAGAAGAAGAACGCCTATTTCTCCAGCCGGAATCAAAATGAACAATAAAAGAAGAATTCGCATCCTATCACTCCGTCTATTTAGTGTACGAAAGAAAAAAGGAAGGAGTTCTAACCCTTCCTTCCCTCCATTACATTATAGCACACTTGCATGTCCATTATAAATAACGCCTCTTTGAGCATCTACGGTAATTTCTTGACCTTCTTTTAATAGGGTAGTGGCATCCTTGACCCCTACTAGTACCGGAATTCCAACATTTAACCCTACAACTGCTGCGTGACTTGTTAAGCCACCTTCTTCTGTAATAAGGGCACTACATTTTTCAATCGCTGGTACCATTTCTTTATCGGAACCAACTGTAACGAGAATTGAACCTTCCTTTACTTTCTCAAGAGCTTCCTTTGCATTTTCTGCAATCACAACTTTACCATACGCTGATTTGCGACCAATCCCTTGTGCTTTTGCCAAAATATCACCAACAACATGGATTTTCATCAAGTTTGTCGTTCCAGCTTCCCCTATAGGCACACCAGCTGTAATGACAACTAAATCGCCGTGTGAAACAAATCCGCTATTCAAGCTTTCGTCAACTGCATTTTCGAGCATATCATCAGTTGAAATCGATTTCTGTCCCAATTGAGAATAAACGCCCCATACTAACGCAAGTCTTCTCAACACATGATCATTTGCTGTTACAGCAACAATTGGTGCTTTAGGACGATATTTAGAAATCATGCGAGCAGTATGACCACTTTCAGTTGCTGTAATAATCGCATTGACAGATAAATTCAAAGCTGTGTGAGCAACAGATTGTCCAATCGCATCTGTAATCGTATGTTCACTATCTTTACTGTGAGTCGATAATAATTTTTTATGATCTAATGCTGATTCTGCACGAGAAGCAATGTTATTCATTGTTTGTACAGCTTCTACCGGATAGATACCTGCAGCAGTTTCACCTGAAAGCATAATCGCATCTGTTCCATCAAAAATGGCATTCGCCACATCACTTGCTTCAGCACGTGTAGGACGTGGATTTCTTTGCATCGAATCAAGCATTTGCGTAGCGGTAATAACCGGTTTTCCGAAAGCATTACATTTCCTGATTAAGTTCTTTTGTACTAAAGGAACTTCCTCAGCAGGAATCTCAACGCCAAGATCACCACGAGCAACCATTAAACCATCAGATACTTCAAGAATTTCATCGATGTTGTCGACACCTTCTTGATTTTCAATCTTAGGAATAATATGGATATCTGTCGCATTATTTTCTTCGAGTAATTTCCTAATTTCGAGAACATCAGAGGCTCTACGAACGAAAGAGGCAGCAATGAAATCAACATTTTGTCCAATACCGAATACAATATCATCAGCATCTTTTTGTGTAATTCCAGGTAATTTGACCGATACACCAGGTACGTTTACACCTTTTTTATTTTTCAACGTTCCACTATTTAATACTTTTACATGAATTTCACCATTCGACTTATCTAACTTCTCAACTTCAAGTCCAATTAAACCATCATCAAGCAAGATTTTAGAACCGATTTCTACATCATCAATTAATCCTTCATACGTAACAGAGAACTTCTCTGTAGTCCCTTCTACTTCAGCCATAGAAATAATACTTGAACTACCTGCCGTTAATTCAACCACTCCATTCACCATATTATGAGTTCGAATTTCCGGTCCTTTTGTATCAAGGAGAATCGCAATATTTTTTCCTGTTTTTTTAGCAGCTTCCCGTATGTTTTGAATTCTTTCACCATGTTCTTCAAAATTCCCATGTGAAAAATTCAAACGAGCTACATTCATACCAGCCTCAATTAACTGTGTAAGCTTTTCAATACTTTCACTTGCCGGTCCTATTGTACAAACAATTTTTGTTTTTCTCATCTTATGTAAACCTCCTAGGTTAATGGAATCTCTTTTAAATAGAGAGTTCTTTTGATAATTTTAAAAGGTTAAAATCAATTGTATGAGCTTTAGCTAATACGTCAACAATGTCACGGTCAACCACTTGATTGTTTTCAATACCAACAGCTCTTCCACCTTGTCCTGCCATTATCAACTCGACCGCACGCGCACCAAGACGACTTGCTAATACGCGGTCAAACGCTGTAGGTGAACCACCCCGTTGCATATGTCCTAACACAGAGACACGAGTATCGAAATCGGTTAATTCTTTAATCCGCTTACCTAATTCAACACCACTTGCAACTCCTTCAGCCACGACGATAATACTATGTTTCTTCCCTCGTTCTTGTCCTCTTTTTAATCGATTACAGATTTCTTCCATATTATAATTTTCTTCAGGAATGAGTATGGTTTCTGCTCCACCAGCAAGCCCGGCCCATAGAGCAATATCTCCTGCATTACGTCCCATTACTTCAATCACAAACGTCCGCTCATGAGATGTCGCAGTGTCTCTTATTTTATCAATTGCATCAATTACTGTATTTAAAGCTGTATCAAAACCAATGGTAAATTGTGTTCCAGCAATATCATTATCAATTGTTCCAGGTACACCAACACAAGGAAATCCATGCTCTGTAAGAGCCTTTGCCCCTCGATAGGATCCATCTCCACCAATAACAACTAAGCCATCGATGCCTGCTTTCTTTAATTGCTCAACACCCTTTAGTTGGCCTTCTTTCGTCTTAAATTCATCGCATCTTGCTGAAAAAAGAACCGTACCACCACGATGAATAATATCACCAACAGAACCTAGCTCAAGCTTTTCAATATTCCCACTAATTAAACCTGCATATCCACCGATTATTCCATACACTTCAACATTATGATAAATAGCTTTTCGAACAACCGCTCTGACAGCAGCATTCATCCCAGGTGCATCTCCACCGCTTGTTAAAACACCAATTTTTTTCATACTTTTCCTCCTACACACTTTTAACGAGAAGTTATGTAAAAAATAGGAACTTATATTGTTACTACAATGATTTAAAAACTCGGGAATATTTCTAAAATATCATGAAGAATCCTTTATAACAACTGAATCTATATATTCTTACCAAAAGCCAGAATTATTTAATGAATGAAAGCGATTTCTTGTCAAAAAAAATTCACAATTATACATTTAGCTTTTAAAAATAAAAAACGCACTCATTTAAGTACGTTTTTAATTTACCCCTATATAGTCTTTTAAAAACAAAATTTCGCCAATTTGTTTATATTTATTGTATCGGTGAACAACTAACTGTTCTTTATTCATTTTAGTAAGCTCGTTCAATGACTCCAGTAGAACTTTCTCTATTTCCTTTGCCTGCTCGTTGACGTCTTTATGAGCGCCTCCCTTTACCTCTGGAATCATCTGATCGATAATTCCTAATTCCGTTAAATCAGGAGCGGTAATTTTCATTGATTCTGCAGCCTGCTTGGCTAGACTTGCATCTTTCCATAAAATTGACGCAGCACCTTCAGGAGAGATAACCGAATACGTTGAGTTTTCCAGCATATGCATATGGTTCCCAACTCCTAACGCAAGCGCTCCACCACTACCACCTTCACCAATCACAACACAAATAATCGGAACGGTAAAGCCTCCCATTTCAAATAAATTGCGAGCAATTGCCTCACTTTGTCCACGTTCTTCAGCAGCCTTTCCAGGAAAGGCACCCTTTGTATCAATAAAGCAAATGATCGGACGATTAAATTTTTCAGCCTGTTTCATTAATCGAAGTGCCTTACGATAACCTTCTGGATGAGGCATCCCGAAATTACGTCGAATATTTTCCTTCGTATCTTTCCCTCGTTGATGCCCAATAACCGTAACAGGTACACCTTGGAATTTCGCTATTCCCCCAACAATTGCTTCATCATCCCCAAATGAACGATCCCCGTGACATTCAAAGAAATCTGTAAATAATAAAGAAATATAATCCAAAGTAGTAGGTCTATTCGGGTGGCGAGCAATTTGAACTCGATCCCACGGTTTAATATTTTCGTATACTTCTTTTTCTAGTTTAATCAGTCGTGATTCTAACTTTTCAATTTCAGTTGTTAAATCCACGTCCGTACTTTTCGTAAATTCCCTTAAATCTTTAATTTTCTGTCTTAATTCCAAAATCGGTTTTTCGAATTCCCATTCTCCTACCATTCTTACACCTCCCTTGGCTGATGAATATCTAGAATATTTATCAATTGGTCTTTTAATTGTAGTCGAGGAATGACCGCATCTAATTGACCATGTTTTAACTGAAACTCCGCTGTTTGAAAATCTTCTGGTAACTCTTCACGAATCGTCTGCTCAATGACTCTCTTACCAGCAAAACCAATCAATGCTCCAGGCTCGGCAATATTATAATCTCCAAGCGACGCAAAACTCGCTGAAACTCCACCTGTTGTTGGGTGTGTCATAACAGAAATAAACAATCCACCATTATCACTGAATCGCTTTAAGGCCACGCTTGTTTTCGCCATTTGCATTAAACTCAAGACGCCTTCTTGCATTCTAGCTCCACCTGAAGCCGTAAAAATAATAAAAGGAACAGATAACTCATCTGCTTTCTCAGTAGCTTGTGTAATTTTTTCCCCCACCACTGAGCCCATACTCCCCATTCGAAAAGTTGAATCCATAACAGCAATAACCACTTTCATATTATTTACCGTTCCGATACCGGTCAAGACAGCTTCATTTAAATTTGTTTTTTTTCTATCCTTTTCCAATTTTTCTAAATAATCCGGAAATTGCAATGGATTCTTTGAGACCATCTCACTATTTAATTCTTCAAAAGAACCTTCGTCTAAAAGCGACTCAATTCGTTCATGTGAATTCATTGGATGATGATATCCACAATGCAGGCAGACCTTTAAATTTTTCATTAATTCTTTTGAATACATGATTTTTTTACACTTTGGACATTTCGTCATAATCCCTTCCGGAACATCCTGCCTCGCATTTTCTGAAGGGATGGTTGCGTATTTTTTCTTAGATTTAGTAAAAATCTCTTTGAGCAAGGTGAAACCTCCCTTATTTATTACATTCATATATGTATATGAACTCAAGTGGTTAGATCACTAAAAATTAGTTAACCTATTTCATAGGAACCTTATCCTACTTACTATATATCATCACAATCATAAACCTTGTTATAATCTGTCATCATTCGTTCGACAATCCCCTTAATGCCTCGCGAACAGAAGAGCGTCCTACGGAAAGACGCTCTGTTAGTTCACGTTCAGAGGGTAATTTATCACCCGGTTTAAGATGATCTTCTGAAATCATATTTCTTAATTCTTTCACGATCCCAATATAAACCTTTGGAGCTACTTGCGATGATTTCACGCTATTGTTATCACTCACTTTTTCCAATAACGGCAAGATTTCGTGTTTTTTCTTTTATTTCTTCAGGATCCATATTGATTCGTGCCACTCCCGTTTCCATAGCTGCTTTTGCAACAGCAGCGGCTACTTCAGGGGCAACCCGCGGATCAAATGGAGCTGGAATAACATAATCAGCATGAAGTTCTGCTTCAGCAATAAGGCTAGCAATTGCCTTAACAGCTGCAACTTTCATCTTTTCATTAATATGAGTTGCTCTAACATCTAAAGCGCCTCGAAAAATCCCCGGAAAAGCAAGAACATTGTTAACCTGATTAGGATAATCAGATCTACCCGTACCCACTACAGCCGCACCTGCACCCTTTGCTACATCAGGTGAGATTTCAGGATTAGGATTCGCCATCGCAAAGATAATCGCATCCCTGCTCATTTTTTTCACCATATCACTTGAAAGAGCTCCTTCAGCTGATACGCCAATAAAAACATCTGCATCTACGATTACTTCTTCCAAGCTACCGGATTGATTATCTCTATTTGTAAACTTAGCTACCTCATTTTTAACTTCATTCATCCCAAGCGGACGTCCTTCATAAATAGCGCCCTTCGTATCGCACATAATAATATCACGAACACCAAAGCTGTGTAGAAGTTTAATAATCGCTATTCCAGCCGCACCTGCACCGTTAGCAACCACTTTTATTTCAGACATCTTTTTATTAACGATTTTTAAAGCATTTAATAAACCTGCTACTGTTACAATCGCTGTACCATGTTGATCATCATGGAATACAGGAATATTTGTCTCTTTCTTTAATCTCTCTTCAATTTCAAAACAACGTGGAGCAGCAATATCTTCAAGATTTACACCCCCGAAAGTCGGCTCTAATAATTTAACCGTTTCAATAATTTTTTCAACATTTGTTGTATTTAAGCAAATAGGAAATGCATCAACACCAGCAAAGCTTTTAAATAAAACAGCTTTTCCTTCCATAACCGGGAGTGCCGCTTGTGGCCCAATATTACCAAGACCTAATACTGCTGTTCCGTCTGTTACAACAGCCACCATATTTCCTTTCATTGTATACTCATATACGGTTTCAGGCTTGTCATAAATTTCTTTACAAGGTTCTGCCACTCCTGGAGAGTATGCTAAACTTAGATCTTTTGCATTTAAAACCTGTACTTTTGATTTTGATTCAAGTTTACCTTTGTTTTCACGGTGCATATGCAATGCTTCTTCTCTTAACGTCAACTCTTCCACTCCTCAGTTTGATTCAAATCCACAAATTATTTATGCCCTTCTTGATGAGATTAACTTTCTCATTTGTAAAAGTAATCTCAAGGTAAAATCGCAATAGATTAAGTGTTTTTACTGGCCTGACCGTTTTACTTCTAAACAATATAACATATCATTATCACTTGTAAAGAAATAAAGTGGCAGTTATTTTAAAAATACATGTCCATTTCCAACCACCTTTTTCAACTCATCTATACATTGTTTATTAGGGTCAACACGTAGTTCCTCTAAACGTATACTTTTTTGTGTATGTTCGTAATAAATGATCACCTGATTGGTTCCTGGATACCTTTCCAATATCCCCTTTACAGTCTGTAATTTTTCTACTGTTTCTTGCTCTGCTGTAATTTTTATAAAAAGTGTTGACTTTGTCGTATTGTTTTTTCCAATTGCTTCTTCCATGTGGTGAACTGATTTAATTATGAACTGTATTTTCCCTTGTCTTTCTTCTATTTTCCCTTCTATAACAAGGACGTTCCCTTGCTGTAAAATAGAAGAGTTTTTTTTATATACATTAGGAAATACAACAGCCTCCATTTCTCCACCTTGATCACTGATCGTTAAGAAAGCCATTTGTTCACCTTTCTTTGTCCGAATCTTTTTTACTTCACCAATGTAGACCACAGCTTTTCCAAAGGACTTTTGAATCGTGAGATCATACAATGATTGAATATGTAGTGACGAAAAAAACTTTTCGTATACGCTCACAGGATGATTGGATAAATAGAAACCGAGTACTTCTTTTTCTAGACGAAGCTTATCTTCCTCTTCCATTGGATCAGCAGTCGAATATTTTGGTCTGATAGTAAATTCGACACCAGAAAATAAATCTCCTTGTTGCCCATCATTTGGTTTTACTAGCTGTGCATGATCAAGTGCTACATCCATACTAGCTAACAAAACGGCTCGATCTTCACCAAATTCATCAAAGCTTCCAGAATAAATAAGCGCTTCTAATGTTTTACGATTCACATTTTTGGGTGAAACTCGAATACAAAAGTCAAATAAATCGACAAAGCTTTTTTCTTTTCTAGCACGAAAAATCTCTTTTAATGCAGTTACTCCAACTCCCTTAATCGCACCAAGGCTATAGCGTACTCCATCCTTCTCTGGAAGAAAAGAATAGCCACTTTTACTAATGGAAGGTGGGAGGATTGAAATATTCATCAACTTTAGTTCTCTTATATATTGATCGATCTTCCCATCATTCCCCGTAACGGATGTGAGGATAGCAGCCATAAAATGGATCGGATAATGCGCCTTTAAGTAGGCTAGTTGATAAGCTATAAAACTGTATGCAACCGCATGGCTTCGATTAAATCCATAATTTGCAAACCGAACGATTAAATCATAAATGTCATCCGCTGTTTTTCTCTCATAGCCCTTCTGTTCGGCTCCTGCAATAAAGTGCTCCCTTTCGCGATCAAGCACTTCTTTTTGCTTTTTACTCACGGCTCGTCTTAATAAATCTGCTTCACCAAGAGTAAAACCAGCCATTGCGGAAGCAATTTGGATGATTTGTTCTTGGTAAACGATTACTCCATACGTATTCTCAAGAATCGAACGTAAATGCGGATGCGGATAGACTACTTTTTCATACCCATGTTTACGATCAATGAAATGAGGTATATTTTCCATTGGTCCTGGACGGTAAAGAGCGTTTACCGCTACAATATCCTCAAAGCAAGTCGGTTGAAGCCTTCTTAATACACTGCGCATCCCTTCTGATTCCAATTGGAAAACACCTGTTGTTTGCCCAAGACTAATCAATTGATAAGTGGCTTCATCATCCATAGGAATCATTTTTATATTTAATTTTTGACTAGTTTTGCGAGATATAGACTTCAAAATCGACTCAATTAGTGAAAGGTTTCTTAAACCTAGAAAGTCAATTTTAAGCAACCCTAACTCTTCTAGATGTTCCATTGAATATTGGGTTAAATAAATTTGATCATGACCTTGTTGAATGGGAATGACATCCACTAGTGGTTGTTCACTAATCACGACTCCCGCAGCATGGGTGGAAGTATGCCTCGGTAAACCTTCTAGTTTCAAAGCCGTCTCAAACAAACGTCGCTTTTGATCTGATTCTTTTACAAATACTTGTAAAGACCGAGATTCGCTATATGCCTCCTGAAGCGTTATACCAGGCTTTGTTGGAATAGTCCTTGACAATCTGTCTAATTCGATTGTGTTTAAACCAAACACTCTACCGACATCACGAAGAGCGGCTTTTGCAGCTAATGTCCCAAATGTAATAATTTGCGCAACATGAAGCTGACCATATTTATTTACAACATATTGAATCACTTCTTCTCGCCTATGATCGGGAAAATCAATATCAATATCTGGCATGGTGATCCGTTCAGGATTCAAAAAACGCTCAAAGATAAGCTGATGCTTGATCGGATCTACATCCGTAATATAGAGGGTATATGCAACTAATGAACCAGCTGCCGACCCCCTTCCCGGCCCCGTTAAGATCCCTGCTTCTCTGGCAAACCTCATAAAATCCCAAACAATAAGAAAGTAATCACTAAATTGCATTTTCTTAATAATACTTAGTTCATATTGAAGTCGATTTTTCATTGTTTCATCGTGTGTGGGATATCTTTCATAGAAACCTTGCCAGCATTTTTCCTCTAGTAAGATTTCCGCTGTCTTCCCTTCTTCTGTTGGAAATTTAGGTAGCTTTGTTTTATGAAGTTCAATCGTGACGTTACAAGCTTCTGCAATCTTCAACGTATTTTCAAGTGCATCAGGGATATGAGGAAAAAGTTCCGTCATTTCTTCTGGTGTTTTCAAATAGTATTCGTCACTTTCAAGTCGTTCTCGCTCTTCACTTTGTAATTTATCACCATTTTTTATCGCAAGAAAACATTCATGTGCAAACGCGTCTTCTTTATGCAAATAAAATACTTGGTTCGATGCAACAAGCTTAATATGATGGTTATTTGCTAACCCAAAAAGTTTGTTATTTAATGCTTCTTGAGATGAAATATGATGATTTTGTAGACTAATATAAAACGAACCTCCAAATAATTGCTGATAAAGACGTATGACCTTATTAGCCTTTTCCATTTCTTCATTCATTAATGCTTGTTCAATTTCCCCTTCAAACCCTGGCGTTAAAGCAAATAACCCTTCCGAATAATGTTTCAACCATTTGATTGGAATTCCTGTCATTGACTTTGTTTGGACACTACTTGTAATCTTCAACAAATTCTGAAAGCCCTTTTGATTCTTTGCCAAGAAAACGAGCGGAAATGACCTCTCTTCTTCTTCACTGAGTACATCAACCGTTACCCCAATAATTGGCTTTATTGAATGTTTTATACATTCTTTATAAAAATCAACTGCCCCATACATCACGTTACGGTCAGTTATAGCCAGTGCTTTATATCCTTTTTCCTTCGCAGCTATCACTAACTTTTCTACCGATGCTGTACTAGTCAATAAACTATATGCACTATATACATGAAGGTGAATAAAAGACACGAACATTCACTTCCTTACATGTCTTATTAAAAAGACTGTTTTATTTAAAATCAAGCATTGCTAGTATAGAGAAACCATTCTCTAATATTATTATAGAATTCTCATCAAAAAAAGGAAAATACGTTCTCTTTTTTACTTTCCTGTATAAACATAATTATACAACCTTGTCCATATGTTTATAGAGAGGATATTATTTATATAAGGATGGGATCATATGCAGGATCAACCCTTTTTCGCTCTCTTTCTACAAAGTTATTTTATCGCTCTTGGTGTTCTAATTGGAGGCTCCATTATTGGAGGATTCGCTGCTTTTTTAACTGGAAAACCTCCTTTAACCGAAATCTTTCGACTGTCTAATATGATTCGCATATGGGCCATTGTTACGGCTATTGGCGGAACATTTGATGCTGTCTATACTTTTGAGAGGGGTTTATTACAAGGTGAAACAAAGGATTTATTTAAACAGTTCCTGCTCATTCTTTCTGCATTAGGGGGAGCACAAACAGGTTCAATGTTTATTCATTGGCTGACACAGGAGCATACTACCTTATGAGAATCCCCCCTTACTATCGAAAACCAACATGGCAACAATTTTTTGCTGGAATGGTTATCGGCGGTGTGATCAGCTGGTTTATTTTCTTGTTTATTTTCGGCGTATGGCAGGAAGAGTACAGTAAAGAAATAAAAACACAGAAAGCTAAAATTTCCGATTTAAAAAAGGAAAAGACCATTTGGCAGGAAGAATTTAAAAAATTAAATAAAGAAAGCCAAGCTAAACTAACCATTCAGAGTATTTATGTAAAAGTTACCTACAAAGACAAATATGATCTTGATCGGCTCAGTGTGTTTGAAATCGAAGAGAAAGTGAAAGAAGACATCGGGATGATGCGAGCTAAAGATATGGATACCGTCTATAAAAGTCGCGAGTTGATCAAAAAAATGATTGAAAATCAAACCATAAAGGTAAATGATAAACGCTATAAATTAGAAGTAAAAGAAATGACAATTTATACGACTCTCTCAATCGAACTTGAAGTCATGATTGCTGATTAAAAAAAGCGGGAGCTAGAAAATGAAAAGTGCCCGGTATTAAGACCGGGCATACTCTTCACATGCTATTTCAACTTCTCGAATAACGGCCTCAGCATCACTCCATGAATAAATAGATGCTCCTGCTGCCTTTGGGTGACCGCCGCCTTTAAAATTACGGGCAATCTCATTAATAACTGGACCTTTCGAACGAAACCTTACTCTAATTTGATCCTCTTCTTCAATAAAGAAAACCCATGCCATGATTCCTTGGATGTGTCCAAGTATACCAACCAATAAAGATGCTTCTGAAGGAACCGCTTTAAACTGTTCAAGCAAATCTTTTGTCAACTTTATACTAGCCACTCCGTTTGCTCCAGTTGTATAGTTTTGAAGGATATACCCACTTAACTTAACAATATTCGGATTTAGATTGTACATGCCTTCGTATATCTCCGTACGGGAAAAATTATAGTGGATCAATTCCCCTGCATAGGCAAATGTTTTTTCACTTGTACTCGGAAATAAAAAGCGTCCTGTATCCCCGACAATACCAGCATAAATAAGTCTTGCCGCTTCATCTGATAGTTTCAGTCCTTTATCCTTTCCAAATTGATAAAATTCAAAGATCATCTCACTTGCCGAACTTGCATCTGTATTCACCCATAACAAATCACCGTATGGATCTACATTTGGATGGTGATCTATTTTAATTAATTTTTCACCCAGTTTATATCTTTGGTCATCAATACGCTCTTCGTTAGCCGTATCACAAACAATGACAAGAGCACCCTTGTATGTATCATCAGGTATTTCATCAAGACGACGCAAGTAATTAAGAGGTTCGAATTCTTTACCGACTGTATAAATTGATTTTTCAGGAAATGATGCTTTTAAAATTTCCGCAAGGCCTCCTTGTGACCCATAAGCATCTGGATCTGGACGTACATGGCGATGAATAATAATTGTTTCGTATTGTTTGATTGCTTGGAGTATTTTTTCTTTCATAAGTTTCTCCTTTTTATGGATGGAATATTTAATTAATAGCACAAAATATAGGAAATAAAAAGAAATTAAATTCATTTTTTTAGCTATTTTCCATAAAAGTCTGTAAAATTGAATAATAGTAGTTTAGCAAATGGAGGATAGAATCACATGCCTATTTTAGTTGTACTGATTATTTTTTCTTTAGCATTTTATATTTTTTACAAAGCAAAGTATTTTCGAACAAATCTACCAGCAGAAAAGAAATGGATTGCAGCAAAATCCAGCATGGCACTTGGATCATTTATTGCATTATTCGGCCTCAATCAGCTTTTCTTATTTCAATCAACGGTGACATATATTGTAGCTACTATTTTTATTATTTTAGGTTTAATTAATATTTTAGGTGGAATAAAGGCATATAAATATTTTCGTCCGCTTGCCGCAAAAGAAGTTCAGGAACTAAAGTAAGCATACTGATAAAGCGACGGTGCTGTCACCGTCGCTTTTCTAATGTCTATCGATAAGCTGGCACATCATCATTGCTTTTCCAACGAGGGTTCCACCGTTAAAAACTTCAATATCCACTTTTCCAAACTTTCGTCCAACTTCTAGTACTTTAGGATACATATCAAGCATACTGTCTAGTTGAACGGGCTTTAAAAAGTAAATCGTCATATTTTCCACGACAAGATCCCCTTTTTTATGACCTCTTAATACTCGATTAGCTGCTTCGGATACAATGGTAGTAAATACTCCATATGATATCGTTCCATGATGATTTGTCATTTGTGGGGTTACTTCGAATCGATACACATCCTCGCCCTTTGTTTTCCCCTTCACCAAACTAATTTGATTTGTAACGGTATCATCAATGGTTTCCCCGACTTGGGGTTGACGTTGAATCATCTGTAACGCTTTTAAAACATCTTGACGAGTAATAATCCCTACAAGGCGACTTGAATCATTCACAACGGGTAACACTTCAATACTTTCCCACACCATCATATGAGCAGATGAAGCAACACTCGTTTTCACTCCAACGGTCATTGGGTTTTTCGTCATTATTTTTTCAACCAAACTCCTATTGTCATGTCCAATCGTATCCTTTGAAGTAATCATTCCTTGTACCTTCAAATGTTGATCAACAACAGGAAACCGGCTATGCCCCGTCACCTGATTCAAATCATACCAATCAGAGATTGTATCTGTTGTTTTTAAATAGACCGTTTTTTCCAATGGAGTTAATATATCCTCAGCAAGAAGGATTTCCTTTTTAATTAATTGATCATCAATTGCACGATTAATCATCGTAGCCACTGTAAATGTATCATAACTACTTGAAATAACTGGCATATCTAATTCATCCGCTAATTTTTTCACATCTTCATTTGTATCAAAACCACCTGTAATTAAAACGGCAGCTCCCGCCATCAAAGCTAACTCATGAGCATCTACTCGGTTTCCAACGATCAGAAGGCTTCCTGCATCTGTGTATCGCATCATCGCATCTAATTGCATCGCGCCAATCACAAATTTATTTAAGGTTTTGTGCAATCCTGTTCTTCCGCCTAGCACCTGGCCATCAACAATATTAACTACTTCGGCAAAAGTTAACTTTTCAATATTTTCTTTTTTCTTTCGCTCAATTCGAATCGTACCGACCCGTTCGATCGTACTCACATAGCCTTTATTTTCAGCTTCCTTGATTGCCCTGTATGCAGTCCCTTCACTTACCTCTAAAGCCTTGGCAATCTGCCTCACAGAAATTTTTTCACCGATTGGCAATTCATCAATATAATGTAGTATTTGTTCATGTTTCGTAGCCAAGACAACCACCCTTTACATAAAATCCTTATTTATATTCTTATTATAAGGGTCTTGGCGTTCTGTTTCAATTTGTTATTGTATTCCGTTTTAATTATAATACCGCGATTTGATCCCTTTTTTCCTTTTATATCCGACAGGCTGTTTCTTTTTTTTATGACTTGGTGTATATAACAGTCCTGTTAAATTTCCAGCTATCACCATTAAGGCAAATGAAAGCCATACAATGGAAAAGTACCCTTCTGTCTCCATACTTGAAATGGATAAACGAGGAACAGCATAATAAAGTAGTATTCCACTGGCTAACAAACAAATGATATATCGATTTCTATTCAAGTTATCCACCCCTTCTCTACTACTATTAATCTATGCGTACAAGCTGAAAAAAAGTCGAAAAAATTAAAAATCAACTATTTCAACTAATAAGAAGGCTTTGTTGTATACAACCGTGCGTTTGATTCCACTGAATCACTTAATAGACGTGTAAACCAAAGGCCATTAGAGCACCAACACTATTGTTTAACAAAGCCAACAAGAAAAAGCGAAAACAGCTAATTGTGAATAAATTAGCTGTTTTCGCTTTTTAGAGTTCCATTCCTTCGCCAGGGTTTAGAATTTTCCCATTATGATTTTCGAGCATTTGAAGAAACACCAGTGGATCCTGTTTAATAACAGGGAACGTATTATAATGAATTGGTACAATTGTTTTTGCGCCAAGAAGTTTAGCAGCATAAGCGGCATCTCCAGGTCCCATTGTATAATTATCCCCGATTGGAAGAAATGCTAGATCAATCGGATGTCGTTCACCAATCAATTTCATATCAGAGAATAATGCTGTATCACCTGCGTGATAAATGGTTTTCCCTTCTGCCGTAAATAATATTCCGGCAGGCATACCACAGTACACAATTTGATTTTCACCCGTTTGAAGACCCGTTCCATGAAAGGCAGGCGTTAACTTCACTTTTCCAAATTCAAATTGATAAGCACCACCAATATGCATTCCATGGACTCGCACTCCCTGCCAGCTTAAATAATTAGAAAGTTCATCATTAGCAATGACTAAAGAATCATTTTCTTTTGCTAGTTGAACCGTATCACCTACATGATCATTGTGACCATGTGTTAAAATGATGACATCAGGCTTAATACCTTCAACAGTTAAATCCGTCAGTCCATTTCCAGTAATAAATGGATCAATGATAATGGTCTTGCCACCTGTCTCTATTTTCACGACTGAATGTCCGTGATATGTAACCTTCATAATACCACTCCTTTTTTCATGATTTTAGATTGTTAAATTCAAACCGTATTGAGCCAAAAGAATCGGACCATTGAACCGAGTTGAAGCCTCTTCTTCTAACTGTTCTAATTTTCCATAATGCGGAAGATGAGTTAGGACAAGTTGTTTTACATTCGCAGCATTTGCCAGCCCTCCTGCATCATAGCTTGTCATATGACCTGCATTCGTTCCATCCTGATTCCCATAGAGATTACACTCACATAATAACAAATCTGCTTCATTCGAGAAAGAAATAAATGACTCTTTAAAAGATGTATCTGCCGTATAAACAATCGATTTTCCCTCAACATCAAACCTCATCGCAAAGCAAGGAACTGGGTGCTTTGTTTCGAGAAAACGGATAGAAAACGGACCCATTTTCAATGTTTCATCAGGCTGGTAAGCTATTCCCTTCGTAATTTCTTTATAGGTTAATTTAGAGAATTCCTGTTTATTTAATGAATGACCATAAATAGGCAAACATTCCATTTTTTTGCCCAAAAACCCACCGATAAGTCTCGCATGCTGCAGTACACCAATATCAGCAATATGATCGGAGTGATAATGCGAAACCATAATACCATCAAGCATTTCTGGTTGTATAATGTTTTGAAGTTTGGATAAAACGCCACTGCCACAATCGAGCAATAAACGAAAACCTTCATGTTCTAGTAAATAGCCAGAACTCGCTTCATTTGCTTTTGGATATCCTCCCCAAGGACCAATAACTGTTAATTTCAACATAACACCTCCATAATTAATGAGTGTTTTTTTATTAAATCACGCTAATTACATTATAAACAATAATCGAATTATTTTTACATCACTTAAATTGTATTAAAACAGTTGTTGACAAAAACATAACTGTTGCATTACAATAAATTTAATAAATTAATTCATTCATAATTTTGGAGGGGACATCATGGTTAAAAGTATTGTTGAATTTTTTAGAAATTTACCTACAAAAAAATGTACAGATTGCGGAAATGCCATTGAAGAACAGGCTGACTGCTACGGTAACAAATGTAACCGTTGTCTTGGTATGCACGACCTTTAAGATGACTCATTAATGATTTAACTTCTTAATTTTCCAAATCTATTAAATTACCAAAAAACATAAACTACTTTTACAATTCTGGAGGAGACATCGTGATTAAAAATATTGTTGAATTTTTTAGAAATTTACCTACAAAAAAATGTACAGATTGCGGAAACGCTATTGAAGAACAAGCTGATTGCTACGGTAACAAATGCGATCAGTGTCTCGGCATGAATGATCTTTAAGCTGACTAATTAATTATGCAACTTCCTATTTACTAAACCTATTAAATAGTTTAATAATGTATCTATTTAACTCATTGTACCAGCCAATGTACTATTGGCTGTTTTTTTGTTTGCGTTTACATAAAAAAGGAACAGCCATGTTAGCCGTTCCTTTTGAAAACAATCTATTATCATACAACGTTCATTCATATATTTATCGCTTTTCGGTGCTTGACACTTTTAAGAAATCGAGAACTTTGGATGCAGCATCTTCTCCCTGGGTGATACAGTCTGGTATCCCAAGACCGTTGAAAGAGTGTCCTATCATAAATATTCCTGGTAGTTCTTCCGCCAGTCCTTTTGTCGCCCGTTCTAACCTTTCCTTATGACCTACTGTATATTGTGGCATTGCATGAACCCACCGAGAAATGACTGCAAGTTCAGGGTCCAGCGTAACCTTTATCGTTTTGGCTAAATCAGCCAAAACAATATTCACAATTTGATCATCAGATAAATCTACAATTGCCTCTCCACCAGATCGCCCAACATAGCAGCGAAGTAATACCTTTCCATCGGGAGCGGCGTGTGGCCATTTTTTATGAACCCACGAACAGGAGGTAATCGTATAATCGCTATTTCTCGAAATGAGAAATCCAGTGCCATCTATATCTTTTTCTATCGCTTCTTTTGGAAAACCTAACGCAACGGTTGCAACAGATGTAGAAGGTACATTCTTAAAATCTTGAAAAAACTCATATTCCGGAAAAATACTACAAATTGTCTGATGGGAAACAGCTGTGACAATACTATCTGCAGTCATAACCTCTCCACCGTTCAATTCGATATTGTATCCTTCATCCACTCTTTTAATCTTTTCAACTCTAAATCCCTTTTTTATCGATCCCGGCTCAAGCTTTGCTTCTATTGCATCAGCAAATGATTGTAATCCGGTTTTAAAACCTAAAAATCCACCTTTTTTTGCACTTTGTGATTCTTTAGGACGTGGGGGAGTTGATTTTTTCATTCCTAAAATCAGGCTTCGATATTTTTTCTCTACTTGATAGAAATGGGGAAATAAAGTCATTAAACTCATCTTATCAATATCACCTGCATAAATTCCAGAAAGAAGGGGTTCAATTAAGTTTTCTACCACTTCATCCCCCAATCTTCGGCGAAAAAATGATCCAAGAGACTGATCACTTTCTTCTTTTGAGCGAGTTAAAATTAAATCAGCTGCAGCTCGTAATTTACCAGGTATCGAAAATAATTTTGTTGTCAAAAATGGAGCTATTTCAGTTGGAATTCCCATAATAGCTCCACCTGGGACCGAATGAAGTTGATCCTTCACTAGGATAAACGTTTTTCCAGGAGTATTATTGACAAGCTCATCAGCCATACCAACTTCATTTGCTAATCGAGCTACACTGTCTTTTCGTTCTAAAAAGGAATCTGGGCCTCGTTCAATTACATACCCATCTTTCTTAAATGTTTGCATTTGACCACCGAGGCGATATGATGCTTCAATTAACTTAACAGTATAAGGTAATTGGTTTTCACGCACCTCTTTTTGCAAATAATAAGCTGCAGTTAAACCAGTAATTCCTCCCCCAATTATAGCTATCTGTTTTTTTGTATCTGACATCTTCCATCGCCTTCTTTTTTATAAAGTATCACATGATGTTCGCCAATTTTTTCAATACAATAGTTGTGAGTGCCTCGATAAACTGAGGCTGGACATTTGGCATTTCCGGACGATAATAAGCCGCTCCAATCCGATCGCATACAACCTTACATTCATAATCGTTGTCATATAAAACTTCTAAGTGATCTGATACGAACCCTGCCGGAACATATACGAACGCCCTATAGCCCATTTCTTCATACAATTGGCTCGTTAAATCTTGTACATCTGGTCCAAGCCATGGATCTGGCGTATTCCCAGCACTTTGCCAGCCAACCGCATAATGGGCTACACCTGCATTTTCTGCTATTAATTGAGCTGTTTCGTGCAATTGATCTGGATATGGATCACCCATTCTTGTAATTTTTTCAGGTAAGCTGTGCGCAGAAACAATCAGAGCAGCGCTCGCTCTCTCCTCATCTGACATTTGTTGAAGTGTTTCTTTTACTTTATCTGCCCAATACTGAATAAATTTAGGTTCATCATACCAACTTTCAATACTAAAAATTTTAGGACCACCCAGTTTCTCGGCTTCTTCCTTAGCTCTTCCATTATAGGATTGAATGCTAAAGGTTGAAAAATGTGGAGCTAGAACAATGCTAATCGCTTCCTCCATTCCATCCTCATGCATTTGCCCAATGGCATCCTCAATAAACGGCTCTATATGCTTTAATCCCACGTACATTTTAAATTCAATTTTTTCTTGACTTTTATTTAAATGCTCTTCAATTTTTTTAGCTTGTTCAAGCGTAATTTTCGCTAGTGGAGAAATCCCTCCGATTGCCTCATAACGACAACGCAAATCTTCCAACATTTCTGGAGAAGGCTTACGACCTCTTCGAATATGCGTATAATAACGCTCTATATCTTCTTCTTTATAGGGTGTCCCATAAGCCATGACTAGTAAGCCCATTTTCTTCTTCATCAAGCAATCCATCCCTTCGCTGTAGGCACCAGCACCATTTTATCTTTTCAATATCCCTGCTGAATAAGCGATTAACGAGAACGTTTTTCAGCAGAATATTCATGAACAAAGGCTGTTAGTTTTTTCAATGTTTCCGGATTAACTTGTGGAAATACTCCATGACCAAGATTAAAAATATATCCTGGCTTTTCCATTCCTTGATCAAGGATGGCTTTTGCCTTTTCTTCAATCATATCCCAAGGAGCAAGTAACAAAGCGGGGTCTAAATTACCTTGAATGGATTTCGCTATACCTAAGCTCCGTGCTTCACGAATTGGTAGGCGCCAATCTAGTCCAAGTACATCAACAGGTAAGTCATTCCATTCAAGTACTAAATGACTTGCACCGACACCGTACAGAATAAGCGGGACATTTTCTTCTTTTAATGAAGAAAAAATTCGATTCATAGTAGGTTTTATATAATAGCGATAATCTTCAACGTTCAAAGCACCTACCCACGAGTCAAAAATTTGAACCGCCTTTGCGCCAGCTTTAATTTGTGATTTTATATATGTAATCGTCACTTCTGCAAGCTTGTCCATGAGCGCAAACCATGCTTTAGGCTCAGCAAACATAAATGCTTTTGTTTTTGTATAGTTTTTTGAAGGACCTCCTTCGATCATATAGCTAGCGAGGGTAAAGGGTGCACCTGAAAATCCAATCAACGGAACGGATAATTGCTCCTCCGTAAGAAGTTTGATGGTATCTAAAACATAGGGCACATCCTTTTCAGGGTGAATTTCTCCTAATTTCTCTACATCTGCTAATGAAGTGATCGGATTAGAAATGACTGGACCAATTCCACTTTTAATTTCTACATCTACACCAATTGCAGGAAGCGGTGTCATAATGTCCTTATAAAGAATAGCAGCATCGACCCCATACTGCTCAACAGGCAACCTCGTAACATACGCGCATAGCTCAGGTTGATGTGTAATTTCAAATAAAGAATATTTTTGTTTTATTTCTCTATATTCTGGTTGAGAACGTCCCGCTTGTCTCATAAACCAGACAGGTACATGTTCTGTTTGTTCTCCCCTTGCAGCTTTTAAAAAAGTATCATTTATTTGTTTCTTCATTAATGACAATCCCCTTTCAACACACACATATTCATTAGTTTAATATATATAGTTTAAAATACGAAATATCTTAAGCACATTTTTATGACAATTTCCATCATACCCTTTTCACCTATAGCTGTATAGTTTACCTTGGTAATTGTCATTAATTTGACGATTTTACAAAGAATTTTAACAAGCTGATGAGTAGGACATTTCTAAAAACTAGAGGTATAATGGATAAAAATGGTAGAGGTGATTATAATGAAGATGTTTTTTACTAACGGCACACGCGAATATTTAAAAAAAATCGTAGAAGAGCATGAGGATGAAACGTTAGTCTTGATGCAAAATGAACATGCATCCCTTTTAATCCATGAAACAGTGGGGGATTCTCTTTTTAAAGAACCGAGAAAATATGAAGTGGTTGATGCTTCAGGTCAACTGACTGATGTTGGTTTTGCTGTCTTTAACCATATTCCTGTTACAGATGAAGGGCGCCCATTATTCGAATATCGCTTTAAAAATCGAGATGACCTCATCGAGAAACAACCTGGTTTTATCGCTATCCGCGTCTTGCGCCCGCTTTCTTCTGATACTTACATTATTTTCACTCTTTGGGAAAATGAATCATCCTTTAAAAATTGGCAAACTTCAAACTCATTTGAACAAGTTTATTCAAATAAAGACGTAAAAAAAGGAGCTAAAAAACAGCCAAAGATTTTTCCGCGCCCTTCCTTTGTTACAAAGTATTCTATTGTTATCGAGGAAGACTAAAGACGGTGTCAGGCACCACTTATGGACAGTTGTCTTTTTACAGTGCCTGACATACTTCATCCTATTTTATCTACGAACGGTGCCTGACACCTAAACGAGGGAAGCGATCATATAGCCATTCATAGAGATAAATCCATAAAATTGTCCAAATCAAACCAAATGAATAACCGCTAAGAACATCTGTTGAAAAATGAACCTGAAGGACAATCCGGCTTAAGCCAATGAGAAACACTAAAATAAAGGCAATAAACCCAATTCCCCACTTTATCTTAGCTAAACTAACTTGATACATCAAAAAATAAGCTGTAAGCATATAGAGCGTCAGTCCTACCATCGCATGACCGCTCGGAAAACTTAATGTTTCGGCGGCCTCCACATGGTCAAATAAGGGCCGTTCCCTGCCTACAAGTTCTTTTATCCATTTACTCACTTCATTGCTAAGAGCAACAGCCAAAACAAATACACCCATACCTATATAATCGCGCTTTTTGAACCACAACCAAAAAAGCATCAACAAAGCAACAATTCCAATTCCAATTTTATCACCAAGTTCTGTTACGATCTTGAAGAATGGATAGCTCGAATCTCGAAAAATACTTGTTGCCCAATCAGCCAATATTTCATCTAAAAATAAAGACTTTTTACTTCTTACCCCGATCACAAAGTAGATAGATGCTAGTAGTGCTATTCCAAAAACAATATATATACTCTTTACCTTCTTCATTTCTCCGCTCCTTTCTTAAAGATACAATAAAAATGAACAAAAAGATTATACTATAAAGTAATTAGAAATAGTTGAACCGTTAAAATATTCGTTACTTTTTCAAAATAAATGGTTTGGACAAAAAATATCCCCTATGCTCAATAGAGCTTAGGGGATATTAGTCAAATGCCGTATACGATAACTATTCTTTGCTGCTTCACCAAGTTGATCAAGAAGATTATAATTGGCATAGGCGCCGACAACTGCTCCAATCCCTGGCACCAACTGAAGCATTTTCACAAAGTCAATGTGGTCGCGATATTCTTGTTGAAACTCTTGCCAATCGAGTTCCATGAGATCAGCTTTGCGTTCTTCCCAATTCTCGATAATATCCATCGTCTCTCTTCTTTTCTCGGAACTTGAAAAAGCGAGCTGGAACACTTGAAGCATAAAAATACGTTCTTCATACTCTTTCGTATCAAATCCATAAATATTTGCTGCTTCAAATAGAAATTTCATTTTGATGGATAAAAGAAGCGGAAAATCAGCCATCCCTAACAAAATACCTCCTGCCCCTGTACCTGCTCCTTCAATGACAGCTGTTTTACGATAAGTAGATAGTTTCTCATCAAATAGCTTATCTCGTTCTTCAAGCGAAAGATCGACTACTTGATTTTTTTTTGTCGTTATTTGTGAACCTGTTAACGTTACCTTCACAAAATTTTTAATCGCATCTGTGATCATCTCATGAGCTTTAGTTGGAATTTTTTCATTTATTTTTAATTGAACTTGTTTTGAGAAACGCTGAATCATCTTTGAACGCTTCAACATTTTTCGTCTCCATGTCAATACTTCCTCATAAGCCTTTTCTTCGTACTCACCCATTCACAACCACTCCTTTTTAAGCTATACGAAAAAGGGGAAAGATTAGTTTCACGCATAAGCATGACTACCTTCCTTTAGTTGCTAATTTTTCTTTTACTATAAAAGGAGCTAAAATAAACACTGAAAGCAATACCTGCAAGTAATGAGATGAAAGCAGATATAATATCTCCTTTTAAGAGAACAACCACAGACAACATCACCGTTTGTAACAATAATAGCTTACGAAGGAACCGTAGAAAGGAAAGGTCTTTCCCTTTTGCACTTAATGGATATAATTCAAACATAGAGTGATGCTGGTGGTGCTTCCATAAGGGCAATAACTGAAACCCAGTTAAATAAACAAACAAGACAACAAGAATAATTTGACCGATCCCGAATGTAAGGAAATAAATTGCCCCTGCTCCTATGAGTGTTAAGCGGACAAATAATCCCCAGTAATCACCTGCTCTCAAAAAAGTTCTCGTAAAGAGAAAAGTAAACGATTCATCTTGACGGAAAGGAATCCGTGCTAACAGGCCGTCTAACCATTTTCTTCGCTTAACCTGGTTCTTTAACTTCGGCACATCTGTAAACAAATTAGCTAAACGATAAAAGGAAGTCATCCTCCTTTCATCCTGGTCGATTAAGTATTCCCACTTCAGCCCTTTTTCCTTCGTTTGTTGCTTATAATACACATACAATCCTAGTAAAATCACAGCAACAGCACCTAAAAAGTACATCACAGCATTAGAAAACAATAAATAAAGAAAGACAAAATTAACAATAAAACGAATCAATGAATCGATTGTATGAACGCTTACTTCTCGATAATATTGAACATACCAACGAATCAATAAATTGAGACCTTTCACAATTAACATGGCAATTAAAAAAGGGAAAAAGCTTTTAAAATCCCCTTCATTCACGACCGCATACATCGGCATTAATACAGCTAAGCCGATCACCATTAGATATACTTGTAAAGAATAACTAATCATAAGAGATTTATTAAAGTAGCCACCGAGTTTGGTTTCCAATGGAAGGAGAAAAATACGGTCTGCTTCAGACATAAAAGTAAAAATCGGGCTATAAGTTAAAAGAAACGCAAGACATACAGCCATAATAACCGCAGCTGGGAACGTATCTGGTACCGTCTTTAGCCATTCTTGATAATAGTAGACAGCTGTTCCAATGAGAAATACGAATACAATAACAAGATGTCCATTAAAGATATAGCGAAGGTAACGGGAAAGTTCTTTACTCGTCCGGCTAAATCGTTCCTTCCATAGGAGCCTCTCGTCAAACATGGTCTTCTTCCTTCGTCAGTTGAATATAAAGATCATCGAGTGTCGCTTCCGGCATCGCAAACTCTTTACGCAATTGTTCAAGTGTTCCATGTGCGCGTACTTTTCCTTCATGTAAAATAATAAAACGATCACAATAACGTTCAGCTGTTGCTAAAATATGAGTAGACATCAAGATCCCAGCACCATTTTCCTTCATGTTTTTCATTAAATCTAATAATGATTGAATTCCGAGAGGATCTAGTCCAACAAACGGCTCATCAACGATGTAAAGCGATGGTTGAACGAGAAAAGCACACATAATCATCACCTTTTGCTTCATTCCTTTAGAAAAATGAGCAGGAAACCACTTTAATCTTTTTTCCATACGAAACTCTTGTAGTAATCCAGCAATTCTTTCCTTATAAACAGATTCTTCCATTCCATAAGCCATGCTAGTCAGTTTTAAATGCTCATCAAGGGTCAACTCATCATAAAGGACAGGCGTTTCAGGTACAAACGTAAACTGTCTTCTGTAGGCCTCATGATTCTCTTCAAATGTCGTACCCTTAATCGTGATTTTTCCACTATGTGGTTCCATCAATCCGATAATATGCTTAATGGTCGTACTCTTTCCCGCTCCATTTAAACCGATTAAGCCAACAAGTTCACCTTCATTAACTGAAAAAGAAACATCCTTTAAGACAGGATTCCTTGTGTAACCGCCCGTAATATTTTTAATTTGTAACAAAGACATTTTAAAACGTCCTTCCTTTTATGGTTTATCACTATTTTATTGTAAGAAATAGGCGAGCTGCTTGTCCAGTTTAGACGAAATGACAGTTTAAAAAAAGCTTTATCTCTCTCTTGTATATAAATTTCAAAAACGGACATTCTAATTTATGTAGGGGAAACACAAATGATGATTTAAGGTCATCAAGCAATTGAAATGAGGTGTCTATCAAAGACAAGTTCATTCAATAAACGCATATGCTTTCAACGTTTCTATAAGGGGATGGTTGTAATGCACAAGTTGATTGAAAACACAGATGATCTTTTACACCGATAATTTCAAAACTATTTGAAAATGAGGTGTTTGTCAAAGACCACTCAACTAATGATTATACGTTGTAAAAAACTTATAAGAAATAGGGGATGGTTAGCTTGAACAAAGATCTGGTCTCTCCATAAACACAAACATTTTTACAAAAAAATGAGGTGTTTACCGCAGAAACTAAAGATGATCTTTTACACTGATAATTTCAAAACTATTTGAAAAATGAGGTGTTTGTCAAAGACCACTCAACTAATGATTATACGTTGTAAAAAACTTATAAGAAATAGGGGATGGTTACATTGAACAAAGATCGGTTTTCTCAATAAACATAAACATTTTCATAAAAAATGAGGTGTTTATCGCAGAAACTTACCTGTAATAGAGCGTAGTATATGATAATTCCCCTGCATTAGGGTGGGATTCCTAGCGGATCCTGCCCTTTTTTATTTCCATGTGTTACAATACTTAGAAATTAATCTATAGTGAAAGGATTGAAACCTAATGAGTGATTGTATTTTCTGTAAAATTGTAAATGGTGATATTCCATCTGCTAAAGTTTTTGAAAATGAACATGTTGTGGTCTTTCTTGATTTAAGTCAAGTAACAAAAGGGCACACATTAATTATTCCAAAAATACATAAAGAAAACCTATTTGAGTTAACGCCTGAAATCGCAAAAAATATTTTTGAAGTGGCACCGACTATTGCGAATGCATTAAAAACAACTTATAACCCAATTGGCTTAAACTTAGTTAATAACAACGGTGAAAAAGCTGGTCAGTCCGTCTTCCATTTTCACATGCACTTAATCCCTCGTTACGGTGAAGGCGATGGATTTGGAGCTGTTTGGAAAAATAACCAAAGTGATTATACTTCATTTGACTTGCAACAAATGGCCGCTGACATCAGTAGTCACTTCTAAATTCTCTTCTTCGGAGAATTTTTTCTATTTATTTTTCGAAATATTTCTATTGCTTCTGTTACTTTTCGACAAATTCTGATACTATTATATTAAAAATATTTAATTAATTTACCGCGTTAGTGTATGGATACATAAACATGACCGGTAAAAAAATGGAGGAATTCTTAATGAATCGTGCACTTAATTTTAATGCTGGTCCTGCTGCCCTGCCAGAATGGGTATTGAAAGAAGCTCAAAACGAGTTACTCAACTTCCGAAATACAGGTATGTCTGTTATGGAGCTAAGCCATAGAAGTAAGGAATATGAAGCCGTTCATAATGAAGCAAAATCATTATTACGTTCATTGCTTTCCGTTCCTGAATCACATGAAATTCTCTTTTTACAAGGTGGAGCAAGTCTTCAATTTTCTATGATTCCAATGAACTTACTTGAAGAAGGAAAAACAGCTTACTATGCTCTAACTGGTTCATGGTCTGAAAAAGCCTTAAAAGAAGCCGTTAAACTTGGAAAAGCAGAAGGATTCGTCTCAAGTAAAGAAAATAGTTATAAGAACATCCCTGCTATTGATTCTGCAGCTATTCCTAATGATGCTTCTTATTTACATATTACAAGCAATAATACTATTTATGGTACGCAATGGCACAACTTTCCTACCAATTTAAATGTTCCACTTGTGGCCGATATGTCTAGTGATATTCTCTGTAAACCATTAAACATCGAGCAATTTGATCTTATTTACGCAGGAGCACAAAAAAATCTTGGACCATCAGGTGTTACAGTCGTTATCATCAAAAAAGAGCTTTTAAGCCGTTCTAACGATAACCTGCCAACCATATTAAATTACAATACACACGAAAAAAATAATTCTCTATATAATACTCCACCGACTTTAGCCATCTATTTACTCTCTCTTGTCCTAAAATGGGTAGAGAAAGAAGGTGGCGTGGAAGCTATTGCAAAGAAAAATGACTTAAAAGCTTCTCTTCTGTATCAAGAAATTGATAATAGTGAAGGATTCTACAATGGTCATGCTGAGCTTGATAGCCGCTCTAATATGAATGTTACTTTTACATTAAATTCTGATGAAGCAACGAAAAGCTTTTTAGCACAAGCAAAAGAAGCAGGATTTGTTGGATTAAATGGACATCGATCTGTTGGTGGTTGCCGCGCTTCCATCTATAATGCTGTTCCAGTAGAACATGTGGAACGTCTTGCCCAATTTATGAGTGATTTCCGAAAAAATTATTAACAGAGGACTTTCACTTCCAACCAACTTATTATTATGATATAATAATAAGAACTTTTCGCTGTAGGCACTGAGAGCACTGCAGGAGAAGTAAAAACAAATGCTTGAGTCGAGCAGAGGAGAGATGAGAATTGAATACGAAAAAACTTGTTACTATTGCCCTTTTAGTTGGAATGGGAACTGTCTTACACGCTGTTGTTCCAGGATTTTCCCTTGGGATGAAGCCAGATATGATGCTAACGATGATGTTTTTAGGTATTATTTTATTTCCTGATACGAAGAGTGTTTTGTTACTTGGTCTTGCAACTGGAATCATTTCTGGTATAACAACTTCTTTTCCAGGAGGGTTATTCCCAAATATTATCGATAAAGCTATCACATCATTCGTATTTTTAGGATTATTTATAATCTGTGCTAAATTCCAGAAGTCCATCGTTACAGTAGGTGTCTTAACTGCACTTGGTACATTAATTTCAGGTACTGTATTTTTAGGATCTGCCTACCTACTTGTTGGATTACCAGGTCAATTCGTCGGAATGTTCGCAGTTGCCGTGTTACCAGCAGCAGTAGTGAATACAATCGTCATGATTGTGCTATACCCGGTGGCAACGTCGGTACTAAAAAAATCAAAATTACCACAACGACAAATGGTCAGTCAATAAGAGAAGTACAAACTTTGAAACCCGTCAATAGACGGGTTTTTCCTTTCCCTTTTTAATAAGCATTAATGAAATAGACTGATCAAAAAACCAATGAAAAGAAAAACAGCAGCACCAACTGCCATTGTTCCTGAGCGCTTTTTCAATATATACTTTGGTGGATAAACGCCTGGTTTTTTTGTAGCAACTAAAAATTGTATACTAGCAGAAAAAGAGAGAATACTTAATATAAAAAATAGAATGGTCATCTTTGTTTAAAAACCTCCTTTAAAAAGACAAGGCTTATTAAATTGTATGCCTATTTTTGTCCAGATATAACGAGCATTACACCATGAGTGATTCGTCACGATATTCAATTGAACGAAAACTTTTTAATTAGCAAATAAAACTGCCTATTTAAAAGGATAATATCTATTTTTATAGAAGTTCATTATACGCAATACTTTTGGGAGGTGATTTTAATGAAAGCAACATCCTTCTTATTTGGATTTTTAGTAGGTGGCGTAGTCGCAAGTATCAGCACTCTACTTACTACTCCTAAATCTGGAGAGGAGACTCGTATTAGTCTAAAAGAAACGAAAGATGTTTGGTTGAGGCAGCTTGTTGAAGCGAAAGATCATCTAAAAGAGTTAAAAGAGACGATTGCAACAACTTCTACTGAGGGCATCGAAACTATTAAAAGTTTTATTTCTGATCTAAAAATATCTGTTACCCATTGGCAAAATGAGATACAGCCTCATCAGCAAGAATTACAAAAAGAGCTTGAAGCAATTGAATTAAGCATTCAAGAACTCGAATCAGAAATCAATAAAAAATAAACTGATCGAACAAAATTAGAAATATTAAAAAAATCCTTTCTAAAAAGAAGGATTTTTTTCTTTTTTAATCGAAAATAAATATACTATAAAAATAGTGAAAAATAAGAAAATATTTAAAATGACCTCATGAAAACTAGTTTTAAACAAGAATTCTATTATTTTCTAAAAATTTAGTAAATTTTTATCTTTATTAATCTTTATTTTATTGGCATAATGTATATAAGGATATAATAAAAAGGGGACAAAGAGGATGGAAGAAAAAGAGTACTCGATAAAGGAAGCAATATTATTCAGTCAAAGAATAGGACAACTTAGTAAAGCCTTATGGAAATCAATCGAAAAAGACTGGCAACAATGGATTAAACCGTATGACCTAAATATCAATGAGCACCATATTCTATGGATCGCTTACCAATTAAACGGTGCCTCTATTTCAGATGTTGCTAAATTCGGAGTGATGCATGTTTCGACTGCCTTTAATTTTTCAAAGAAATTGGAAGAACGCGGATTTCTAGAGTTTTCCAAAAAGGAAAATGATAAGCGAAATACGTATATTCAACTAACAGAAGAAGGGAAGAAAATCTTCTTAGAATTACTAGAATCCTTTGATCCGAAAAAAAATGCCGCTTATTCAGCATCAATGCCTCTAAAGGATATCTATGGTAAATTCCCAGAAATCATGGAAGTAATGGCTATCGTTCGCAATATTTATGGTGATGACTTCATGGAAATTTTCGAAAAATCATTTAACAATATAGAGAGTGAGTTTACAGAAAGTGATGGAAAATTAACTAAGAAAAACCCATTAAAGACAGAGCTGATATAACAATTATAAGTACTTTTTCAACTCTATCATTAATGGGAGATATAGTCCTTGCGTGATGCAAGCTGCAATAACTTCCTCTGTCTGTAACCCACAATGCAGCATCATCGTAAACTTTTGAAAAAGCGGATGAAAATGAACAAACCCTTCCGCTTTCTGTTCTTCAAAATCTTTGCTCAATTCATCACAAAGTTTATAGAATTGCTTAACGTCTTCTTCCCCTAATGCTTTTTCAATGATCAATTTATAAAAAGCATCAGATGACGCTTGATTCATTTTTAACAAGAGGGATTGATGATACTCTAAACGATCTATTCTTTCTAAAATAGCTTCCAAATCCATGTTCTTTCCCCACTTTATATAGATGTTTTCTTGCATGTACACAGCCTTCAATAATCGACGTCCCACTGAATCGTTCTATGATCAAAACCATTTATTTTTGCCTATTGATTTTTTGTTATTTTCATCGTACATTATCCTAGTAAGTTTTGTGAAAATATTTCTCCTCTTGGAGGCTGATTGAATGCACTGCTGGAAGGAAATTAATCTTAATAAACATTATGGAACACAACGTGTCTTTATCCTATCTTTCTTAACCATGTTGTTCACATTTATTTTACTTTATGTACCAGCAAATTATATATTTGAGCCAACTTCATTGAATGATAAATATATCTTATTATTAATGGCTGGGTTATGGCTTATGTATCCAGTTCATAAAATAATCCATTACATGCCACTTATTTATTTAAAAAATAAGATCAAGAAATCATTTGTTGTTAAATATTGTATTTTTCCTGTTATGCAAATTCAAGTTATTGAACCCATTGCAAAATGGCTATTTCTTCTGTCATTAATTGCACCCTTTATTGTGATTAATAGTTTACTAGTTGGAGCATTTTATCTTTTTAATCAGTATGTTCATTATTTTATCATTTTACTAGCTTATCACATAGGTTTATGCGTGTCTGACCTTATTTGTGCTAAAAATGTTTTAAGAGCACCCAATCAAGCATATATTGAAGAGAATGAGGATGGCTTCGAAATATTAGTCAATCAATCGAAAATCCCAATGTAGCCATGCAATTAGTAACCTCTTATTATGTAATTCTATGAAATAAGATATAATCCTATCTTTTTTCATTATTTTTTGCTAATCTAAATATCATATACACATTTAAAATAGGTAGTATTTGTCTCCAATCAAGCAAGCACAATCTGCCTCTCAAAAGGAGGAAATCGTTGATGATCTTCATTTTTATTTTATTTGCTATCTTTATTGTATTTAATATTAATAAGATGACAAATTCTCTTTGTCTTCAAAAGGAGATACCAGAGGAAAGGCAGCCGAAGGTTTTCCATACGATTAATATTTTAGTGACCATCTTATTAATTTCTTCTTACGTTAAAATCTTATTTGCTTAATCTTTGAATACATTCACTTTAACGCAATTATGAAAGCAAATGCTGAAAAAGCGGTGAGAATCTCTCACCGCTTTTTCTGTTGTATCTAGCTACATTTCCTAGCCCTGTGACAAGCGTTTCTTAAAGCCACGCAGCGCCAACAATAATTAATAAAATGAATAGGACTACGATTAACGCAAATCCTCCACCATATGATTGACCCATTTTAACACCTCCTTTAATAAAGATGATCCATATACATGTCAGTTGAAACGAATTACTCTACCAAGTCACTATCTTACACAGACCTTAATAAAAGGAAGCCCCTACAATAACCAATAAAATGAACAAAACAACAATTAACGCAAACCCATTGCTATACTGTTCCATTATCCTACCTCCTTTCGCTTTCGTTTTATCATATGTACGATTCATCATTCCGGGATGGTCAAACACCCAATTTTTTTTAAAATTATCTCTATAGCGTGTATTAATAATTTGTTCTACCTCCAATTTATGTTATAGTAATGGTTGTTGAATGAACGACTTAATCTAATTTTAGGAGTGTTATTACGTGAAAAAATGGATGTTACCCTTTACATTAACTGCTGCAATACTTGCTTTAACGGCATGCAACGGAGACGATTCAGATACAGTTGTTGAATCAAATGCCGGTAATATAACAAAAGAAGAATTATACGATTCCATGAAGGAAAAAGTTGGCCCATCAGTATTACAAGAGCTTCTGTATACAAAGGTTCTTGCTGATAAATATGAAGTCTCAGATAAAGAATTAGATGAGAAGTTTAATTCTTATAAAGATCAATACGGTGAAAGTTTCCAGATGATGCTTGTTCAATCTGGTTTTGCAGATGAAGATGCTTTTAAAGAAGTTTTGAAAACTGAACTACTATTGGAAAAAGCAGTGATGAAAGACATTAAAGAAGAAGATATAAAAAAATATTATGATGAGGATTACAAGCCTGAGATTAAAGCTCGTCATATTCTCGTAGAAGATGAAGAAACAGCAAAAGAAGTAAAATCAAAGCTTGATGCAGGTGAAGAATTTGAAGATTTAGTGAAGGAGTATTCAACAGATGAGGCTTCTGCTGAACAAAATGGAGACCTTGGTTGGTTTGGTCCTGGTGCTATGCTTCCAGAATTTGAAGAAGCTGCGTATGCCGCAGAAATTGATGCTATAAGTGAACCTGTACAATCGCAATATGGCTTCCATATTATTCAAGTGACAGAAAAGAAAGAAAAGGAACCATATGAAGATGTAAAGGACGAAATGAAAGAACAATTAATAGCATCTAAACTAGGTGACACTGAAGCGATCCAAAGTACGATTGATCGTGAAATAAAAGAGGCAGATGTTAAAATTAAAGATAAAGACTTAGAAGTAATTTTAGGAACTACATCAGAAGAGAAATAAAAGAATCTACCATTTAGATCAGTCATAACCCCATAGAAAAACCCAGTCTCTTTTATCTAGAAACTGGGTTTTTTCTTTTTTATCTTTATAATCCTTCTAGAATGATGTCATTGACTATCAACATGGTAAAATAATTAGACTCCTAATGATTTTTGTGTTTTCTCTTTTTCTTCCCGCTCCTGCTCCAAACGTTTCATATAGATTTCTCCCTCGCGCTCAATTATTTCATCTTCCATGCGTTTTTCTTCCTTCCCTGTTCGAATAACCATATATGCGCTAAGGATAATCCCCATCACAACAAAATAAATCCAAAATGGAATATCCATATGACTCACCTCTTTTCACTGAATGGTTGTCCATACATTTTATGTAAGGTAAGAGAAGGTTATGTCTAAGAAAAACGTTCCCACTCCTTCTAAAATATTTTTCCCTACCTTGATTGTTTAGGAGTCACTGGATCACCTTTCTTTAGGTAAATCAATTCAGCCCATTGAAAATAGGTCAATAAATGCTCATGACAAGTGAAAAATAGAATTTGATGGTCTGGAAGTCCTTTCAATAATTGGGAAACCTTCTGTGTTCTAGATGCATCAAAATTCACAAAGCTATCATCAATCATAATGGGAAACTTATATTTTTCATATAAGGTCACAGCAAGAGAAAGCCGTAACGCAACATATATTTGTTCTGTCGTTGCTTGACTCAACTCATTTGCTTCAAAAAGGAGGTGGTCCTTACTTTCAATTAAAAAACCATTTCCTTCTTGTTTCGGAAGAATACGACAGTAATTACCATCTGTTAAAAAGGTCAAATACTCCTCTGCCTTCATAAGCATTTTAGGTAACCGCTCTTGTTTAAAATTATTAACGGTTTTCTGGAGGATCTCTTTTGCAGCAGAAAAACGTGCCCATTCTCTGGCTTCTTCTTCAAATTCAACCTTTAATTGCTTATAACGATGCAAAAGCTCGGCATAGGTTCCCCCATCCTCAATCATCTGAATACGATGTTTACAGGATGCCATCTCGTCCTGTAAACAGGACAAATTCTCCTCTTGTTTTTTTCTACTATCCATGATCTCCTGAATCAATGACTCCAACGATCTTTCTGAAAGCATTTCTACTTCTTCTTCACTAAAGGTAGACATGTTTAACTGTAACCGTAAACTATTTCGTTTATCCATAAGCTCCGTTTTCTGAGTAGCCTTTTTGCCAATTTCCTGAAAATGCTCTTCACTTTTGGCAGATGCAGAAAGTAAGAGGTTCGAGACTCCCTCTATCATTCTCTCGCATTCAAGCTGGTCGCCTTTTAATTCTTCTTCAAGGACTTTATATTGATGCTTTTTCTCCTTATATTGAATCTCCTTTTCCAACTCATCTCGCAATTTACGTTTTAAAAGAAGGACACCCTCTTGAAGGGGGATATTGTCGTCAGACATAAACTGTAATAACAATTCTTGTACAGGATTTAATACTTCCTCCATCGCATTCTCAGTTGAGTGAATCTGCTCAAGCATGAAGGTCCGCTCTTGATGATGCTTTTTCAGCTCATCGATTATCTGAAAAGCATCAAATAAAAATTTCAGGGCCATTTCATCAGGGATATGTAATTGCTTTCCTATCGTTAGTAACTCATTTCGAAGCTCTGCCGATTCTTCTTCCCACATCTCAAAACGATCAATTACACGATCATAATGCTCCTGTTGTCTTTCACGCTTCATGGTTAATTGAAATAATTGTTCACGGAGTAACGAATCTTTTTCATACTTTTGTTCAAGAAGCTTAACGTGTTCAGTCGGTTCTTTGTCAGCCTTCTCAAGTTCTTTCTTGTTTTTCTGTAGATTTCTCATTTCCGTTTGTAAAAGCTCATTTGCCACTGCAGAACTTATTTTCCAAAAGGAAAAAATCGCAAATAGGAAACCGATTACACCTGCAATAATTAATCCTAACGTTTCAGAAAAAAACCCCCAACCACTGAGGAAAATAAACAGAATAGCAAAAAAAAGATACTGCCGTTTATCCTGATTCCTTTTAGCCTCTGCCTGCTGAATCGACTGGGTTAAAAATGCAAGCCTCTCCTTTATTTCAGTCTGTTTCAGCAAAAGAGTTTCCTTTGTTTGTAAACAGCTTAACTTTTCTCTTAAATTCTGTCGTTCCACATCGGTTAGGACCTCGCCTTTCATGGACCTTTCTTCCGATTCTAACTGTACTAATCGTCTTTTTTCTTCTTGAAACTCGCCATCAAGTTCTCGCTTTTTTTCTATTAATCGTTTTTGTTTCGCTTGTAATGCAGCTGTTTTTTCCTTCATAAAAATACTCGTATTAGCAGAAAGGATCTCGTCAACAGATAAAGGAAGATGAATTTTATTTTGTAAAAGAAGAATATCTTCTTCTACCTTTTTTACCTTTACTTGTAATTGTATAAGATCCTGTTTCCATTTCTCCAACAATGGTAAACTCTCTACTGATGTGTTGATCTCACTTTCCTTTTCAAGAAGCGATATACTCGGTTGTAACATATCTACATCCCGTTTTAAACGTTCCATTCTCTGTTGTATTGTATTTAATTTCCGTTCAAGCTGACCTTGTTGTTGTTTTAGAGAATTCAACTGTTCAAGTCCATTTTCCGGAAATATAATATCATTAAATAGAGTTAACTCTTTCTCAATCATTTTTTCTTGTTGAAACAGAGGAAAAACCTTTTTCCATTCTTCCACTCGAGCTTGCTGCTGGAATAGAGAATCCACTTCTGATTTGATGACCTTCATCTGTTTCTCGATAGAATCCTTTTTTGCGAGTAAGCTTACATACTGATCGTTATTTTCCTCTGCTTTTCGCAACTCATTCCGCAAGCCTCTAAGCTCTTTCAGCTTAATATTGAGAGACGGGTTTCTTCCATTTGGTTTAAAGCGCGAATCTAGCTCTTTTGAAAGTTCATTTTCTACTCTTACCAATACATCAGATCCGACTGTACCTGTTGAGAATAAAAAACGACCGAGATCTTCGCCTTTCATTTGATGAACATTTTGCAGGCCATAAAGATTAAACGAAAAAATGGATTGATATAAATCTTTATCGATAGATGATAATAACTCCTTAAGAAGCACTTCTCCACCGATCCTTCCATTTTCTAACTTGACGACCACATCACCTATGGCCTTCCCTTTTACTCTCTCTATGATTACCTTTCCTTCATTCGGAAACATAATAATCAGTTGGCCACCATACTTAGCTCCCTTTTTCGGTTCATAGCGAAGTTCAGATTGCTGTTTTGTCGGAAAACCAAACAAAATGCTATGAATAAAGCTCATGATTGTCGACTTTCCCGCCTCATTTTCACCAAAGAATACTTGATGATGATGTAAATGAGAGAATTTAGTATCTTCAAATTTCCCATACCCATATATGTATATTTCAACAATTTCCATTTCTTCAGCTCCTCAATGCTGATGTAATAAGCGGATTAGAGTTTGTAAGGCATCTTTCCCTAAATCTAGTTTTTCTTTTTCAGAAAGAGATGGAAGAAATTTGGCTGCCATATGATGATCATAGAGTGGATGAAGACTATCCGTTATATATTCAAGGTTATCTGCTACTTGAAATAACTCATGGTAAAACTCGGATTGTTCTTCAAGTTTACCTTGATCCCATGCATACATTTGTTTGATGTTAATTTGTATGGGCCAGACAAAAGAATCTTCTTCCCGTTCTTCATCCTGCAATGCTTGTAAGAGCTCCCCGTTCTGCGCATTTTCCAATTCTTTACCAGAAAGGTTCATATTTTGTATAGTAAAAGACAGTAATACCCCTTTACCCTTTATCCGCTTTTTCTCCATTGTTTTATAACATAGGATAAGTAGCTCTTGAAAGCTCTTTACTTCTTTCCCATCAAGTTGAACTGTTTCCCACTGTATATCCGCTGTTTCGATAAAATCCAACTTTGTGTCCGTAGGAGTCAATGTAACGAGGTAACAGCCCTTTTCATCCTTTTCCTTTTTATGCCTTCCTTGAATATTTCCTGGATAAACAATAGGGGGGTGCTCGTGTAGAAGTCTGCGTTTATGAATATGGCCTAAAGCCCAATAATCAAACTTCTTCTCAATAAGGTCCTCTGTTCGAAAAGGGGCATACAATCCGTGCTCACTCGTTCCTTCATCATGCCCATGTAAAATCCCGATATGAAGGTCAGCTCCTTCCTTTTTGACATATTCATGTAACCGATTATCTGTAACATGTCGTGTTTCATAGCTAAATCCGTACAAATAGGTCACCACATTAGGTTTTGTATAGGTTTTGATTTCAACCTTTTCACTGAACACATGAACGTTTTCTGGCATGTCCAAATGGACCCATGTTCCATTTAAATGATCATGGTTCCCATGAATAACATAGACAGGAATTTCTCTTTCTTCTAACCTTTTCATTTCTTTTCGTAGCCTTGTTTGGGCACGCACACTACGATCATCTTCATCAAATAAATCACCTGCTAAAATGACGAAATCAACTTGATGTTGAATAGCTGCGTCTGTTAACTTTTTTAAAGCAACAAACGTGCTCTCTTTCAATCGTTCAAAAATTTCTTTTGGTAAATGTGAGAGACCTATCATTGGACTATCTAAATGCAGATCTGCTGCATGGATAAATGTAATTTGTTTCATCATAAATTTCTCCACTTCTTCTTTCCTCTCTAGAGAAGAGATATTCTATTTCAATTTTACCACCTTTAAAAATCGAATGCACGTTCTTATACTGGTTTTTGAAAATGGTTAAACAATATATTCATTTTCTTAAAATCTTTCGTACATGCGGGCTTTAAGTTCTTTAATCGAGAAAGCCACATATCCGTATACACCGAAGTCAATTTTTAAAATGAACAATGTCTATAAAAAAAGACCCTTTTTTACTCTTATACCGCAGGATTAAAATGGAATTGAGTGAAAAAAAGGGGTCTCTATTAAAAATTATTTAGACTATTCGTCTTTCGTTAATTGTAATGCCTTTTTAATATCTTTAAACGAACTTGATTTTCCATACATTAATACACCTCCTTTGTATACTCTCGCACCAAAGATAGCAAGAATGATGATCGAAAGTAACAGGATTGAAATACCGAGAATCGGCTCCCATAGGGGTAAACTGAGCATTCCGACACGCATAAACATGAGCATTGGCGTAAAAAATGGAATATATGAACAAATAGTAATAAACGTTGTATCTGGTTGATTTAGACCGAACATAGCAAGCATGAAACCTGCTACCACGAGCAATGTCATCGGTGTAATCATTTGCTGAACATCTTCTATTCTGCTGACAAGTGAACCAAGGAAAGCCGCAAGAGTCGCGTACAGTAAATATCCGAGAATAAAGAAAACAACAGCATAAATAATCGTCGAAATAGGAATATTTTGAAATCCTAAAAATTCAAAAAATCCTCCTTGCATGGATTCAAGGTTTTGTTTGACAAAATAGTAACCAGTGGCTAAGAGAACCGCCATTTGTGTCAAACTTAACAAGGCAATTCCAAGAATTTTGCCAAACATTTGCTTGATTGGTGAGACAGTTGAAATTAAAATTTCCATAACACGAGAAGACTTTTCTGTAGCAACTTCCATCGCAATCATATTGGCATACAGAATGACGGCAAAATAAATCACAAACAATAGGACATACACAAGACCTCGTGCTTGACTTAATTCTTCTTGTGTTTTTGCATTCTCCTTCAAAGCAATCCGTTCAAAAGGAACCGGTTCTGATAACTTTCCAAGCTGTTCTGGTGTTAACTGCAGTTGAGAAGCTGCGAGTTGTGATTTTATTTGTTGAAGCGTAAACTGTAAATCGCTTGGAATTGCATAATCAGCCACACCTAAAGATTTGTAGGTTGCACTCGGAAGACGCTCTTCATCATAGTCTAGAAGTAACAAACCTACATAATTTTCATTTTCTACTTCAATCTCTGCTTCTTCTGGTGTCCCAGTAAACTTTTCAACTAGAAGTTCCTCATTAACGGTTTTCAATTGAGCATCTAATAAAGAGTATAATTCTCCTGTTTCATCAATCACAATGATTTTTTCCGTTTCATTTCCTTTATTAAAATAATCAATAATATTCGTCATATTCGTTAATCCAATTACGATAAGCGCTGTAATCAAGGTGGTAATAATAAAAGATTTTGTTTTTAATTTGCTTATATATGTATGAAAAAGAATAATCCAAAATTTATTCATAGGAGGCACCTACCTTTTCAATAAAGATGTCGTTTAATGACGGCTCTTCAAGAACGAATTTTGATATAAACCCCTTTTCGACAATACTTTTTAAGATCTGTGAAGAAACTTCTTCTTCCTTGATTTGTAAAGTGACTCCCTCGGCTGTCTTCTTCCCATTCGTAACACCTGGAAAATCTTTTAGTTCATCTAGTTCAAAATCGGCATGAATGACTAAATTCTTTTTCCCATATGCACGTTTGATATCTTTAAGTGCGCCTTGCACGACTGGCTTTCCTCGATGCATAATGCATAGATGTTCACACATTTCCTCGACATGTTCCATTCGATGACTTGAAAACACAATCGTTGTCCCATTTTCTTTTAACTCTAGAACCGCTTCCTTTAACAATTCAACATTTAATGGATCCAATCCACTGAATGGTTCATCAAGAATTAATAGCTTTGGTTTATGGATAATAGCGGCAATAAATTGAATTTTTTGTTGGTTTCCCTTTGATAGCTCTTCTACTTTCTTATCTACATACTCAGGCACATTAAATCGTGAAAGCCAATAATCCAATTCTTTTAATACTTCTTTTTTGGGCATCCCTCTTAGTCTTGCTAAATAAACCATTTGATCCTTTACCTTCAACTTTGGATATAAACCTCTTTCTTCTGGAAGATAGCCAATGATCGGACTTGTTGAATAATTAATTTCTCTTCCATCCCATGTAATCGATCCTCCACTAGGATTTAATATCCCTAGAATCATACGGAAGGTTGTTGTTTTCCCCGCTCCATTTGCACCAAGAAACCCGAAGATTTCTTTTTCTGGAATCGAAATCGATAATTGATCAACAGCGGTAAATTTTCCAAATTTTTTTGTAACTTGATTAAGTTCCAACACCATCCATCGCCTCCTTTTGCAATCATTACTACGGTTAAAGACTGTAAATAGTTTCAAGTTCTCATAATTTGATTTTGAGCACAACAAAAAGGACCTGTATATACAGATCCCTTTTAGTATTCTATTCTCCCACAAAATTGGGTTTTCTTTTTTCCATAGCGGCCTGGCAGCATTCTTGATGATCTTTTGTTTGCCTCATTTTATATTGTGCGAATTTTTCAAGTTCGAGTATTTTTAATAGATGCGGACGATTTTTTTCTGCTAATATTTTTTTGGATTTAATCATTGCTTGGATAGGAGTTTGGAGCCACTGTTGAACTTTTTCTCCAATAGCTTGTTGAACAGAACCTTCAGCAATTTCATTGATAAGACTATGCTGTATAGCTTCTTCTGCAGACATAGTCTTTCCAGCCCAGATCAAATGCTTCGCTCGATCTTCACCCAGACGTCTTTCGAGGAAAAAGTGAAGTCCACCCACTGGAATTAATCCCATTTCGATGGAATTCATAACGAATATACTATGTTTACTTGCTAAAATATGATCAGTTGCTAATGCCAAACTAATTCCGAGACCCGATACCCTACCACTAATCGCTGAAATAGTAATTTTCGGCATGCTGTAAAGAACAGAAATAAGTTCATTAATCAAATTCATTGTATAATAGAAATCGCTTTCATTTTTTAACTGACTCAACACCTGGGTGTCTACACTAGCTGAGAACGCTCCCTCTTTCCCAGTCAGAACAACGATCTTAATCTCATCGGAAATACTTATTTCCTTTAATATGTGAATCAGTTCCTTTATATTGTCTTTATTCAGTCTATTTAACGCATCTGATTGGTTCATTTCTATCATCGCCACACGATTTTCAATCGTTACTTTTATCGCATCATTCAAAAAGTCGACCGCCATCCTATCCCCTCCGCAAATCATCTACTATCCTCTATATGATAACATGTTCACACACTCTCTTTCAGTATCTTTTTGAAAAGTTTAAAAAATTAATTTACTTTTAAAATGTCAAAAAGGCTTGGAATCTCTCCCAAGCCTTTTCAACACCCACTATTTTATCGCCGTTTAACAGGTACTAAGTCTCCCTACTGACGGAAGATTCACTTTATAATATTCATTTTTCGTAAAAACTCGATTGGTTGCTGTTTACGGAAATGTTCTTTCACCATGTAAGCAACACCTTGTTGATTTTGTGAACGAGTAATCCAATCTGCTGCTCTTTTCACTTCAAAGGGAGCATTTCCCATAGCAACCCCAAGCCCCGCGGATTCAATCACTTCAATATCATCCAATCCATCACCAATATACACGATTTCGCTTCTTGAGATACCTAATCTCTCTGCTAAATAAAGGGTTCCATTTTGCTTTGAAACACCTGTTGGAACGATGTCAAGCCGTAATTCATTCAACCCCAGACATTCTACTTCAGAGAACATATTTCCAATGGCTTCCTGTACATCTTTTAAATCATTCTTAAACTCAAAGTATACTTCAATACTAGAAGGATTTGCTGGTTCATCTATGATCGTATCTCCAATTGAATCAACAAATTGTTGTGAATAAAATGCAGGATCACCTGAAGTAAATACGGTTTTTGCAAGCATATTATGGCTTAGCTTATATTTATTGGCAAGTGAATAATGTTCATGAACAAGCCTGATTTGACATGGGAATCCTTCAAGTAAACGAACCAAATCATACGTAATATTATTTTGAATTCTCGCAGCATGAATAGGCTTCCCAATTTCCTTTGCGATATAAGCCCCTCTGTGCGTAATAAGAATAGTGTCTAGTTTTAACGCTTTTGCTACTTTTTTGGCAGAGGGAAAACTACGTGATGTCACAAGGGTTACATAAATCCCTTTTTGTTGAACATAATCAATCGCTTCCTTCGTTGATTTATGAATTTTTCCATTTGTTTGAAGTAATGTTCCATCAATATTGATAGCAAGCATTCTATATATCATGATAGAGCCCCCTATTCATGGTGTAAAATTCCCTTTACTTAATAATTATGAAAAAAAAGGAAGAATTAGAACAAAGCTCGACCAAATCAAAAGAGCGCAAGTATCTTGACCACCCTTGGCAAGGAAGTGATTTAAGATTTACGCTATGTTCATTATTTTTATTAAAAAACATATTGCCACATACATCAAAGCCTTTTTTGACATCAACAACATTATTTAACAAAGCTCAAGTTCAAAAACACCATTTTTAACCATCATCATTATCAAAAAAAGAAGACCTATAATCAGGTCTTCTTTTTTTGTATTCATCTGCTATTACTTTATTGTCCCATTGATCCGTAAAGCTCTTCAAGCGGTTTTAAGACAATTTGATTTAATTCCGTCACAATTGTACTCATTCGTTGTTCTGCTTCCATCAATTTAGAAATTTTCTCATTCTTCTGTACATCTGCAACAAGAATTTGTGCCTGCGCGACCTCACCTTGCTCAATTTCCTGTCCACTCATTTGTTTTTGTTGAAGTTCTATTTGCATATTACGGAACTTTTCAAACATTTCCTTTGCCGATGCATCTGCATTCACTTCATCATATAGCTTTCTTAATGTTGTATACTCATCACTATTTCGAATTGCATTTTCAAGTTCATGAGCACTATCGTGTAAATTAACAGTCATTTTTCCACTCCTTTAAATTCTGACAGTTACTTAACTATAACAAACTATGTGTTAAATCACCACAATGATACCCTAATAAATTAAAAACCACTTCATATTTCAAAAAACTCACACATTTAACAAAAGGCAATTCAACTGAATCCTCTCCCCATTAAAATAGGGAGATTCTAAAAACCGAAGTCTTTAGGCCTTCTTCCACTTCTTTGTCGTAAAATAAACCAAATCATATCGTAATCTATGTCCTAAAAAAGAATAGCAATAATCCCTTGGACTATTCCAATCAATCCACCGAGAAGAGCACCTAACACAGTAATTAACCTCAACTCCTTCGAGATGATTGAAAGAAGCATTTCTTCCACCCTCTCGATTGGAAATCGTTCAACTTGTTCACGAACGACTTCAGCTAAACGCAACCTTTCCATAACCACTTCTACCCGATCTGACAACCACTTGCAAATCTGATCAACCCCCTTTGGGATAGCTTTAAGGATAGGTTCTTCATAGGATGCCGTAAATTGAGAAATAGGTGTATTCATAAGTTGGTCCACTTTTATAATCCTATTTACATACTTTTTCAGCATATTTACTATATTCTGTTTTTCAAATTGCTCTTCTAATTTTTCTGCTTCCCAAGCTAATATTTTTTCCCATTCCTTTTGCAATAGTGCTGTAACTAATTCCTCAGTTCCTTTATTAGCTAAGAATTTGATAATTTCAGGTTGGATTTTATCAGCAAGATTAACATTTCCTAGAAACATTTGCAGCATACTTCCAAGCTTACCACTTCTATTTTTGATAAAATCATCAACCATTTTCTCGATTCGGTTTTTTCCCTCATCACTAGCAAAATAAGCAATACCTTTTTGCAGAATATACGAACTGATCACTGGCAATTGATCATTGACCTTTACCATGATTTCGGGTGATAGAACTTCCTTCAATGGTTGATCACGATATCTCCCCATCAGTTCCTCATACTTCATTTCAATTAAATCATTCATTTTTGCTTGCACTTTTTCTTGACTATTCTCTATTCCCCAACCTTGTAGAATTTCCACGAACGTTCTCTCTGTCATTAATACATCTTGAAACTCTTTTTGAATAAAGCCTGTCATATCCTTTTGAAACCCATCACTTAGTAACTTTTTTTTAAAACTTTCTGGCGTTAATAAGTGGTTAACAACCAATCGTCCCATTTGTATAGCTAAATCATTTCTTCGTCTTGGAATCAAACCAGGTGTAAACGGTAATCGCCATTTTTTCATATAAATGGGTTTATACGGACGAAATAACATCTTAATAGCTAATGAATTTGTAACCCCACCAATTATTGCACCAATTGCGACCATAAAAAGAATGGTTAAAAATGCTTCCATTATAATCTACCTTCCATTATTAAATATAAATTACAAAAGACTAATTTAATTATAAAGAAGCAAACGTGCTCTAGCAAATTTATGTGAAGGAATATATATAATTGATCTTTTTTCATACAGGATTTTTTAAATTCACATCTTGTATGACCTCGAATCGTTTCAGGTAAGCTAATCATATGTTTGAAAAAAGGAGGGATCTCTCATGAACAAGAAACAAAAGGTAAATGATGTAAAAGCTGAAGGAAAAGACAAACTATATCTTGATATTGACCGAATAATCAACGAAGGCCTATCCGGTGGATCTGTTCATATGCGTGAAGACAGTACAAATATTGAAGAAGCTCGAGATTTAGATCAAGAATTACCACCAAACGACAGCCACTCTTAAATCTATGCTAAAGCCTGACACATTCACGGTGTCAGGCTTTATATTTGTCACTTCATAATCACTGTTATTCTTTTATCAAATAGGCTGCTTCATATCCACACTGTAAACACGAGACTAAGTGTGGGCATTTTCTTGTTTTAAAATCATCATATTGACCATCCTCTAGTTTCATTTGATCAATCGGCATGTAAGCGCTATAATCATCATAGTAATCCATGACTCGTCCTTTATCCAACATTTCTCCCCCACAAGTTGGACATTGCGCCTTGAGTTCTTTAAATCCATTACATACTGAGCAAATCCCCATCGATTACCCCTCCAAATTTGTTGGTTTTATCCATTTCAAAAGTAGGACCTGCACTTTAGTTTATGAGTGTTTTCTCTCGGTATTCACACCCCTCATCAACGCTAAAAACAGGTAATAATTACCTTATGGTATAGCCGCATAACATTAAATTTTTTAACCATAATAGATATTACAAAGTAACAAAGAGCAATAAAAAACAACTCATTTCAATAGCTTTACCAAACAAAAGATTATTTATGAAAGAACTTTTTAACCTATACGGACTATGCGTGGTTGCTTGACACACATCAATTTGGTTCAACTCCAAAATAGTCCACCAATAAAAAATTACTGAAGGAGAGTGCACATCGTGGCTAACAACAATTCTTCAAACCAATTACTAGTACCAGGGGTAGAACAAGCTTTAGAGCAAATGAAGTATGAAATTGCAAGTGAGTTTGGTGTAAACCTAGGGGCAGAAACAACTTCTCGCGCTAACGGATCTGTTGGGGGAGAAATTACAAAACGTCTAGTTCAAATGGCTGAACAACAATTAGGCGGTACTCAATAATTAAGAACGTTTTTTCATAAAGAAAACTTTATAAAATATGGCATAAGGCCCCCTTCCTTCCGAAGGGGGCCTACTACATACTAAAAAGTCTAGTTGCCTCATTTTTGTCTTTTTCAAAAGAACAAAATAAAGATTTGTGGTACAAACACTAATACGCTACCAACACCCGCGACAATTCCATCAATAATTAAATCATGTACAAATGCAGAAACACCTAAAAGTAATAATACCGATTCAATTCCAACTTTGGTCGCTGGATTCGAGCATCAATGGGCCACCAAACGGCATAATTCCTTTAACACATACTTCTGTCCCTTCTATTATACCAAGATCAAGCAATCGTCTTCTTACTAATCGATCTGCTTGAGATAAATCAATTATTTTTCCTTTTTCACCTATTTTTAATTTCCCTAGCATCTTAATCACCTATTTTCCTAGCACCTTAATAATCTACATCTATTTTATCGTATTTAATTGAGAATGATTATCTCTATTGTTACATCTTTTTTACAATTCCACTTGATGGACATTTTGGTAGAAACAGTGGATTCAATCATTCATATTTCCTTCAGGAAACTTTTTTTCGTTTAATCAATAGATGTGCATATCTGCGATAATGTTTCTGTAGACCCACTACTACTTTATTTGATAAGGTTTTATTAAGAAAGTTCTTTGGAGGATTAAAAAAATGGATACAAATACCCAATTAAAGCTAGGAGAAAAAGGTGCCTGGATTAGTATTTTTACATATATTATTCTAGCAGCTATAAAACTCTTTATTGGTAACACGGGACAATCCGAAGGACTAACAGCAGATGGTTTAAATAATGCTACTGATGTTATCTCATCCATCGCTGTCTTAATTGGTCTTAAAATTTCACAAAAGCCTCCAGATGAAGATCATTCCTATGGACATTACCGTGCTGAATCCATTGCCTCGCTTATTGCAGCCTTTATTATGCTTACAATCGGCTTACAAGTGATGACAGGTGGCATACAAAATTTCTTTGCTGAAGAGTCGCAAAAACCTGACTGGTTAACTGCATGGACTGCTTTAGTCAGTAGCATCATCATGTATGCTGTCTATTTATATAACCTTAAACTAAGTAAAAAAATTAACAGCCCTTCCATTAAAGCAGTTGCATACGATAATCGATCAGATGCATTTGTCAGTATTGGGGCCTTTATCGGCATTGTCGGTACCCATTTTGGAATCCTTTTCCTTGATGTATTCACGGCTATTATTGTAGGATTAATCATCTGTAGAACAGCATGGGAAATTTTTCGTGATACGGCACATGCATTAACAGATGGCTTTGATACAAATCTACTGTGCCAAATCGAAGAGTCCATTATTGAGACAGCTGGTGTACGTAAGGTCATTGCGGTAAAAGCTAGGACACAAGGAAATCAAATACTTGTCGATGCAACTATTTGTGTTGATCCTCATCTTAATGTTATTGAAAGTCACCAAATTACAGAAAAAATCGAAGAACATCTCTACACAAAGCATCATGTAACAAGATCATTAATTCACATTGAACCCTATCAACAAGATATCGATAAAAAATTAATGTAATGGATGGGGGATAAAATGTTTACTTTAAAAGTAGATCATGAAATAGAACTACATCTACTCCAAATTCACGACAGTTCACAATTATTCCAACTGGTTGATCGTAATAGAGAGCATTTACGAAAATGGCTTCCGTGGGTTGACAGCATTACCTCGTCTCTTCAATATCATTCACTAATTCCTACATGGTTACAGCAGTTTTCTGACAATAATGGCTTTCAAACAGGAATTCGTTATCATAACAAATTAGTGGGAGTTATTGGTCTTCATTCAATTGATTGGTACAATAAACAAACCAGTATCGGCTATTATTTAGCAGCAGGGTATGAAGGAAAAGGGATCATGACACGTACTGTAACCGCTTTACTTCATTATATCTTCACCCACCTTCACTTGCATCGTGTTGAGATTCGCTGCGGAAAAGAGAATAAGAAGAGCCGTGCCGTCCCTGAACGCCTCGATTTCAGAAAAGAAGGATTAATTCGAGATGGGGAATTTCTTTATGACCACTATCATGATTTAATTGTATACGGATTGCTATCACATGAATGGTTTAATAAGCATTATAAATATTGACATGTAGTTAACCCTTTTCTAAAAATCAAAAAAGCTGCCTCTGCAGCTTTTTTCACGACTTTACTAAAGGAAGTTGAATCGTGAACGTAGTCCCTTCCCCACTAGCCGTTTTAACGACCATTTCTCCACCATGTTCAGAAATGATTTTTTGACAAATCATTAGTCCAAGCCCGTTTCCTGTCTCTTTTGTAGAGAAAAATGGCTTCCCAATTTGATCTAAATATTCATCCGGAATTCCACAACCTTGGTCGGTTACAGAAACTTGAGCATCATTTTCGTATGCTGACACTTGAATCGTAATAACCCCAGATTTTTCCATTGATTCGATTGCATTTTTCACAATATTGATCAGTACTTGTTTTACTTTATGCATGTCGCACAAAATCAACAGATCCTCTTCGTCTACTATACTTACAATTTGAATACTTTTTTTCATTGCCTCTGCTTCTAATAAAAAAATAACTTCTTCTACAATCCTTGTTAAATTGTCCACATCTACTCTATTTTTATGCGGTTTAGCAAGAACCAGCAGTTCATTTGATATCACATCAAGCCGATGAATTTCATCTTCCATAATCTCTAAATACTTTTTCGTGGGGATATCCTCAGCTTTCATTAATTGAATAAATCCTTTTAAACTTGTTAGTGGATTTTTAATTTCGTGAGCAATACCGGCTGCCAATTGTCCAGCAACCTTTAATTTTTCACTTTCAACTATGATATTTTCTGCTTCAACACGATCTGATACATATATGATACAAATGATTTCTTTTTCTACATGATCATGAGAATCATTCATAAATGTAGTAGTATTTTCTACCCAAAGATTATTTCCGTCCTTTTTTTTCATTCGATATGAAAATTTTCTTATCTCTTCTTTATAATTGTTATATTCATTTTCTATCCTTTTATAATCATCTTGATGCATGATTTCTCTTATGTGGGTTCCGATTAACTCTTCAGGCTCATAACCAATTATCACTTCTGCGTTACGTGTTATGTAAGTAATGAGGCCATCTAAAGATAGTTTAATAATGAAAGGTAACGGGCTACTATCTACCTTATTTTGTCTTCTATCTTCTTCGACGAAATGGTCTATCTTGCCTGTATCCGATACTCCCAACCATCACCCCTCCTTATTTCACCATGCTTAACTAAATTTTACAGAATATTTCTATAAATTACAATCCTATTTAGATTATTTTCACAGGGAATACATTAATAAAAAACCTCATTTTACTTCCAATTTCTTCGGTATACCAAGAATTATTCATGTAAATTCGTTTCCCTTCATATAGTGTTAATAAACTCATTAAACTGTAACGTTTGACTGTATAGTTTGGATTGCCTTATAATTATAAAAAATAGTAAAGAATTGAGGTGGTATAATGGGGCATTTTATCGTATTGGGGAATTAGCAAGTTTAGCAAGCATTTCAAAAAGAACAATCGACTATTATACTAGCTTAGGTCTGCTACATGCAAAACGATCGAAAAGCAATTACAGAATATACCCTGAGGAAACATTAAATGATTTAAAGATAATTGAAGAATACAAGAAAATGCATCTACCTCTTCATGAAATTAAAGAGAAATTAGAGTTTAAAAAGCATGTCTATCTAAAAGACAGGGATGTAGAAAAACAAATGGAAACCATTACAAATCAAATAAAACAGCTTAAAAATGATCTTAGCGTACTTTTACCAGTCATTAGTCAACATAAACAAGACTCTATGTCAAAAAAGCTAAATGAAGAAGGAACGGCTCTCATTGAATCCTTGTTGAGAATTACAAGTTAAACCTATTTTTGAGTTATCAGGAGGTGACTCCTTTCCTGTTTATTACAGGATAAGGAAATCTATTTGGACATATTAAACTTGGTTATTATAGCCATTTTGATTGCTTTAACGGCATTTTTTGTAACTTCTGAGTTTGCTATTGTTAAAGTAAGAAGTTCTAGAATTGATCAGTTAATTGAGGAAGGAAATAAAAATGCTATTGCAGCGAAAAAATTGACTTCAAATTTGGATGAATACTTATCTGCCTGTCAGTTAGGGATTACTGTAACTGCTCTCGGTATAGGTGCCTTAGGAGAACCAACTTTTGAGCATATCCTGCACCCGCTATTGGTACTATTCAATATTCCAGAATCATTAACTACTTTTCTCTCAATCGCTTTTGCCTTTGCGATTATGACCTTCTTACATGTGGTGGTTGGAGAACTTGCTCCTAAAACCGTTGCAATACAAAAAGCAGAATGGGTTACCTTAGTAACCGCACGACCGCTTATAATGTTCTATAAGCTCATGTACCCTTTTATCTGGGTTTTAAATGGTTCTGCTCGATTAATCACAGGACTTTTTGGATTAAAGAGTGTTTCTGAACATGAACTAGCTCACTCAGAAGAAGAACTTCGCATTCTATTGTCAGAAAGCTATAAAAATGGTGAAATCAACCAATCTGAGTTTAAGTATGTAAATAAAATTTTTGAATTTGATGATCGGATTGCAAAAGAGATTATGGTTCCTAGAACAGAAATTGTTTCACTATCAAAGGATCAAACGCTAGAAGAATTTCTTTCGATCATACATGTTGAAAAATTCACACGCTACCCGATTATTGATGGCGATAAAGACCATATTATTGGGATGATCAATTTAAAAGAGCTTATGACCGATATCTTGGAATATCAAGATTTAAATACGAAGACCATTGAAGCTTACATTCGACCTATTATTAAGGTAATCGATTCAGCTCCCATCCATGATCTCCTTGTTAAAATGCAAAAAGAGCGTATCCATATGGCCATCTTAATGGATGAATATGGCGGGACATCGGGATTGGTTACAGTGGAAGATATTATAGAGGAAATTGTCGGAGAAATTCGTGATGAATTCGATATGGATGAAGTTTCAGAAATACGAAAAATAGAAGACGATCACTACATTATCGACTCAAAAGTTCTTGTAAGTGAAGTAAACGACCTTCTTGGACTTGACATTAATGATGAGGATATTGATACAATTGGTGGTTGGATTTTAACAGAAAACTATGAAGCGAAGCAGGGTGACATCATCCAATTTGGTTCATATTCTTTTAAAATCGTTGATATGGAAGAGCATCATATCAGATATGTGGAAGTAACAGGAATACAAGTTAATGAAGAAAATCAAGAAAGTCAAGTAGAAGAAAAGCTGGATGAAAAAGAACTTTCTACCACTGTTCCGTTGACAAAATCAGAAGTATACTAAGAAAACGACAGTCCATTTAACAGGTTATTCATGCTTTCAATAACAAAGAACTCCCCCTGGTTCAGCCATTTGGGGAGTTTTTTGTGTTCTTTATATATACCCCATAATGCTTGTCAATAATGATCATCACTTTCTCTACGAGTTGCTAAAACCGTAACAATATATTTGTATAATGTTCATAAATTCACAATTCCCTTTTGCTATAGTAAGGATAAATATGAAACTACAACGGTTAAAATACTTTGTTTAAACAATACTTACCTTTCATTGTATCTACCAGATCAAGATCATATTATGATATAATATATAATTAAAAAGGTTTATCTATATAAATCCAACTTGATAAGAAATGGTTGGTCAACCTGCTTGAGCAAGCCTTTATGTACGTAGTAATAACAGCGAAGTGAAAGGAGGTTGGCCGACTGGTTCTATTCTATGTCGAAAAATAAAGCTGGACTTATATACTATACAGCATTTTTATTAAATAACGATATCTATCTACTTATTACATCCATTTTGACAAAATAAAGAATACCCACTTTCAGGAGGTGTACGCCTTACACATGTAAGGCCTACTATTGATCACCATTAACTTAATTTTAGTCGTCATTCTCATCGTATTAACTGCCTTTTTCGTTGCAACTGAATTTGCGATTGTAAAGGTAAGAAGTTCAAGAATTAATCAATTAATTGAAGAAGATAAAGCTGGATCTAGAGCAGCAAAACATGTTATCACTCATTTAGATGATTATTTATCCGCATGTCAGCTAGGAATTACCATAACCGCTCTTGGTTTAGGTTGGCTTGGTGAACCAGCCGTTGCAAAAATCTTGCATCCTCTTTTTATTCAAATGGAATTAAATGAATCCTTATCCCATATTTTATCATTTGTCATTGCATTTAGCTTTATTACCTTTATCCATGTTGTAGTAGGAGAGCTTGCACCCAAAACGGTTGCCATTCAAAAAGCAGAGGCTGTTACCTTAACCTTTGCAAAACCAATTATTTGGTTTTACAAAATAATGTTTCCAGTTATTTGGATACTAAATGGTTCAGCAAGACTTCTTACAGGGGTATTTGGTCTAAAGCCTGTCTCTGAGAATGAATTAGCCCACACCGAGGAAGAATTGCGCATTATTTTATCAGAAAGCTATAAAAGTGGAGAAATCAACAAATCAGAACTAACCTACGTCAATAATATTTTTGAATTTGATAATCGAATTGCTAAGGAAATCATGGTACCTCGTACAGAAATCGTCAGTATATCCCTTGATTCATCAATGGAAGAAGTTCTTTCTATTATAAAAGAGGAAAAATATACTCGCTACCCTGTCATAAATGGAGATAAAGATAATATTGAAGGCGTTGTAAATATTAAAGAAATTCTGACAACGACCATTTCTAATTCTTCTATCAACCGAGAAACCTCTTTCCTAACATATATCAAACCAGTTATTCGAGTAATTGAAACCATTCCAATCCATGACCTTTTGCTTAAAATGCAAAAAGAACGCTCACATATAGCCATTTTACATGATGAGTATGGAGGAACTGCTGGCCTTGTTACCGTTGAAGATATTATCGAAGAAATTGTAGGGGAAATCCGCGATGAGTTTGATACAGATGAAGTAGCCGATATACGAAAGATTGATCAAGATCATTACATTCTAAGTGGTAAAGTATTAATGGAGGATGTCAATGATCTACTCGGTACAACGCTATCAGAAGAGGACATTGATACATTTGCAGGATGGATCTTATCCCAACAATTTGATGTACAATTGGGAGATACAATCACGAAAGAAGGCTACACATTTACAGTAAAAGAAATTGAAGGTCATCACATTCTTTACATTGAAGTCAAAAAAGAAAAAATAGATGATTCTCAGAAATACGAAGAGGCTGACTCCCATTAAGGAGTTAGCCCCTTTCCAATACCAAAATGATCTATCTATATAGTCGTCTAAAAGCAAGAATCATTAGACTACAGAAATTTACGTTGAATATTTTTACCATCGCAGGTAAATAAAATATTTCGATCTTCACTAATCGTTTCAATATGGATCGCTCTACCCCATAGCTGATGAATGTATGGCATAACCTTTTCTAAATAGCGCAAATCTAATTCTATTCCTTCATACCAATGCTTTAAATAAAGCTCCCCACTTTTCATATAATCTCCATCATTGACAGTGATATATGGAAATCCACCATTCACACGCATACTTACAAGTTGATCACGTACCTGCTCCCATTCTTTTCCGACAATCTTATATTCCTTTCCTTGTTTTTGGAAGAGATACATATCTTCACGCATAACTAAATCTTTTGTTAAATAGTTACGCAAAAAAGAAATATCAGATTCAATTTCACGAACCTCAAACATTTTCTCTCTACCTGATCCAGGCACTACGCCTCTTTTCTTCATTTCATCATCCGGATTGTTAAAACGTTCTTCAATATCTTCAAAAATCTTTAATCCTAAATAATAAGGATTTATACTTGTACGTGATGGTTGAACAACCCCTGCATTTAACTTAGCAAACTCAAGCGCATCGGAACTTGTTAAATCCATCTCGCGCAATATCCTTTGATGCCAATAGGAAGCCCAGCCTTCATTCATAATTTTCGTTTCTAATTGGGGCCAAAAATATAACATCTCTTCTCGCATCATTGTTAAAATATCACGTTGCCATTCCATCAGGTCTCGACTATAGGTTTCAATAAACAATAAGATATCTTTTTCAGGCTGAGGTGGAAATTTCTTCTGTTTTAATTTATCTTCTCGTTTAGGCTGATCCGCTTTATCAAGGTTCCATAAATCATCATAGGGTGAAGCTCTCGTTACCTCCTCTTCAAAATCAACATCGTTCATATCCCATGATAATTTGGGCCGCATTAAGGATGGATCAATATGTTCCTCGATGGCTAGAACAGCATCTAGAAATACTTCCACTTCTCTTTTACCATATAGAATTTCGTATTTTCTAATCCTTTCAGCTGTTGCTGCCATACTCTCAACCATTTCGCGCTTCGTATTTTGAAAACGGACGTTATTTTTAAAGAAATCACAGTGGGCTAGTACATGAGCAACAATCAGTTTATTTTGAATAAGTGAGTTTGAATCAAGTAAAAATGCATAACATGGATCTGAATTGATCACAAGTTCATATATTTTTGATAAACCAAGATCATAATGAAGCTTCATTTTATGAAATTGCTTCCCAAAACTCCAATGAGAAAAACGTGTTGGCATTCCGTATGCTCCAAAAGTATAAATAATATCTGCTGGGCAAACTTCATAGCGCATTGGATAGAAATCAAGTCCGAAACCAGTAGCGATCTCGGTTATTTCTTTTATGGCATATTCAAGGTCTTTACGTTCCACTCCATTCATCCATTTCGCTCCCTTCATGCTTCCATATATCTCAATGTATGAGAAAACAAGCAGAAAAATGAGTGTTTGGTTTCAAGCTTGACAAAAAACGTTTTTTATACAAATCGTTTCAGATACTAGCATAGACACCAAATAGATGAAATTAATTTGTGTTTATTATTTGTCTCTTTACTTTATTTAGTATAATAAATGATGGAAATAGCATAAGAATCATACGTCCAACATTTACACTGCAATATTTCTGCTTTCTTTCATACACTAATACCACTCCTTAAAAAAGAAGGAGGAGAGGATATTATGATAAAAATGGATTATGACCGAGCGTTGTATTATACACATCGTTCAGAATGGGATAATTTACTAATCCTAATGGTCCGAACAACCGATAATTTTTTAGCAAAAAAAATTGAGCATTTTCTACATGCCTATAATTTTGAAAAAGATTACTCGATCATCGAGAAACATTTATATTCTTTACTACGATACATCGACCATGCCATTGAATTAAATGCCGATGAAATGTTGGACGAATCACAATATGTACTGCCATAAAAAGATTAAAGAACACGGTTCCTTTAGGTTCCGTGTTTTTTAATCTTTTCTTATTTTGATAATCCGTTGATTTTTTGATCGACTAGGTCCATAAATTGTTGTTCAATCTTTGCAAGTTTTTGTTTACTTTCTTCTAAACTTGAGCTACATACACTAAAGTAAAATTTAACTTTGGGCTCAGTTCCTGATGGCCTTAAAGCAATCCATGTATCATCTTCAAAATGATATTTAATGACATTTGATTTTGGCAATTTGATCACTTTTTCTGTTCCGTCAGCTGCAGTTCGGATACTTGATAAATAATCCTCGACAGCAATCACTTTCAAGCCATCCAACTTTTCCAGTGGATGAGAACGGAAAGATGCAAGTGTTTTTTCAATGAGTTCAGCCCCCTCTTTTCCTTTTAAGGTTAAAGAACGAAGACCTTCTTGGAAATAGCCATATTGTTCGAAAATCGAACGTAACGCATCGTAGAGACTTTTCCCTTTTTTCTTATAATAAGCACTTACTTCTGTCCCTAACAAAGCAGCTTGTACAGCGTCTTTATCACGAACAAATTCACCAATTAAATAGCCATAGCTTTCTTCATAGCCGAATAAAAATTTATATTCGCCTGTTGTTTCAAATTCTTTTATTTTTTCACCAATAAATTTAAAACCGGTCAACACGTCAATTGTTGTTATACGAAAGGAATCAGCAATTTTTCTCCCTAATTCACTGGTGACAATTGTTTTTAACATAACACCATTTTTTGGCAACGTACCTTTCGCTTGTTTTTCGGATAAAATATAATGAAGAAGGATCGCACCTGTTTGATTTCCCGTTAAAATCACATACTCACCTTTATCATTCTTTACAGCTATCCCTAAACGATCGGCATCCGGGTCTGTCGCAATCAGAAGGTCTGCTCCAATTTTGTTCCCTTCTTGAATGGCCAAAGTAAAGGCAGCCTGTTCTTCGGGATTTGGGCTGGTTACTGTTGAAAATTCAGGATCTGGTAATTCTTGCTCTTTTACAACCGTTACATGTTGATATTTCAACGATTTTAACGCATTACGTATAGGAATATTTCCTGTACCGTGAAGGGGTGTAAATACGACCTTCACATCTATCTCATCTGCGATATTCCGGTTTTCTGAAATCGTCATTAACTTTTCGTTATATGCCTGATCAACCTCATGTCCGATCATTTTAATTAATCCTTTTTTCATTAAAGAAGATTGATCTTCCACTGCAATTAATAGCTCATTTTCAATTTCATTTACTTTATCAATAATCACATCTGCTGCTTCTGGTGGTAATTGACCACCATCTGAACCATATACTTTATATCCATTATATTCTGGTGGATTATGGCTAGCCGTCACCACAATACCAGAAAATGCTTGTAAGTAACGAACAGCAAATGAAAGCTCTGGTGTCGGGCGCAAGGCATCAAATACATATGCCTGAATACCTCTTGTTGCCAATGTTTTTGCTGCTTCCATAGCAAATTCTGGAGAAAAGTGACGCGAATCATAGGCAATGACTACACCTCGTCTTTTTGCTTCTGATCCATTCCCTTCAATATAAGCTGCAAGTCCAGCAGATGCCTTTCGAATAGTATATAGATTCATTCTATTCGTTCCAGCACCTATCTCGCCCCTCATCCCACCTGTTCCAAATTCCAAATCTTTGTAAAAGGCCTCTTCTAAATCTTTATCATCTGCTTTAATTCGATTCAATTGTTCTTGTACCACTGTATCTAAAGATTCGTACTGAATCCATCTCTCAGCCTTTTGTTTCCAATTCATTATGTAACCCTCCTGAATTATTCAATCCTATCCCTATAAAGAAGTCTTGAGGTAGGGCCTAACTGCCCGTTACGATGGGATAAATCATATTATGTTAACATTTAAGACTTTATTATAAAATATACCATGAAAATGAATGATTAATAAAGAAGTGTTCCTATCTATTATTGGAAAAAACCTTACAATATTCTCTAGAATCGACAAGAATAAATTACTACTTTCAATAAAAGGCAATCGTGTTTCGAGTAACCAAAATGAATGATCCTTAAAACAAGCAACTTTGTTTACAACTTTTCTCCTCCCAATATATAATTCAAGAGGATAACCAAACGAATCGACAATGAATTATTAAAAAGGCTGTGTTAATGATTATTATTGATAAATGGCCTTTGGAGCATCAACACGATTGTTTAACACAATCATTAAAAAAAGGAGTCGAGTATGAATAACGTTCAAAAAGATAAACGGGAGTACCTGCTTTTCATGGCTTGGGGTGCATCTGTCATCGCCATGTTTGGTAGCTTATATTTTTCAGAAATCCGTCAGTACGAGCCTTGTGAACTATGTTGGTACCAACGTATCGTCATGTATCCTTTTGTTATCATACTAGGGATTGCTAACGTAAAAAAAGATTATAACATTTCCCTTTATTCAACGGTTTTATCCGCTATTGGTGGGTGTATTTCTCTTTATCACTATTCATTGCAAAAGATTAGCTTATTGTCCGATGTAGCACCAGCATGTGGAAGAGTTCCTTGTACAGGCCAGTATATCAATTGGTTGGGATTCATCACGATTCCATTTTTATCCCTTACAGCATTCATCATCATTTTTGTTTGTAGTTTTCTTATTTGGAAAAAATCAAAGGAGGTATAAAATGAAAAAGGTTTTGGTTTTTTTAGCTATTATTATTGTATTATTTAGCGGGGTTGCGGTATTAACCAATATGCAAAATAGTAAAAAAGCAGAAGGTAATCCATACGGAAAAGACAACCTCCATCCAGATACAATCTCACTTCTAGAGGATGAAAATTATCAAAATTTAATCTTACCGGATGAACTTGATCTTAAATTAGAAAACAAAGAGGACGTGACCGTTTATTATTTTCAATCATCTTGTGAATATTGCGAATTAGCAACACCCATTCTCACCCCATTAGCAGAGGATATGGGAATAAACCTCGTACAATATAATCTTCAAGAATTTAAACAAGGTTGGAACAAATATGGGATCAAAGGAACCCCAACCATTGTGCAATTTAAAGATGGAAAAGAAGTAGCACGAATCGCTGATTTAAGAGATGAAACTGAATACAGACAATGGTTCGCAGAAAATAGTCAGAATATAGAAAAATAAAAAGGCTGTGCAGTATCAGCCTTTTTATTTTTTATATTAACAACTCATTAGCTGCTTTTGTATAAATACTTAACCCACTACTCTTTGTCTCTTTTGATTCTGAGAAATGATGATACTCAAAGGGGAAATTCAATCCATAATCATTTAGAATGGAACTGTTTTTATAAAAAGTTTCCATATATTGATCTTCTAAATTTTCACTTTCAAGAATTGAAATGATTGTTTGTAAGCTTGCAATTACTTTGTAAGCTTCCTTTAATGTACCTAATTGCTCAAAATGGCTAGCTGATAAGAATAATACTTTTTGCTTTTCACACTCATGAATCTCATCATCTGTAAAATACATTGGAAATACATTGGAATATAACTGATTAATTAACTCCTTAATCTCTTCTGCCTGACAAGGAGTTGAAGCAAATACTACCTTCACGAAAAAACCACCTTTAATCACTCTAATAGATGATAATAGAATAACATATTTCCCTATGCTATTATGGTGGTAATTCACACCACAACCTAGAGAAAATGGATAATAGTACAAAAAATTGTTAGTTGTAACGAATATCCATCCTAAAAAGGAGTTTTTTTATGATACAGACGCACCGAAAAGGAGACTGGTTTGAAATCATTGTCCCTGATAAGTGGGCAAACTTCTCTGTTGAGGAATTATTTCGAAATATTTGGCATGCCCCCAAAAAACAAACTCATTCCTTAAGAATGGAAAAAAGAGTGAAAGTAAATGGCCAAATAGCCGTTTGGACAGTACCACTTAAAAGAAAAGATCGACTCGAAATTCAATTTTTCACAGAGGAAGAATTGACTATTAAACCGACCTTCTATGACCTATCCATCCTATATGAGGATGACCATCTTCTTGTCGTTAATAAGCCAGCAAATATGGATACGCATCCAAATTCATCAGAACAAACTGACACTCTCGCCAACGCTGTAGCCTTCCATTTACAAGCAAAAGGGGAATATCGCCAAGTAAAGCATATTCATCGTCTTGATAAGGATACAACTGGAGCGGTTCTATTTGCTAAGCATCCTTTCATTGGTTCGATACTTGATCAGTTACTTGAAAAGCGCGAAATCAAACGTACCTATCTCGCCATTGTTCATGGAATCCTGTCGACCAAAAAAGGAACGATCAAAGAATCAATTGGACGGGACCGCCATCATGCGACTAGAAGAAGAGTATCCCCTGGTGGACAGAAGGCTATTACTCATTATGAAGTGATTGATACTAATCATCAGGAAAGTATTTCTATTGTCAAATGTTCTCTTGAGACAGGTAGAACACATCAAATTCGTGTGCATTTCAGCTATATTGGACATCCACTTGCAGGCGACCAATTATATGGAGGAAATCCAATTTTTCCACGCCAAGCCTTACATGCAGTAAAGCTTGAATTGATTCATCCTTTTACTGAAGAAATGATCCAATGCCATGCTCCATTTTTAGATAAAAAAGAGATTTTCACTAGAATTGACCCGTATCGAATATAATTTAGTTGGTTCTGGTGCAAAAATTTCAAACCACTTGTAAGTAATCTTTGAATCTTGGACATACTGATACTAGTACTCTAAAAAAAGACGTGATCAGTATGGAAAAGCAAAATCTATTCAAATGGAAGCATGATCAAAAAAGGACAGACTCTCCACAGGGAGAAGTCTGTCCAAAATCAAAAAGAATTCATCCATCAACTGTTTGGACTCGTTGTATAGGACCAGGGGTCACTAGAAATCTTTCGATTTTTTATATTTTCTTCAAGTATTTCGGATTTTTGGGGGTTCTGGTGCAAATCAGGACTTTTGACTCCTTCTTTTGTGGCCTCCGTAGCCCAGTCTGTCAGTTCATGGTTTGTTCCAGTCGAACTATAATAAATAATGGCAAGATTTACATTCGACATTAAAACATCTCCAACTTTTAATTAATAATTTTATGGCAATTTAAGCGATCTTCAATTACATTTAAGGGTAATTCGATGATCTCCTTCTCTCCCTACAACCCCTAGTCCGGTACTAATTCTGCCTGGAAACCTAGTTTTCGGATCAAAAGTGAATTGACTTCATCAGCTAGAATGGTAATAGTTGCAATTTGTATATTTTCACTAAAATGAATACTCTTCTTTTTTATCCTTCTTCCTTCCTGATTTTGAGTGCAATACTTTGGCTGAGCGTTGAATATGCTCTCGAAAAAAGGACCCAAGCATTATCTTCGTGGCTCAATAAACCCCCCAACTACTAATGACTTCATATAGTGAATTAAGCAATATACCAAATGCAAAAACGAGCAGAATGATATGTGTAAGATTTATTGTACCCTTTCGTTTATTTTGAAGAAAAAGCCATACCCAAAGAATAGCTAAAACTATATGAAGAAAGTCCAATACAAGTTCATTTTCTGCCAATATTCTCATCTCCCATAATCTTCATGTAAATGTAGTTATTAAGCCTTCCTTATCTTTGGAAGAATCTTCAAGTTGCATCATCATATACTGCTGTTATTGGATTTAGTAGCGCTTAATTTCAGGGATTGTTTGTTTTTTACAACAAAAAAGGACAGAAGAAGGCATTGTTTCTACCCTCTCTGTCCTTTTACCTGAAAGTTTGTCCTGCAAAAAAGCAGATCCCCTTTGGTGGCATATAAAGAAATATGCACTCTCCAGAGCTACGTCATGTAATGGTTCTTTTTACCTGAGAGATTTATTCCAAGGATTTTATGGAATTTGCTCCTTCGGTGGCGATATTTATCACTCTCTCCCAATACAATCAACCGTAAAATATTCAATTGTTTGATAAACTCACCTTACACAATTTTAATTACTTATAGAAGCGCTTACATTTATTATATTCTAAGTTTTTTTAAAAATATATATATTTTATATAACAGAATGTATTTATTATGAGAAAGAAAAACTAAATGTAGCAATTTTTCTATCGAATAACATTTTAAAATGTGTTTTAATTTCTCTGTATTTTCTTTCTTCGCAGAGTGAAATTGACAATATAGTTAAGAAGGCTATCGATCCATTGTTGAATTTGACCTTTGATTAATTATAGATCACTAATCGAGTAGGAAGCACGTTACCGTGCCAACCTCTCACACCACCGTACGTACGGTTCCGTATACGGCGGTTCGAAAGTTTATGAAATCACATGGCTTAATTGCTTTAATCCTTGATCTACCCAATATTGATTGTTCATAGCTTTATGCAAGATAGGATTATTCGAATTTCTCCAGTATCCTTTGCGAGAGTTCGCACATTTCCAAGCGTCATTTGGGCGGATACCGAGACTCTTCAAGTTTCGGTATTTCGTTTTTGTTTTCTTCCACTCTTTCCATCGACAGGCTCTCAATCGTCTTCTAATATGTGCGTCTATTTCACGTGCATATCTCTTAATGTCTCCGATTTTGAAATAGTTTCCCCATCCTTGAATGAACTGGTTTAACTTTAGGATACGATATTCCATCGATACTCGCCAATTACGGTTCGTTATCTTCTTTATTTTCTCTTTAACCCTCTGTTTCGATTTCGTGGGCACGTATATTCTGATTTCCTTTTGCCTTCGGTAAAAACTCATCCCTAAGAATATACGTGCACTCGGCTTTCCCACAGCACTTTTCTCCTTGTTCACTTTCAGTTTTCATTTTCTTTCAATAAAGATCGTCATTCCTTGCTTCACTCGTTCTCCAGCTTTTAGACTCTTTACATAGATGTTACAGTCGTCCGTATAGCGGACAAACTTGTGCCCCCGTTTTTCTAACTCCTTATCCAATTCATTTAAAATGATATTGCTAAGTAATGGACTAAGCGGTCCACCCTGTGGTGTTCCTTCTTTATTCACTGTAATGATTCCATTTTCCATAATTCCTACTTGTAGAAAACGACGAATTAACTTTAGTGTTGATTTATCCGTTATGGTTTTGGCGACAAGAGACATCAGCTTATCGTGCTGTACTTTATCGAAGAATTTCTCTAAATCTATATCTACAACATACTCATATCCATCTTCGATATATTGCTTTGCTTGTTCAATCGCTTGATGAGCACTTTTATTTGGTCTAAATCCATAACTGTATGAACTAAATTGTTTCTCGAAGATCGGTGTGATGATTGGGACAACTGCTTGTTGAATGATTCGGTCTGTAACTCTGGGTATTCCTAACTTACGTTTTCCACCATTCGGTTTTGGTATTTCTACCCTTCTAACAGCTTGGGGTTTATATTTTCCGTCTTGTAAAAGCTGAATCATTTCTTGTCCATGCTCTTTCAAATAAAGGCGGGTAGCTACTATATCTTTCTCATCGAATCCTGCTGACCCTTTATTTCTTTTAACCTTCAGAAAGGCTTGGTTCATATTGTCTTGACTTGTGATTTTCTCAATTAAGTTCTTAGTAAATTCCATATTGTTTCCATGTCTTCAAGTTTGCACAAAGAGAACTCCACTCTACAATAGAATTTTATGGTTTCCGACCCTTTCTCTCTCTTGTAGCCATTGATTGGCTGTGTCTTTGTTCCTTTGTAAATGACTCTAACATTGTCACTCCTTTCGTTCTGTCCTTCTCAACCTTTAAAGTTGATACTATGACTTCGGCTGACTTCTCTTGATTCAGCTACTTATCACTAAGTAGGTTCCTATATTAGGGTATCAAGAGATCTCCCAGGGTAAGTTCATTCACTTTCTCCTCATATATCTGCCACATTTATTCCCGTCCCATCTGGAGATATTTTGGACTTTGTTTTGTTTTGCAAACTCATCCTAGAACGAGAACCTCAAATGTGATTCGTGTACCTCAGACCGAGGATTTGCCTAGAGCTCTTCCTTCAGATTCCGCGTCACCACGGACACCCTTGCTTTTGGCTAATGGTTCGCATATCCCAACGCCCATAGCGGACTTGCACCGCCAAGTTAATGAACATGCCTGGCACACAAAAAGAGCAAACCTAAAAGATTTGCTCCCGATTAATATTTTTATTAAAGGTAAGAGTAGCGACCCATGTTTTACCTAAGTACTATAAAAATATGAATTTGATATTGAAAATTAATCCTTACTATAATTATTACTATATGTAACTAGAGCTTACTAATGATATTCAAGATCACGCATGTTGATTATCTAGTTTCTTCCAATTAAATTTCATAAAAAATGAGAGATTCTCATGTGAAATGTAAGTTACCACACAAACATTTACGAAACGAGGAATCTCTCTTGAACAAAAATAACACGATTTTTACACTCATTCAAAACTTTCTTTCAGAAGCCGAACTACAAATGATTTTATCTGAGTTCAACTATGTCGATACAGTGCGCAAATGCACGGTTTCAACACTCATTTCGTATTTAATTAGCGCTGCAACAAACGGATGGAAAAGCTTACGTCACGCAGCTGATGTTGGTCCTAGCTCGGACTTGTTCCGGTCGATCATTCTTCATTATCCAGGTACATGAAGGTAATGGATTATGCCATTATGAAGCGTATTTTTGAGACCATTAATGGTAAGTTACATCGTGCTACACGACGCACATTAAACATGCCAAAAACACTTCTTTCTATTGATTCGACAATGATTACAGTCGAAAAAACTCGCTTACCATGGGCTGTGTATCATGGCGAACGTTCTGGCATCAAACTACATGTGGGTTTCACAAATGAAACAGCCATGCCTCTTAAATGAGATGTATAAATCACGTTGGGCAATTGAATCATGCTTTCGCTGGATCAAGCAAAATTTGAATGTCCCTGTGCTATTTGGTACGACCAAAAACGCAGTGTTCAATCAACTGTTCGCAGCACTACTTGCGTATGTTTTACTAAATTTTTTGCATGTACAAGGCAGTAAGAAAAGTATCCGAAAACAGTTATCATTCGCAGGTTTTACACGCCTGCTTCTTTGTAATGATCTGCCAGTTGAATGGCGAATTGGCGTGAAAGAAATACTGATATTCCATCAGTAACTGAATCACTTGAATACTGTATAATTTTGGCTAATCAACACGCGTGATTCAAGATACTGGTTTTAAAACCATAAAGAATATCTTTGAAATAAACTATTGATTTAATTTAAACTACCAACAATAAGCGAATCTATGACAAATACTAGAAGTCGATTATTTTTCAATCCTTATGACCTATTTCATAGGATACTTGATTTTTCTTAATGGAACAATAAGGTAATTTCCAGTTATAAAGAACAGTTAAAATCCTCAGAACGACAATTAGCATGAACAATAGATATAATTCCCAGGGTTGATTTACGAGTCCTATTCCTATTACTAGACCTCCTAGTATGGCCCAAACACCATAAATATCTGTATGTAATAGTAACGGTTTTCTTCCAGCTAACACATCACGAACAATTCCGCCACCACTTCCAGTTAAAAGAGCAGCGACGATAACGGCAATGACTGGATGGTTCATTTCGGTAGCATAAAGAGCACCTTGAACCGCAAATGCAGCCAACCCAATGGCATCCGTATAGAGTTCCCATTTTCCCCACTGCTTTAAGATGCGGTTTGGAAAAATGAACACAATGGTCATGACAATAACAGCCGTTAAAAATAGTGGTCCTTGTTCCCATAAGGCGGATATAGGTACGCCTATTAAAAGATTACGAATCGCCCCTCCACCAAAGGCTGTGGCTAACCCTAAAATATAAACTCCTAAAATATCATATTCTTCTTCCATAGCTACGATGGTGCCACTTATCGCAAACGCAATCGTTCCGATAATATTTAAAATGTCCCACATCAATCCTATATCATCCTTCCTAATATTCCAGATAGAGCTAGTTATTGTCAAAACCAAAATAAGCAGTGAAAGTTAACCTTCTCTTTTCTTTTCACTATTCATGACCTCTTGAAATGTTTCCTATGCATAGGCTAATATTTCTAAATTGACTTTGATTTCTGTCGTAAGGGCTTATTGGCTACTTTCTCTATATCTCTAGACATATAATTCTATTGTCTTTTTATTTTTCTTAATTTACCAAATACTATAATATATATAACAAACAATCAATGTGGGATGACACACCATTTTTTGTAATAAATTGTGGATTTCAACATAAGGGAAAGAATATTGAAAGACGAAACCCTAAATAAATGATGCAGAATTGCGTTTAACTTTATTTAAAACTAACGGTAAAAGCCAACACGATATTTCATTAGTGTTGGCTCTATATTTTTTATAGAAATCTATTGTTTTAAAATTACGGTTTTTCAAGTAGGGAACTCTTAATGTTGTAAATCCACATGTAACTGACGCTACCCCATCAACAAAGTTAATTTGTTTTAATCTATTTCGTAATAGCCACAAACAACTTGACCGACTGCTTTTGCGGCTACTAAAAGGGCATCTTCATCAATATCAAATTTTGGATTATGATTAAAGTACGGTTTCTCTACCCCTTTTGGTGTGCAGCAAATATAGAAGAAACATGCTGGGAATTTTTTTGCATAGTGTGCGAAGTCTTCTGATGGTGCCATTTTAGGGAATTCCTTTACATCTGTAATGTCTTTATCATTCGCATTTCGTAAACATGTTGCAACCACGTCTGTCACTTCAGGATCATTATATAGTGGCGGATAGTCTGGTGTATAAGTAAACTTACATGTTACATCAAATTCTACTTCAATCCCTTTCGCAATGCGGCGAATTTCTTGTTCAATTAATTCACGTGTTTCTTCTGTCATCGCGCGGACATCCCCTTCAATTTCCACGCTGTCTTTAATCACATTGAATGTACCATTTCCGTTAAACGAACCGATTGTAATAACACCCATATCGAATGGGTTTAATCGACGGCTGACAATTGTTTGAATAGCAGTTACAAAGTATGAACCTGCTACGATGGCATCATTTGCTAAGTGAGGAGAAGAACCATGTCCCCCAACACCTTGAATCTTCAATTTAAAGTATGCACGTCCTGGGAATACATATCCACTGTTATATCCTACAACACCTGATGGCCCTAGCGGCAGTAAGTGAATACCGAAAATATGATCTAAATCATCAAGTAAGCCAGATTTAATGATCCCGATTGCTCCTCCAGGCGGTACTTCTTCAGCAGGTTGATGAATAATTTTAATCGTACCAGGAACTTCATCCTTAAGCTGGATTAAGCAGTCAGCAAGCACCAGTAGGTAAGCGGTATGTCCATCATGACCACATGCATGCATGACACCGGGATTTTTTGATTTGAACGGCACATCCGTTTCTTCAAAAATAGGGAGAGCATCGAAATCAGCACGTAATCCCATTGTTTTTCCAGGTTTTCCTCCTGTAATGGTAACGATTACACCATATCCTCCACCAACATTTGTCTCAACTTTGACATCTTTACCTTTATAAAACTCTTCAATATATTTACTTGTGTTTTCTTCTTCAAATGACAATTCAGGATGTTCATGAAGATATCTTCTAATTTCAATGATTTCTTCTTTACGATCCTTTAACATTTTCATTAGTTTGTCTTTCATATTCAACTGCCTCCATTCATCTATTAACTGAACCATTTATAAATGATTTAGTCACACATTAACCTACTTTACTGTGATCCGCTGGCTGTTTATTCTCTTTTCCAACATTACGTGCAATTTTCACATCTTTTCCTTCATAAAAGTCTGCTCGAAGTGCAACTGCTTTTCCAGGTCTTCCTCCCCGTAATAAGGCCGTAACCCCCCGGCCCCCTACTTTTGAAGAAATTTTAATAAAGTAATTTTCTTAATTTACTAAATATTATAAAATATATAATAAATAATCAATGTTGGATTACACAATGTTTTTCCAAATAAATTGTTGAATTCAACATAGGAGAGGTAAAAGAATATTGAAAGACGAAATCGAGCTTCATCATTTAGATCCAGATTCGTTAAAGGTACAGCATGACATGGAAATCCCCTTATGGAAAGCTTCCGTGTCATCACCTCGACTCTTGAATTAGATGACGTACTTAAGAAAATCATGCATTACGCTATTGCGATCTTCAGATCCACAGATGCGGGGTTCATCAGATGCGGGGTTCATCCAACTTTTTGATGAGCACTCGAAGAAGTCATACGTCGGATTTAATGACCAAATCAGGTCCTTTCAGGTAAGTATCGGTGAGTCTATTGTCGGAAAGGTCTTTAGAGACGGTTCTGTTCGATTGATTGGAACCACAAAGGAAATTTATGACAGTATGGAAGATTTAAGTGAAGACAATTTCAATATCTTACACGCTGCAGGTGCCTCCAAAAGAACCATTAAATCTCTTTTGTCTGTACCTATTATGTTTGGCGATAAGAGAATTGGTGTCATGACCCTTCATCGCTTTGATCGGGAAGAGTTACCTAGCGAAAGGGATCTTCTACTTCTTCAAGGCTTTGCCTCCCACTTTGCAGTAGCCATTCACAATGCCCAGCTTCATGAAGAAGTTCAGAAAAATTTAGATGAAGTCACTCATTTATTAACAAAGCTTGAAGAGACAAATGAGCAATTGCTACAGAGAACCGAAATACGTAACCATCTAACACGGTTATCCATAGAAAACAGAGGATTGAAATCTATCATTATAGAAATGAATCATTTAATGAAAAAAACGATTACTTATGCAGATTATCTCGAGGGAAAATGTTATCCAGCTGACAATCTATCTTTCGAAAAAGTTCTTGCGGATCTTTTTCTCCTTTTTCTCAATAAAACAAAACCAGCCTATGTATCTATTTCGGATCATATTGATTTATCCTGTCATGTGCATCCTATCAGATCAAGATCCGTTTTTTAGGCTGCCTGATCATAGTCCCTTATCTATCAGAGATCGCTTAATTGTTGAACAGGGCGCTCCTATCCTCACCCTAGAAATTATGAAAATCAGATCAAGAACCGATATTTTATATAGGAAAACCTTTGAACAATATCATGAATTCTTGAAAATTAAAAATCCTCTTCAAGTTGAAATGGCAGCAAAGGAGTTAGGCATTGATACTCAAAGCTTTATACAAACCATTATCATTGAATTATCGGGAAATGCTGATCCACACGCTCTTGAAAATGACACTCGATCGATGATATTTAATATAGCTGTACAGTGCTTTATCATCAATAAATTCAATATACATGATGTCTGTGTAATTATAGATAGATGAAAATATACGTTCGATCGAATATTTTAGCTCTTTATAAAATAAAGTAGATGTATCTATTTGAAACTGTTCTACCAACAATTCATAGCGCATTTTATTTTTTAAAGCTATCACTTTATTCTCCTCTCTTATAAATAAAAAATGATTACTAGATGAATGTTTTTTAACTTCTCCCATAAAGTACTTTCTTAAAATCAAAAAAATTCACTCAAGCATGATCATCGGAACCAATATTTGGTAAATATTAATCTATGAGTTTTGGTTTTCCTAAATAATACCCCTGGCCAAAAGGAACACTTAAACCCTTTGCTGTTTGTAAGTCTATTTTGAACTCAAACCTTCTAAAATCATAGTGGTATCATTGTTGGATTACTGCTTGTTTTTCGATGAGTTAGACAAATTCTTAGCAAAGTAACGGTCAATTTTTACAATATTAGGTTCAATTTCTATAATGGATTTGATTGTTGATTCGCCTTTTCCAAAGTTATCAAGATCAATTAAAAATCCTTGTTTTTTAAAATTCGAGATATTTTTTTGAGGATAGATAAATTTGTTCCTCTTTCAGCTTCACTTATTTCTAACACAATAGAGCTGGGTTTTATGTTTGAAAGACATAGTAGCTTTTCTAAACTATTTTGAAAAGTCGGATCTATCAATGTTGGTGGAAATATATTAATAAATAAATTGAAACCATCTAGATTTGTTGATGCCTGTTTAATCGTATCTAGTATTTTAAATATCGATTTCGTATCTAACTCAACGAGTGTAATGTTCAGGGGAAAGAAGTCTATTTTTTCCCCTGGATATCATTTATAAAAACTATTATAAAGGTAA